>JAIQFI010000069.1 GCA_020073345.1 Terriglobia bacterium
CACAACGGTCAAAACCGGCGCTCTCTAAACCCGAATCCGGTAGCGGTCTTCCAAGACTGCGTAGCTAAATGGGAAGAGAGCGCAGCGCATTCCATCCTGGCCCGGAGTACTCTTACTCCACAAAAGGCCGTATACATTTGCGCAAACCAACCCTGTCCCTCTCATTTTTCGCTTGCATCCAGGCGGCGGACCATACATACCGGATGCGCGGTCACTCAGGATCCAGTTGCTCTGCCGGGAGCTAAGCCAAACCGAATCAACCCCATGCGCAATGCGCACCGACGCGACGTTAGTTGCTGCGTCCGGATTCCTTCTTCAATGTATCCAGGAATCCGGGCTCGATCCATTTTCTGGACCTCCGCGCCTTGTGGACGACTTCCCAGCCCTGGTCGTAGCGCCGGTCCTCAACGTAGAGCACGAGCAGCGGATTGTAGGGATCGCACGAGCAGCCGTCGGCGCTAGCGCCGGTGTCGATCGATTTCTCGTAATCCGCGATGGCGGCATCGTGCTTCTTCTCTTTCTGGTCAGAGTCCCCCCGGGCGCAGTAGGCGTCGGCCAAGCGCGTCCTGCCCAGCGGATTCAGTGCCATCTCTTGCGAGTAGTCGCTGATGGCCTGGTCGAGTTCGCCGGTCGTCTCATGGGTCAAGCCGAGCCTGTCCCACGCCAGATAGTGCCGGCCATCTTTCTCGACGGCCTTTCTGAAATCGGCGGTTGCCGGATCGAACCAAGCCTTCCGGGCGGCATCACTAACCACCAACACGCCGTCCATCACGGTTTCCAGGGCGGCCCGGTCGTAATAGGTTTCCCCCCGTCTGTAATAAGCCTCGGCGCTAGCCGGATCGAGTCCTATGGCCTGGTCATGATCCTTGATGGCAAGACCGAACAAACGAGCGTATTCATCAGGTGGGATCAGCTTGAAAGCCCGGCTATAGCGAGCTTTCTCCGAATAGGCGCTGCCTCGCTTTGTATATGCCGCTGCGCGGTGGGCGTCATCGCGAGCGGTCTCGATAGCCCGTGTGGAACTGCTGATGTCGCGGTCATAGCTAGCCAAATACAACGATTGGGACATCTGCCCGCAGCCCCCGAGCAAAAGACCCAGGAAGACGACGGATACGTACAACGGTCTGGCTATATTCACCAATGATTTCATCGGTCCATTCCTCAACAGGCCGAACCTAGCAGGCATTCATAGGCACCTGGGAGCACTACTAGAATCGGCATCGATGGTCATCTTCATTATGTCTATCCAGTCGGGTTGGGCCATCCGCACGACAAATAACGGTCGCGGTAGGGACGACCATCGCTGATCGCCCCCCGCACAGATCCGTGCGAGCGCGTTTACGCACACGGCTCTTACCGAGGATGAGTGGCGGCGAAGCGGACATGAGGATAGGGATGCAGAACACGGGGTTGCGGAATCCACCGGTACAAGATGGGGAACAACCGCCCCCAGCGCACCTGGGCGCGTTGACTGCGACGAACTAGAACATTCCGCCACAATCGGCAAGCGCGCCGCCAGAAGATGCGCAACTGAGTCGAGTTCCCGGGAACAGCATGGTATTGGTAATAACCCAGCACCACCTTCCGAAGCCATGCGCCAGTCTCGCGGGTAGGGTCATGCTTCCGGCGATGAAGTTCTGCCTTGATAGCTTGCAACTTCACCGCCATCCGCTTCTTGGCCGTAATCCGCCAAACGGTGAAAGCTCCGGCGTGAGTGGTCCGCCCACAGAAGTGGGTGAAACCCAGGAACGTAAAGGTCTCCGGCTTTCCCTCGCCGCGCTGCTTTCGGTGTTGAGCGGCGAACCGCCCGAACTCGATCAATCGTGTCTTATCCGCATGTAATTCCAGGCCGAACTTGGCCAGCCGCTCCCGGAACTCTTCCAGAAACCGCTGAGCTTCCGCCCGACTCTCAAAACCCACCACAAGATCATCGGCGTAGCGGACGACAATGACATCGCCCCGTGCCACTCTCTTGCGCCAGGCTTCCACCCACAGATCGAAGACATAATGTAGATACACGTTCGCGAGCAGCGGAGAAACCACTGCTCCCTGCGGCGTCCCTACCTTGGTCTCCGACCACTGGCCATCTTCCGACACTCCCGCCTTCAACCATTTCTGGATCTGGCGAAGCAGCCGGCGATCAGCCACACGATGCTCGACGAACTTCATGGTCCATTCGTGGCTCATGTTGTCAAAGAAGCCACGAATGTCCGCGTCGAGCACCCAGTTCACGCGCTTCCGTTGGATGCCCACATACAGCGCGTCTAGCGCTTGATGCGGGCTGCGACCCGGCCGGAACCCATACGAAAAGCCCTGGAAGTCCACCTCGTAAATCTGGTTGAGAATGGTCACCACAGCCTGTTGAACAATCTTGTCCTCCAGCGCCGCGATGCCTAACGGTCGTTGCCGTCCGTCCGGCTTCGGTATGTAGACTCTCCGCGAGGGCTGTGCCCGATACGCTCCCCCGTGCACCCGGCTGTGCAGATCGACGAGTCGATCCTCCATTCCGGTTTCATACTCCTGCCATGTCACGCCATCCACTCCCGGTGCAGCCTTTCGCTTTAAGGCGCAGAAGCTGTCCCGCAGCAGATCAACTGTTACATGGTGGAGCAGAGCGGTGAACCGTTCCTGCTTCCTCTCTTTTGCTGCCTTCCGCACACCGTTCAACCCCTGGGACATGCGCTTCCCGCTCTGTGTCGGGAGCATGTTAGATGGAACGATGTTCTCCTCGGTCTGTGCCCTTCCCTCCCCAACCTCCGCCGAAGGTTGCCCTTCTTTGTTCGGCTGGTTCATCGGTACTACGGCACAGTCCGACTGCTCCTGAACGTTCGCGTCCGCCGTTCGGTTTATGGCCTTTGCGGACCGGTCTTGCTGTGCGAGCCAAGACGTCCAGGAGCTCTCTCGGTTCTCGTGCATGTTGTTTCTCAGCGTGCGCGGGTTCTAACGACTACGCAGGACCGATCAATCCACTCGCGTTTAACGTGGTTGTCGTGTTGCCTTCCTCCTCTCAAAATGGAGTCGGCGTCCTGGACCAACGGCTTTTCGAAGCTCAATAGCCCCGCCCACTGATACCTCTGTCTACGCTTCGACCGACACCTCGCGATGCCGCCCGCAAGACTCGAGGCCAGAATGGATTCGCTACTCTCCTTTTCCGTAGGGCTCTTGCATCCCCTACAACATGCCGGTTTATCCCGACGCTCTCCGGATGCGCCGTCACTCAGATGGGATGAGAAAGCCGGTCTCCCGCGGGATGCGTTAAGCTCCCGAATAAATCACGCACTCAACGGTGCAATCCAAAGGAGACCGGCAATGAAGAAGGTCAGCCGCACGTTCCGGGCGTGGGCCACGATGACTTTAGATAGTGACCTGCGGCGGTGGGGCCTGAAATTGGCCCAACGGGGAGGCCGCAATGCCAAGAAGCGCGCTGTGATGGCGATGGCCCGGAAGCTGGCGGTATTACTGGGAGATCGAGGTCGGCACTCAGATGGCAGCACTCATTGAAACGAGAACGCCCAACTGGCATGGAGCCTAACACGGCTCATTCAACAATGCGGATGGAAGGATGGCGACAGAAGCGGTGATCTTATAAAGGACAGACGGAGGAAGGAGCCAGAGGTGTGTCCTCACCAGAGCTACAACCGAGCCAACGGGCCTGCCATTGCCCTGTTGCCGCAGCATCCCGCAAATCTTTCCTCTAACAGGCAATGGCAGGCGCTCTCTGCACGGGCTCACCTCTGTCGCATTACCAGGGCTTGCTGATTTTGCTCTTGACACAGACCGGCTTTCTCATGGAAGGAGTTGGTCGTTTGGGGTGAGCTAACCCCAACAAAAGTGAAGGTATACCGAGGCGCTATCGGACCTTCCGGTCCGATAGTGAAGCGCGATTTTCTTAACACCCTCCGTTACAAGGTTCACCGCGCTCTGCCGCCCCAATCCGCGCGAGCTACCCGCGATCAGCGCCGTCTTGACCTTAATCTGCATTGCCCACTTCCCGCGAAATTTTGGCGCCCAGAACGTCCAGTTTTTCTATGGAAGGCGGAGCCATGAGATTGGGGGTCTGGGCCATGAGCGCTTTGGCAATGGGCCCATTGAGGTGAGCCTGCCGCCCCGGCTCATTTTGAAACGCATCGAATACGCCGAATGTGGAGGGGCCCAGGCGCAGCGCGAACCACAGCGGATTGATGGTCTCCCCCTGCACCATTTGAAGACCTTGCATCAGGAAGGCGGCGATCTCTTTCTCCTTCCCGGGTTTCGCCTCCAGTCGTACAAACAATCCAAGTGAAAGCATTTGTCGAGTTCTCCTTAGGCCGAAGTGTCGGCCTGTTTCGAGATTACGCCCCGGTGGGTATTCTTACCAGAGGCAAGATCGCCATCTTTAGTATCATTATTGCCATGCGGATGAATGTGCTGGTTCTGGACGGCGTTTTCGACCTGGGACTGTCTGCTGTACTGGACGTGTTCCAAACCGCCAATGAGTTGATCGGATTATCGGCGCTTCCTGTGCCCCGCTTCGAGGTGAAGATCACCGGGGTGCGTAAGGCGGTGAAGACATCGCAGGGTTTGATGGTGCCGCTGGACCCAACTGGTTGGCGCGCGCCCGATTGCGTTGTGCTTCCGGCAATTGGGTTCAAGATGCCTGGCGCGTTGGAGAGTGCACTTGCGAGGCCGGACGTCCAGGATGCGGGCGCTTCGCTTCGAGAATCGGCTCGCCGCGGCGCAACGATGACCGCGGCCTGCATCGGAACCTTTGTGATGGCCGAGTCCGGCCTGCTGGATCATCATAAGGCGACCACAACATGGTGGCTGGCGCCGTTATTTCGGAAGCGATATCCCCGAGTGCTGCTGGATGAATCGAACATGATTGTGAAATCCGGCAAGATTGTTACGGCCGGAGCGGCTCTCAGTCACATCGATCTCGCGTTGTGGCTGGTGCGGGGGGTAAGCCCGAAGCTGGCTTCTTTGACGGCAAAATACCTAATCGTCGATTCCAGGCCGTATCAGTCGGCCTACGCGCTTACGGATCATCTGCTACATTCCGATCCCTTGGTTCAGCGCTTCGAAAGCTGGGCGCGCGCCCGCTTGAAGCACGGGTTTTCTTTGGACGAGGCGGCGGCAGCCGTCGGTTCGAGCAAGCGAACACTTGCGCGCCGCATGCAGATGGTGCTCGGAAAGTCGCCGCTGTCTTATTTCCAAAGCTTGCGCGTGGAGCGCGCGGTGCACCTTCTGAAGACCAGCAGCGCGAGCGTCGACGAGATCGCGGTGCGTGTGGGATACACGGAAGGCTCGATTCTGCGAGTCCTACTGAGGCGACGCCTTGGCCTCGGAATCAAAGAGATCAGGCGGTCTGCGTGATCCTTAGAAAGGTCTCCGCTCGCAAATTAAGCCGGAAATGCGCGCTGGAAGCCGCAACGCGTCGCGGGGAATCCCGCGTTTGGCTCGGCACGGGAGCGCCTGAGCCTCCCGATCGCGCGATCCAGCTTTGAAATCCTGCTTGAATCTTTGTGCTAACGGGCGGGACGGGCTGACGGTGGACCTCGACTGGCAGGCGATGCTGAAGAAATAACGCCGAAGGTCAGTTGGACGATTGATCCGATGCTTCGCGCAGACTATTCCGTCTGCAGCCTCCGCTTTTGTCACTTAGCACAGTAACTCAATGCTTTTGAGGTGGTTGGCCAGATAGCTCCTGGCGCCCGGATGACGGGCATCCTTCCATTAATTTTTCTTCGGGGGTAGAGCTGGGCGATCAAAAACGTTATGGAAGGGTAGCCGACAAACCCATGTGCCTTCTAGCCGAGTAAGCTTAGCTGAATCAATCATAGCCGCTTCCTTCGGGACAATTGGAATGTATCCGGCCAGCGGTATTTGCAGTCGCGCTCGCTAGGGCTTTAGGCCAGCGCCCGCATTCGCAGTGACCACGAAACTGCTCTGTCCAGACCGGCAAACAATAAGGAAACGTCCATCCGGGGCCACGTCGTAGGGGTATCCTCCCAAGGGTTCGTATAACGGTTGCGTTGCCGGGCAAGCGGTGAAGAGTGGAGTTGAGGCAGGCAGGCTTCCCACTTTCAGATCGCGCGTTCGCACGGAGTACATTTTGAAATCGGGGGCGAGGTAGAAGAGCTCGGCGCCGTCGCGGCTCCAGACATGATATCCGCCGCCGCTGTTCGATACCTGGATAGCTAGGCTGTCGCTGGCCGGGCCGCCCGTAAAAGGTCGGGCGTAAATCTCGCGCTTTCCGGATTCATCGGAGGTGTAGGCGATCCACTTCGTATCGGGTGAAAATCGCGGGTAGAGTTCGAGGAACTGCGTTTTCAGAAACACGAACGCCTTGCGGTCACCCGACAACGGGGCGACTAGAATGTCGGTGTCAGGCCGTGTGTGTCCGTGAAAGGTGACCCAATTCCCGTCGTGTGACCAATCCATCAGATCGAACTGCCCCTGAGGCAGTCCGAAGTCCAGTTTTTGTTCTCCGTCGACTTCCTCAGAGTTCTTCCGATAGAACTCCATTTCGGGGCGGCCCGCGCGGTCCGACGCGAACAGGATCTGCTTGCCGTCCGGAGACAGTACGTGCTGCAAATCGTTGGCCGGATTGGTGGTGAGCCTGAAGGCAACGCCACTCTGAGTGTCGATGCTCCACAGATCGCGGTTCCCATGATCTCCGTCGGGACGTTGCAACACAACCCGCCTGCCATCCGGCAGTATTCGCGGCTCATAAAAGGTTCCTGGCGTGCCCAGTGTTCCGGCGGCTGTGCCGTCGCGTTTGAACCAAGTTAGAGTATTTCCGCCCGAGGCCGCCGGCCGAATGAGCACCACGCGGCCATCGGCGGAAGCTCCGAAGGCGGATTGCGCAGTAATGGTGTTGCCAAGGACATGTTCCTCCACTGCCACGGGCTCTCCCAAAAGCTTGTCTCCATCGAATGCCTGACGCAAGAGCGTCCCTTCGCGAACGAAGAGCAGAGCGCCGGGAACATCGACCGCCTGGGATTCGACGTAGGCGAGCCGGTGAGTCTCCGGGGAATCCAGCGAGCCTAGATACACGGCATTGTTTTTGGCGTCTGTACATCGCGCGGTGAAGAGAAAATGGCGGCCATCCGGCAAAAACCGCGGCCAGCGGTGAGAATTCTCCGTGCGACCGGCGTCCAGCTTGGTCAGCGCTTGCGGCGGTCCTCCGGATTCCTTGATCCGATAGAGTTCGGACCGATTGTTCGGCGCGTACACAATATCGCCCGCGGCATTCCAAGTGGCGGCGAACACTCCGGGCACCTCCGCTACGGTTTGAGGACTACCTCCGGAGGGACTCACCTTTTTGATTCTCCCGTCCGCGAAGAACCCGATCCAGCGGCCGTCGCCCGACCAGAACGGCAGGTCCGCTCCATTGGTTCCCGAAATCCAGTGGCCCTCGGATTCGTTCACAGAGCGAATCCAGAGCAGACGCTTCCCGGAAGAGTCAAGAGCGGAGGCCACCATGTAGTGGCCGTCCGGCGACGGTTCCGGCGCGGCGTTGTTAACTTGTCCGTCAATCGTGAAACTGAACCGCACAGGGCCGCTTGGCGGCGATGCCGACCGGCGCAGCCACAAGAATCCAACTCCGAGCAAGGCTGCGCAAAGGATCACGATGGCAGCGATCATCCAGCGGTGGCCCGGCGGTTGGGAAAGCTCACCCGCTGCTGAGGGGGCCTTGCCAGCCCACAATAGCTCGGCTCTGACGTCGCGGGCGGACTGCCACCGGTCATCCGGCTCCTTCGCCAGGCATCGCTCGACGACGTGATCGAATGGTCCGCTGAGGCCCTCGGTGGATTGCCTCCTGCCGGTCGCCATTTCGGCCAGGATCAATCCCAGGGCGTAGATGTCCGTGCGCGCATCGCAGGGCAGGCCCTCCCTCTGCTCCGGCGCCATGTAGGCGGGTGTGCCCATCACGGCGTTGGTGAGAGTCAGCGTCTCGTCCTGCGTGGAGCGGGCGAGGCCGAAGTCGAGCGCCTTCACGCCGATCTTGGCGAGCATCATGTTGCCCGGCTTCAGATCGCGATGGGTGATGCCTTTGGCGTGGGCCGCCGCAAGTGCGTCCGCCGTCTCGGCTCCGTAGCGCAGAACATGATCCATCGGCAGCGCGCCCTTCTTGAGACGCGCTCCGAGGGTCTCGCCCTCCACAAGCTCCATCACCAGGTAGTTCTCGCCCACGTCGTAAAGCGTGCAGATGTTGGGATGATTCAGTGCGGAAATCGCCCGCGCCTCGCGTTCGAAGCGGTCGCTGAACTTTTCGTGCGAGAACTTGATCGCTACGGGGCGCCCCAGCCGCGTATCCACGGCGCGAAATACCTGCCCCATGCCGCCCGCACCCAGCGGAGCCTCGATGCGGTAGAAGCCAACCAGCGTGCCGGGAACCAAAGCCCGACGACCCGAAGCGTCCGCAATCGTCCATTCGTCCGAGTTCATGGGTTCAGTGAATCAAGTCATGCCATCCTGCGCAGGGCGCCATGGCGTTTGAATCAGCTTATCGCAATCGTGAAGTCCGGGAGGCGCCGGGCCGGAGTGCCATCTATGGCAGGCTCGCGGGAGAACTTTCAACGGCGCCCACGATCCCTAACTCGCGGCGTGTGAACTACTGGGTTGTCGTGCGATAGATAGAGCAAAGTTAAGAACCATATTTAAGCCTGTTCGATTCGGGCGGTAACTTCCTGGCTTCGACCTTCTTTGGCATCACCTGCCCTCCGGGCGCACAGACGAACACCAACAGCAACCAATGCTTCGATGTCCTAATGAACGGTGGAACCCTTGCGGCTGGAGACTACCGGATCGCCATCTCGGCCTTCGAGAACCTCTCCTTTGCGGAGAACCTAGGTTCGGGTACTCTGGCGGATGGCTTCTAGGGTGCCATGATGGCTAGTATTTCCCGCTTCATCGGAACAGAGGAAGTGTTCGCGGACAAAGACTTGGCCGAAGCCAGGATAGGGGCGGGATTCCTTGCAGTCTATTGTCCGCGACAAGAAGAGGCGGATCACCTCCGCCATTAGCAGCGCCTTTTGACCCGTTAACAATGCAACTATATCTGCCAGACGGTATCCAGACTCTGATCGCGGGGAAATACCCTGGCCCACAAGGAAGTCATCTGGAACAAAGCTAGAATTTGCTTCAGGCTCCAGATGAACGCCCATATATTCGACGTCGTGAGTGATGGCTTCGTTTTCCCCGCTTAGGGCGGGTGTTACGGTCTTCCAGCACCTTTCCGCTGCATCGAATCCAGCTGTTGTCCTGTGAACGGCAAAGGCCACCTGTGAGTTGATCCCGTTGACGCAAGCCAGTCTTCGCGCGTGACTCACAAGGAGCCGTGTACCCGAGTGGAGGCAGTGCGCATGAGCGGGGAGACACGTAATCATACGGCACTCTGGCATCGGACCATCACCAAGTTCGCGGAGCGACTGCGGAACAAGTATGGCCCGATTGACCGTGCCACGGGCCACCGAATGGCTCGTCTGCTCGCCGTGTCATTGGTACAGCGTCGGCCATCGGGTCGGAAGCCGACGCTGCCCGTTCTCGCTGCGTTGCAACTTCTTGAGCAAGGCATTCCGTGGGGTCCGCGTATACCGCTCGCGATCCCGAACTTTCCAGAACTGCCGTGGTACCTTCAAAACCTTCGAAAACACAACCTACGCCGAGTCGTTTACGCCGTCCGATGGCGACGGCGGCGACGCCTTTGGCATTCGAACCTCGGAACAGGCACCCGTACACGGAGCCGGTAATCCTACCCGTTACAGCACCACATCAGGCTTTCGATTCGCCCAGTACCGCCGGTGAGGTCAAAACCTTAGCCGCACCGGATGTTGCAATGTGGAGGGTATGACGTTGGCTGCTTGTGACGGCTGCATGGAAACGCGTTGCCTGGTTTACTGCGTCGGCAGGAGGCTTCCGTCTTCAGCGGAGAGCGCCTATTTCGTAGTCTACGACTGTCCGCTGGGTCTGGTAGTCGTACTTGGCGGAGGTGTTGGCAATTTGCGCCGAAGTCAGATTTAACTGAGCCTGGCTCAATTCTATGATCGAACTGAGACCCAGGTCGTAACGGCCTCGGGCCAGGTCCAGCGCCAGTTCGGCTTGCTGAAGCAGCTGGGCCGTAAGACCGAGCCGTTCGAATGCGGTCCGGGCATCGAAGTATGCGAACCGCACGTCTCGCGTGACCCGATTGGTCAGATCATTGACGTGTTCGGTGGCCGCCTGGGCGCGTAACTCCGCTTCGGTCTGCCGGGCCCGAAACAAACCTCCATTGAATACGGGAATGTTTACGTTCAGACCGATGGCGCCATAGCGCCCGGGGACCGCCGTTTCTCCCGCGGGCACGAATCCGGCGGTTCCGGCGACGCCGACCGTTGGATAGTTGAGGGCGTGCTCGGCCTTGGCGAAGCGTTCGGCCGCGCTTTGTTCGAGTCGCAGATCCTTGAGTTCAGGACGGTCCTGCAGCGCCTGCTGAATCAGAGGATCAACCTGATCCGGCAAGGCACTTGGCAGCGCTTCCTCGGAGAGCGAAAAGGAGGTCTGCGCGGACAGCCCGATGGCAGCCGCCAAAGCGGCTTCGGACGATCTTAAATCGTTCTGGGCCTGTGCCAGAAGCAGTTTGGCATCCGCCAGGTTCACATTGGCGAAGCTGACGTCCAATTGCGACTTCAGTTGGCTGTTGAACAGCGCGGTGATCTGGTCGGACACGAGCTGGCGTGCCGAGACCGTCTGCTGCGCGACCTGCAACACGGCATTGCCGCGGAGCACGGCGAAATAAGCGCGGGCCGTCGCGACCAGGATGTCCGCCCGCGCGGTTTCCGTAACCTGGTCCTCTGCCTGTGCATGCAGCTTGGCTGAAGCGATCAGACTGCCCGTTCTCCCGAAGTCGGTGACGAGCTGGTTGACGAGCAGACCCGTGCCAAGACGGTTATAGACCACCGGATTGTTGAGCGCGCCGGCCGCGAGACGGCTTCCCGAATCAGCTCCGACTCCGGTGACGGCGCCACTGACCGTCGGCATCATTCCGGCGCGAACCTCGATCGGGACCTGGTAGGATGCCAGTGCACTCAGCCGCGCCGCCGCGAACTGGGGATTATTCTGAATCGCCAGCCTTTCAGCGTCCGCCAAGGTCAGAGCCATCGCTTGTTGAGCGCATAGCCGCGCGCACAGTGGGACCGCCAGGAGAAGAATCGCGGAGACTCGCATGACTAGCTGGCTGTCTTCCTTCCGTGAACGAGCAGGTAGCCAGCCGGGACCAGGAATACCGTCAGGATGACGGAGACCGTTAATCCGCCCAGAAGCGCACGGGCTAGAGGCGCATAACTTTCGCTGCCTTCGCCGAGCTTCAGCGCCATCGGAAGCAAGCCGATGATCGTCGCCAGCGAGGTCATGAGAACCGGCCGCAGACGAACGCGACAGGCCATGGCCACTGCGTCGCGAACGTCTCTTCCTTCTTCCCGGAGCTGCCGTGTGAATTCCACGATCAAAATACTGTTCGATACCGCAATTCCGGTCAACATGACCACGCCCATCAGGGACATTACGTTCACCGTGGTATTCGTCAGCCAAAGCGTCAACAACACTCCGGAAATACCGGGCGGAACCGCCAGCAGGATCAGAAGGGGATCGACAAAGCTGCGGAACTGGGCCACCAGGATGAGATAGAGCAGGACGACCGCAAGCGACAACCCCAGCGTGAAGCTGCTGAACGAATCCCGCATTCCCTGAACCATCCCGCGCAGCGTCACGTTCAGCCCAGCGGGAATCTTTCCCTGGGCCTGGGACTGGGCAATAATGTTGTCGATACCGTTGGCGATCTTGCCCAGATCCTCGTTCAGCGGGCGCACATAAATATCATTCACGCGGCGGATCGCGTAGTGATCCACTTCGGTGGGAGACTTGATCCGGGTGATCTCGCTCACGGTATCCAGGCGTGTCGGCTCGAGGCTCGACGGCCCTCGCAACGGGATGGCTCTCAGATCGGAAAGCGTCTTGACTTGTCCTTCCGTGTACTGGACGGTAAGCATGTAGTCGTTGCCGGTTTTGGGGTCGATCCAGAAGCTGGGCGCGATCATCTGATTGCTGGTGAGCGCAGTGATCACGTTGCCGACGACTTCCTGCTGATCCAGACCGAGTTCGCTCGCTCGCGTTCGGTCAATGTCCAGCTTGAGGGCCGGATAATCGATGTCCTGCGGGATGAAGGCTTCCGCCACACCGGGAATCGCCCTGAACTTCGCCGCGAGATCGAGCGCGGTCGCGTAGGACGCTTCCATGTTGCTCCCCGCGACCTGAACGTCAATTGGCGCGGGCAATCCGAGATTGAGGACCGCGTCGACCAAACCTCCCGACTGGAAGTAGGTCGCCAATTCCGGCATGTCCGTCGCCAACTTGTCCTTCACCCTCTGCATGTATTCGTAACTTCCGGTTTTGTGGCCATCCTTCAGGCTCACTTGGACGAAAGCAGTGTGCATGGCCGAGTTCGATGTATAGATGGCCGAATAGTCCGGAGTGGCGCCGATGTTGGAAACGATCATCCCCATCTCGCTCGGCGGCACAATCTCCCGGATCAAGGCCTCCACTTTCGCGATTTCGTTTTCTGTGACCGCGATGCGCGTGCCGCTGGGCGCCTTGATATTGATGACGAATTGCCCGGCATCGGTGCGCGGGAAGAACGAGAGACCCAGCAAGGGGAAGATCAGGAGGCTGGCGGCAAAGGCGACGCCGCACACTGTCACCGTAACCCACGGGTGGTTCAGCACACCTCCCACCAACCAGTCATAGAAGCGCAAAAAAGACTCAAACCGGTCGTTGAACCAGACGTTGAAGCGCTCTCCAAAACGCCAGCGGTTGTGGCCGCTCTTCAGTTCCACTTCCACGGGCTCCTCCGAGGAGGGTGTGCCATGATGCGACGAGGTTTTTAAGAATCGAGCGCAGAACAGCGGCACCACGGTCATGGCCACCACGAAGGATGCGAACAGCGACAGCACCACGGCTAGGGCCAGTGCCGAGAACAGGAACTTGCTCACGCCATAAAGAAACGTTACCGGGAAGAACACCACCGCCGTTGTTAGTGTGGCAGCGAGCACAGGGAGAGCTACTTCGCGGCCGCCTACTTCGGCCGCGGTCACGGGATCCTCGCCCAATTCGAGGTGCCGGTAGATGTTCTCCAGCACCACCACCGAATTATCGATCAGGCGCGAAAATGCGAGGGCCAGTCCTCCCAGCACCATGCTGTTGACGGTTCCGCCGCCGAGCGCGAGCGCGATGCCAGCCGCCAGCGCGGACAGCGGGATGGAAAAGAATACCGCTACTGTGGCGCGGATACTTCCCAGGAAGACCAGGATCATCACGGTGGTCAGAAACAGGCCGATGCCGCCTTCGTCCGCCAGAGTTTCGATGGCGGTCTTGACGAAGCGGGACTGATCGAACACGACACTCGTCTTCAGTTCCTTGGGCACTTCCACCAGCTTGGTGAGCGCGTCTCGAACGCCGTCCACCACCGCGATCGTATTGGTATCCCCGCCTTGCTTAAGCACGGGCGTGTATACCGAGGGTTGGCCGTCCACACGGACAATGTTGGTCTGAATCTGTTGCGCGTCCTTCGCATACCCTACGTCATGTATGCGGACTACCGATTGGCCCACCACCTTCAGGGGGAGCGAATTGATTTGATCGATATCGGGAAGCTGGCTGTTAGTGTAGATGTTGTAGTCCAGAGATCCGAGCTGCACGTCCCCGGCGGGCAGGATCAAGTTGGAACGGTTCACCGTCCGCACCACGTCCATGAGGCTAAGCTGGTGCGCCTCCAGCTTGTACGGATCCGCGTAAACCATGATCTGCCGGTACGCGCCGCCGAACGGCTGGGGAACGCTCGCGCCAGGCACGCCGGCAATCTGGTTTCGTACCTGGTACTGCGCTAGATCGCGCAGCGCCGTTTCGTTCAGGCCCTCGCCTTTGAACGTCACCAGGCAGACCGGAATACTCGAAGCGTCGAACTTCAAGACGATCGGCGGCAGCGTACCTGGCGGCAAGCGGCGCAGCTGCGCCATCGCCAGATTCGAAATCGAGGTCACCGCCGAATCCGGATTGCTTCCAGGCTGGAAGTACACGCGGATGATACTCACCCCAGGAAGGGACCGCGATTCGATATGCTCGGTGCCGGCCGCCAGTGTGAAGAACCGCTCGAAGCGGCTGGTGATATCGGTTTCAATCTGTTGCGGCGGCATGCCGCTATAGAAGGTCGCCACCACCACCACGGGAATATTGATGGGCGGGAACATGTCCACCGGCATGCGGAGTACGCTGCTAACCCCCACTACCAGGATCATCAGACAGATAACGACAATGAGGTAAGGAGTCCGAATTGCAAAACGCGACATAAATACTTCAGTTGGCGGCTTTGGCCGCCATATCCACTAATTTGGGAAGGACGTCTTGACCGTCATGCAGGCTGGCCCGGCTGCTGGTGACCACCAGATCTCCGTCGCGCAGGCCCGAACGGATCTCCACGTTGTCCCCCGTCTGGAGCCCTAACTGCACGCTCCGTGTCGCAACGCGGTTGTCCGGGGTCACAACCATAACCTGGCCTGAGGTCGCCCCATTGCTCGCATCCACGGCGGCCACTGGAACGGCCAGCACAGCGGCCCGGTGATCGAGAGTGAGATTCACCTCGGCGAACATTCCGGGGATGAGAACCAGGCTTGGATTCTCAACATCCACTTCGGTGTCCATGGTGCGCGTTGCCATCGCTATTTGGTCTGCGAACCGCGCGACTTGACCAGGGAACGACCGGTCAAGTGTGGGCACGCGTACCGCGACCTGCTGTCCGATGTGCACGGTCGGAACAGCGGACTCGGGGACCGGCAGAACCAATCTGAGCCTGCTATTCTCCGACAGCCTTACGACTGGCGTGACCTGCGTACTGGACGATGTCCCGGCCGGGATCATCGAGCCCTCATCGGCGTAGCGTTTGGTAATGACGCCGGTGAACGGAGCTGTGACGCGGGTGTATTCCAGCAGAGTCTTGATCCTCTGCAGTTCCGCCATGCTGACTTGCACCTGCTGTTCGGCGGCGGACAGACTGGATTTGGCCGCGCTGATCTGCGCCTCTGCCACCAGGTCTTTATTCTCGGCATCGTCGATGTCTTGTTGCGCGATGAGGCCGGCCTTCTGCTTAGCCGCGTCCGCCAAGCGCGTGTAGTATACGTGCGTGAGGTTGCGCGCCGTCTCGGCCCGCTTCAACTCGTCTCGTGCGTGCGCGACCTCCGCCTGGCTGCGGCTCAACACCGATTGCGCCCGGGCCTGATCGTCCGCCATTTCCGGAATCTCGAGCACCGCCAGGAGATCTCCCTTTTTCACGCGGGATCCGACATCCACGTAGATATTCTTCACGTACCCTGCAACCTTTGCCATGACAGGGATCTCTTGATACGGCTTGAACTCAGCCGTGATGATTAACCCGCGGGACATGTCTTCGGTCTTGGCCTTGGCTACCGCGACGGTCGGAGCCGCGGATCCTTGGGAATCCGCTTCTACATGGGTGGCCTTGGAGCATGCCTGGCTAAACAGCGCGGCTACTCCCACGATCAGGACAGCGGAGGTCGTGACAAGGATTTTGCCCGCAGTCATCTTGATGGTGTTACGCATTCGAGAATATCAGACTGTGATCTGGTGTACCGAGGGAGTGACCAAAAGGTGGCAAACTTACCCTGCGCTCCGGCGGAGTGAACCCAAAACTGACATGATTCTTAAGGACATAGCCCACTCCAGTCTCCCACTCGTTTGGCTTTCTCTCCACCCTTTACAATCGGTAATTTCTCCCCATAAACCATGGTAGAAGATCCAGCGAACCCTCAGTGGGCATGGGGACCTTCGATCAAATCGGGCTTATGGAGGCGGTATGTTTCCAGACTAGTTCCAGTCACGGAGAGATGGGATCGCAAGGAATTGGTAGTTTAAGGAGAATCGCTCGGTATGTTCTCCTGGTCCCCCCTAGTTTACGCTAGAAGCTGATGCTGAACATCCAGAACGGCGGTTCCCGGCTGCTGAAGAGCCGGCTGCTGTTGTTTGCTGGTTTTGGCGGGCTGCTCGCGATCATCGCTTTGTCTGGATTCGACGCTCTGCACGTCCTGAGTCAGTTCCGGAAGGAAGACGATGAAATCCGCCACCAGTTCCTCTTCCGGAATCGAGTGCTCAATAACATTCGCGCCGAGGTATATCTCTCTGGTACCTACGTTCGCGATTACTTGCTGGAACCGGATCCCGAGAGAGCTTCAGGATTTGGAGCAAGTCTGGAAGATGTGCGCCGCCGGATGGAGACCGAGCTCTCCTCTTATGCCGGCCAATTGGAGCCCGTCGAGTCTGGGCAATATGGCGCTTTGCAAACAGAATTGGCGCAGTACTGGGCGGTGCTGGAACCGATTCTTAAGTGGGACGCCCGGAAACGGCAGGCCCAAGGGTACGCGTTCCTGCGAGATGACGTGTTCCCGCGCCGTACAGCTATGCTGGAGGTCGCTGGCCGGATCGCCGACATCAATGAACAGCAACTGAATGCGGGAAATGTACGCGCTTCCGGCCTGCTTCAAAAGTTTCAGACGCGGCTCGTGATGACCTTGTTTGCAGCGCTAGCCCTTGGCTTGGGAATGGCGGCATTCAGCACGCGC
This sequence comes from Terriglobia bacterium, assembly GCA_020073345.1. GTDB lineage: Bacteria > Acidobacteriota > Terriglobia > Bryobacterales > Bryobacteraceae > Palsa-187. The sequence continues at coordinate 16,644 of JAIQFI010000069.1, forward strand.
AAGATCCTGCAACTGGAGGCTCACGCGCTCGCGCGCTACCAGGAGGTTGAGGAGGCACGGAAGCAACTGACGCACCTCTCCGCCCGGCTGGTGGAGGCGCAGGAGACCGAGCGACGCTCGCTGTCGCGGGAGTTGCACGATGAGGTGGGCCAGTCTCTATCCGCCGTCCTGGTGGAATTGCGCAATCTGCTCGCCGGACTGGGCAGCCGTCCGGAGGAACAAATCCGGAGCCAGGCAGAAGTGATAAAAGGGCTGGTGGAGGGTAGCATTCGGTCCGTACGCAACATGGCGCTTCTTTTGAGGCCGTCCATGCTGGATGATCTGGGTTTGATCCCAGCTCTGAAATGGCAGGCACGCGAAGTTTCCAAGCGCACAGCGATGGAGGTCAGCGTGGCGACCGAACTGGCGTCGGAGGATCTTCCTGACGAGTACAAGACCTGTATCTACCGCGTCGTACAGGAGGCGCTGCACAATTGTTCCCGTCATTCCAATGCCTCTACGGTCCGTGTCCGGGTCCAGCAGAAGCCGGATGTGCTTTTGCTTTCCATTCAGGACGATGGACGAGGGTTCGACGTCCACCAGTCCAAAGGACTCGGATTACTCGGAATTGAGGAACGAGTAGCTCAACTTGGTGGCACGTGCCATGTCCACTCAGGCCCCGGAATCGGTACGATTCTGACCGTAGAACTTCCCTTCCACCCGCCGTCTGGACAACTACATAAGGATCAAAGTGAAACAGATTCGCATCCTGTTAGCGGATGATCACAATGTGATACGCCGGGGGCTTCGGCTGCTGCTGGAAAGCCATCCCGAATTCACAGTCGTGGCGGAGGCTGCGGACGGGCGGCAGGCTATAGAGCAAGCTGCGGCCACCAAGCCGGACGTGGTCATTCTGGACATCGCTATGCCGCATCTTAGCGGTACGGAAGCGGCGCAACGCATCACGGAGATGCTTCCCGATACGGCGATTGTGATTCTCAGTATGCATTCGGACGAGGGGTATGTTTTACGGGCTCTCAAGGCCGGCGCCAAAGGATATCTGCTCAAAGATTCGGCGGAGGGCGATTTGATCGAGGCGATCAGGGCGGTGAGCAATGGGAAGGCGTTTTTCAGTCCCGAAGTAAGCCGGATGCTGGTGGAAGACTATATGCGCGAGATCAAGGCGCGCGGCGCCCAGGACAGCTACGAGCTGTTGACCGTGCGCGAGCGGGAAATCCTGCATCTATTGGCCGAGGGGAAATCCAACAAGGATATCGCGAGCCTGCTCAATCTCAGCCTCTACACCGTGGAAACACACCGCAGAAATCTTCAGGAAAAACTCAACCTCCACAGTCTTGCGGAACTGATTCTTTACGCGGTGAGAAAGGGACTCATTTCCTAACGACAAGCGGTCTAGGCCACACCGGCTTTGCTTTTCATGGCGCTGTTCCAATACATCCAGGCGAGCCGGATGGCTCGTAAAACATTCTCTTCGCGCAGCGGCGTTGCCAGAACGTCGTGGCCGCCCCGGCTGATCACTTCGGTCCAAAGGTAGTCGTCCGTTACGCTGGAAATCAAGATTGCGCACACCAGGTGCGGGGCAGAAACCATCTTCCGAATCACCCCACGCCAATCCGAGTCCGGCACGTCGCGCTCACAGAGGATAATCGGAGCCTTAAGCTGATTCAAGGCGTCCCAGGCCTCGCCGCACGTGTGCGCGAAATGGATCGCCCATCCATGTTCAGCAGCCAGATGCGACAGTAATGCCCGGTCCTGTTCACCCATGACCAGGGCGACCAGCGTAAGCTTCGGTTGGATGTACGGCACATG
>JAIQFI010000070.1 GCA_020073345.1 Terriglobia bacterium
AGTGCGCAGGGAGCCGTGCCAGAAACTCGCGGTAAACTTGCCGATCGTGCGCCACCCGTAGTGCCTCGCCGGCCTGGCCTTTTTCGTTCACCGCGACGAAGACTGAGAACTTCTTGTGTGCGTCACACCCGATAAACTGTTCCATATTGCTGCAGCACCTCCTTGTGCTTGGGTTTCGCTCGCAGTCTACGCGAAGCCCCGCTGCAGCGCTTTCATAGCATCATTATCGGCAGCCATGTCGACACTACCTCTAAGCGCCGCGGACATCAAGCAAAACGCTGTGCTTCAAAGTCCGTATAGCGCGTTATACATTCCCTAAGCCTTCGTTGGGATAGAATTGGGCAAATCGTACACTTCCGGAGAGGTCACGATGAAACGCTCCTGTCTACTGCTCGCCTTCGGCTTGGCGCCACTGTGGGGGCAAATGCCTGCTTCCTATTCGGACCTGGAGATCGTCTTGGACGCGCCCTTGGAAGCTGCAATCACTGAGGCTGGCACCCTGCAAGGCACGGTCACAATGGAAGCGAATGGGGCGGCGGAGAGTGCTCTCGGCGCTGGTTCGAATAAAGTGGCTTCCTTTTTGAAGGGCCGCCGTATGGCGGCGCCGCCAGAGGCGACTACTGCCAGGGCCGAATCACGCGACGCGCCGTCATCCGTGAAGAGCAGTTCGTGATTCCTATAGAGCGGGTGAAACAGACTCCGCTGAACGCAGTTCCGCTGGCGATAGAGCCCGTGCGGCTGGCTGATGGAGGCCTTTATCTTGGCCGCCTGGCGTCTATAGAGAAAGGATCGAGGTGAGCACTACGGCGAACCGGCGCATCAAGGCTAATCTGCATCTGGATGTGGATCGTCCTTTTGCCCATTACCGATCGGACGCCACTGTGCTCGACGGGCATCTCTTGATCACCCGCGAGTTGGAATTGCGCAGTGCTAGCGTAGCGGTGGGCGATGCGGATACCGCACAGTCGCTGCTGGCGCAAGTCCATGAGGACCAGGAGCGGCAATTCGCCGTGGCACGCGTGGGCGAAGTGAATTGGAAGACCTGGGCTGACTCAATTCCGCCACAGCAACTGGATACACTTGCATACCAGGCCATATTTTCAAATGGCGAGTTTGGGGCAGCTTTGCAATTGGTGGAGCGTGCCGCGCAAGCGAATCCAAAGGATCCATACGCATGGGGGCTGACGGCCGTGATTCAGAGTCTGTTGGGGCATGATAGAGCGGCCAAGGCAGCCTAGGGAAGCAAGTCGACCTTCAGCCGGATAACGCTGCTGCGCGTCAGGCGCTCGACACTCGGATGATGTTGACCGGCGAAGCGGACCGGGTTATCGAAGGAGCGCGCGCACGACTGCAGGTAGATCCGCGGGATTCAGCGGCACTTGGAAGCCTGCAAGGTGCTTTGGTCGTGGAGAAACGCTGGGCCGAGGCTGAGCAAGCTGTCGTACGTGGCCTGGAACTCCGAACTGATCCAGCGTCTCAAACAGCCGGTAAGCAGGGGCTCTCCGTTTATCGAGCTTGCCAGAACAAGTCGGACAACCCGGGGCAGGAAATTGAGGCGGCCCTAGGTCCAGATCCCTCTCCTTTTGAATTGAGCCTCACAGTTGCCACCCTTAAGGACTGCCAACGACATCTCGACTTAGCAAGCGCCTACTGCGATAAACTCTTCGCTCTGCTGGAACCTCTTGTTCCCGCGAAGACTCCTAGCCTTAGTTCACTTACGGAGTTTCCATCTCTATTTGCGGCGTCCTTGTTCCAGTGCGGCTATGTACAGATCGAAATGGGCGAGGTTGATGCCGGTCTGGAACGGATTCTCGCCGCCGCCCGAATATCGCCGATTAACGAAATACAGAAAGGAGCAGCAAAGGCGTTTTGGGACGCGGGCCGTGCAGCTGAAGCAGAGCAACTGTGGGCCGAAGCTATCTCCTTCAATTCTGAGCTGCTTGCTGACGTGCCCGAAGCCATTCGCGACCGCATCCGGCCGGCCCGTACCGATATCGTTTTCCCCGGCTGGATCCCGGTCCCGGATGCGACCGAACTAGAAAAGGACAAAGTGGAACCGGGCGACGAACTCTTCTTCCTAGTGCGTGCGGATGAGTTTGGCGTTGTCACCGAGGCTTTTGATCTGAACATTGTTTCCGCGTCATCCGTCCAACTCGCGCTGCGGGGGATGAGAGTGCCTGTGATTCCGCTCGACGGCCGCTCAATTCCGAGCGTTCATGTCGTTATGGTCCGCAACACGCGCGGCAAGGTGGAGGTATTCCGATCTTTCGCCACGCCGACCCTCGACATGGTTCGGTCGATGCGGCAGGACCTGTTTCGGCCCCCCCCAGCAAGCGGTCCGCTGATGGCTGAGGTCTGAGACCGTTATCGGGCAATATCGGTAGCTACTAAAGGACTTCCTAGAATCAGCCCGCGCTGAGTCGTAAGGGCAGCGGATCTTACAATCCTAAACACTGCGCCGTTTATCGGGATCTTAGCGGATTCCCCGCGTGGCTACTCATGCCGGAGCGCGGTGACTGGACTTGTCATGCTAGCTTTCCTCGCCGGAACCACGCTCGCAGCGAGCGCTGCTCCAATAAGGATCGCGACCATAGTTACAAATGGAACCGGATCGCCCAGCTGAACACCGGACACCCAGCGTTCCAGCAGGTGTTCGGTACCGTAAGCAAGGAGTGAGCCGATCGTGACCCCGACCGCGATCATTCCAACGCTCTGCCGCAGCACCAGCCCCAGGATGTCTCTTGCATCCGCTCCCAGCGCCATGCGCACGCCGAATTCGGGCACGCGCTGGCGAGACAGAAACGCCAAAACGCCGTATATCCCGATGCACGCCAGCAGCAAAGCAGTTCCCGCGAAGGCTCCCACGAGCACCAGAAGGAACCGGTGGCGCGCTAGCGTCGCTTCCGCCAGCTGGTCCATGGTGCGGATCTCAGTTAACACCTGGTCGCGCGCTGTGATCCGGATTTCGCGGCGTAGCGGCTCCACAATTCCCAGAGGTGCGTTCTCTGTGCGCACGGCGACGGACATCACCTCGGACCAGCGCCGCAACAAGACATCCGGTACTTGCGCGAACGGGTAGTAGAATTGAGCCCGGACTTGCGCCTGATCGTCGTCGGCGAATCCCCAGTGCCGGACGTGCGGGACCACTCCGATTACTTGCTGTGGCGCCGTTCCCATGTCGGGAATCCACAACTGCTTTCCCACCGCCGGCGAGTCGCCAAAGGCGCGACGCGCTAGAACCTCGTCAATGACAATTACGGGCTGGCTGTCCAGTCGGTCGTTCGCATTGAAGAACCTGCCTGTGCGCAGTGTAATCCCCATGACGTTGAGGTAGTCGGGCGTGACGCTGGTGGCAAGCGATAGCGGCAGCTCCGTTCGCGGCGGCAAGGCCGAACTCGTCCAATAGCCGAGCTGATTATTTCCGTCGCGCATCGGAACTGTGTCGACCATCGCCACGGACCGCACGCCGGGTAAAGCGCGAGCCCGGTCAAGGATATCTTGCCAATCCGTCCGGATGTGCGCCGGATCCGTAACAACGCTCGGCGACAGCGCGAGACGAGTTACCAGGACGTTGTCGGTATTGACGCCAGGGTCGAGTGCGGACAATCGCAGAAATGTACTACCCAGTATCCCCGCCGACACCAACAGCACAACCGCCAGTGCTAGTTCGCTCGCAACCAAGATGCTCTGAAGCCGCCGCGACCCGCCTACCAGCGCGCGCGATCCCGCCCGCAGCGATCGCTCGAGCTCGCGGGCCGGCGCCCGCAATGCCGGAACGGCTCCGAAGAGCAGGCCACTGATCAGCGACACGGTAACTGCGAATGCTAACACGCGCCAATCTACTTGCACTTCCTGTGCTCTGGGCAGACTGCCGGGCCACAGCGAGATGAACGGCCGGAGCGTAATGAACACCATTAGTGTTCCGAGAACTCCTCCGATCAGGCCCAACAGGACGCTCTCCGTCAGGCACTGCCGGACCAATCGCCCTCGACCGGCGCCCAGCGCGACTCGCACGGCCATTTCGCGACCACGCGAAGACGCCCTTGCTACCAGGAGACTCGCGATGTTGACACAGCCTATCAACAAGACCAGGATCACGGCGCCAAACAAGAGCCACATTGTGGAACCGGCATTCCCCGTGTTTGGGCGCAACGGATCGACGATAAACGTGCGGCCTTCATTAGAGCGAGGGTATTCGGCAGCCAAACGGCTTCCGACAACGGCGAGTTCGGATCGCGCTCTATCCACCGTCGCGCCGTCCCGAAGGCGGGCCCACACGGCGATGCGCGGGTGGGCTCCTCTGGCATTCATGACAGGCTGCGTATTCTGCCCCATCAGAGTCATCAGATCCACTGGGTTGTCAGCAAGACGAAAGCTGGCGGGAAGAACACCCACGACCGCATATTGCTGAGCATTGAACGAGAGGGTTGCTCCAATGGCGTCCTCTCGGCCGCCGAATTTCCGTTTCCAGAGCGAGTCGCTGATGAGGGCCACGGGAGCCGCTCCAGGCTGGTCCTCCTGCGACGTAAAGTCCCGGCCGATCGCAGGAGAGATTCCAAGAATCGAAAGGAACTCCGCCGAGACCTCACACGACTGGATATACTCGGCGTCTCCCGGCTGGCTGAGGGTGCCGCCGGTAAAGCGCCACGCCGCGGAATCTAGCGATCGAACAGCGCTGCGGACGTCCAGGAAATTCGGATACGCAAAGGCCCACAGGTCGCCAAACTGTGTGGCTTTGGCGGTTTTCTCCTGGAGCGAGAACAGCCGCTCAGGACTGCGGTAGGGGAATGGCTTGAATAGCACGCCGTTTAGCACGGTGAACATAAGGGTCGTGGACCCGATGCCCAGGGCCAGAGTCAACGCCACTACGTATGCAAACCCAGGCCGCTGCCGCATGGTTCGAAGCGCGTAGCGGAAGTCCTGCCACAAATCTTCCAGCCATCGCGTGCCTCTCGCATCCCGGCATGATTCTTTGACTTGTTCCGGACCTCCCACGGCTATCCGGGCTTGGCGGCGCGCTTCGCTGGGCTCTAGACCATCAGCCACGAGACCCGCCGTGTGCTCTTCAATATGAAAGTGGAGTTCCTTATCTAACTGCTCATCCAACTCACGCCTCCGCCAAAGGCGCTGCCACCAGGTCATTTCGCGCCTCCTTCGGACAGGTTCAGAATCAGGCTCACTGCCTCCGTCAGGCGCTGCCAACTGGCGGTTTCTGCTTCCAACTGCGTGCGGCCTTTCTTGGTAAGCCGATAGAACTTGGCTTCCCGCCCCGATTCCGTCTCCTTCCATACCGCATCAAGGAGTCCCCGGTTCTCCAGCCGGTGAAGCGCGGGATAGAGCGATCCTTGCGGAGCCTGCACGACGTCCCGTGAAACCTGCTGGAGCCGCTGTGCGATCGCGTATCCATGGACTGGTCCCATCGCAACAATCTTCATGATCAGGAGATCGAGAGTTCCTTGCGGAAGATCTGATTTGGCGGTCATCGCCTATACCTCTGCCTTCTACCTATAGCACATGTAGAAGCCGGAGGCAAGCGGCGTTTACGAATGCAGGTTAGCAAGCCGTTTTGTGCGACTGAACCTGGATATTTTCCGATAATGGCGAACATCGGGCCCTTTCAAGGCCCGTTTCTGGCCACTCCTGGAACTGCATCGATAAACATCGGGCCAGTCATCAGCACCAGTGAGGGAGAACCTGTTTGTCGCTGAAGATATCGTGTGATCGTTACTTCCCTTGGGGAGCTTTCAATGTGACCACTGGGGACGGCAACCGAGATCCCACCGGACCTGTGAACTCCTCTTTTGTTCCATCATCGTAATACTGAACGAACTTCCATACCATGTCCGTGGCCTCTTTCGGGTTGATGCCGAGCATCCCGAACTCAACAAATTCATACGGCATCATCTTCCCAGTCCAGGTGGCACCGATGATCTTGCCTTTGTCATTCTTTTTGAAATCAATCTTCCAACCCGGTTTAAATTCGAAATCGTAAATGTCGAGTCCCGACGGAAACTCGCCCTCGATCTTGGAGCAGGGGACCTGCTTTTCGTTGGGAACCCGCATGGTGTACTTCTCTCGGGCGCCGACAGTCGATTCGGTTGGAGCGATCCGGATGTGGCCAAACGCCAACGTACCGGATACCAAAAGAACGGCAGCACTGAGCAGACATCGATTTACGAATAGGCGTTGCATGTGGTTGTGTTTCCTTTCTGTCGCGGGAATCAGCCTACTATACTAGATCTGCCGAACCTTCAAGACAAGAATAAGTTCAGCGACGCTCCTGACGTTAATGCCCGTTACCGGACACTAGCCGACTTCCGGGAACCTGTCCGGCCGCCGCCCACCCTTCGTCCGAGTGGCCGACGACTCGCCCGGAGCAGCCATTTGCGTACGCAAGTGCGTTTCCGTGTCGAATCACCAAGAATTGTGCTCGTTCTAACAACTCAATTATTCGTCCCTCAAAGCGACCGCTGGATCAACCGACGCGGCCCGACTTAGCCCTTTAACGAGCAGTGTATGTCTTGCTGAAATTGTTGCGGCCGTTGGCGATGGTGAACTTGCCATCCGGCGCGACCGATGCCTTGATCCAATTCCCCTTGCAATCCGCTGTGTCTTCGAAATTGGCGATCTGATTCTGCGCCGTATTGTGCGCCGCGTCGCTATCGAGCAGTGACAAGTGGCCCTGCCAGATGTCCTCGACGCCAGAAAGCTTCGCCATCCGCAAATACGAATTCTTCTCGTACGGTTTTGAGCCGCCCGGCGTGGTGGACTTCACCGTCTTATCCACCTGTCCCATACCCTTGCGTGGACCATTGTTAACTAAGATCACCTGCGGATGAATGGCACTTAAAAAGGCTGGCGCGCCCGATCCATCCAGGCCACCGTGGCGGCTAGCATGCCACAGTGTGATTGGGCCCAACTCGTCAATCGGACAGACCAGTGACATTTCCCGTTCCCAATCCAGATCTTGCAGATTGAGCAACCGGAATTTGCCGAACTGCACCATCAGCCCCACCATGCGCTGATTTTCGGGACCCGCGGCGGCCTGCTGCTCGGCTTCCTTGCAGGCGGGGTTTGCAGTGCCCGCGCCCTTCAAAGGCTTCGTGATGCCCTTAGCGTCGGAAATCACAACAGTCGTTTGCACACCTTTGAAAGGAATCGTGTCTCCGGCCTTTACCACGATACGCTTGCCCTTAGCGGCATCGATCACGTTATTGCGCCACTTCTCGTTAGCCTTCTCGAGTTCCTCGTCGCTGCGTCCATACACTTTCCCGATCGGAATCATCTTGGCGACGCCAGGCAGCCCGCCCGCGTGGTCAGCGTGGTAGTGGCTGATCACCAAATAGTCGATCTTCTTCAGGCCCGCAGCCTGCACCGCTGCCATAATACGTTTGGGATCTCTACCGTCGGTTTCATAGCCGGTGTCGACGAGCATGGATTCACCAGACGGCGACACATACAGCGTGGATGCGCCTCCTTCCACGTCAATCCAATAAATATCCAGGTTCTTCGATTGCGCGCCGAGCACGCCAGCCGCAGTGAACAGCAATGTCAGCAGTGAGTGCCGCATGAGGTTTTGTCCCCAAAACCAAGCCATGAATTGTCACGCCCCGTCAAGCGCGCCCAAAAAACATCGCGGCGTACTCGGTTGCCAGCGTGATCCTTAAAGAGCCATTTTCCATCATAAGCCAACCTAACGTCGTCTTTCGTGACTCCGTTCTGACGCCGTTCGTGAGGTTGGGAGGGGAGAGGGTTCGTAGGGGCCGATGGATAGGGCATGCAAATGATTTAGCACAGTCTGCCCGATCAGCCGCGCGGGTTGCGTGCTACTGCGCGGGGTCGATGCGAAGCAGCGCGCCGTCGGCTTCGTCGGTGAGCAGGTAGAGCAAGCCGTCGGGGCCCTGGCGGATGTCGCGGATTCGGTTGTGGAGGTCGCGGAGGATACCTTCGCGGTGGAGTTCTTCCCACTGGTCGTTAAAGTCGATGCGCTCTAGATGACCGGAACGCGGGACTTCGCCTTCGCGCATTCCGCCGATGAACAAATTGTTTTTCCAGTTGGGATAGCGGTCGCCGGTATAGAAGTGCAGCCCGGAGACGGCTATGGCGGGCACCCAGTAGATGACGGGCGGCTCCATACCTTCTTTATAAGGATCGAGGGAGACGCGCGGGCCGGAGTAGATGCGTCCGTTGCTGACGACGGGCCAGCCGTAGTTCTTGCCGGCGGCGAGGATGTTCACTTCGTCCCCGCCGTTGGGCCCATCTTCGCAGGACCAAATCTCGCCAGTGACGGGATTGACGTCCATGCCGAGGATGTTGCGATGGCCGATGGTGAACACTTCGGGTTTCGCTCCGGGCCGATTGACGAAGGGGTTGTCGGGCGGAATGGTGCCATCGTCGCGCAGCCGGAGCACTTTGCCTCGGAGGTTCGCGGGATCCTGGGCGTCCATCGACGCGGGGGCGGGCGGATCGCCACCGGCGCTGACGTTCATATAGACCATGCCGTCGCGGCCGAAGACGATGCGTGAGCCGCCGCCGCCGCCGGAGACGCCTGTGGAATAGAGATCTTGCCAGTTGCTGATGGCGGTGCCGTTCCAGCGAAAGCGGGCGAGGGTGAGGCCGTAGGCTTTGCCGACATCGCCGGCGGGCTTGCTGTAGCAGATGTAGATGAGCGAGTTTTGCGCGAAGTTCGGATGGAGCGCCATGTCCATGAGGCCGGTGAGTCCGGCGGCCTGTACGGGCGGGAGGCCGGGGACAGGTGTGGGACTGAGGACGCCATTGCGGACGATGCGAAGTTGGCCGCCGCGTTCGGTGATGAGGATGGTGTTGGCGTCGGGGAACACCATGCTGAAGGGCGTCTTGAGGCCTTTGGTGATGGTGAGGGTGAGGTTGCGTTCGACGCCGGTGTCGAACTTGTAAGGGGAGTCGGGAAGCGGGGGCGAGGGCCAGTTGATGCCTTTGGGGGCACCGCCGCCCTTGGCTTTCGCTTTGTCCTTGCCGGGAGCGGCGCCAGGCGCAGCGGCGGGTTGCTGGGCTTGTGCGAGAAGGGTGATGAGTGCGGCGAAGGCGGCGACGAACACGGGCGCGGTACGGAGTTTCATGACAGAAGATTGTACTTGGAATGGCGGGCGATTGCTGCTGGGTCAGGTTCAGCAGCTTCGGACAGTGTACGAGTCGACGACGATACACCCCTTGCAGAGGATGCGGCACTTCCACTGCTAGGGCGTTACACGACCTGGTCCACACCAAGCGCTCCGTCTCACCAACCCGCGAACACAACTGACACCTGCTACGACCACTGGGGCGGTCACTCCTGACGGAGCGCGAGAATCGGGTCAACCCTGGTGGCTCGCAGCGCTGGGAGCAGGCTCGCGAGTATGGCAACCGCAATCAGGAACAGCGCGGCTCCCACTATGCTTACGGGGTCCGCGGGACGGACATGATATAGCAGAGGCGCGATCAGCGGGGCCGCCGCAAGGGCGATGGCGATCCCGACGGCGATCCCCGATATTGCCAGCAACAAGCCTCGTCTCATGACCATCCGGAGCACGCCTTTAGGGTCGGCGCCCAGCGCCATGCGGATACCGATTTCCCGGGTCCGCTGGCTCACCGAGTAAGCCATAACTCCGTAAAGACCTACTCCGGCGAGCAGCGTAGCTATGACACCCAGTACTCCGAGGAACAACGAGGCGAGCCGCGGCCCGAACCAGGCGGCCGAGATGTAATCGGACAACGGCATGACGGTCAGACCGGCCGATTTCGGATCGATGGCTGACATTTCGTGGCGGAGCACGGAGACCAAACTGCGGGCATCGCGGTCGGCCCGGGCATAGAGAGCTACACCATTTTCGCCGCTTCCGAAGTTTCCTTGGTCGAAGGACATATAAAAGTATGGTTCAGGTGCTTCCGACAGGCTGGAGTACTTACTGTCCTGTGCCATTCCGACGATCGTGAAGGGTTTTCCGTAAACTGACACTCGGCGCCCCAACGGATCACGTCCGTCGAAAAAGCGCCGCGCGAAGGATTCGTTGACGATCATCACGGGAGGCGCGTCCGGGTTGTCCTCAGGCCTGAAATCGCGACCGGCGAGAAGCGGTATCCGCAGCACATCGAAGTAGCCTGGCGACACCGAGGCGTGATGCACAGCCAGGTTCTCGCCGGGCCTCGTCGCGTAGCCTTCGACCAAAACGTCGTTCCATTTCCCCAGCCCGAATCCGAGCGGAATCGAGTCCGAATAAGCGGCGCCGGATACACCCGGCGCGGTGAGCAGGCGCTGCCGGAGTTGCCGCGAGAACTGCCGCTCTTCAGCCGCTGTATAGTTGTTCGTCGCCAGAAAAAGACGGCTTACCGTCACGTTCTGGTGATCGAAACCAGCCGGCGTGTTCTGCAATCCGTAAAGGCTCCGCAGAAACAATCCCATCGTCAAGAGAGCCGCGAGTGCCAATCCAACCTCGGCGATCACCAATAGCCCCGAGGTTCGCCGCGAGTGTCCGCTCTGGGTATCGCTTCTTCCTCCTTGCTTCAGTGCATCCACGATGCTGCGCCGCAGCGACTGAAACGCGGGCGGAAGACCGGAAATCTGAGCGGAAACCAGGCAGACCAGGGCGGCAAAAAGGAACACACGGACGCTCGGGTGGGTGTTGAAGTACACCGGCACTCCCGTGGGTGGCGCAAGATAGACCGGGAGGTTGTGAAACCACACAGCGAGAGGCAATCCGGCAAGCGTCGCCAGGGTCGCCAGAAGCAGGCTTTCGGAAAATAACTGGCGGCGCAAGCGGCCCGGACCCGCGCCCAGGGCGAGGCGGATGCCGAACTCCCTCTGGCGGGATGCAGAACGAGCCAGCAGAAGATTAGCAACATTCGCGCAGGCAATCAGTAGCACGAGTCCGCAGGCTGCACCGAGGATGGCCATTGGCGATGCCAAAATGCTCGATGCCCCCTCCTGTGCCTTCCAGATCGGTACGATTCGGGCGCCGACCCCCTCGTTGGTCTTCGGAAAGGCACCCGCAAGGCGCGCGGCAACTGTCGCCGCTTCGGCACTTGCCTGGGAGACGCTGACGCCGGGTTTGAGCCTGACGATCGCCCCGAAGCTCCGCGCATTGCGATCGCCTTCGCCGGCGAGTGGCACTGGAACCCATACGTCCAGGGCGACTCCCGGAAAATCGCCCTGAAATTCCGGAGGCGCCACACCGACAATGGTGACCAGTTGCCGGTTAATGTGTACGGTGCGGCCGAGAATGGACGGGTCGCCCTGAAAGTAGTTCTGCCACAGCCGGTAGCTGATGACCGCCGTGAACGCTTTAGCCCGGTCGCCGTATTCGTCGCGAGTGAACGTGCGGCCCAGGATTGGCTTTACGCCCAGGACGTCGAAGTAGTTTCCGGAGACCAATTCGAACCACGCGGAATAGGATTTCTCTCCGTCGCCGATAGAGGCGGGAGCTTTTTGGTTGAGCGCCAATCCAGAGATGCTTCGGAGGTTGTCCTGGAAGTCCCGGCTGTCGGCGTAAGAAACATGAGGATCCTCGATGCCGCCGGCGCGGACGGATTCGAGGACAGCGAGTTGTCCGTCATCCGTGGCGCCGCGGAAGGGGTGCAGGACCATTCCATCGATCCAGCCAAAGACAGTCGTGGTGGCGGCAATACCGAGCGCCAAGGTAAGCACTGCGACCGCTGTCCAGGCCGGGGTTCTGCGGAGGACACCGGCTGCGTAACGGAGGTCTTCGAGGATGCCGCGCATAGGGTTCCTGCCTTTAAGGCAATTGGGCTTCCGACCTTAAGTGCTTGATTCTGTTCAACACTGCAGGCGAATCAGTTCTCGTTTCCGGAGCGGGATGTCCGAAAATGGGGACGCCAGCGCGCCAGCGCCCGTCGTTGATCGTGACCTGCACCCTTATTCTATACAGGCGTTCCTCAATGCCATCCACCTTGACGATTTGTCGGCATCTCGTTGATTGGCGCATCCGGGCGGACTGCTCCGGATGGATCACGCGCCACTCGGAGAAAGCCGAGGCTAACCCCAGAACGGGATTGGGAGCGAGAAACGCGCTTTTGGGAACTTGCTGCCGATACGAATTAACGGGCGACAACTGTATCGCCAGTAGGTCAGCGACCATTCCATAAGGTAAGCCCGCGTCGACGATACAAAAACTAATGGACGGTTAGCCGACCATACATCCACAACCCAGATCGGGGCGAAACCCAGGCCCCGCAGGAGGGTAAGGGTAGACCCTACTTCTTCAGCGCGGCCGTCCAATTCACGACGACAGTCAAAGGCGCGCTAGCGCCGCCTTCTACAACTCTGGGGATCAGGAAGCGTCCGTCCTTGCCGACGTCGTAGCCGGCATTCTGCGCAAGGCCCGTGTCGAACAGCGCCTTGGGCACGCCGGGCGCGAATTTACCGCCGTTTAAATTCGCGTCAACCGCCATCATCTTTCGGTCTGGGGCAATGTAGAACAGCTCTTTGCTATCGCGGCTCCAGACGGGGTTGCTTCCGCCGTTGGTTGATATCTGCCATTTGCCGCCGGGAGTGGGAAAGGTCTGGACGTACACTTCATTCCGCTTGGATTCGTCCGACATGTACGCCAGCCACTGTCCGTTCGGTGAGAGCTTCGCTGTATTCTGGTTAAACTCATTCTGCAAATACGGGAACGATTTCCGGTCTCCGAACAGAGGTAGTACCCAGATCTCGTTACTCTTGCCGAGAACATACTCGAAGATATAGCGGCCGTCCCGAGACCAGTCCTCCAGGTTTCTGGGCACCGGATGTTTTTCCAGCGGCTCTTCCGGGCCGCCGCCGACCGCCTTCTGATAGATGTTCGTCGGACCGCTGAGCGTCGACGTGAACGCGACGTGTCCACCATCCGGGGACCAAACCGGCCGCGCGTTGCCCTTGGAATTGAACGTGAAGCGGGAGGCCGTCCCGCGGGCTAGATCGTACATCCAAATGTCGGAAAGCCCGGTTTGGGGGTCTCGGACATCGGTCGCAACGGAATTGCCGTCGGGAGAGATTGCAGGGCGTCCGAACGACGCCGGCAGGCCAACCGTGCCTAGAAGCTTGCCGGACCGGTCGATCCAGGTAAGTTGTGAGGTCCTGGCCCCACCGCCGGCATCTGCCGGAACGTAGGCGAGGACACCGGTTTGCGAGGATGTGTACAATGCCCGAGCGTCAAGACTCTGGTAGCTGATGTGCTCCGCGACCACAACAGGATCGCCGGTGGTCTGCAATCTCGATAAACTGAACGGCTGGGCCAGAAGAGTGGTTTCTCTGGCGAACAGCAGGTAACTAGGCGCGGCATATTCAACCTTAGAATTGGCGTTGGCAATCGCCAGCCGTTTGTTCGATTCCAGATCTGCGACATAGGCCGTTCTTTTAGAGCCGGACGGTCCTCGCCCAATCGCTAGGTAGAGAAAGTGACGGCCATCTGGCAGGAACCACGGGTTTCGATGGCCCAGTTCGTCTTCTGAAAGCGCAGTGAGTGGCGTTGGATTTCCACCCGCCGCCGACACGCGAAACACCGGACTCAGGATGCCGGGCACAAACAGGATTACATCGTTCTGGTTCCAGGCGCCGCCGCGCCCGTTGGGAGCGTCACACAGAGTCAGTACAGACCCGCCCGTGGCATCGGTTCGCTTGAGGTTTGCGCCGGCGAAGAATCCGAGGGATTTTCCATCGGGTGACCAGAAAGGCAGACTCGCACCCTCAGTTCCGGGAAGTTCACGGGCGGTAAGTGAATCAAGGTCCCGAATCCACAGGGACGTCGTGCCGCCGCTTGTCGCGGCAAAGGCCATCCTACGACCATCGGGGGAAAGCGCGGGAACTCCGTCCAGCGGGAGCACAGTCTTCTCCGGCGGCAGAATCGACACTCTCAGCACACGCGGCTGCTCTTCACTTGCGTGACGGTAGGCGATGAAGCCTAGCGCTACAGCGATAGCGGCGAGGGCCACGACCAAAGCCCAGGGCAAGGTGTGCGCGGACGGTTTCTGCGGTGGCGCTGGGGCGATGATGGTTGTGTCCACGGCGTTCACGCACTCCAACGCCGCGCCCAGATCATGCGCGCTCCGCCAGCGATTATCTGGGTCTTTCTCCAAACTGCGCCGCAGCACTCGGTCGAGCGATGCTGGCGCCACGTCCGCAACCGACGGCGCGGGTCGCTCCAGGATGGCCGCGATGACGCTTGCCGTGCTTTTTCCTTCGAATGCGCGCTTGCCGGTGAGCATCTCGTATAGCACCAAGCCGAACGAGAAGATGTCGCTCGCAGGACCAGCTTCCTGCCCTTGCACCTGCTCAGGCGACATGTAAAACACCGTGCCCAGAATCTGCCCTTTCGCGGTCAGGGCCATGGTTAGCGTTTCGTCGTCGGTCGTCACGGCCGATTGAACCTTGGCCAAACCAAAATCGAGGAGCTTTATGCCTGACGTTTTGGTGACTAGAATATTGGCTGGCTTCAGATCGCGGTGGGTCACGCCTTTGCCGTGAGCTTCGGTAAGAGCTTCGCAGATTTCGCCGGCGTACTTCAGCGCTTGTTCGACTGGCAGAGGACCCTTGAGCGTGTCGCCTTCGACGTACTCCATGACCAGGTAGTTGGGTCCAACATCGTAGAGAGAGCAGATGTGCGGATGATTCAAGGACGCGACGGCGCGGGCTTCGCGGTCGAAGCGCTCGGAGAAATTCTCCTTGGAGACTTTGATAGCGACGACCCGGTCGAGGCGCGTATCGCGGGCCTTATACACTTCGCCCATACCGCCCGAACCGATGGGCGCGAGGAGTTCATAGGGGCCGAGTCTTGTACCAGCAGCGAGAGGCATCTCGATGATAAAGCCAAGTTTAGCCGATCAAGAAGCGGTTAGCGCCTGTATTACGGCGTATCCGTCACCTACTTCCAAATTCGCGGTTTGGCGTGGAGTTGAGCCTCCGCCAAAAAAAGTAGCTTCCAGATAGCCGACCATCCAGACGGAACTTGAAAAGCAATGCCGCTCCTACCTCTTCAGCGCCGCCCGCGCCATCGGACAATTCTGGAGCAGAGTCGGCGCCCTGTTCGTCCACCAGTAGAAAGCGGCAAACGTTCCACGGCCCGCATCGCCTATTTCCACGAATAGCCGATGCCCACGAGGCCGCTCACAGCCCAGTGTGCATCCAAGCCTTCTAGCGTATGCGGAGACAGCCCGTACGCTCGGACATGCGGACGGATGTACCAACGCCCACCGAGACGGATCCGCACACCACCACCCACGACGCCGCCGCCTAGGCCACCACCCCTGCCCACCAGCCCATGCTCATCCCGTCCGCCGACCAATCCGAAATCGACAAAGGGCCGTATGCGACCCCGCCCCTGAATCCGGAGCCCTCCGCCCGCCAAGTCCGCCCGCCGCACCACATCGGAAGCGTTGAAGCCCTGAGCGACGCCCGAGGTGAACCAATGGCTGTACTCGCCAAAAATCCCGAAACGGCCGGTGCAGAACACGCACACTTCCACTCCCACTTGTCCCGCTGCGAGTGTGGGGCCACTGGCAGTAAAGCCTCCAGCACCAGCCAGTGCCCCGAGGTCAATTCCCTGCGCCGACGCGATCCCCGCCCCGGCTAGAAGTACGATCCATAGTCTGGACATTTAATTCCCCCCCCTTCGATAGCGCAGCTGGTGTCTTTTTGGCGGTTTCATCAAACGCAGAGAACAGGTTCACTTTCACGAGTGCCGCGCCACAAATGAGGCCTGGCGCGGAGACTATTTCTTGTAGACTTCGCGCCAGCCACCGGTAGGGATGATCACGCCCACAAGGGTGCCACCGATTGCCCCTGCTGCCGTAAATCCCGCCGTGATTGCGTCGGGTGTTATTACCTCCAACTGGCCAGGTTTGGGTCGGGTGGCGATGCCAATCCCAAGCCCGACACCCGTCCCGGCCGCAAGTCCGATCAGCGTGTTCCTCTTGCGATGGCTTGTTTGCTTTACCGACACGACAGACACCTCTTGTCGGTCGAACATTTCCTGGCCTTTTCCGGTGGTCACCACGAGGACGTCGTCCGTGGTCCGCTCGATTTCTCCCCGAACAGTGCGTGAACCGGCTGTGATCCGCACTTGGGTCCCCGTCGTGAGTGCCTTGACGGTATTCCAGTCCGCGACATTTGTCTGGGCCGCCATCGTTGTGGTCAGGAGAGCAAGCCCCGCCCCGAGCCGGCAAGCGAAGTGAGCCACGGCAGAGTGGATTTTATACATGATTCCCTTCCGGACAAGGGCAACTGAGAGGCCAAGCTTGATTTTGGGCAATTCGCAATGTTGTAAGGGTTTTTGGCACGGTTACACTTCGCCTGGTTGCGCTTCTTCACCCATAAGTCCTCGTTTACGGCGCAACCGTACATTACTTTTCAAATTTGCGGTTTGGCGTAGAGTTGAGCTTCCGCTAAAAAGTAAGGGAAGAGTAGCCGACCACTCGGGAGTAATCCGGCTATCCACCTCAACTCAAAAGGATCGAGTTACTGGGCTAAGTGACAGAAGCGAGGTTTCAGAAAGTGAGGGACCTTCTATGCCTGGCTGATTCTACTTCGCAAACGTCAAACGTAGGCCTGTGCTGAACAGAGCGTCGTTCTTCTTCCGCCCCGGGTACTGGATTGCTCAAGAAGCGGTCGCTCACGGTGAACTGCCAAGACAGCCAGCGGCGAATCGTGGTTACCAAGGTGGTATCAAAGTTGACGCGGTAGTTGCCGCCGTCAGACATGTTGGGAAAGACGACTAACTTTTCGTGGAGGGACGTAGTTGCGGTGAACTTGTGAACCAAATCCTCGCCCAAAAGCAGTTCCGCCGAGGTGCGGCTCAGGCCCGTTGAAAAAAACTCGCGGTTTGCGGCGGCGCCGAGGTTCAGGTCGAACTGGGTCTTCTCGATTGCGATCGCATGATAGCCGATCCCGCCCGCAGGCACGAACCTCAGGTCCAGGCTCTGGAACTCGTCTGTTTCAAGATCGACGGACCCGAACACGAACATCTTTTTTCGCACGTTTAGGTTGTAGGCGATCCCGCCACGCTTGAAGTTGGCACTGGTGATGCTTTTTCCTTCGACGTCGTTGCTGGCAAACAGCGAAGTGTAATAGACCCCGATCTTGTCGCGGCTAGTGGCGCGGTTGGCATTGGCTGAGAGAGTAAAAGACTGCGTCGTGGCATTGCCCTTACTCGCTGCATAGCCGAGGTCAAGAGTACCCGTCCACAGATCGACGAGCCGCGGATTACGGTATCGGTCGATTTCCGTTTCGTAAGCCGTTTGTTCATCCTTGCTGCGAATGAACTGAATGGACTCCTTGGCGGCGGTAACGACACCGGCCGACTGGGTTGTCAGGGCGAACTTACCGTCGACGGTGGCGACTGAACCTACAATGGTCTGGCCGTCCTTCAGGCCGACATAGAGAGGACCTGGCGCGGAGATCGCCACCACGCCATCCCACGGAATGGTGACCGTCCCGGCGGACTCGGATTTCAGGACCAGATTCTTGTCGTCGCTCTTGAGCAGGCTGCCAGTTAGCCGATCCCCATTTTTAAGGGTAATTTGGTCGGCCCATGCAGCGCCCCAAAAAAGGCTTGCGAAACCTACCAGGACAACAAGTCGCCAAAGCGTCGGGAACCGGCGATTCGATCGTTTCATGCGGGCTGGCCTTTCTGAGCCACAAGTTGAGAAGTACAGTGGGGGCACCGTGTTGCTGGAATCGGAATCGCTGTGAAGCAGTAGGCGCAGTCTTTAGTGCTCGGCGCCGCCGCTTCAGGCTT
>JAIQFI010000024.1 GCA_020073345.1 Terriglobia bacterium
CCCTGCCGATGGTGTTCTCTCGCAACCTCGATACCGGCAAGCGCAACTGTGGCTGCTACCGGCTCCAGGTTTTCGACGGCTCGACGACCGGGATGCACTGGCAGACGCACAAACAAGGCGCGGAGCACTATCGCCGTCTGCGCGCGTCCGGCGGAAACAAACGCATGGACATCGCCGTCGCGATCGGCTCCGATCCGGCCGCCATGTACTCGGCCATTCTCCCGCTGCCTCCGGATCTGGACGAAATGATGATCGCCGGATTCCTCCGCGGCAAGCCTGTCGAGATGGTCAAGTGCGAAACCTCCGATCTGGAAGTCCCCGCCAACAGCGAGATCGTACTCGAGGGTTTTGTCGAGTTGGGCGAGCTCCGCCGCGAGGGGCCCTTCGGCGACCACACCGGGTTTTACTCGCTCGACGACGACTACCCTGTGTTCCACGTCACCTGCATCACGCATCGCAAAAATCCGATCTACGCGACCACCATCGTCGGCCCGCCGCCCATGGAAGATTTCTACATGGGCAAAGCCATCGAGCGCATCTTTCTGCCCTTGATGCGGCTGCAGCTCCCCGAGATCCGCGACATCTCCATGCCCGCCGAAGGGATCTTTCACAACCTGATCCTGGTGGCGATCCGCAAGTCGTACCCCGGTCACGCGCGCAAAGTGATGCACGCGATCTGGGGGCTGGGTCAGGCAATGTTTTCGAAATGCATCGTGGTGGTGGATGAGGACGTGGACGTGCAGAACGTCCGCGAGGTCGCCTGGAAAGCTCTGAACAACATCGACCCCGAGCGCGACATCCAGTTCGTCCTGGGTCCCGTCGATTCGCTGGACCACTCCAGCCGCCTTCCCAACTACGGATCGAAGATGGGCGTCGACGCGACCAGGAAGTGGCCCGAGGAAGGCTTCACACGTCCGTGGCCCGACGTGATCCGCATGCCGGACGATGTTCGCGCGCGCGTCGATGCACTGTGGAAGAAAGCCGGGTTACACTAAGAATATACGGCGGCTGTAGCTCAGCTGGTAGTAGCGCCAGATTGTGGTTCTGGATGTCGTGGGTTCAAATCCCACCAGCCGCCCCAAAAGTAAAGCCTGCCGAAACTGGTCACTCGGGAACAACTGCAAGAAGCGTGTCCGCACCTTTCGCGTTGAAGCTGTTCTGACGCCTTTCGTTACTCCGGCGCTGTCGTTTCCGCCGTACCTGTTGTACCCTACGCAACGGATGCATTGTGTTCGTACTTCCGTTAGGAGATAGAAATTGAAGACCCGACTAACGCTGGGAGCGGCGGTCATCGCCGCTTGTGGTGTGATGATTGTCGCGCAACAAGGTGGAGCCCAGCAGCGTCCGGCGGGGCCGTACACCGCCGACCAGGCCTTGGCCGGACGCTCCGCGTATCAAGTCAACTGCGCCGCCTGCCACGCGCCGGATCTCTCCGGACGCGAAGGGCCGCAACTGGCTGGCGCGAACTTCATGGGTCAGTGGGGCGACCGGACTGCTGGTGCGCTCATCAACTTCATGCAATCCACCATGCCTCCAGGAGGCGCCCCTCTCTCTGTCGATACCTACATCAATCTTGCAGCTTTCATCCTGGATGCCAACAGCGCACGGCCGGGCGATCGAACGCTCACCACAGAATCGAGCGCTTCTATTGGTAGCGTCGCGTCCGGTCAGCGTGCGGCATTCTTGCAACCGGGTGCGGCCGCGCCTCCGTCCCCTCAGCTCGCCCCTCAACAAGGCAAGCAGGACCAGGGCAAGCAAGCCCCGCGCGGAATCACGGTCGCGGGTGAAGTCAAGAACTACGCTTCGGTCACCGACGCCATGCTGCGCAGTCCCGATCCCGGCGACTGGCTCATGCTTCGCCGCGACTATAAAGCCACCTATTACAGTCCCCTGAATCAGATCACCGCGCAGAACGTCAACGATCTGCGCCTGGTGTGGAGTTGGGCCATGCAGGAGGGCGCGAGCAACGGGAACCAACCCGCGCCGATCGTGCACAACGGCGTGCTGTATGTGAACAACGCCGGCATGGTGCTGCAGGCTCTCGACGCGAAGACTGGTGAATTGATCTGGGAGAATCGTTACGGCTCCGATCCCAACGCCCCCGCCATGCGCGGCATCGCGATTTACGATGACAAGATTTTCGTGAGCACCAGCGCGGCGCATCTGATGGCCTTCGACGCCCGCAACGGCAAGGTGGTTTGGGACACCACTGTTGGCGACCGCTCCAAAGGCGAGTACAGCAATAGCAGCGGTCCCATCGCCGTGAAAGGCCGGCTGATCGTAGGACTCGGCCGCGACTCCTGTGCGACCTATCGAGAAGAGAAATGCTTTATCAGCGCCTATGACGCCAAGACCGGCAAAGAAGCGTGGCGATTTCGAACAGTGGCTCTCGAAGGCGAACCCGGAGGCGACACCTGGGGAGGGCTTTCGAACACCTTTCGGGCGGGCGTCGAAACCTGGATCACCGGAAGCTACGATCCCGACTTGAACCTGACCTACTGGGGCACCGCGCAAGCCAAGCCGTGGATGCGCGTGAGCCGCGGCTCCGGCAATGGCGCCACGCTGTATGCCAACTCCACCGTGGCGCTCAATGCCGATACCGGGAAGCTCGCCTGGTATCACAGCTACGCGCCGGGTGAGACGCTGGACCTCGACGAGGTTTTCGAACGGGTGCTGGTGGATGACCAGGGTCAGAACTACGTCTTCAACGCGGGCAAGGCGGGAATTCTATGGAAGTCGGATCGCAAAACTGGGAAATATCTTGGTCACAAGGAAATGGTGTTCCAGAACGTTTACGATTCCATCGACCCGCGCACGGGGAAACCGCATTATCGCAACGATATCGTCGAGCAGCGCGTTGGAGAGTGGGTGTCGGCGTGTCCATCGACAGAGGGCGGCAAAAATTGGCCGTCGATGACCTACTACCAACCCGGCAACCGGCTCATCGTTCCGTTGAGCCAGAGTTGCCTGGATATGAACGGGCAGGCGATCGAAAAAGTCGCGGGCGGCGGTAGCGGCAACGGCGCTCTTCGGCGCTTCTTTGAAATGCCCGGGACCAACGGGAATGTCGGCAAGCTGGCGGCCTACGATGTGCGGACCATGCGCGAGCTCTGGAAATACGAACAGCGCGCTCCGTTCCTCACAGGCGTGGTTTCGACGGCCGGAGGCGTGGCTTTCGCGGGCGACCTGGACCGCATGTTCCGCGCTTTCGACGCCGGCACCGGCCGTATTCTGTGGGAGACGCGGCTTCCGGCGGCGGTGCAAGGGTTTCCGCTGACGTTCACCGCGGGCGGCAAACAGTACCTGGCTGTAACCACGAGCAATGGTGGAGGCAGCCCTCGCGGCGTACCGGCCGTTGTCGCGGCGGAACTGCACTATCCGGCGACAGGCAACGCCCTATACGTGTTCGCGCTTCCCGACCGAAGATAGCCTCTCTGATTCCTCTCCGGGCGATCGCGCGGCTCTGGCATTGATTTGTGCGCTAACCGCGCAGCGGTAAACAATAGAGGTTCCTATGATTCTGAAACAGTACTACCTGGGCTGCCTGGCCCACGCTTCGTATCTGCTCGGAGACGAGGCCAGCTCGACCGCCATCATCGTCGACCCCCAACGCGACATCCAGCAGTACCTGGCCGATGCCGCGAAATTTGGCTTGCAAATTCGCCACGTCTTCCTCACCCACTTTCACGCCGACTTCGTAGCCGGCCATCTGGAACTACGCGACCGTTGTGGCGCGACCATCCATCTCGGCGCCCGCGCCCAGGCCGAATACGCTTTCGTGGCCATGAAGGACGGCGATACGCTGGACTTTCCGGGACTGCGCCTCCAAGTCCTCGAAACTCCCGGCCATACCATCGAGTCCATTTCGATTCTGGTCTTCGATCTCCAGAAGGATCCTGCAAAACCGTACGCTGTCCTCACGGGAGACACTCTGTTTATCGGAGACGTCGGCCGCCCCGACCTGCGCGCTTCGATCGGGTGGACAGCCGACGACCTCGGCGCACGCCTCTATGACTCACTCCACAACAAGCTCCTGCCGCTTCCCGACGAGACGCTGGTCTACCCGGCCCACGGCGCCGGCTCCCTGTGCGGCAAGCAGCTTTCTTCCGATACGGTCTCATCTCTTGGAGATCAACGGCGTTTGAATTATGCCTTGCAGCCCATGTCCAAGGAGCAATTCATTGGTCTGGTGACGGCCGACCAGCCTGACGCTCCGGCATATTTCACCTACGATGCGATCCTCAATACTCGCGAGCGCGCCACGCTGGATGAGAATCTGGAACAAGTTCTTCATCCCATCGAGCTTGACGAGGTCCTTCGGATGGGGGACGCGGGGGCCCAGATCCTCGATGTGCGTGATCCCGCCGAGTACGCCAAGGGTCACTTGGCCGGCGGCATCAACATCGGACTGGGCGGGCAATACGCCACGTGGGCGGGCACCATACTTGACCGCGCCAAGCCGATCGTGATCATTGCCGAGCCGGGACGCGAACAGGAAGCCGCCTTACGGCTGGGCCGTATCGGTTTCGACCACGTCAAAGGATACCTGCGGGGAGGAATGGAAGCCCTTGCCGGCCGCCCGGACCTGGTGTGGCCGACCGAGCGCATCAGCGCCCCCATGGTGGCGGAGGAGTTGGCGGGCGCGGATCCACCCCTGCTGCTGGATATCAGGACTCCGCGCGAGTGGGCGACCAAGCACATTGGCGGCAGCGTGAATATTCCGCTGAACCATTTGCAAGAGCGCATTGGCGAAATCCCTCGCGACCGGCGCATTGCCGTGCATTGCGCGGGCGGCTACCGCTCTTCAATTGCCGCCAGCATCCTGCATCAATATGGGATGACGCATTTGATCGAGATGGCCGGCGGCCTTGCGGCCTGGGAGGCCGCACACTTGCCGGTGGTTTCACAAGCGTAACCGTGGTGGGGTGCCAGTTACTTCTTGGCTGCCAGCACTCTCACGCCGGCTGGAATCTCCACTCGCACGGGAGGCTGCTTCAGCGCCGCGGAGAACGACGCCGGATCGCTCGAGGTCCGCACCCAGACGGTCTGCGTCGTGCCTTTGGCGAACTGAATCTCCACTGGGATATCAACGGAGAAATTCTTGTCGACGGCGCTTTGTTCCACCGTCCCAGAGATTCTTAATGACGGCGCTGTGCCTTTGACGGAATAGCGCACACGCAACGTCGGGATGCCGGTGGAGTAGACCCAGTTGTCGAAGAAGGCGTCTATCGATTCGGGGGTGACGCCCGGTGGAACCGATTTCTTGACCAGTTCGAGAAGGTCCGCGGTGCCGGCGGCACGAAATTCGAATTGCCGGCGCAGTTCCGCCAAAACCTTGAGAAACCGGTCATTTCCCAGCCGCTTCCGCAGCATGTGCAGAATCCAGGCGCCCTTTTCATAGGTGATGACGCGGTAGGCTTCAGGCGCTTTCGCCCCTTCCAGGCGGTAACCCCAAGTGAGCGGTCCGGCCGATTCCACGGTCTGGCTGTCATCCCCGGTTTTGAGCAGATCGGCCTGGAAGTCCGCCATGACGTCTTCCAGAGCCTTGGAGCCTTTCTTCTTTTCCAGCCACAGCAGCGCCGAATAGTGAGCGAGCCCTTCCATCAGCCAATCGTCCTGATAGCTCTTCCCGGTGACTACGTTGCCCCACCACTGGTGCGCCACTTCGTGGGCCTGCATTAAGTCGGAAAAGAACGTCTGCAAGGTCGCGCTGCGCGCACCGGGAGGCCTCTCCTTGGGATCCAGATACGACAGCGTCGACAAATACACCAGGCCCGGAAATCCCTGTCCGAATGTCCCCGGGATGGGCGAAACGGTCAGCGCCTTCAGCGGCGGCGGGCCGAACAGCGCGGAAAAATACTGGAAACACGCCGATACGTCCGTCGCTACCAGTTTCAGCCGGGCCAACGGATCGGGCGGCGGGACGTTCTGAACGACGGTGGTGATTTCTTCCCGCCGCGGGGCGCGCGGATTCGGCTGTATGACATGAGTAATGGTGGTGGTCTGGGGCGGCGGCTGCAGCGCCGGATCGAGGCGCCGGTTTCCGTAAACGTCCACGGTGAGTCCGGCCACGGCGATGGAACTCTTTTCGTAATCGCCGAGGTTGAATCCGGCGACGCGGATGGGTACGGGAGTGCGGCGCTCCGTGACGCGCCATTCGCCCTCGATGCGATCCGCGACGATGTCGCCCGGAGTGACCAGAGTGAGACGCTTGGGATAGCGAAACACCAGATCGTAGCCGGCGAATACCGAGCCGCTGCGGGGATACCAATTGGAGCGAGCGCCGACGGAATAGACGCCGTTGCCGGGGCTGGTGATGAGATCTCCCTCGTGCCCGAACTCCACCTGGTGAACGCTTCCGGGCGCCAGGAGATCCGGCGCGGTGAGGAGAAACACGTCGTTTTCGTCGGCGCGCAGCGCGCGGCTGCGGGCAGATTCGCGGATCAGCAATTCGGCGGGTGCGCCATCGATCCGCGCCGCCGTCACCTGTTCAGCGCGCGAAACTTCAAAAAAGAATGCCCGCTGCGGTTTCGCGCCGATCTTCAGAGTGGTGCGGGTGACCGCACGAAGCCGTAGATTTTCATCCAGCGATGCGTCAATGTGGAATTGGTCCAGAGAAAACGGCGGCTCGGGAGGCGGCGTGGAGCCATTGCGGAAACGCCGCGCGGAAAAACTGGTCCACACGTCATACACGACGCGCTGATTGCGCTCCATCAGCTGGCCCGCCAGAATTTGCTCGGGTGCGCCGGGATCGTAGACCACGTCGAAGTTCCCCAGTGTTTTCCCGCCCAGGGCGGCTAACAGCAGCCCGTCCGCCCGGTCCGGCGTGAGCAGGTCGCCCGCGAGTCGCGGCGCGAAGCTGTCCAAAATGTTCGCGACCACCGGCGACCATTGTTCGCCCAGCAGCGGAGCCATCTCCGGAGCCTTGCGCCCGGCCCCCTTGGCGATGCTGTCCAGCAGCGCGCGCCCGGAGTCGTCGGTGAACATCAACACGGCCGTATGAAAATGCTCGTTGAGATTGGGGGATCCGGTAAAACGCGCCAGCGACTGCCGTTCGCCGCGCTGGGGCGGCAACAGCAGGATCTCGCCGTCGCCTCCCTCGACATCCGAGGTGAAAATGGCCGCGATGCGTTCTCCAGCCACGGGCTTGGAAAAAATGAGATACCCCTCGTTAAAGTACAGCCGGATATCTTCTTTGTAGAGGCCCAGGTCCCGGACGCGATAGCATTGATCCAGGTCGAGGCCGGCATCCCGGACGGCGCGCGCGATTTCCGCGGCCGTCGGACCCGCGGCCCAGCCCGCCAGCGGCAGCGCCAAAAGAAATACAACTCTCCGAACCACTCGTGCGCGCCCTCCGGCTTCTGACTCCTGAGTCTAAATGAACATTTCTTCGTCGACGGTGACCTGGTCCGGGCTGGGCCGCGTCCCGCGCAGCAGGAAGTGCAGCGCCGCGCGCACGCCCGCAGCCACACCGTTGATTCCGCGGATCGGCGTCAGAATCCCCTTGTGCACCAGCTCGACGGTTTGCTGGGCGCGTTCCAGGGCGTCTTCCACCACGATTTCGGCGTTCTTTAGTTGCCGGCGGGTCCGCAGGGATGCGTCTTCCAGCAACTCCTCCACGGTCTCCATCTGCTGCTTGGCGATGTCCAGGATCTGGTTGGTCCTGGTGGTGATCTCGGCGATCCTGATCCGCGCCTCATCCACGGCGGAACGCGAAGTCTCCACCAGCGCTTCCACTTTCGCCGTCAGCGGCACGATCCGGTCCCGCATTTCCCTCGATGCTTTATACGTTCCGTACAGCATGGCCGCCTGAAAGATCATGGCGGCCGCGGATATCGCGACGAACACCGCAATCAGTGCAAGAAATATTGTCTGGTTATCCATAGGACTCGCGCGCGAGCCCTCCTTTCCGCGCGCCGGCCACCCCGGTCTCTACTCGGCCTGCGGCGTCTTGACTGCTTCGCGATAGGCCTGTTTTCCGGCGTCCACGGCCGCTGACAAGTTGTCCTTGTGGCGGCGAATCGTGTCTTTGCTGCGGTCGATGGCATCCGCGGCCGAGTCACGCAAATCCTCCGCGCGGCGCTTCACGTAATCCGTACCTTCTTCCGCCCTGGAACGCAGATATTCGCGCGTCTCGACGCCAGACTTAGGCGCGAACAGCACTCCCGCGGCCACGCCCAACCCCAGGCCGAGGAAAAAGTAAGACAGTTTGCTATCGTCTTCCATCTCCGTTACTCCTTTTCAAAACATTCGCTCATGTCACTCACAGAATAGCAGTGTGGGACACGCTCTGCTGATGCGGCGGTCTTCGCGTCGTTTCCCGAACGGCCGTACCGAATCGCCATGATAGACTGGTGCCGCATGACACGTCGCGTCGCGTGGCTGATGGTCCTGGCGGGAGCCGGTCCAGCATTCGCCCAGGCGCCTCCGGATGCGTCCCCCGATACGTTCAAGGATGTCCGCCGCATCGTGGCGATCGGCGATATTCATGGCGATTATCAGCGTCTTCTGGAGGTGTTGCGCACCGCCGCGCTGGTGGACTCCAGAAATGCCTGGGTCGGCGGCGCCACCCACCTGGTGCTGGACGGCGATTTCGTCGACCGCGGCGACCATTCCCGCCAGGTGCTGGACTTGCTGATGGATCTGGAGCCGCAGGCTCAAAAGGCCGGAGGACGGCTGCACGCCCTGATCGGAAATCACGAGGCCATGGATATCTATGGCGATCTGCGATACGTGACCAAGGACGACTTCGCCGGGTTCCAAGGGCCCAATTCCAAGGACGCGCAGGAACGGCAGATGCGCGCTTCGCTGGACGACCTCAAACGCCGCGGCATGCCTCCCCCCGACGAGACCGCATGGCGCCGGAAATTCCAGGACGAGCACCCGTTGGGTTGGGTGGAGCACCGCCTGGCGTTCCAGCCCGATGGCAAATACGGAAAGTGGCTGCGTCAACGGAACGCCATCATCAAAATCAACGATGCGGTTTTCCTTCACGGAGGAATCAGCCAGAAGTACGCCGCGGCAACCCGGCGCGAAATCAACACCAAGGTCCGGGAAGAGCTGGCCGATTTCACAAGGCTCGCGGAGGGCATAGTTACCGACGACGATGGTCCCCTGTGGTATCGCGGCCTGGCTCAACAGCCGGAGGACAACCAGGAAATGGCCGCGCTGCTTGCGCGTGTCCTGGCGATGCACGAAGCACGGCATATTGTCATCGGACACACTCCCCAGATCGCGGTGCTGCCGCGTTTCGATGGAAAAGTGATCGCGATCGACGTAGGGTTATCCCAACCCTTTAACGGACCACCAGCGTTTCTCCTGATCGAGGACGGGAAGTATTTCGCTGTTCACCGTGGGCAGCGCCTGGAATTGCCGGTCGATGGGGGGAACGTGCTGCAATACCTCAGATCCGCGGCCGCCCTGGAGCCGGATAATTCGCGCCTGCGGCGGCAGGTCCAGAAGGGGCGGCCCTAGCAGGGCGCTTCACAAGCATCCATTCACCAGGCCTTCCAGATGAGCACGGCCACACCGGCCAGGAAACCCGCCAGCGCCTGATACTCCTGGTTGCGCCGATAGAGCGGCCACTGGAATCGCTTGGTTCCGGGGGCGCCGATACGCGGCCACAATCGAGGGACGCGCTGGGCATAATCCACGTATTGCGGAAACAGCGACCGCAAATGCTGTTCCTCGAGTTCCACCACGGGAAGGTAGATCAACAGGAACACTGCGGCGAAGAGCACTCCCAGAACCCATTGACGTGATGCGAGGACAAATCCAGCGGCCACCGCCAGCGTCCCGATGTACAGCGGATTGCGCACGTAAGCGTAGGGACCGCTCACCGCCAACGAGCGGTTCTTTTCCAGATGCCCGGCCGCCCACGCGCGCAAAGCCAGGCCTAACGCCGATACAGGGAGACCCCAGGCCAGCGAGGTCCAAGTGGGCGCCGATAGCCACAAGAACGCGGCCACCATCACAAATCCGCCCGGCACGCGGAGCTTCGCGACCGCATCGGCGTACGGCTTCGGAAAACTCACGCGTGACACATTTCCAGCGCATCGATCACCTCGGCCGGGCTGATCGCGCGCATGCTTCCGGGGTCGGATGCGCGGCGCTTGTAGCTGGTGATCGCGGTCGAACTCCGCAAGACTTGAAGAGTCCCGCCGTAGGGCCCGTGCGAGGCCGGGTCGGTGGGTCCATAGATCGCGACGCCGGGCTTCCCGAGCGCGGCCGCCAGATGCACGGGTCCGCTGTCCACGCCCACGATCGCCTGGGCGCGCCGCGTGGCGTCTATCAAACCCTGGATGCCGGACAGATGGACGTGCGCTCCTTCGATTCGCCCCAGGATTTCCGCGGCGTCGGGCGGGCCGTTGACCACCAGTGGCAGGTTCAAGCGCTTTGCGAGCTCGGTGTAGTGGTCCAGAGGCCACTGTTTGGACCCCCAGCCCGCGAGGGGACAGGCCAGGACGAACGGCCCCTCGGGCAGCGTTCCTTCGGGCTTCCCCGGCGGGAGCGGAAAGGTCCGCAACAGGCTGGATGCGCCCGCGGCGGCCACCAGCTCCAGGTACCGGTCGACGCGATGTACCGCGCTGGTTCGCACCGCGGATGAGTAAAACATGGCGGCGAAGCTTTCACGTGCCTGGCTGCGGGCGAGTCCGACGATCTTGTCAGCCTTCGCGGAAGCCGCGACCAGCGCGGATTGGATCAGCCCTTGCAGATCCACGGCGAGCTCGAAGCGTTCGCGCCGCAGGAGCCGCCGGGTGGCAAGAATCTCGCGGGCCGTGCGAGTGAACGGAATGATCTCGTCGACGAACGGATTGCCTTCCAGCAACGGCGCCCAGCGCGGCTTGATGACCCAGCTCAGGCGGCTATGCGGAAAGCTATGCTTGAGGCTCGCGACCGCGGGCAGGGCATGAATCACATCGCCCATGGAGCCGAGCCGTACGACTAGGATGCGGAACATCGTATGCGAATCCCTATTTCAGCAATTCCAGCGCCGCTTCCGCTACTCGCGCCGCGCCCACGCGGGTCATGCAGCGGTGATCGATGGGGCATTCGCGCTTCAGGCAGGGGCTGCACTCGACAGTCTCGCGGACCACTTTCGCCAGGGCGCCCGTCGGGCCAGTGGCCTGATCGTCGGTCGCGCCGAAGACAGCGACGGTCGGCACTCCCAGCGCGGAGGCAATGTGCATGGCGCCGGAATCGTTGGTCAGGTAGACGCGGCAGGCTGCGGCCAGGTCGATGAATTCGGCCAGCGACGTTTCTCCTGCGAAGTTCTTCGCCCGACCCGCGATCATCGCGGCCACGGACTCGCACAGCGGACGCTCATCCTTCGAGCCGAAAATGGCGACGCCGGCGCCGAGCTCGCCCGCCACGCGGTTGGCCGACTCCGCGAACCGCTCGGGCAGCCAGCGCTTGGCGGTGCCATAGGCCGCTCCGGGACTTACTCCAATGACGATTTCGCCCAGTCCGAACTGGCGGAACCGGTCGAGTCCCGCGGCGCGAGCGGCGGGAGCGCCTTCCAGGCGAATGAAATCGGTGGCAGGCATCTCGGCCAGTATTCCAGCCCGGCGCAGCAGTTCCAGGTAATAGAAACGTTCGTGCCTCGGGATCTCACCGGACTTCGGTACCGGAATCGCGCGCGTCAGCAGGAACCCGCGGCCGTCGCGGGCATAGCCGATCCGCTCGGGGATGCCTGCCAGGGAAGCGATCGCGGCCGCCTCGAAGGCGTTCTGCAGCAGGACTGCGGAATCGAACTGGCGCCGGCGAAGAGCGCGGGCGGCGGCCCATTTTTCACCCCAGGTGCGAGCTGTATACGGGATCAGGCTGTTACAAACGTTTTCGCGGCGATAGAGATCGGCCACCCAGGGCCTGGCGAGAATCGAGATGTGGGCCTGAGGGAACCTCTGGCGAAGCGCCCGCAAGGCGGGGAGCGACATGACGGCGTCGCCCACCCAGTTGGTCGCGCGAACCAGTATTTTGTCAGGCACTACCATCTAGTCTAGTTTGGCTCCCCCGCGAAAAGCGCAGCGACAAAACGAACCCAAGAAATCCGTGAATCCCAAAGGGAACGGGCTTCAATTCAGAGTGTAGGGTCACGTGGGATTGAACGCGGGCCGATGAAGCGCGCAAGTGGCTGAAAGAATTTCGGAAACGATTCTACCTTTTCAGCGAAAGCTCGAATTGGACGCCCTCTGATTTCTGCAGGGCGGAAAGGATGCTGGTGAGGTTTGTTGCCGACGGGCTGCCGTTCGGGCCGAGCATACGCATGAGACTCTTGGCCGGAATATGCGTGTGCCTTTCGAGGTTCTGAAATCCAACGGTTGCATTGACATAGTCGCGAAGTACGGCCATTCCGGTTTCAAGATCGCCGTTCATGATGCATTCGACGGCTTCGCGCAGGAGCGCCTGGCGGAAGGCGGAGTCGCGCTGCGCCCGCGCTCGGATGGGTTCCTTGAAGTCGTGAGTCAGGGGCATTACTGAGTCTCCTGTTTCTTTCGCTGTTTGCAATCAGCCCAGCACGCCTGCGCGGTCGCGGCATCGGCGGCGCTTTCTCCTTAACGCGGAATCGTGGCAAAGCCTGCGCTACTCGCTCTTTGGCGGGAGCGAGATTACGGATGTGCGCCACTGTCCCACTGCAGGACTTAGAAACATAGTGCCGATAACGACAACATCTACCGTACACGGCTCGTCGCTCGCCACTGAACACCAAGTACTGAAGCGGGCTGATTCACCTGGCGCTAGATTGAGAGTGGGGGCCGAATCTGACAACTTTGCAACGTTCACAGATCGACGCTTACTAGCCGTCGTGAAGCTGAACCGACCGATGCCGAGCTTCAACTCTTGGATTGTCTGGCCTTGAGTTACGGAAACCACCGCGTCATGCATTCGTAGCGTCCCTCTGGCACCTCGTTTCAGGTCGACCGCAACCGAAAGATAGTCGACACCAATCTCCGGGGACGCGGTACGCTCGAGACTGGTGCTTAGAGACACGTCGATAACGAAGAATCCTTGCATCGCCTTTACTAGGAAATATATGCCGGCTGCCATCCAGGCTCCAATTTGTGCATAATTCTTGACGATTTCGGAAATCTCCTTTGGGTCCATATAAGATCGCAGTCACCGGGAAGTCACTTGTGAGTATAGCGAACCGTGCTGCGTGTCTTGACCGGTGGGAACGTGTTCGCGCCTGGGCACGCCTGGATTGCGGTGCCTCCAGAGTGATCCGAGACGAAACACGTAAGCTACCATCCGCGCGGGTCATGAACGTGGTTGACGGCGGCGGTACTGTAGTAGTGGGGTATCCCACATGTTCAAGCGACTGTGTCTAGCCGCGATGGCCGCGAGTTCGGTGCTGGCCGCGCCGCCCAAGGTGATCGCTGTCGACATCGACGGCATGATCCATCCCATCACGGTCGACCTGCTGGCGCACGCCCTGGACCAGGCCGCCAACCAGAACGCGGCCGCCGTTTTGCTGCGGCTGAACACACCTGGCGGTCTGCTGGACGCTACCCGCGAGATCAACGAGAAGATTGTGGCTTCGCGCGTGCCGGTGATTGCCTACGTCACTCCTAGCGGGGGGCGCGCGGCGTCCGCCGGGTTCTTCATTCTCGAAGCCTCGGACATAGCCGCGATGGCTCCGGGCACCAATACGGGAGCCTCTTCACCGGTGGCGCTTACCGGACAGATGGACGAAACCATGCGCCACAAAGTGGAAAACGACGCATCCGCGTGGCTGCGCAGCACCGT
This sequence comes from Terriglobia bacterium, assembly GCA_020073345.1. Taxonomy (GTDB): domain Bacteria; phylum Acidobacteriota; class Terriglobia; order Bryobacterales; family Bryobacteraceae; genus Palsa-187. Next base: position 13,747 of record JAIQFI010000024.1, read on the forward strand.
GGAAAAGCGCGGGCGCAACGTGACACTGGCCGAGACCACGATTCGCGAAGCCAGTTCGTTCACCGAAAAGGAAGCGCTCGATAAGCACCTGATCGATTTGATCGCGCCCAGCGAGCAGAAACTGTTCGAAGCCTTGGAAGGTCGCGAAATCACACGTTTCGATGGCCGCAAGGAAGTGTTGCATTTCAGCGGCGCGGAAGTGGTCCCGTACGACCTGACGATGCGCGAGCGGATCATCAGCGCCATCGCCGATCCGAACATCGGTTTCATTCTTCTGGTGGTGGGCGCGCTCGGGCTGTATGTGGAATTCAACTCGCCGGGGCTCATCTTCGCGGGCGTCGGCGGAGGCATTTCCTTGCTGTTGGGGGCGTCCTCGCTGGCGGTGCTTCCGCTCAACTGGGTGGGAGTCTCGCTGCTGCTGCTGGGCGGAGTGCTGTTTATCTTAGAGGCGCATTTTACGTCGCACGGAGTTCTGGGAACGGGGGCAACCGTGGCGATGGTTCTGGGCGCGCTGATGCTGGTCGACGGTCCGCCGGAGATGCGGATCCGTCTGGTGACGGCGCTGTCTGTGTCGATCCCGTTCGCGCTGATCACGATGTTCCTGCTTTCGCTGGCAGTGCGCGCACGCCGGAACAAATCCCTGATGGGCGGCGAGGGACTGCTGAACGAAATCGGCGAGGCGAGGACCACGCTCGCTCCCGCCGGGAAAGTATTTGTTCACGGCGAATACTGGGACGCCGTATCGTCGGCGCCAGTGGAACTGGGCGGGGAAGTCCGGGTAACGGCAGTTGAGGGCCTGAAGCTGCGCGTTGAGCCTCGACCGTCCCAACCGCGCTAGCTCTGTTCCTGAAGGACATCCCAGCCGATCTGCCGAATATGGCAGTCCGTTCCGAGAACCGTCCGAAGCGGGTTCTCCAGTACCGTTTCGTGCTTTTGGCGCTGGCTATTCTCCTGGTCCTGCAGACAACCTACCTTCTAAGCCGGCTGACGAATCCGAAGGCCGGCTGGATCGTGCTGGCGATTCTTGCACTCTTGGTCACGCTGGAGTTTTCGAGGGGCCGGCAAGCACGGAAAGTTTGCTCATCCCTGGTCGGTACCGCCGAAAAAATGCTCGGCCAGGCGCCGGATGTCGAAGTACTTCAGATTTGCGACAAGGCGATTGCGATTGCCCTGAGAAGGAGAGTCTTAGCGACCGATTCCGGGGTCAGGGCGCTGCTGCTCCGCTCGGAAGCCTTGCGAAAGCTGGGCAGGCGCGACGAAGCACTTCAGTCCGCCGTCGAAGGGCTGGCGTACTTTCGCAGGCTTCGAAACGGGGGGACACAGTTGGCGACCCTCGATCAGACCGGCGTAATCTTGCTGGAAATGAACTTGGAGCGGCGTGCGATCCCGGTGCTCGAAGCGGCTGCGGCGCTGGGGCAGAGGGGCGAAAGGAATCCCCTTAAGACCGCCTTGAGGCTCGAACGGGTCGGCATAGCCTATCTGCGTGTGGGCCTGCATGCGAACTCGGTGACCGCATTCGGTCAGACCGTCGACATCCTGACCAAGGAGAAGGGTCCCGATGCGGTGATACTCGCGAGCCCGTATATCAATCTCGGCAATGGCTACAAGCGGATGCAGAAGATGGAGGACGCGGAGCGATGTTACCGCGAGGCACTACGGCTTTACCACGCTAAGGGCAACGAGGATCCCGAGCGGGTATCGATCGCGCTGCTGAACTTGGGAGTGGTGTGCGCCGAATCGGGGCGCGAGGAAGAAGCGGAGAAATACTATCAGCAGGTGCTCCAACTGCGGATACGCGCGCTGGGCCGAAACCACTGGCGGGTTGGGAACACGTACAACAATTTGGCAGGTTGCAGACGTCGGTTGCGCGATTTCAGCGGCGCTGGGCAGTACCTTCAGCAGGCGATCGAAATCCTCGAGTCACGCCCCGAATCCTTGTGCAACGCGATCGAGTCGCTCTCGCGGCTCCGCGAAGATGAAGGCTGCTTTGAAGAGGCGCTGGCCGCGACGGCGCGGGCCCGAGAGATCCAGCAGAATCTTCCCACACCCGACTTGAGTCAAATGGCCACGCTCTACGAGCGCGAGGCGCAGCTTGCATCCCGCTGCGGAGATGAGGAGCGGTCGGAGGATTGCCGGTCAAGGGCCGCCCAGATCCGGCAAGCATTGGCGGCGGCCCGGCCTTCGGATGGGGATCTTACAAACCTACCCGAATCGCTCAAGGCCCTGGATCAGCATCTGGCGGCGTCGGTGGAGCGGGTGCGGGCGCTGCAGTCCGCGATGTGACTTAAAGCAGTTCCGCGGCGCTAAAGAAGAACGGAATTTCCACAGCGGCGGTTTCCGGCGCGTCCGATCCATGCACGCAGTTGCGTTCGATGCTGGTGGCGAAACGCTTGCGAACTGTCCCCTCGGCGGCGTTAGCCGGATTGGTGGCGCCCATCGTATCCCGCCACTTCTTGATGGCGTCGGGCGCTTCCAGAACCATGACGACGACAGGACCTTCGGTCATGAACTTCACCAGTGAACCGTAGAAGGGACGCTCGCGATGGACGGCGTAGAAGTTCTCCGCCTCCAGCTGGCTCAGGCGCTTCATTTTCATTCCGGCCACGCGGAATCCGGCTTTCTGCGCGATGGCGATAATGTCGCCGGCCTGGTTCGCCGCGACGGCGTCGGGTTTGATGATTGCAAACGTGCGTTCCATATTCTCCTAAAGATGTTTCTTGATCCTTTCGCCGATCTCCGCCGGCGACGCGCACACATCAATGCCGGCGGCCTTCATGGCCGCGATTTTGTCGGCGGCCTTTCCACTGCCGCCTGAGATGATCGCGCCGGCGTGTCCCATGCGGCGTCCCGGCGGAGCGGTCTGCCCGGCGATGAAACCGACTACCGGCTTCTTGACGTTCTTCTGGATGTAATCCGCGGCCGACTCTTCGGCGCTGCCGCCGATCTCGCCAATCATCACGATGGCGTGGGTATCGGGATCTTCGTTGAAGAGCTTGATCGAGTCGATAAACGTGGTGCCGATGATCGGGTCGCCGCCGATGCCGATGCAAGTGGATTGTCCGATTCCCAAGCCGGAGAGCTGGCCAACAGCTTCGTAAGTCAAGGTTCCTGATCGGGAGACGACGCCGACGTGCCCGGGTTTGTGGATATACGCCGGCATGATGCCGATCTTGCATTTGCCGGGCGAGATGACGCCGGGGCAGTTGGGGCCCACCAGCCGCGTGCTCGGGTGCTCTTTGAGATAGGACCAAGCCCGGAGCATATCCGCTTGCGGAATTCCCTCGGTGATACAGACGACCAAGGCGAGGTCCGCGTCGGCGGCTTCCATAATCGCGTCCGCGGCGAAGGCCGGCGGCACGAAAATTACGGTCGCGTTCGCACCGGTGGTCTGGACCGCTGTCGCCACGGTGTCAAACACGGGCAGATCAAGATGTTTTTGGCCGCCCTTGCCCGGGGTGACTCCTCCTACGACTTTGGTGCCGTAAGCGATGGCCTGCTGGGCATGGAACGTGCCTTCCTTACCGGTGAAGCCCTGCACCAGCAATCGCGTGTTTTCGTTGACCAGGACGCTCATTTGGCGGCTGCTACTACTTTCTCGGCTGCGTCGCGCATCCCGTCGGCGACGATTATTTTGAGTCCCGATTCGTTCAGGATCCTTCGCCCCTGCTCGGCGTTGGTGCCTTCCATGCGGACCACGATGGGGATACTTTGCGTCATGGCGCTGGTTGCTTCCACCACGCCCTGCGCCACGATGTCGCCCCGCAGGATTCCGCAGAAGACATTGATCAGCACGGCCTTCACGGACTTGTCCGATAGCAGGATGCGGAACGCGTTGCGGATCTGCTCGACATTGGCGCCACCGCCGGCGTCCAGAAAATTCGCCGGACTGCCGCCCGCGAACTTCACGATATCCATGGTGGCCATGGCCAATCCAGCGCCGTTCACCAGGCAGGCGACGTTGCCGTCGAGCTTAATGTAGGTCAACCCGAAGCGCGAGGCTTCCACTTCCAGAGGATCTTCCTCGTTCAGATCGCGCAACTCCTGCAAATCCTTGTGGCGGAATAGAGCGTTGTCGTCTAGATTCATCTTGGCGTCGAGCGCGTAGACCTTTCCGTCCTTGGTCAGAATGAATGGATTGATCTCTGCGAGCGAAGCATCCAGCGCGTCATACGCACGAGAGAGCGCCAGCATCGCCTGCGCCGCCAGATTGGATGAAGATCCCGTAATACCGATGCCGAAGGCCAGCTTGCGAGCCTGAAACGGCGTCAGGCCGAGTCCCGGTTCCATCGATTCTTTGAGAATCCGCTCAGGCGTCTTGGCGGCGACCTCCTCGATCTCGACGCCGCCGTCGGCCGACGCCATGAAGACGTTCTTGCCGCGCGCGCGGTCGAGCACGATACCCAGGTACAGCTCGCGCTCGATCGGCAGTGTCTCTTCGATCAGCACGCGATGGACCACCCGGCCTTCCGGACCCGTCTGATGGGTCACCAGCGTCATGCCCAGGATCTTGTTCGCGATTTCGGCAGCTTCCTCGGCGTTCTTCGCGACTTTGACGCCGCCGCCCTTGCCGCGTCCGCCCGCGTGAATCTGCGCCTTCACCACCACGCTGCCGCCGATGCGGGACGCCGCCGCCGCGGCCTCCTTCACCGAAAGCGCGACTTCACCTCTCGGCACAGGGACTCCGTATCGTGCCAAGAGGGCCTTGGCCTGATATTCATGGATTTTCATTGCGATGTTACAGTGGAGAATTCTCACTATAGCGCACGTCATGTCCCTCCTGCCTTATTTGCATCGCGTTGCGGCGGGCTCCGACCTTTCCGCGGAGGAAGCCCATCAGGCCATGGGCGTGCTGCTGGAAGGCCGGGCGGGAGAGGCGGAGATCGCCGGGTTCTTAATCGCCTTAAAGATGAAGGGCGAGACCGCGGCTGAGCTGGCCGGATTTGCGCGCGCGATGCGCGACCGCATGATCGTAGTGGATGCCGGGCGTCTCAATGTGATCGACACCTGTGGAACCGGCGGCGACGGCTTGGGGACATTCAACATTTCAACCGCCGTGGCCATCGTGATGGCAGGAGCCGGCGCGCACGTCGCCAAGCACGGCAACCGGTCCATATCGAGCAGCAGCGGGAGTGCGGACGTACTGGAGGCGCTGGGTGTGCGCGTGACCGATGTGACTCCTGAGGAAACCGCGCGATCGATTCGCGAGATCGGAATCGGGTTTCTGTTCGCTCCGGCGATGCATCCGGCGATGAAGCACGCACAGGCGGTGCGACGGGCGCTCAAAACTCGAACGGTGTTCAATCTTCTGGGGCCGCTGGTGAATCCTGCTCGCGCGCAGGCTCAGCTCATCGGTGCGCCGTCGCCGGAAGCGGCCAAGCTGATGGCGGACGCCCTGGCGATGTTAGGAACCAGACGGGCTTTCGTGGTCCATGGGCGCGACGGCCTGGACGAGATCACCACTACGGCGGCTACCGACGTTTACGAAGTCACGGCGGAAGGCGTGCAGAAGCACGTCTGGAAGCCGTCGGAATTTGGGGTTGAGACCGCCCAGCCAGATTCACTTAAAGGTGGAGATTCTTCCTGCAACGCGCAGATTATACAAGAGATTCTTCTTGGATCAGGTGGGCCTCGCCGGGATGTTGTCCTGGTAAACGCGGCTGCGGGTTTGCTCGTGGCGGGGTTGGCGGCCGATCTGCGATCCGGCATGGAATTAGCCGCCCGATCGATCGATTCCGGGGCCGCCATCGCGAAGCTGGAGCTGCTCAAAAAGAATTTTCCTGCGGCCTGATCCAATTTCTTCTCGCACCGCGCGTATCTTAACGTCGGAGGAACCTGTCGGAGGGACGGACGACTCAACGTAAGTCGCCCGACGGATGCCGGCCGGGTAGCCAAACTGCCCGGCCGGGTCTGATTTTTGGCACGATATTCGTAATGCCCCGGGTGCGGCTTTTTCATTGGCGAGCCGAGGAGGCCAGGCCGCTGATTGCCGCCTTGCGCGCGGCCGGCTACACGGTCGATTATCCGGGCGATAAGGCCAACGGAAACTGGCGCTCGCTGCGCGAGACTCCGCCGTTGGCGGCGGTGATCGATCTGACGCGGCTTCCGTCGCACGGCCGCTACGTGGCCGCCGAGATTCGCGCGACCAAGTCCATTCGCCACATCCCGATCGTTTTTGTGGACGGCGATGCGGAGAAAGTCGAGCGGATTCGGAAGGAACTTCCCGACGCGGTTTATACATCGCGTTCGCGACTGGTATCGGCGCTGAAGCGGGTGAAGCCGCTGGCTGACCCGGTGGTTCCTGCGCGCATGATGAATCGCACGGACCGCACCGCGGCGGAGAAACTCGGCATCAAAGCGGGCGCGCGCGTGGCGTTGATCGATGCGCCGCCGGATTACGTGCGCGTGCTGGGCAAGCTTCCGGAGGATGTCGCGATCGAGGAAGACCCGGAGGAGACGCTGCCGTTAACGCTTTGGTTCGTCCGCGAAGCGGATGGGTATCTGGCCGGGCTGGGTCGGATGCGCAAACACGCCCTTACCAGCCGGATCTGGATTGTCTATCCCAAGGGTCGGAAGGCATCGGGACTTACGCAAAGTCTGATTCGGGAAGCGGCGCTGGCGGTGGGTTTGGTGGACTACAAGGTTTGTTCGGTGAACGAAGTTTGGACGGGGTTACTGTTCACGCGCAAGAAGTGAACGGCGGGGCTATTGCGTTCTCTTGAAGTAGCCGCCCATGAAACCGATCAAGCCGTCAAGCTTATCCGTGATCTCTGCCAGCCGCATATCGATATGTTCCATGCGCTGTTCATGCAATTGCATGCCCTCAGCCTGTAGTTTCTGCACCTCAGCTTGGCGTCGCTGGATTTCCGCCATCACCACGGCGGTGTCCTGAAGTCGTCGGATCTCTTGCTCGAAGTTCACTTGAATCTAGTGTAACTGACTCTACAAAACTCTCACTCGCGCGACATCACGCCTTTCCATTTGCGCAGTACCAACTCTGCCAGGCTCAGCAACACGGCGAAACCCAGCAATCCTGGCCAGAGCTGCAGGGAAGACGCGATGGAGCGGCCTCCGCCGGAAAAGACTGCGGCTGGATCGGGCTGGAAACGGCCGCCGGTGAACGCGGCCACCTGCTTCAGCAGCGCTTCGTTCGATCCGTAATCGGCCAGCTCGGCTTCGGGACGATACAATCCGGCTTCCGGGAACGCGCGCGATTCGTCGGCGGTGCGCACGCGGAACAGTCCCTGCCGCTGGCCGATCGGAAGCCGCCCGCGGAAGGTGCCTGCCGCGATCTTCTTCACGGGGATCGGCTGGTGGAATCCATCGGGGCCGAAGGCGTAGACGTCGGGAATCTTGTCCGGCTCGGGAACGCCGCGGCCCAGCCGATACTCCACCACCAGGTCGCCATTGGCGCTGTCATACTGCACGGACGCCTCGCCCCCCTGCGCGCGCGGGAGTAAGTCGCGGCACAGATTCGTCCAGAATTTGTCGTAGCCTTTCCAGGACACCCAGTCCGCCGCCCAACGGGTTTTGGCATCGGAAGTAAACACTGCGGAGCGTCCTAATCCGTACTGCCAGCGGGCAAGCAGGGGATCGTGGCGATCGAGCTGCAATATGGTCTCGGCGCTCGGCTTGGATATAAATCGCACATAGCCTTTGAGTGCCGGGGCGCTCTCCATGCCGACGTCGTTGAGAATTTCAGCGTGCTTTAGAATTTCCGGAGCCAGCGGGCGCTCTACCGTCGTCGATCCGGTATGCTCCAGAACATCGCGCAGGAGCAGTTGCTCCAAGCCTTGAGGCTCGGTCAGGAAGTACGATTTCCCGCCGGCGGCCAAGGCCACGCGCTCCAGATAACTGCGATTCACGTCCTGTCCTAATCCGACCGTGGAAATGGTGATCTTCTGCGCCTCGGCCTCTTTGGCCAGCGACAGGCTGTCGCCCTCCTCTGAAATACCGTCGGTCAAGAGAACAACGTGTTTGTAAGTGGCGTTCACGGGACGGATCCGCCGTACTGCTTCGGTCAGAGCCGGAGCGATCTGCGTGCCGCCGTCAGGCGTGATTCCAGAAATCAAGCGCTTGATCAGCGCCTTCTCCTCGGCACGCCGGATCGGCACGGCCCACTCGAAGGAATTGTCGAAGATCAGCACGCCAACTTGATCGATCGGACGGAGGTTTTCGACCACTCCGATGGCCGCGACACGCGCTAGCTCCATCTTGCGTCCTTCCATCGACGAAGATTTATCGATGATCAGCACCACGGCGGTGCCTTCGGGCGAACGCGGGGGAGCCAACTTAGCGGGTAAGGCTCGCTCCAGAGGATCTTCTACCTTCTTGTCCTCCTTATACATGTTCCGCTCGCCGCCGATCACCAGCAATCCGCCGCCCTGCTTGACGTACTGCTCCAGGGCCTGCTTGCCGCTGGCGGGAATCGCCTCCAGATCCCAGTTGTTGAAGATCACCAACTGGTACTCGTTGAGGTGTACCTCTCCCAAATCGCCGGCGCGATTTACGTCAAATTGCGCGCTGGCAAGAGTGGCCGGGAAATGCGAATCCTGCGCGGCAGGGTCCTGCGATATGTACAGAACCTTGGGCTGACGCAAAACCACGGCCTGATCGAAGCGAACCTCGCCCAGTGCGCCGGCGCGAATCGCCACCGCTATGTCGAGTGCACCCGGAATATTCAGGCTGGCGTGCAGGCGCAGCGGATTTTCGCCGCGGTCCAAGTTCACCTGCGTTTGGCCCAGCGGCTTGCCTTCGGCCGAGAGCTCCACTTGGGCCGGGCCAGCCGAGGGGGACGAGACCACTACGTCGATGGGAAATTGTTCGCCGGTGAACGCAAGGGAGGGCAGACTCACGGACTCCAGGCGCAAAGCCGGTTTCGCGCGACCGGCGAGTGCGAATGTATCGATGGGAATGCCCAATTGCTGAGCCTGCCACGCCGCCCGCGCGATGCTGCCCTTATTCTCCTTGCCGTCCGAGATGAGGGCGACGCGCGGAACCATGCCCGCGGGCAGCGACGCGATGGCCTCGCGAACGGCGGCTTCAAGATCGGTGGCGCGGCCGGCTTCGCCCGAAGTCGACGTGAGCCGGATGTTGTTTTGTTGCTCGCCGGCAGTCAGATCGCGCGTGGACCGCGCAAAGGGCACCACGCGCATCCAGTGACGGCCGCGTGCTCCTGACATTGTTTTGGCCAATTGCGAGGCTCGTTCGAGATCGGCGGATGAGGAGCTGGCGGAAGTGTCTACCAGTACGGCCAGAGCGACTTTGGTTTCCTGCAGAATCATGCGCGGCTCGGCCAGAGCCAGCAGGATCGCAATGAAACATGCGGCTTTGAGGACCAGGCCCAGTTTACGCGCCGTGCGGCGCCATTCGAACAGAATCCAGGCCAGCGGGAGCCAGGCGATCGCCAACAGCCAGGCCCGGTCGAAAGTCATGATGCTTTTCTCCACTGCGCCATTTTCTTAAAGTGTGGGGCCATGGCCCCCGAGGCTCGTAAGCGGAACGCGCGGCTGCGTCCGTAGAGCAGCCAGTCCGCCAGCAGCCCGATTCCGCCCAGCAGGGCCAGCCATGGCCACAGATCCCGGGGCGCGGCTTCTGACAATATTGCTTTGGGGACACCCTTGTGAACGCCGGCAGGAACGCGCCACACCTCTTCGCCGACATCCGGGAGTGTAAGGGAATACACCGTCTCGCGATCGCCCACCTGTACGCGCACCGTGCCTGGTGCGCCGGAGAAGAACCGCAGATTCTCGCCGTCGATAGTGAAGGGCAGAGAACGATTCGCGTCATCCAACACGCGGATCTGTTCCGGCTTCGCGTCTTTGTCCACCGCCGCATTCACGGTGCCGACGGTTCCCGCCTGAAACTCCCATTGGCGGAAAGCTCCGGGTATCATCCAACGCAGAATGTTGGCCATCAACAACGGCGTCGCCAACTCGTATTTCATCGGGCCGCGGCCCGGATGGAACCCGATGACGACTCGTTTGGATTCGCCAGGTTTGGAGCCTTCGGTAGCGACAATGACCGGACCTTCGGTAGTTTCCGCGACCACAATGTCTCCCACTGCGGGCGAAAACACCTCGGCGGATTCCAATGTGACATCGCGGGTGCGGAGTCCCGCTCCCAGCGGCGTTTCCGGGTGCCACTTGTCCAAGCGGAGTCCCGTTCGCGTGGCGCTCACTCTTACCGGGGATGCCGACGCAGGCGGCTGGATCCAAATCGATGCAGCGTTCGACTTAAGAGGATAAGAAAATCGGTCGAGCACCACGACGTCGGCCTTCACCGCCGGGTCGAACTTCTCGGGCGATTCAAATAACGCGTTCACTTGCGGATTCGCGGCAAACAGCGGGCGCAGCAACTGCGGCTCGTCGGAATAAACCACCACGCGGGCGGAAGCTTCCGGCGGCAGCTCCATCACGGCCCGATCATCCTGCGGGAAAGCGTCGCGGACGTTCAGCCGGGCCTCGAGAAAACCGCCGGTCTTGGCGGGGTAGGTAAAGGCAGCCTGCTCCTCGGAGCCGGGACGCAGGGTCAACCGGCGCGAACCCGCGGGCGACTTGGAGAACTGCAACCCGAGATCCACACTTTGCGGACGCGCGCCATAATTGCGAACCACCACGAAAATATCCCAGCTATCGGGCGCGGTTGGCGATCGACGCAGCCCTATCTTGCGGAGGCCGACGTTCTCCTGCGCCGAACTTGTTGTCACTACTCGGAGGTTACCGGGCACCGAGGACAGGGCGGCTTCTTCCTCGGACACGCGTCCGGCGCCCACGAAGACGATTTCTCCGGCTCGCTGGGATTGCAGCTTCTGCGCCCGATCCGCGAACTCCAGCGCCTGCGACAGGTTCAGCGCCGAAGCCCCGGGTTGCGATTGTTGAATGGCGCTCTCGAGAACGCCGCGGCTGGATTCAAACGCGGTGGCTGGAGTGGCCAGCGCATCGGCGCGCACCAGCATCACGCGGTCGCGGCGGGGGATGCTGCGCAAGTAAGCTCGCGCATTGGCTTTGGCCTGATCCATCAAAATCCCTTGACCCACACGCGAGCCCATCCAGGCGGAAGTATCGAGCACGATCACGTGATCGCGTCCCGCCACGTCGAAAATCCCCAATTGCGGGCCGGCGATGGCGGTCAGCAGCAGCGCCAGACTGAGCAGCTGCAGGAGCAGGCTCCAGGGTTGCTGGATACGGCGGCGATGCTTCAGCTCGGTACGCACATCGGCGGCCGACCAGAAGCGCAGCGTCGCCACGAGCTGGCGGCGTTTGGAGCGATCAAGGAGGTACAGCGCCACCACTCCGGCTGAGATTGCGCCCACCAATCCGAGCAACTCGCCGAGGCCGAGGTTGAGAAAATTCATTTACGTACTTAACTTTGCTGCCGACAGATCATGCTACCGCACCGCTCCTCACCAACGGGCCGAAGATGGCCTGCTCGATGGGCACCGAGGTCGGCACGCCCAGGTACCGTCCGCTATTACGCTCGGCCACTTTGCGTATCAGATCGGCGTGGGCGTCGAAGGCAGCGGTGTACTGGGCGCGGGCGTCGTTGTCGAAAGCCAGTTCCACTTTCTGCCCGGTCTCGGCGTCCTCCAGCTCCAGCTCGCCCTCCCAGGGCGGTTCGCGATCTTCGTCCGCCCAGACCTGCAGCAGAATCAGTTCATGCCCGAAGTCGGCCAGATACTGGATTGGTTTTTCGCAGTCGCGGTCGTCCAGGAAGTCCGAGATCACCATGGTTAAGCCACGCTGCGGGTACTTTGAGCAGAACTGCCGCGAACACTCCAGGAAATTCGTCTGTCCAGTCGTCTCCAAACCGGAGAGAAACGTCATGGCCGGCGTGAACCGGTGCCGCCCGCCACTGGCTGTAAAGGCGTCATGCAGCTTCCCGCTGAAGGGTTGCAGGCAGATGGAATCCAGCCGGACTAAACCCACGTAGCACAATGCGGCCGCGAGCTTTTGCGCGTAATGGAACTTGTCGAGCTGGCCAGTCTCCATGGACTTGCTGATGTCGATCAGCAGCCGCACGGGAATGCGCGGCTCCAGCTGGAACATCTTGAGAAACAGTTTTTCCAGGCGCAGGAACGCCCTCCAATTGACGGCCCGCAGATCGTCGCCGTGATGGAACTGACGATGATCCAGAAATTCCTGCCCCGAGCCGGCGAAGCGCGAGGTGTTATGTCCACCGACCAGCCCGGGCAGCGAGTTCTGCCACTGGATAGTCAGCCGTTCGAGACGTTCGAGAAAGCCGCGGTCAAGAAGTGGTTCAGGCACGAGACGAAACCGCTGTGGCCACGCTCGGAATGATCTTGCTCAGGATGGTTTCCGGAGTCTGCCCTTCCGCGTGGGCGTCGAAGTTCAAAATGATGCGGTGGCGCAAAACCGCCGGCGCGATGGTGTCGATGTCCTCGATGGAAAGATGCAGGCGGCCCTTCATCAAGGCGAACACGCGTCCGCACTCCACCAGCGCCTGAGCCCCGCGCGGCGAGCTTCCGTAGCGAATGAACTTGTTGGACAACTCGTGCGCTTCCGCGGCGCCCGGCTGCGTGGCCATCACCAGGCTGATGGCATGATCCTGCACGTGCGGGGCAACTAAAACCTGGTGGCACACATCGCGCAAGCCCAGGATTTCCTCGCGCGTGAGGACCGGTTGGATCGTGATCTCGTCTTTTTCGATGGTGCGCTCGACGATCGTGCCCAGGTCGGCGCGTGACGGATACCGCACCAGGATCTTCATCAGGAAGCGGTCGAGCTGCGCTTCGGGGAGCGGATAGGTCCCCTCCATCTCGATGGGGTTTTGGGTCGCCATCACCAGGAAGGGAGGCTCCAGCTCCAGGGTCTGCGTTCCACTGGTAACAGTGTGCTCCTGCATGGCTTCGAGCAGCGCGGACTGCGTTTTGGGCGTCGCGCGATTGATCTCGTCGGCCAGCACCAGATGGGCGAAGATCGGGCCGGGAGAAAAGCGCAGAGCTTTCGATCCGCTGTCACTGTCGATGATCATGCTGCCGACGATGTCGGCGGGCATCAGGTCGGGCGTGAACTGGATGCGCGAATACTTCAGGTGCATCACCTTGGAAAGCGTCCGCAGGAGCGTGGTCTTGCCCAGGCCCGGAACGCCTTCCAGCAGCACGTGGCCGCCCGCCAGCAGGCAGATGAGCACGCCGTCGACGACGTCCTGCTGCCCTACTATGATCTTTCCAATTTCTGCGCGGACGCGCGTGAGCTGCGACGTGGCAAGCTGAAGAGCGGTATCTGGCTGCATCCAGACTATATTATCTCAGGCCGCCCGAGGGTCTAGTGCTTTGCCTCCGCAGGCTGGGCGTCGGGCTTGGCCCCGACGTCGCCGGATTTCGCCGGTGCGCCGCCGGTGGACGTAGGAGCACCCGCTACCGGCGCTTCGGCAAACTTCTCTTCCTGCAGGTCCAAGCCCTCATTCCGGACAATGATGGAAATTCGACGATTGGACGGGTTGGCCGGGTCGGTCTTGACGAGCAGACGTTGGTCGGCAAACCCGCGAACCTGGCTGATCCGGTCTTCGCTCAATCCGTTCTGGACCAGAATCCTGCGCGCTGCGTTGGCCCGATCGGACGACAGCTCCCAGTTCGAATAGTCCGGGCGTCCGTACGGAGTCGAGTCGGTATGTCCTTCGATGGCCACTTTGTTGGGAAGTTTCACCAGCTCGGTTGCGAGAACCTTTACCAGCTCCGCACCCGCGTCGGTCGGCCTGGGATTCCCTTTTTCAAAGAAGAGGCCGCGCTCGGTTTCGAGCAGATCGATGCGGAGCCCTTCCGCCGTGATGGTCATTCGGACCTGGTTTTCCAAGTGCTGGAGTTCGGGAATTTGCTTCATTGCCTGTTCCAGCTTGTCTTTCAGGCTCTGCAAATCCTGGCGATTCACCGTGAGCGTTTCTCCGATGCCGGCGTTGGTGGTGCCAGTCTGGCGGCCCTGTCCGGTAGGATCCTGAAAATAGCCGCCCACCGCCTTTTGGACTTTTTCACTGGCGCTGAGCAACCACAGAACGATGAACAGCGCCATCATCGCCGTCACAAAATCGGCATAGGCGACTTTCCATGCGCCACCGTGCTCGTCGTCGTGATCTCCGTGGCGCTTCTTGACGATAATGATGGGCCGCGCGGACGGTTTGGCGCTCATGCAGCCACCTCGGCTGCCGGAGCATTGGCGGGCTTGCGGCAAGCATCATCCATCTGCTTGAAGGTGGGCCGCACATGGGGAGGAATTGCGCGCCGGGCCGCTTCCAGAGCAAGGATCGGAGACATTCCCTTCATGTACGCCAGAAGACCCATGCGCAGACTCGAGAGGTATTCACTTTCAGCGTCGCTCTGTTTCTTAAGGTTGGCCGCGATCGGCCCCAGGAATCCATAACAGAGCAGGATGCCCAGAAACGTTCCCACCAGAGCGGCGGCCACTTTGTGGCCGATCTCTTCAGGCGGGCCACCCAAAGCGCTCATGGTGATCACGACACCGAGTACAGCGGCGACAATTCCCAATCCGGGAAGGCTGTCGGCCATGGTGGACAAAGCGCTGACCGGAAGACGGCTCTGTTTGTGCAGGATTTCCAGATCGAGTTCCATGATGCTGTCCAGATCGTGAACCTCAACGCCCCCCGCGACCAGGGTTCGCATGGTATCGCAGAAGAACAGCATGGCCTCATGGTCCTTGCTGAAGGTGGGGTGTCTTTTGAACAGTTCGCTCTTCTCCGGCGCGTCCAGATCTTCCTCCAGGGACGTCAAGCTGTTCTTCCGGGCGGTATTGAAGAAGTCGTTCAAGAAACGCAGCGTATCCAGATAGATGCCGGCCGTATAACGGCTTCCCTTGAATACGCCCAGGATGCCCGTGGTGATGGCCTTCAAGACATGCGGGGGATTCCCGATCAGCACGGTCCCAATGGCCGCCCCGCCGATGATCAGCAGCTCGGCGGGTTGCATGAGAACCAGGAGGTTGCCCTTTTCCATGAGGTAGCCGCCGGCAATGCAACCCAGCACCACCACAATGCCTATGATTGGAAACATCCCCGCCGATTCCTCTTATGTCCGCCCTGGATCAGTACTTAAGGCTGAACCCTATAAATCGGCAATTGGGTGCAAGTTCTGTAACCGGGCCAGATAGCGCGCTTTTGTGGTCAAATTCGGCCGGTCGCGTCCCGGGTATCGATCTGGTGGAATTCGGCGACTTCCGAGCGGCTGCCAATGATGAGGGGTGTGCGCTCATGAATTGCCTTGGGCTCGATATCCATAATTCTGGCGTCGCCGGAGATGGCCTGGCCTCCGGCCTGTTCGGCGATGAAAGCGAGCGGATTGGCTTCGTAGAGTAGGCGCAGCTTGCCGTGGGGATTCTTCTTGGTCGGAGGATACAGGAACACCCCGCCCTTGAGGAGCGTGCGGTGGAAGTCCGCCACCAGCGAGCCAATGTA
The DNA here is from genome assembly GCA_020073345.1 of Terriglobia bacterium. GTDB lineage: Bacteria > Acidobacteriota > Terriglobia > Bryobacterales > Bryobacteraceae > Palsa-187. The sequence goes on from JAIQFI010000024.1 coordinate 29,167, forward strand.
GCGCGAACCGTAGCCTCGCGAACGCAGGCGGCCCAAGTAGGTTCGGTAGGATTCCGGAAAGCTGTCTGCGTTGGCTTCGTTCACCGAGTAGGTATTCCCCTGCGCCGGCATTTTCATATCGGCGAAGCTGAGCACAAAGGCGCCGATTTCGGGCTCCAGCGTAAAGCCGTAGACGCCTTTCCCGGCGGTGTAGACAAAGATCGTGGAGGAGCCGTAGACGACGTAGCCGGCAGCTACCTGTTTCCAGCCGGGTTGAAGTACGGCGGCTACTCCGTGCGCCCCGTCGGGACGCCGCAATATGGAAAAGATCGTGCCGACGCTGACGTTGACATCGATGTTGGACGAGCCGTCGAGCGGGTCGAAGACGACGATGTACTTGCCGCCCTCGGAGCGGTCGATGGTGACAGGTTGTTCGTTTTCTTCCGAGACCAGGAAAGCGACGCTTTCGCGCGCGCCCAGACAATGGAGGACGGCCTGGTTGGCGTAGACGTCGAGTTTCTGTTGCGTCTCGCCCTGGACGTTGGTAACGCCGGCGGAGCCGAGAATGTCCGCCAACCCGGCTCGGCGGATCTTGGCCTGGATCATCTTGGTGGCAAGGGTCATGCCGGAGAGCAGCGAAGAAAAGTTGCCGCGGGCAGCCGGGAACTGATCTTCCTGCTGCTGCAAGATGTGTTGCTGAACCGTGACGAGCATGCGCTGGGGAAAGGATAGCAAGGAATCCGATCCGAACTTGACGGTCAATTCCAAACGGCTCGGATCGCGGGACTCGATTACCTCAGGCCGCCCAATCCTCTCGTCACACGGCCCACGAAGAGGTCCAGGAAAGCCGGAGCATTCACCTTGACCCCTACTTGAGTCTTGGATCCAGCGGCTGGCTTGAACACTGTCTGCCCGGGACCGGATAGCGGGACGTCGACTGTCCCGGCTTGCCACTCGAGAAGATCCGGCCGGAAAACCGCAGCGATGGCCAAGGGATCGTACAGGGTGGGATTCGGCTCGTGGGTCTGCTCCTCGGCCAGTTCCAGCAGCCGGACCAAGAAAATGGACGCGGGATCGAGGGCCATACGCAGGCGGTCCAGATCTTTTTCGCGAAGCTTGCACTGCGACGTCACGTCCAGGCCGACGGCGGTGACCGGCACTCCGGAGTGGAAAACGATCTCCGCGGCAGCGCGGTCGCGCTTGACGTTGTACTCGGCTTCGGAACTGAGATACGCCCCACCCATGATCACGATCCGCTCAATGTTGTTCTTGATGCGGGGATCGGTCTTGATCGCGAGAGCGATGTTGGTCAGCGGGCCGATGGCAACGATCGTAATCTTGGCGCGCGATTGTAAGACGATGTCTACAATGAGTTCCGCAGCCCGCTTGCGCGCGGTATCCGGGATGGTGTCGTTGCGGGTCAGGACTGCGAACTCCTTGGAGGCGGCGGACATGGTCGGGTCGAGCAGAGGCTCGGGCGCGCCCATGGCCAGGGCGATATCGCGGCGGTTGTAGATGCCCAGCATCTTCCACGCCAGCCGCGTCTTGCTTTCGACGTCATCGATCACCGTGGTCACCGCACGCACGTCCAGTTCGGGCGAGTGCAGGGCGAAGGCCAGGGCCAGGGCGTCGTCAATCGAGTCGCCGATGTCGGTGTCGAGAATGATGGGGATGCGCGCCTGGGCTGAGACGGACAGGCAGATCGAGATAAGCAGTGCCAGCCGCTTCCAGGTCATGCCCGGATTATAGCGTTAGGATCCAGCTTCCAGGAAGCTTCGCAGGTCGACGTCGTTGACCTCCGGCTCGCCCGGTGCCACGTGGTTCAACCTGCCAGCGTTCATCCAGCGCTCCAACTCGTCGACCAGGCTGTAGAGGTGATCGAAGGAATCCACGATGAATAGCAGCGGCTGGTAGCGGTCGATTTCGAATGTTTCATTGACGGCCTGCTCAATTTGCAGCGGGAGTCGCTGCACATTCGGGGAAGCTACAGCGTGATTAATCTCACCGAAGGAACTGAGCAGCCCGCTGCCGTAGACTCGCAAACCGTTTCGAGATCGCATGAGTCCGAACTCGATGGTGAACCAGAAAAACCGGGCCATCGCGCGAAAAATGCTGGTGAGCGTGTGCGTGCGTTCCAGCGGATCGCGGATTTCCGACACCAGCGCGGCGGCGGTACGCGCACACTCGCCGAATCGCACCAACGTTTCCGCGAAGCGCGGGTCTGTGTGCATCGGGACGTGCCCCGCGATGTCGTGGAAGATGTCCGGCTCCGGCAGGTAATCCAGCCTGTCCGCCGGGCGGATCGTGACTGTGGTTGGGAATTCGCGATTGCGCAGGCAATCGAAGAACAAGAACGCCGGCACGTATCCGGAGACTGCGCGGGCGCGAAAACCGGTCAGGGGCGACAGGAATCGGTTGACGTCCTCAAGACGCGGAATATGATCCTGGGGCAGACACAAAGACTGAATCCCGGCTTGAAAGCGTTCATTGGCGCACACTTCCCAACGAGGAAGCAGCCGTTGGCAGAGCGTTCGCCAAGTTTTGTGATTCTCGTCGGAATACAAGTCATAGGGTTGCTGGATGTACAGGTCGGGAATGGTAATCGCTCCCATCCACCCATAGCATATACCATAAGCCCCACTGTCCAGTGGTGTTAATGATCTTGTCGCTGAAAACTAAGGGGAAAGCCGCGTAGTGGTAGTGGCTCAGGCCGGATAGCATCATAAAGGGAGGCCGTTTTGGTATGCGGTGCGTCTTGATCCTGTTTGCGATTGCCGGGTTGGCATGTTCCCAGGCGCTCACGGAGGTTGCGGGTGCAATCGCCGGGGGTTCCGTGGGAGGCGTCGCGGGGAAGAAGGTCAGCGACGGCATCACAACGGTTTTTGGCAAAGTGGACAGGACGACCGCTAAGGCGGCCAAGAATGAGCAGCCTACGACCGCCGAAAAGATCAAGGAACAGGCCAGAACAGTGCTCCAGGTAAAGCCGGGAGGCGTGGTGAAGGATCACTCCCTGGTGCCGCCGCCCCCGCCACGCAGAGTTGCCGTAGTTCCCCCGCCACCTCCACCTCCGCTGCCCCCGCCAGCTGCAGTCCGGCAGCCCCTGCCAACGCTCCCACCGCCGAGGCAGGCGACGCCGGACGATCTGAATGCTCTAGCCGGGGGAACTCCGAGAGCGGACGTCCTGAAGCTGGGTGCGCCGTCCTCGCGGATCACCATGTTCGACAATGGTCACCTGGTGGAGATCTACCATTACCAAACGCGGGAGACGTCCATCGGGGTGGTGCGCCTTAGCGACGGTTCCGTGTCCAGCGTGCAGGTGCGTTAACCCCACACAGGCTGAAAGGCCGCGCCGCATTGTATTCTGTCGTTAGTGTTTCGCGGGCAGCGCCACAGGGTCAGAATCCTATTCGGGACGGCGGACGTCGTCCTGATCCTGCTCGCCTTTGCCCTGGCGTATGCGATTCGTTCGCGCCTGAATCTTGAACACGAGTTCTCCATCCCGCGGGGTGTCGGTGCATCCCTGCTGATCTGGTCCATGGTGGTCTGGGTGGCGACGGGAGCCTGGTGGGAAACCTACGACCGCATCGACGCCACTCACCCCCGCGTCATTCTGCGCCATGCGTTCCGTCAGTGCCTGTTGGGCGCGCTGTCGGTCATTCTGTTCCAGTACTTCTGGCGCCTGGATCTTAGCCGTTTGTTTGTCGGGCTCTTTGCTGGTTGCACGTGGTTCTTACTGTGCCTGTTCCGCCTGAACGCCGGGCTTCTGCTGCGCGTGGTGCGCCGCGAATTTTCGGTGCCGCATTATGTAATGGTGGTGGGTTTGGGTGACGCAGCACTCCGGATCGGCCGGCAATTGGAAGACGCGGGCGCATCCCACGGCATCCGGTTGCGGGGTTTTTTCGCAGATTCTCCAGAAACGCGATCTGCGCCTGTCGAACTTGGACAAAGCTACCCCGTCCATGCCATTCGTGAGCTTCCGGAATTGTTGCGCAGCCACGTGATCGACGAAATCATCTTCGCCACGGACAGTCGCCGCCTGGCGGAATTAGAAGACGTGATGCTGCTGTGCGAGGAAGAGGGCGTGCGCACGCGCATTGCAGTAGGTTTTCTGCCCCACGTGAACAGCCGCGTATATTTGGACCGGTTGGGAACGTCTCCGCTGCTGACCTTTTCGTCGACCCCGCACGATGAGATCCGTCTATTGGTGAAACGCGTGACCGACATCGTTCTGGCGGGCGCGGCTCTGCTCTTGCTGTTTCCCGTCATGCTCCTGATTGTGATTCTGGTCCGGTTGACATCGCCCGGACCCGCGATCTTCCGCCAGGAACGCTGCGGACTGAACGGGCGACGCTTCGTGTTTTACAAGTTCCGCTCCATGTGCCTGGATGCGGAGGCCCGGCGTGAATCGGTAGAACACATGAATCAGCGGGATGTGGTGATGAAGATTCCCAACGATCCGCGGCTCACGGGAGTCGGCCGGTGGCTGCGGAAATTCTCGGCTGACGAGTTGCCGCAACTGTGGAACGTGCTCAAGGGTGACATGTCCCTGGTGGGTCCCCGGCCCGCGATTCCCTCCGAGGTGGAACAATATAAGCGGTGGCAGCGACGGAGGCTGCGAATGCGGCCGGGTTTGACCTGCCTGTGGGCGATCAGCGGGCGCGACGAGGTCGACTTCGAGACCTGGATGAAGCTCGACATGGAGTACATCGACAACTGGTCTCTCGGGCTGGACTGGAAAATTATTTTTAAGACGATTCCCTCCGTGCTCATCGGCCGGGGCGCGCACTAGGCCTATTCTATGGAACTGGTTCCGACACAAGAGGACGTAAAGGCACTTCTGCGCCAAACCGGCGGGTTGCGCGACGGACATTTCGAGTATCCCGGCGGCCAGCACATCACCGAATACCTGCAGGTGGCGCTCACCATGCGCGATTACCAGGCCGCCAAGGTCCTGAGCGTGGGATTGAGCCGCAAGGTGCGCGCGAACACCGAGATTCGCGCCATGATCCCGGAGCTTTCCGTGGTAGCGCCGGCGACGGGCGGCCTCCCGGTGGCCTACGGCGTATGTGAAGCCCTGCGGGCTCGTCAAGTTTATTGGGCCGAGCGCGAGAACGATAGCGAGCCTCTCCATTTCCGCCAATATTTGGAAGTGCGCCCGGGCGAAAAAGTGCTCCTGGTGGACGATATCCTGCGCACCGGCCAGAAGCTCGCCGAGGTCAAGAAATTGGTCGAGGAGCGCGGCGGGGAAGTGGTCGGATTGGCGGTGGTGGTCTATCAACCCAATCCAAGCCGCGCGGACTTCGGTCCGCTGCCGCTTTATTATCTGGCGCAGCTGGACGGCCAATACTACTCGAACGCGGCGGCTTGCGAGCTGTGCAAGCGCCGCGTGCCGTTCGACAAAGTTCGTTTATAGAAAGGTTCGTTTGTGACTCGTCGAACGATCCTTCTGGCTCCGCTCGCGCTGGCGGCACAATCGGTCCGGCCTCGAGTTCAGATCCTATGGATCGACGGATCTGCCGTACCAGAGGAGTTCGGGCGCGACAGCGTGGTCTTTCCAAGAGCTTATACGTGTTGTCCCGCGGCGGGTCTCGCGCGACGCGCACTCGAAACGGGACGATTTCCGCACGCGGCGCGTCCGGCGAATCCTTCGGTTACGAGCCTGGTGGGATCCGGCTCCGACACGATCACCGTGCTGACCGCGGAATCGGGGAATGGCGAAGACTCGCCGTTTCAGCGATCTGTGTTGGTGCCGCTGGCGATTCGCTGGCCGGGAAAGCTGAAGCCGCGCGTCGCGAACGATCTGCTCATTTCGCACGCCGACCTGCTGCCGACCTTGCTCGCGTTTTTGGGACTTACGCCGCCGGAAGGATTGCAGGGCCGCGATCTCTCAAAGTTGATTGAAGGCGGCCAGGGCGAGTTGCCAGATTCGGTCTACGCCGAGGGCAGGCTGGGCCTACCGGGCGAATGGCGCTTGGTGGTTCGCGGGTATGACAAGCTGGTGATTCGTCCACAAGAAGAAGCGACGCGCCTCTACAATCTGGCCGACGATCCCAAGGAAGAGAACGACTTGGGGCACGACCGCGAGCACGAGCTGACACGCGATTCCATGGTGGCGCTGGCAAGGCAGTGGATGCGCAAGCTGGGGGACGGCGTGGATCCCTCAGGATTGCGATTAAGGAATTAGCGGCGTCGGGCTAAGCTTTCCTCGCTCCTACTGTTTTGGAGGTGGATCGGTGGGACGCCGAAGCGTGGGAGCTTTCTTCGGAGTATTCTTCTTCTCCTGCTCCTTTTTCTCCTTCGCCTCGTCGGAGGTAAGGGCGGCGGTGCGCGCGGCCTTTTCCTTCGAGTCCTTCGCGGCCACCTCAGCGGCGCGGCCGCCCAGGTCGGCTTGCGAGAGCTCCAGGCTGTCCGAGGTCGTGTCGATGGCGTCCTTCAACACGAAGTCGTAGCGCGCCAGATCGGACGGCTCGGATTTCTGGATCTTCTGCAAGCGCGCCAGCATGGTGCGCTCGCTCTCGACCGTGGCGGCCATCCCGAGGTTGATAGCGACCTTGCGGCGCAGCGCGTCATCGGCAACCGTATCGATGGCGTCGATGATTTTGGTGTAATCCTCGAGCAGGTCGTGAATCAGGACGGAGCGGCCGGGTTTGTTCTGCGCCACCAGCTGATCCACCTGTTCCACACGCTGCTTGGCGAAGACCAGATAGAGCTTGAGCCGTTCGTTGGGCTCCTGAACCAGGCGGACCTGATCGGCTTCGTCGTTCGTGAGAAAGTCGCGCCCCACTTGCGCCGTTAGAGGAAGGCCGACCAAAAGCGACACCAGCAGAGTCTTCATTTTTTCTTCCCCATGATCCCGGTGATCAGCTTATCGTGAATCTCGGAAACCGTGTGTTGCGCCGATTCCACCACGCTGCGGTCCAAGGCACTCATCAAGTCACTCAGGTTATCCAGACGGCGCAGAATCTGGCGCGTGGACTTCTCAGCGTCCTTGAACGGTTTGGAGTTGCGCCGTGGGTCTTTCCCGGTCGCCATCAGCGACTCGTAGGAAAGCTGCACACCTGCCTCCACTTCGCCCAGTGCGGCGCGGCTGGCCTCCAGATCGCCTTTTTTATATGCGTCACGGGCGGCGTCCAGGGAGGAATCGGCGTATCGCAGCGCCAATTCACTGCGCTTTTCCAATTTTGGCTCGGACTTGATTCCGGCCAGATCCATCGCCAATAAGTCCAGCACGAGCATGAGGGTAAGTAGCAGATGCATCGCTTTACCTCTTGCCTAACACTTTTTCGAGAGCCTTGACGCGCTGCCGGGCGATGAATTCCTGATCGGGATTCACGTTCTGACTTGCCGCGAGGAATTTAGTGTATGCCTCGAGAGCTTCTTTCGACCGCTGTAAGCGGTCTAAGGTAATAGCCCGCAGGTAGAAATGCCCGCTGGTTTCCGCGCCGAGATCGCGCACGTGATCGAGCGCGGCCAGCCCATCCAAAGGCTGCTCGGCCATGATCAGCACACCCGCCAACTCGGTCCAGGCTTCGGTGGCATCGGGCTTGATCTTCGCGGCCGTGGAAAACTCTTCCGCGGCCGAAGGGAATCTGCGCTCGTCTCGGAGGATGCGAGCATGGAACATGCGCAGATCGAAATCTTCTGGTGCGGCCGCGACGCCTTTGGCCGCCAGCGGCTCTGCTTTCGCGAGCTGCTTCTCTTTGACGTAGGCTTGCGCCAGCGCGATTTGATTCGCGGGCGTGGGGGATTTCGCAACGACGGGCTCGAGCGTCGTGATGGCCGCGGCGCTCTGCCCGGTCTGGAGCAGCAGCACCCCGGCGCGCTCCTGAGCGCCTGGATTATCCGGAAATTCGCGGTAGATGTCGAGAGCCTGCGGCAGCTCGTGATGATCCTCATACTGCGTCGCGAGCTCTAGCAGAAAATTGTGATATTCGTGCTCGAGGTTCGCCGCTTTGCGATAGTGCGGTTCGGCTTCATTGCGCTGACCCTGCTGCGCCAACGCCTGACCCAGCCCCAGCTCGGCTCCGGCCGAAGCCGCGTCCATCTCGACCGCCTTCTGGTATGCCGCTTGGGCTTCCGCGAACTGCTTGGTCGCGAGAAGCGCGTCACCCAGATAATAGACCGGCCGGAACTCCCTGGGCTTCTGCTCCGCGGCTTCCTTCAAGAGGGGAATCGCCGCCGCGGGATCGTTCACATTGAGGAGCGAGATGGAGAGGTTGAGCAGCGCTTCATACAGGCCCGGATGCAGGTCCAGAGTCTTCCTATACTCGGGGATCGCTTGCGCGTCCTTATTCGAGGTGCTGTAGGCCAGCGCGAGGTTGAAGTGCGCGCTGTAATCGGCCGGCTCGGCGGCGACGGCCTTGGTGAACAACTCCACCGCGGCGTCGGAATTTCCGGCGTCCAACGCCTTCAGCCCTTCGGCAACGTAGTCGGGGGCCTGGGCGAGCAGAGCGACAAACAGGATCGGCCACATACTTCTGCTTAAATTGTAGTCCGCGCGGGCTATCTCGTCAGATATACAGAGAACTTCGCGACTTCGTTGAACCCCAGCCGCCGGTAGAGTGAATATCCTGCATCGGTCGACTGGAGCACGACGCGCTGGGTCCCGGTGCGCTGCTGTTCTGAGGCGACAGCAGCACGCAGCAGCGCTTCGCCGTAACCCAGGCGGCGGCATTCGGGGAGCGTCGAAAGGGAATAGACGCCCAGAGCTTGCGGAGTCGCGACGATGGCGACAATAGCCACCGGTTTTCCAGCCGCGAAACCGACAAATCCGCGATATTCTCCGAACCAGGCTCGTTCGGGCTCGTACACGGCTTTCGCGATTTTCATGGGTATGTCGAAGCTCACCGCGGTAAGGGCGCCGAAAGCCTGGCGCGTCGCGCGATCCGCAACCGGCAGGCACTCGATTTTTGGCAGCGGCCGCACGGGCGGCGCCAGCGATTCGGCCAGCATGCCGGGAGCTTGCGAGATGGGGCGCAGGTCGCGATCCATCAACAGCGCGCGCGCCTGGCGGCGCGTGGGGGTGTCCAGGGCGTCCTCACACAGCCAAAACGACCAGCGCATGGTGCGAGGCGCAAAGTAGCGGGCGCACCGGGAGAGACGTTCCGTGAATCCGGCGATGCCTTCCGGCGGATGGCCCTCCAGCAAAGCGATATTGAATACGCCGTAATCGAGGCCGGAATAGATGGCCATTGCGCCGTCCAGGGAGTGAATCTCCCCCGCGCCGGTGGCATCGCCGAAGAAACGCATGGCGGCGCGCAGGTTGGAGTCGACAATCTGAAAATCGCGCATCGCGTTAAAGCAGCGTCATGGGATCCACGTCGATCGCCAAATTCGCCGGACCCCATTTCTGGGCGGCCGCGAACCTGCGCACTTCGCCCAGTAGTTCGCCGAGCCGTTTGCGGCTGGAGGTTTTCAGCAGCATCTGATAACGATACTCAGTCTTCACGCGCAACACCGGAGCAGGGGCTGGGCCCATCACACGGACACCTTCGGGCGCGGGGTTCAGCAACCGGCCGAGAGCCGCACTGCGCGTCAATGCATCTTCTTCGTTGGTGGAGCGGATGATCACGTTGGCCAGGGCTCCGAACGGTGGGTAGTACATCAACCGCCGGAACTCGATTTCCTTACGATAGAACTTCTCGTAATCCTGCTCCGCGGCGCACTGGATCGCGTAATGATCGGGCTGGATGGTCTGAATGAGAACAATGCCGGGCGTTTCTCCGCGTCCGGCGCGCCCGGCGGCCTGTGTGAGCAGCTGAAACGTTCGCTCGGCCGCCCGGAAGTCGGGGAGTCCCAGGCCCAGGTCGGCATTGACGATCCCCACCAGCGTCACGTTGGGGATGTCGTGACCCTTGGCGATCATCTGCGTGCCCACCAGAATGTCGTAGTGATGTTCGCGGAAGCCCGCCAGGATCGTTTCGTAATCGCGCTTGCCGCCAACCGTGTCGCGATCCAGGCGCGCGATGCGAGCCTTTGGAAAAAAAGCGCCCAGTTCCTGTTCCAGGCGTTCGCTGCCGACGCCGATGAACTGCAGATAGTCGCTCGCGCACTTCGGACATTTTCCCGGAACCGGGGTCGCGTAATTGCAGTAATGGCACAGCATGCGCCGGTCGCGCTTGTGGTAGGTCAGCGTGACCGAGCAGTTCACGCACTGCAGCCGCTCGCCGCAAGCCCGGCACGCGACGAAGCTCGAAAAGCCGCGGCGGTTCAACAGCAGCATGGTTTGCTCGCCGTTCTCTAAACGTTCCGTCACCGCATCGATCAACGCGCGCGAAAAGGTCGCCTGCTTGCGGGTTTCGAGGAACTCACGGCGCATGTCGATCACGGAAACCGTCGGCATGGGACGGCGCTCGATACGTCCGGGCAGAGCCAGGCGAGTGTATTTGCCGCGCTCGGCGTTGTAGCGGGTTTCCAGACTCGGCGTGGCCGAGCCCAATACAATGACCGCGTTTCCATTTCGAGCCCGGACTACGGCCACATCGCGGCCATGATAGCGCGGCGTTTCCTGCTGCTTGTAGCTCTGGTCGTGTTCTTCGTCGACAATGATCAGGCCCAGGTTCTGAACCGGCGCGAAGACTCCGGATCGGGTGGCGACCACCACCGACGCTTCCCCGGCGCGGATCCTGCGCCATTCCTGGGCGCGTTCGGAATCGTGGAACGCGGAGTGCAAAATGGCGACGCGCTCACCGAACCGATGGTGAAACTGTCCGGCCACGGCGGGTGTCAGCCCGATCTCGGGGACCAGCAGCAGCGCGCCCCGGCCCAGCGCCAGCGCCGCTTCGATGGCACTCAGATACACTTCGGTTTTGCCCGATCCAGTGACGCCTTCGAGCAGAAACGCCTGAAACTGGCGCGAGCCCAGCGCGGAACCGATGGCCTCGAATGCGTCCTGCTGGTGCGGATTCAGCGTGTGCGGCGCGCGGGGCGGGGCAGCGAGGCTCGAAACCGGCTCCAGAGCGAGCCTGGCGAGTTGACGGCGAGCCAACGCGCGGGCAGCAGTGCTGGCCTTCGGCAGGGTGTCTTCGAGGGTGGCAAGATTGTGCTGGCCCGGATGAAGTTCGAGGTAGGCGAGCAGCTCGCGCTCTGGCTTCGGGATTTTCTCAGATGCGCGCGCGACGAACTCCACTCGCAGCCGTGCGGCGGATGCCCGCAGAGGATCGCGCTCGGCGGCGATGTCCTCCGATTCGACGAATCCCTTCTTCTCGAGCGACCGCAATACGTTGGCGGCTTGGGTGACCTTTTTCGTCAGGTACGACGCCGAGAGCGCGCGGCCGTCGAGCATGCGCAGAATCGCTGCGGCGGGATCTTCCTGCTCGGTGCCGGTCAGGTGCAACTGGCGAGCCGCGTCGCGTCCGGAGGGCGTGAGGGAGTACACACGACCGCGCCGGATGTCGGCTGCCAGCGGCGTCATCGCGCGCAAGGTTTCCCCGAGCGGTGCGCAATAGTATGTGGAAATCCAGCGGCCGAGGTCGAGGAGACTCTCGTCGAGAGCCGGATCTTCCTCGAGCAGGTGCAGCGCTTCCTTCGCGGGGGCAGACGGCGGCTGGCTGTGGGTCGCCAGGACCACGCCGGTTAGCTTGCGCGATCCGAACGGAACCAGGATCCGGCAGCCGGGCTGGACACGACGGCGCAGGGTTTCGGGGAGCCTATAGGTGAAGGCGGTGTCGATCGGGACCGGCAGGCTGACATCGCAGTAGACCGGTGCCTCGGAGGGAAAAGGTGCAGCGGACGTCACCTGATCGGATTATACTGCGCGGAACCGTTCGATTATTGTCGCGGCTCTGGCGGTTGGTATAATTCTGCGAGGGAGACCACCTGTGAAAACCGCCATCCTTGCGCTCGGAACTCTGTCCCTTTTCCTGGCAGCTTCAGCAACTGCCAACGATCTCGATGACGCCTATCAGAGACTCAAGGACGCCCAGACCGCCAAGGATCCCGATGCCATAAAGAAAGCGGCCACCGAAACGGCGAAGCTGGCCAAGGCCGAAGTGACAGGGCCGAAGCTCGAAGGATTCTCCGACGAAGACTGGCCCAAACGGGTCGAGTTCGCCAAGGGGGTCGGCGCGACGAGCGAGTACGCGCTGTCTACGGCCGCCGCCCAGCCGGGTCTGGCTCCGGAGAAGGTGGTGGAGCTGATGGACGCCTTACTGGCGGTGAATCCCAAGAGCAGCTACATCGGCGTAGCCACCAGCGCTTATCTGGCGGCCCTGGGGAAAATGGGCGGCGCTGATAAACAGATCGAGGGTGCGACCAAGATCGTCAACGGAAGCCCCAACGAGGAAGAAGCCTTAGTCGTCCTGGCGGACAATCTGATGGCCAAGAACCGGGCGGATCAGGCCTACACCTACGCGTCGCGGCTGGTGACGGTGATGAAGTCCAAGGCCAAGCCCGAAGGCTACTCCGACGAGGATTGGAACCGGAGAAAATCAACCCTTCTTTCGCGCGGCTACTACACCGCTGGTGTAACCGGCTGCATGCGCCAGGTGTGGAAGGATTGCGACACGAACCTGAGGGCGGCTCTACCGCTGGTGGGCAATCAGCCTGGGTTCACCGGACCCGCGTATTTCTACCTGGGCGTCGCGAACTACCAGATTTCCAAGATCACCACCGACCGCACCAAGCTCCAGGAAGCGTTGAAATTCGAGCAACAGTCCGCCGCCATCGCCGGTCCCATGCAGGCCCAGGCACAGCAGTACGTGACGGTCATGCAAGGCGAGTTGAGAGCGCCCGTAGTCCGACGTTAGTCGCTTCCTGACATCCACCATAATCGAGCGGCCTGGCGACATGCCAGACCTGTGCCGACCCGTGTAGCCTCGCCTGGTTTTTACAAACAATTTACAGGTTGTGAACGACTCTCGAAGGGCTGCCTCCGCATAATCGGGGCAGTGACTGGGGGAGCGTAGAAAAAGCGCTCCGGAAAACCTTTGGGAGGATTTTTATACATGCTATCGAGACGCGTCAGGAATTGTGTGTTTGCCGTGTGCTTACTGCCGGTGTTACTGCCAGCGGGACAGGCAAACCAGGCGAACACAGCCGAGGAGCACGCTCCACCGGACGGTCCGTTCTATCCAGGGGCTCCGAAATCGAGTTCGAGACTCCAAGCCCCCATCGGGGACTACATTCTCCGTTTGTATGGCACTTTGCTTCTGAATATTTCGACCTCCGACACGGTCCAGGTGGGACAGGACGTTCCACTTTGGCCTCTGCCTGGCAACGCCAACGTTGCGTATCCGGATGGAACTACGCGCCGAGCTGGTTCAGTCGGCGACACGATTTTCACGGCACGCCAATCTATCTTGGGCGTTCAGGTGAGCCCAAAGACAGCCGGTACGGGATGGAGTCCCTCCGGGCTGGTCGAGATCGACTTTTTTGGCTCGCGTCCAGTGGATCCAGGTTTTCAGCCGCAGGACCGGGTCTTCAATCAACCGCGTCTGCGGCGGGCATATCTTCAAGTGGACAAGGGTGAGTGGAGGATCGTTGCCGGCCAGGACAAAGCGATTCTCGCGCCTCTCGATCCCATTTCGCTGTCGCACGTGGCCATACCCTTGGGCGGAACCGCCGGTGACCTGTGGGCCTGGCTGCCGCAAGTTCGGGTGGAGGACCGTCACAAGTTCGGCGGCTCGACCCTGCTGGTCCAAGCCGGTATCCTGCGCCCATCGTTCGGCGACTCCCGGCTGACGGATCAGGCGGGGGTAAACGGCTCGGCGGTTGACAGCACGTTCTCGGGCTTCGGCGAACGCGGGAGACAGCCATTTTATGAGGCTCGCGTGGCCTTGTCTCATCCCTACGCCGGAAGGACGGCGACCGTCGGCGTGAGCGGGCACTATGGCCGCGAGGCGGTAGGCGCGAACAAAGGCATAGATTCCTCCGCGGTTGCCGTGGATCTGACTCTTCCCGTGTTCAAATACCTCATCTTCCGCGGCGAGGGCTTTAGAGGAGCCAACCTGGTTCCGTTCGGTGGCGGAATCGATCAGGGTGTGGCCTTTACACCCGCTGCGGGCGCGACGCCCGCTCAATTCCGTAAGATCGGCGACATGGGCGGATGGGCGGAACTGATCTCGCCGGTGACCCCCAAGGACATTCTGTACGCGGGCGCCGGCACGGACGACCCATGCGATCGTGACCTGATGCCGCTCAGCACCCGTTCGAAGAATTCCTTCGTCTGGGCCAGCTACTTCCGCAAACTTGGTCCGGATGTTACCGCGGCCTTCGAATGGAGTTTCTGGGACTTCCGCACCCGGACCTTCAATGGCGCGAATCTCGGACCACGCGCGGTTTCGGGGCGGGGCAATGTCTTCAACATTGCGCTGGCTTACCAGTTCTAGGAAGCAGGCTGCGCCAAATTGTCCCGAACGGCTGTGACAAGTTGTCCCCGATCCTGAAGCCAACGCCTGGTTTTTCAGCGGATCCCGTGGCGTCTTGTGTGGTCGCTGGTTTGCAAGACGCCCCGAGGGAAGGTCCAGACAGCCGCAGTCCGGACTCCGGATTGCTGTTATCGGTGGGGCACTGGATCTTCCCCATCTTTCCTCAGTGTGTAATCGCGTAGATGATGTAGTTCACGCCTAGCCGTATTCCCAGCGCGGAGTATTTTTCGGGATAATACGGATCGTCGGCAAATTCCCAGGAATCGCCGGTGTCGGAGTTGTACATCGCCTGCACCAGGATTCGCCCCTTGTCGTCATAGATCGCGCGCCAATGGGGCACGGTCCCGCCCTTCTTGGACCCTTCCCCCAGGTGTTCGGAGCCCACGATGATGTAACGGTCGTCCAGGTCAAAGACGGAGTGAAAGATGGAATCCGCATTAGGGATATCTTGCACCGGGCGGTCGGGAAAGGCGTATCCGATGCGCTCGACAAATTCACCCCACTCCTCGGTTCCATGGATATCGTCGGCCATGAAGAATCCGCCGCGGTCGAGAAAGTCGCGAAGGATCTTGCCCTGCTTCTCGGTCAAACCCCATTCGCCGGCCTGGACCGCATAAATGAACGGATAGTTGTAAACGTCGTCGCCGTCTTCGAGATCGACGACCTGTTCCACGGAACGCGCATCCACGCGCGTCAGGCGTCTCACTGCTTCTAGAAAGTGCCGATCAGCCCGCGGATAGTCCTGGGTCCAAAGCGATCGCCCGCGATGATAGTCGGGATCTTCGCGGCCGCGGTACCCGTCCAGAGGGCCGCCCGGGAACATGATCCGGCCGAAAACAAAATCCGTCTCCTGATCCCACCCGGGGGGAAGCGGAATGGCGCCGACCCGATATTCCATCCCGGGGTATTCACGAAACGGCTTGTGAAACGCAAGGAGATGAAACGCGAAGAGCGTTCCCAGTGCGATCGCGAAGACCAGCGGAACTATCCTCTTCACGTTTCGAGGATACCGCGCGCAGCAGGGTCTATTCTCGCGGGGCGGGTTCCTTGCGGCCGAGCTCTTCGGCCAGAATGATCGCCTCGGCCAGATCCTTCATCGGACGACGGAGCCGGCGGCTTTCATTGCGCATCCGCAGATACGCTTCTTCCTCGGTGAGATTCTGACGGCGCTGCAAAATGCCCTTGGCTCGCTCCACTACCTTACGAGTCTCCAGCTGCCGCTTGACCTCCGCGGTCTCTTCGGTCAGGCGCGCGTTCTCTTCTTCCAGCAGGCTCTTGGCGATGGCGCTGCCCATCTGCTCGCCCATGAACTGGATGGTCGAAATCTCCTCGGCCGTGTGCGCGTGCCGCTCGCGGTGGTGCACATTGATCACACCGATGACCTGGCCCTTGTTGATCAGAGGCACCGAGAGGAAGGCCTCATAGGTATCCTCTACCAGCGCGGGAAAGAATTTGAACCTCGGATCGGCAGCTGCTTTCGAGGACAGTGCGACAGGCGACTGGTGCTCAGCCACCCAGCCGGTAACACCCTCGCCGACTTTCATACGTAGATTTCCCAGGTCCTTCGCGTGCGGCACCTGAGACGCGCGCAGCACGAATTCCTCGGTAGGCAATTCCACCAGGTATACCAGGCAGGCGTCGCATCCCGAGATCTGGGACGTAAGCCCCACGATCTCGCCCAGCATCTCATCCAAAGACAGTTCGGAGCTGACAATCCGGCTTACGCGGTGCAAGACCGAGATTTCCTCCGGCTCCTCCCGTTCCCTTTGTTCTGTGGCCATCATACTAATGAGCCTAAGACGGCAATCGCGCCCAGGTCCAATCAAAACTTTCTATGAAGTGAATCACCCGAGATGTTAGTGGTCGCATATGTTCAACGAATCGTTGCGTTTGTCTGAAAAGTACCGATATAATTAGGGTGCGGTATGACCTCTGAAGGAGGTACGATTCGCGTGAGCGCATTTCGACTGGTGGTCGCGGGTTGCCTGACGGGCGTGGCGGTTCTAGCCGCGCCGGATCCCTCAAAAGTCACTTTCAACAAGGACGTTCTTCCGATTCTCGAGAAGAATTGTCAGAGTTGTCATCGTCCCGGTGAAGTGGCTCCCATGTCACTGTTGAGTTACAACGACGCCCGGCCCTGGGCCAAAGCGATCAAGGCCGCGGTGGTGGCCAGGAAGATGCCGCCATGGATGGCCGATGCCGGCGTTGGTCATTTCAAGAATGACCGCACGCTGAGCGCGGAAGAGATCGCCACGCTGACCGCGTGGGCTGACAACGGCGCCCTCGAAGGCGACGCCAAGGACAAGCCTGCCGCGCTAACCTTCCAGGATGGTTGGAATATCAAGCCCGACATCATTGTCGAGATGCCCAAGCCGTTCCAGCTACCTGCCACGGGAACCATCAATTACAAGTTCGTTCTGGTGAAAACCAATTTCCCGCAGGACATGTGGATCTCGTCAGCGGAAATGCGTCCAGGTAATCCCAAGGTTCTGCATCACGGAAAAGTTTGGGTGCGGCCGCCGGGATCGCGCTGGCTCGAGAACGCCGAACCTGGCGAGGCTTACGAAAACGAAACCCAGCGGGAGATCATCGGACGTAACGGCGCCGAAGAAGGCAATGATATCTTGGGCAAGTTCAATCCCGGACTGGGCGCTCAGAGCTTCGATGTGAACGGCTCGGCCAAATTCGTGCCCAAAGGATCGGACCTGGTGTTCGAGCTGCACTACACGACGATGGGGCAACCCACCCAGGATGTTTCTAAGATCGGGCTGGTGTTGGCAAAGAATCCGCCGCTGACCCGCTACTTTTTCCATGCAGGACCGACGGCGACGAATCTGGCAATCCCGGCCGGCGACGGAAATGCGGAGGTGGTCAGCGAACTGACGCTCGCGCAGGAAGCGAAGCTGGTGTACGCTCAGCCTCACATGCATCTACGCGGCAAGGATTTCGAGCTGCGTCTCATTTTCCCCACCGGCGAGACCCAGACGGTCCTCAAGGCCAAGTGGGATTTCGAGTGGCAGATGGGCTACGAATTGGCGAAACCGATCGATATGCCCAAGGGTACGCGGATGGTAGGGATCTCGCACTTCGACAACTCCGCTAACAACCGCTTCAATCCCGATCCGGCCAAGGAGATCGTGTGGGGTCCGCAAAATTGGGACGAGATGAGCAACTGCTTCATCGGCGTGATCTTCGACGTCGCGACCAAGCCGGAGAGCGTGTTCGTTCGGTCGGGACCGAGCTTGCTGCCGCGCAGCCATTCCGGACCGACTCTGGCTGCTCTCGAAGCCGCGAAGACGATTCAAAGCCGCGAATAACAGTGGGCAGGATTGCATCCTGCGAGCGGGTTTGTAACCCGCGCACGGCGCCGATTAGAAATCGGCGCGCAGGTTAAAAACCTTCCCCACTATTTGCGCCGATTTCTAACGCCGCTACTCCCGGCAGTTCGATGCCGGCCAGAAACTCCAGTGACGCGCCGCCGCCGGTAGAGATGTGACTGATCTTGTCGGCCACACCCGCCGACTTGATCGCTTTTTCCGAATCGCCGCCGCCCACGACACTCACCGCTCCCGACGCCGCGACAGCTTTTGCCAGCGCCACGGTGCCCTTATCGAACGGAGGCGTCTCAAACACGCCCATCGGACCATTCCAGATGACGGTCTTCGCGCCGCTGATGACTTGCGTATAGGCGTCCACGGTCTTAGGGCCGATATCGAGACCCATCAGGCTACCTGGCACCGTGTTGACCACCTGGGTCTCCACACCCGCTTTCAGTTCCGCCGCGACCACGTGATCCACCGGCAGCATGAGTTTCGGTCCAGCCTCGGCCATGAGGTCGCGCGCCAGGCCGATCTTGTCTTCCTCCACCAGAGACTTTCCGGTGCCCTCACCGCGCGCCCGAAGGAAGGTATAAGCCATCGCCCCGCCGATCATCAGCCGGTCCACCACCTTCATCAGGTTTTGGATCACTTCGATTTTGTCCGAAACCTTCGCGCCGCCCAGGATCGCGACGCAGGGACGCGCCGGATTTTTGACGGCCTTGGTCAGGTACTCGATTTCCTTGTCCATCAGCAGTCCCGCGGCGGCCTGCTTGGCGTCCTGCTTTACGAACGCGATCATGCCCACGGTGGACGCATGCGCGCGGTGCGCCGAGCCGAACGCGTCATTCACGTACACGTCGCACAGCTTCGCGAGCTGCTTCGAGAATTCGGGGTCGTTCTTTTCTTCCTCCGCATGGAAGCGCAGATTCTCGAGCAGCAAAACTTCTCCCGGTTTAGGCAGCATCGCCTCGACCGACGGGCCGACGCAGTCCGGAGCCATCGCCACCGGCTGGCCTAACAACTCCGACAGTTTCGCGGCGATAGGCTTCAGGCTCATCTCCGGATTGGGCTTGCCCTTGGGCCGTCCGAGGTGGCTCGCGAGGATCAAGCCCGCACCTTTTTCGAGGGCATAGCGGATGGTCGGCAGCGACGCTCGAATTCTTTTGTCGCTGGTAATCTCCTGGCCGCCATTTGCGAGAGGAACATTAAAGTCCACGCGGATGAAGACGCGTTTTCCCGCCAGATCCAGATCGCGGATGGAGAGGGTGCTCATGTGTTCTTTTTTATCCCCAGCTTCTCGTGATATTTTTGCGGCAGCTTGGCCGGTCTGCGGTCGGCGCCGCAAAATACGTGCTTGGTATACCCTGTTGCCAGCTTGCGGCCGTCGTCCGCGGCCAGTAACTCATAGTCGAACCGGATCATACGTGGAGTGGCCTCAGCGACCGAGGTTCGGACGATGACTTCTTCATCGTACACGGCGGCGGAGAGGTAGCGGCAATTGACCTCCGCGACCACCAGGAGTATTCCGTCCTCGCGCTCCATATCGCGATAGCGCAGCCCGGAGGCCCGCCAGTATTCGACGCGTCCCACTTCCATCCAAATGAGGTAGTTGGCGTGATAGACCACGCCCATCTGGTCGGTTTCGGCGTACCGGACGCGCAGGCGAGTCTCAACGGGTGCCATAAGCTGGTGATTATAACTGAGAAAATGCGAATTCCTGTAACCTGGAACGCCGCGTCGCGTCTGTTACCATGACATCATAAACGTGCGAATCCGCGTCTTGTTCTTCGGTGTGTTGCGTGACATTGTCGGTCTGCGTGAGGATCTGGTCGAGATCCCCGATGGTGGGTCCGTGGATTCCGTCTTCGAGTATTATGCCGGACGTTTCCCGCGCCTTCGCGAGATGTCCGCGAGTCTGGTGCTGGCCCTGAACCAGAGTTTTTCCGAACCCAGCGCTCCGTTATCGGAAGGTGACGAGGTCGCGTTTCTGCCGCCGGTCAGCGGCGGTTCCGCGGTCTTCACCCAACAAATAGAGGATGCCGCCGGGCATTTCTTTGCGATCACCCGCGATCCGATCGACAGCTCCGCGCTGGTTCATCGGCTGCAGCGAGGCGAGGACGGCGCGGTGGTCACGTTCGAAGGAATCGCGCGCAACAACACCAAAGGCCGGCCCACGCGCTATCTCGAATACGAGTGCTATGAGGCCATGGCGATCAAGATGATGGCGCAGATTGGGTGCGAAATCGCCCACGCGCTTCCCATCGGGCGGATCGGCATGATCCACCGCCTGGGACGGATCGAGATCGGGGAAGCGAGCGTAGTGGTGGTGGCCGCCGCGCCGCATCGCAAGCCGGCGTTTGAAGCGGCGCTCGAAGGCATCAACCGGCTGAAACGCCTGGTGCCCATCTGGAAGAAAGAATACTTCGCCGACGGCGAGGTGTGGGTGGACGGCGAATGGGACGATTCCGTCATAAAAGCGCGCTCTTAATCCTGGTCATCGTCTTCATCGCTGTCGCGGCCGTGGTCGCGACCGCGCAGTCGACGTTTAAGGTCGACGTAAAGCTGGTCCGGCTTCTCGTAACCGTCAAGGACGCGCGAGGCGAATTGGTCGGGTCGCTGGAGAAGCCCGACTTTGCGGTCTACGACAGCGGAGTGAAGCAGGACGTCGCGGTATTCGAGCACCACACGGAAGTGCCCCTTTCGGTGTCGTTGATGATCGACACCAGCGGATCGACCTCGAAGGACCTGCGCTACGAGATAACTTCGATCGAAAAATTTCTGCGAGCGCTCCTGCGGGAGGGGAATCCCGCGGACGCGGCGGCTCTGTATTCTTTCAATGACGAAGTCACGCGGTTGAATTCGTTTACTCGCCGTGAGCAGCCGCTGATCGACTCGCTCAAGGAATTGAGAGGGAAGGCCGGGACCTCGCTTTACGACGCGGTGTACCTGGCGTCCCGCGAGCTGAACCGCCGGGAGGGGAGGCATGTGATTGTGGCCGTCACCGACGGCGGCGATACCACCAGCGATAAGAAATACGCCGACGCTTTCGAGTCCGCGCAGGATGCCGATGCCATCATTTATCCCATCCTAGTCGTGCCCATCACCAACGATGCCGGACGGAACCTGGGGGGCGAGCGCGCACTGGAAACGCTCGCGACCGGCACGGGCGGCCGCGTCTTCCAGCCCATGGGAGCGGCTGAGCTGGACGACGCTTTCGCGCAGATTCTGCGGGACCTGCGAACGCAGTACCTGGTTGCGTATTATCCGCGCAACTTGCCTGCGGATACGCCGCGCTTCCATATGGTGCGGGTGGAGCTTTCCCGAAAAGATTTGCGGGCCACGACGCGCACCGGCTACTATGGGGATGCGCCGCTTACAGGAAAAGCGCCGCGCTGATCGTATCGTTCGCCGTGCCTGGAACCAGCAAAACCAAAGCTCCGGTACAAACCTTCGAAGAGGTCCGCTACCTGCGAACTCTCTCCGAGAACAAGGTCCGTGTGCGCGCCAGACTGACGGATAACTCCGAGGTCGAGGGCATCGTCGAATTCTATGACGTCGACTTCATCCGTTTGACACGCGACGGCGAGCCCAATCTGTTCCTGTACAAGCACGACATCAAATACCTCTACGAGGTCGGCTCTTCTGAAACGCGCACAACGGAACGCGGCGGCAGCTCATCTGAAAAGGAAGATAGGACGCCGCCGCGTCCTGTGCGCTGAGTTTGGCTTCGTACCTGGAAACGGCCATCGAGATTGCTCGCGAAGCGTCGGCCTTACTGCGTGACTTCTCCAAGCGGCACGTAGGGTTCGAGCTCAAGGGCGAGCACGATCTGGTCACAGCAGCGGATCGCGCCAGCGAGAAACTGATTGTGGAGCGACTGCGCGCTCACTTTCCTTCGCATTCGATCGTCGCGGAGGAGGGCGGGGGACACGCCGGGTCATCGGACTTCTGCTGGTTCGTGGATCCCCTGGACGGAACCACCAACTTTGCGCACGATTTTCCTGTATACAACGTCACGCTTGCCCTGGAACAGTCCGGTGAATTGATTGCGGGCGTGATCGCCGATCCCACGCGCGACGAGCTCTTCACGGCGGAGCGCGGCTCCGGAGCATTTCTGAACGGCCAGCGGATTCACGTGTCCACCGTGAAGCGTGTGGAGGACGCTCTGGCCGCCACCGGTTTTCCGTCGCGCAGACGCCACCAGAACGTCAACGTTCACTTCTTCTATCAGCTCGCGATGCTATCGCACGGCGTGCGCCGGCCGGGAGCCGCCGCACTCGATCTGGCCTATGTCGCCTGCGGACGGCTGGATCTGTTCTGGGAATTCCATTTGAATCCCTGGGACATGGCCGCCGGCGTTTTGCTCATTCGCGAAGCCGGAGGCTGTTGCACCGATATGTTCGGCGCCCCGCTCGATCTGCGCGGCCCGCACGTGCTCGCCGATAACGGGCTCGTCCACGACGAGACGGTGGCATCATTCGCCGATATCTTCGCGGGAAAATATCGCCACGCTCTTCCCGAACTGCCGGGTTCCTAGAAACTGAGTCTGGCTGCGAGCTGCACCGTCCGCGAGGGGCGCGCCGTCGATACTGTACCAAAGCCCGACGCCCCCAAAGTGAATCCGGGAATGTTGAAGTTGGTATGGTTCAGCAGATTGTACGCTTCGGCCCGCACGTCGAATTTCCACGTCTCCGTGATGAAGAAGCTCTTCTCCA
Source organism: Terriglobia bacterium (assembly GCA_020073345.1). Lineage (GTDB taxonomy): Bacteria > Acidobacteriota > Terriglobia > Bryobacterales > Bryobacteraceae > Palsa-187. The sequence goes on from JAIQFI010000024.1 coordinate 51,547, forward strand.
GAGTCGCATCGGTCGTCAGAATCGAAGCTCCGCGCAATACCGATCGCGGTGAGTTGCCGAAGGTCAGCGGCGCCGGATTCACAAACGCCGACGTGTCGAACCAACGAGCCAACGTTTGCTGATCCGCCGGCAACGCGGGATCCCGCAACAGGTTCGGCCGCTGCAGGCCAGCCGGGAAGGCATTGGTCTGATTCGTAGCCGTAACCACAGTGAATGCCGGACCCGACTCAATCGTCTCCAGCGCGCCCACCTTCCATCCGCCCAAGGCTCCATTCACGATTCGATTGCCCTTGAACTTCGGGACTTCGTACAGCAGCGTGATCAGCAAGTGATGCGGCACATCGCTGCCGCTCAAGCCCTTATCGAGGTACCGGCGATACGAGTCCATGTAACTCCCGGTCGCTCCGAATTCCTGGGACGCCTCCACATCGTCGATGAATTTCGAGAACGTGTAGTGAGCCAGGAAGGACACGCCTCGTCCGAAGCGCTTCTCCGCGCGGATGAACCCGGCGTTATAGGTCGAGTTGCCGATCGAAGGGTTGATCCACGTGACGCTATTGAACTGCGGGAATGGACGGCGAGCTTGCCCCCCGCCCAATGCCATCTGCTGCGGCGATACCTGGTTGAGCTGGAAATCGTTGGCAGTCAAGTGATGGCTGGTATTGCCGATGTATCCAGCTTCGAGGACCAGATCGCGAGCGATCTCGCGCTGGATGCCGAAGTTGTATTGGTACGAAGTCGGAGCCACCTGGTTCGGATTGAAGAACGCCACCGACGTGTTCGGCGTCTGGCCAAGCGCTACGGCGCCAAATCCGGGGGTCAGGGCCGGGCGCGAATAGGCTGGGAACCCGTTCTTGAGCTGGACCACCGTGTCGGTCTGCGGAACGGTATAGCTGGCGGACGTTGAGAAACCCAGCGAAGCCACGTCGCCGATGGTGTTGCTGACGGTCTGGCCATAGAAGATGCCGGCTCCGCCGCGGATCACGGTATCGTTCTTCCCCGGGAGCCGATACGCAAACCCCAGGCGCGGCCCGATGTTGTTCCAATCCGTGGCGAACGCCCTTTCTGGCGTACCATTCACGCCCGAGAAAGTGACCACGCCGGGAGTGCCCGACACAGGATTGATCGCCAGCGGATCGAACGAATTCTGCTTGTTGCCGACGACTCTCCTCGGCAGTTCCACGTCGTACCGGATACCGGCGTTAATCGTCAGGCGGTCGGTGATGCGCCAGTCGTCCTGAAGGTAAAGCGCCCAGTAGGCGGCGCGCGAAGGAATCTTATCGGAAACCTGAATGGCGGCCGAATATGCATCGCCCAGCAGGAAGGTCGCGAAGCCATTTCCGCCGGTGCTGCCTAATCCCGTTCCCTGCGGGGAGAAGGAGAAATTTCCGGCCGAGCCACGATCGCGAATCTCGTCATTCGCTCCGAAGCGAGCTTCGACGCCGAACTTGAACGCGTGCTTGCCACGGAACCAGGACATCGAATCCAGGACCTGTTGATCGACGATGGGCGTCTGAAAGCGGTAAACCGCTGTGGGATTTCCGAACGTCGCGCCAGAGGTCGGCAGGACGACGTTACCGGACGTGAGTCCGGCGGGAGGCCCATAACCAGGGATCGTGAAGGCCGGAAACGCAGCGTCCGTCACTCCGTTCAGGCCGATCGCGCCTGCCAGATTCTCGCTGAAGCCTGGGCGCGTATCCAAGAACTTGCGGCGCAGATAGGTATAGCGCAGATCGTTGGAGAGTGTCGGACCAAACGTGTGTGTGTGCGCAACTAAAATACTTTGGATACGAACGTCGGTGATGTCGGCCAAGGGATCCGATGTAGGGATTCCATAAGTCCCGCCGTTGTTGGTGTTGGCGTCGTTGATGTAATACCTGGCTGTGACCGCATCGGACGAGCTGAAATAGTGATCCAGGCGTCCCACTACTATGTTTCGGCCCAGCGTATTCGCGCAGCTCCCAACAAAATTGTTCGCGAGGCCGGGAAGATTCGGCTTGGGAAAGTAGTTTAGCGAAGCTAGGGCAACCGGATCCAGGCGGGTCAGTGGAATGGTGTTCCCAACGAACGGGACCCGGGGGTTGGTCGTTGGATCGTAGATCTTGTTCGCGATATCCGAAAAGTCTCCACCGCGATTCAGGAGCGTCGGAACCGTCGAAGTGACGGTGTCGCTGCTCAACTGCTTCGTTTGTTCCCAGGTGACGAAAAAGTGCGTTTTGTCCTTCTGAATCGGGCTGCCGAAAGTTCCGCCGTACTGATTCAGACGGCTGGCCGGCCGGGTCTGAGCGAAAAAGTTGCGGGCGTTCAGGACGTTGTTCTGGAGCGACTCAAAAATGCTGCCGTGGTATTGGTTGGTGCCCGAGCGCGTTGACATGGTCACGATCCCGCCGGTCGAGTGCCCGTATTCGGCCGAGTAGTTGTTCGCGATCACGCGAAATTCCTGCATCGCATCCACCGGCAGGCTAGTGAGCTGCTGCGGCCGCGTCAGGCCAACCGCGTTCGATACATTGCCACCATCCAGTACGAAGTTCTGGTTGCGCGCACGGCCGCCCGCGACGCTAAACACTGGATAGTTTTCGGCGGTGCCGCTTCCGGCGTCAATCATGACCACGCCCGGGGCGAGGGCAGCCAGCGAAGAAGCCGTCCGGCTAGGAAGGGGCAGTCCGATCAGCATCTTCTGGTTCACCAGTTGAGATACGTTCGAGGATTGCGATTCCACCAGCGGAGCCGCCTCGGTCACAGTGACAGTCTGGTTGTTTTGCCCCACTTGGAGTGTCAGGTCCAACGCCAGGACCTGGCCGACCTCCAACACCACCGGACCGCGCACCAGGCGGTCGAATCCCTGCATGGTGACTTCAACGCGATAGCTTCCAGGCACCAGGGACGCCGCCCGGTAGAGCCCCTGATCATTCGAGATGGAATCCACGGCAACTCCCGTGGCCTCGTTCACTACCTTGATCTTGGCGTCGGGGATCACAGCCCCGGTAGGATCCTTGATGTTGCCCGAGATGACACTTGAGCCGCTCTGCGCCAAAGCGGCGATAGAAAATAACACTGCAAAAACAGCCGAACTGAGACCTTTCATGTGAAACCTCTCCTTTTGTTGTTGAACCGCAGATACAGATGGGGTTAACGGACCGGAGAGGCCCAACAGAAGCACAGCTTCTCGGGTAAACTGTACATTCTTGATAGAGATTATCATGATGTTCGGCCGAGTGTCAAGCGTTCTTGCCCGAGGCAACCCTTCGGGGTAACTTCCGCGTCCATAATGTGTAGTAACGGCTATGAAATTCTTCTTGACGGCCTCTACTCTCCTGGCAGCCGCGATCCTTTTGTGGGGTCAAGCCGGAAGAGGCGGCGGGCAAAATGCCAACGGGCGTGGCAATCAGAGCCAAGGCCAAGCCGGCCAAGGCGCCCCAGCCGTCACGCTGCCGCCGGGAAGCGTGGAAGGCCGCGTGACGAGCACCACCGGCGAGCCGCTGCGGAAAGTGGTGTTGACCTTGCGACCCAACGGACGGGGCGGTGGCAACTACTCGGCCACCAGCGCCAACGACGGAAGTTTTCGCTTTGCCTCAGTCGATCAAGGCAATTACGCCCTTACGGGGGAACGAACCGGCTACGTCCGCGAGACACTCAGTTCGCCCGGAGGGCAAACCCGCGTGATCGAAGTTGTTTCGGAAAAAACCACCGGCGGGATCGAGCTGAAGCTGACGCCCCAAAGCGTAATCGCGGGACACGTTTTCGATGAGGACGGGGATCCCATTCAGTCCGTCAACGTCGAAGTGTGGCGCTATACCTACCCGCGCGGACGGCGGCAGCTCACGCAGGCACAGAATGGCTCGACCAACGATCTGGGTGAATTCCGGATCGCCAATCTCGCGCCGGGCAGGTATTATGTGAGCGCCACGGCGCGGCGTACCCGTCCTCTTCAAGCGATCAACGAGGGTGGACGCGGCGGGCGGGGCGGACGCCTCCTGGCAGGCGGAGGCCGCGGAGGACCATCGGACGCGATCGAAGATTACGTGACCACCTATTACCCGAACTTGACGGAACCGAATGGCGCATCGCCGCTCGATTTGGTGGCCGGCAGCGACATGCGAGGCATCGATATCCGATTGCTGAAGGCGCGATTTCACCGGGTCGCCGGATCGGTGGCAGGTCTTCCTCCGGCTGCGGCTCCTCCGGCGGATTCAGCCAAAGGGAAAGCAAAAGGCAAAGCTGGGGACGGGTTCGCACCCGGCGTGCCGGGAGTCTTCCTGGTCCTGACGCCGCGCAATGGCCAAGGCGGCCGGCAGATCGCGAGTGCGGCCGTGAATGCCGACGGAACTTTCGAGTTCGCGGCCGTCCCTCCAGGGTCGTATAACATCGTCGCCCAAGCGCCCGGCCCGGCACAGCAACGCGTCACTGCCCGCGTTCCAGTGGACGTCGGCAGCGGCGATGTGAGCAACGTTGGGGTTCGTCTTCAGCCGCCCCTGGCTGTTTCAGGCAAGGTCACGGTCGATAGCACGCAACCTTCGGTGCGCATGTCCTCGCTGCGCTTAAATTTCGCACCGTCGGAACCTGGAATCGGGAATCAGGGCGGCAACGGCCAGACCCAACTCAATGACGACGGAACGTTTCAAGCCACGCTAGCCGCCGACGCCTACATCGTCGAGGCCGGTGGTCTGGCGGACGGATACTATCTGAAATCGGTGAAGCTGGCCGGGCGGGAAATGCCGGATGCGACGCTCGATCTTAACTACGGCGGAGGTCAAGTCGATGTGGTTCTAGCTCCGACAGCAGGTGATGTTACTGGAACCGTCCAAAACTCGCGCGGCGAGCCGGCCGCCAGCGTGCAAGTTACGGCGGTTCCGGCGTCGGGATCCTTACGTCGCGACATGAACAAACTGGTGACCACCGACGCCAGCGGAAATTTCACGTTGCACAATCTGCCTCCTGGTGATTACAAGATTTTCGCGTGGGAGGAAGTCGAGACCAATGCCTGGATGGATCGCGACTACCGCCAGCCATTCGAGAGCCAGTCCGCATCGGCCAAGGTGCAGGAGAGCACGACGCCGACGGTCACGCTCCGCTTGATCGAACGGGCCCGATCCCGCTAAGCGCGCTAGAATTGCTCAGAGGATTCCGTTCATGCGCAAATCGTGGATATTCGCGGTCGCCGGTTTCGCCTTGCTGTCGGCACTGCTGGTTCAAGTAGGCCCCGCGCAGCAAGGCAAAACCCAAAAGGGAAATAAAGCCGCAGCCAGGCAGACCAGCATCCCGCCGGGCGACTGGCCGCTCTACAGCCGCGACCTGATGAGCGACAAGTTTTCGCCTCTCACGCAAATCAATACCACCAACGTCGCGCAGCTTGCGCAGGCGTGGACGTACCGGCCCCCCGCTCCCCCGCCACCACCGGATAACGGAAAAGGCGGAGGTAAGGGTAAGGGCAAAGGAGGCGGCGGAGGCATCGGCGGCGAAGTAACGCCCATCGTTGTGAACGGGGTGATGTACGTTCCAGCAGGTCCTCGCGTGGTCGCACTCGAAGCCGACTCGGGCAAAGAAATCTGGACCTACAACGCTCCCGGCGCGGTTGGGAATCGTGCTGTCGGGTATTGGCCCGGCGACGGAACGAATCCGCCGCGCGTTCTATTCACTACCGGACGGAACATGATGGCGCTGAATGCCAACACCGGTGTGATCGATCCCGGCTTCGGCAAGGAAGGCACGGTCGAGATCGGGATTAACTGGGGCGGCGCGCCCTACATTTACAAAAACCTGGTGATCTTAGGAAACAACAACGGCGAGAGCACGGAAGGCCCTCCCGGCGATACGCGCGTCTACGATGCTCGCACCGGGTCGAAACTGTGGGATTTCCATTCGATCGCGCAGCCGGGAGATCCAGGCCACGATACCTGGCTGAATGACGGCTGGAAGAAGCGCGCCGGCGTAAACGTGTGGGGCTGGTATTTCACCGTGGATGAAGCGCGCGATCTGGTCTACATGCCGTTCGGAAGTGCCGCAGGCAACTATTGGGGCGGCGATCGTCCCGGCGCGAATCTTTACGCCAACTCCATCGTCGCGGTCGATGCGAACAGCGGAAAATACAAGTGGCATTTCCAAGTGGTCCATCACGATCTGTGGGATACCGACTTGCCCGCCGCGCCCAGCTTGTTCGACGTGGTCAAGGACGGCCGCAGAATACCAGCCATGGCGGTGATCAGCAAGAACGCGCTGATGTTTATTCTGAATCGCGAAACCGGCGAGCCGATTCATGGCGTCGTGGAACGCCCGGTTCCCAAGGGCGACGCGCCGGGCGAGTGGTATTCGCCCACGCAGCCGTTCCCTGTGAAGCCTCCGCCGCTGACTCGCAACAGCTTCGATAAGGCGAAGGACATGGTTACCGCCGCGGATACCACTCCCGAGCACGTCAAGGCCTGCGAAGAGATGTGGGAGAAGGCCGGCGGATATTACAACGCGGGGCCGTTCACTCCGTTCCCTTATCATGAGGCGGGGACGCCGCCCAAGAGCGCCGTTCAGTTCCCCGGTGTTGGCGCGCCCAACTGGGGCGGCACGGCGGCCGATCCCTCCATGGGCTACGTGTTCGTCGCGACCAACGACTCCGCACTCACGGGCTGGATCGAAAAGAAAGTGGAAGGCGGCAACTACGGAAGCGGCAACGGATCGCCACAGCCCTATGATCGCGGGAGCGTCTCGGGCCCGGGCCCGTACTCCGGCTTCACGGCCGGCGGCTTTCCGTGCAACAAACCGCCGTGGGGACACCTGTACGCGATCAACGCCAACACCGGCGATATCGCCTGGCAGGTGGTGCTGGGCATCAATGAACGCCTGCCCGAAGGCAAGCAAAACGTTGGGGCCGTCAACGGCGCCGGACCTGCAGCCACCGCGGGCGGCCTGCTGTTCACGCCTTCCAGTGATTCACGTTTCCGGGCGTTCGACACCAAGACAGGCAAGCAGCTCTGGGAAGTGAAGCTGGACTCCAACCTCGGCGCGAGTCCGATGACCTACCAGGGCAAGAACGGCAAGCAATACGTGGCAGGCGTAGTCGGCGGCGCGGTGGTTGCGTTCGCGTTACCGTAATAGCTTCACATCGACCACCCACGGCTCGTATTTCGATCCGACCCGCAGCCTGACCGCGTACGGCGGCTGGTTGATCTTAGTCCGATTGCCGTCATAGGTCCACGGTGCATAAGATTGCCCGTCGAGCCGGCGGCTGATCGGTTCCGGCACGCTGATCGATTCGATGGCGAGCCGCGTGATCGCTCCCCGCAGGTATGCCGCGCGCGGCGGCGCCTCCCTCGAGGCCGGAACACTCATGTTTAGCATCGCCCGCACCACCGCCGGGAGGATCATCACTCGTTTGCGGTCGGGATATTTGCGCCGGAGAGCGGCGGCGTCGAGGCTCACATCGATCGCCACCAGCCGGGGCGTCGTCTGGCGCTCGATTTCGATACGCTCCTCCAGAGAGACCTTGGGACCGTAGCTCGTCTCGGTTTCGAGCCGTGGTTCCCGATCCTTCAGCCATGCTTTCAATGCGGGTCCATCAAACTCCAGGGCGACGAAGGCCTCACGCGATCGCAAGCTTCCGTAGAATCGCGAGGCTTTCGGCGAATCCGCAGCAACACTCAGATCGAAACCAAGCTCCCCGAGTTTCTTTCGATCGAACCACCCTGGATCGTCCGACTGTGTGACAGGTGGATACTCGGGCGCTGTATTCGTCCAGCGCAGCATTAGGACCACGCTACTGTCGTCGCTGCGGTTTCCGTAGTATTGCAGTTCGCGCGCCGTCAGTTCCATTTCCGAATCCGGGTCGCCGGACCGGTTCATCGCCACGTGCACCAGTACAAAGGCGTTTGAGACCACCAGCAGTGCGATCGCCGCCAGCAACAGGGGACGCTTCATGCAGCCACGCTCCGCATCTTAACGCGCAGCCGCTTGAACACGGCCACTAGTCCGATCGCCACCAGCCCGATCATCAGAAAGAAGAGATACTTCGGCATCCAGTCCCACCACCAGTCAATCAGCCGGAAGAACAGGAAGATGGTGAAAAATGCGGTGCCGGTGTTGACCACACCGGTCCAGCTCTGGCGGATCCCGATCCATACTGCGGCCGCTGCCGTCACCACTCCGAACATCTGGTAGAAATGCTCAGCCGCCTTACTGTCCATCGGCAGGTAACTGCTCTGTCCCTGCGCGGAGAGAAACAGCATGGTGACGAAAAACGCGAGCATCCCCACCAGCCTGTAAACCGCCGGGAAGTCCGGCCGCCGGACATGTCTGATGAACAGCGGCAAAGCCGCGAGAACGAGACCAGCGAGCATCAGCTCTTCCGGGCGACGCTCGAATTCCACCCACCACCAGCCGCGCCAGGAATTGGTGGTCGCCGTGATCCAGCCCAGCATCCCAACTAACCCAGCGGCCAGTACCAGCCGGATGCCGAAGTGATACGCCAGCGCCAGACCGAATAGTCCCCACACCGCCAGCGCGTTGGGCGTCGGAGCCAGGTTGAAGATCTCACCTAGCATCGAGAGATTCGCGACGAAAGCGGCGAACGCCACAATGCTGATGAGCGCCGCGTAATACAGCGTGTTCTCCCGGCGCGCAGCGAACTCGGCGCCCATCGTCAGCAGGATCGGGATTACCACCAGCACGCTAACTTGCAGCGGCGTGGACCAGTAGCCCATGTATCGAGCCAGAAAAAGAACCACGGCCGCGCACAGAGCGATCCCGCCCAGCGCCGAAGCGATCTTCATTCCCAGGGAGATTTGGCGCTGCGACTCTGTAGTGTCGACGTCGAATTGGGTGGCCAGCTCGGCCAACGTCTTTGCGACGTGGGCATCCAGCCGCTCCCGCTGCTCCGAAGTCAGCTCGAGGACCTTTTCGCGTTCCAGTCCCTCCAGCTCGCGCTGAAACGTCCGCAGCCTGTCCGCCCGCTGTTGCGGATTCATTTGAGTCCAGCATATAACGATATACTGAGCAGATTCTTGGAATAGGAGGCGATTCATGCGCTGCCTGCGGGTCATTATCTTCACTGGTCTGACCTTTTTGCTCGCTCAATCGAGCAGCGCGCAGCAAAAAGGCAAGCAGACCGCTAAAGCCGCCGCGAAAGATGCCGGAGCCGACTGGCCGATGTACCACCGCGATTTTGCGGGCACCGGGTATTCTCCGCTAGGGCAGATCACCACGCAGAACGTCGCCGGCTTGATGCCCGCCTGGACGTATCGTCTCCAGAGCGACGCGCCGCCCGCCGCAGCTGCCAAAGGCAAGGGCAAAGGACCCGGTGGAGCCAACTCCGAAGCCACGCCCATCGTCGTGAACGGCGTAATGTATTTGCCGGGCGCCGGACGCGTGGTCGCGCTCGATCCGGAAACAGGCAAGGAGATCTGGGAGTATCCAGTCACGGGCGGAGCTCCTTCCCGTCGCGGCGTCGCGTATTGGCCGGGCGACAACAACAATCCGCCGCGCATTGTCTTCACCATCGGCCGCCGCCTGGTCGCGCTCAACGCCAACACCGGCAAGATCGATCCCGGCTTCGGCAAAGAAGGCGAAGTGGACATGGTGGTGCCGTACAACTCGGTACCTCTGGTCTACCGCAACGTGCTCGTGGTTGGAGCCAACTCGACTAATGGGCCGGTTTCGATCGGCAATGCACGGGCTTTCGATGCGCGCACCGGTGCGAAGCTGTGGGAATTCAACTCCGTGGCGCAGCCGGGCGAGGTCGGCCACGATACCTGGGAAGGCGATAGCTGGAAGGACCGCTCCGGCGCCAATGCCTGGCCGTTCTATTTCACCGTCGACGAGCAGCGCGGTCTGGTGTATCTGCCGCTCGCCTCGCCCGTTCCCGGGTTTTACGGCGGCGATCGCAAGGGCGCGAATCTGTACGGAAACTCCGTGGTCGCGGTGGACGTTCAGACCGGGAAATACAAATGGCACTTCCAGACCATCCACCACGACATATGGGATCACGATCCGCCCGCGCCGCCCGGATTGTTCGATATCGCGCAGAATGGCAGGACCATTCCGGCGCTGGCGCTGACCACGAAATCCGGGTACATGTATATTCTCAATCGCGAGACCGGCCAGCCGATTTTCGGCGTCCAGGAACGCGCAGTTCCCAAGAGCGACGTGCCCGGGGAACAAGCGTTCCCCACGCAGCCCTTTCCAGTGAAGCCGCCGCCGATCGCGCGCAATAGCTTCATCATGTCGGATCTGGTGACGGCTGCGGACACTACCGAGGAGCATGCCAAGGCCTGTCAGGAATTGATCGCCAAGAATGGCGGCGTCGCCAACGCGGGTCCGTTCACGACGTGGCCCTATCGCGCGGAAGGCGCTCCGGTGAAGAGCGCTGTAGTCTTTCCGGGCGGTCTGGGAGGAGCGAACTGGGGAGGAGTCGCCTGGGATCCCAACTCGAAATATGTGTTCGTCGTTTCGCAGGACGATGGCGCGCTCGGCTGGGTGGAAAAGACTCGGGATGGTTATGATCGCACCACGCTCGACGGCGCGGGTCCCGGCCGCGGGAACTTCGAGGTTCGCGTCGGAAACGTGGCGTGGCCCTGCCAGAAACCGCCGTGGGGCCGCCTGACCGCCGTCAATACGGCCACCGGCGATTTCGCCTGGCAGATCCCGCTCGGCATCACCGAAGGATTGCCCGCGGGCAAGCAGAACACCGGACGTCCGGCGCTGGCGGGTCCCATCGTGACCGCAACGGGCGTACTGTTTGTAGGATCGAGCGACGACAACTACTTCCGTGCATTCGAAGCCAAGACCGGCAAGCAACTGTGGGCGACCAAGCTCGAGCGCCGGGGCAACGCGAACCCGATGACATATCAGGGACGCAACGGGAAGCAATATGTCGCTATCGTCGCGACCGATACGCTGGCAGTGTTCGCCTTGCCATAGACTCTTGTCATAATTTAGGGATACAACTCATGATGCGAATCCTGCTCGCCGCTGCCATCACCGTTCCCATCGCACTTGCGCAGTCTCAAGCCGACCGCGACTGGCCGATGTTCAACCGCGACCTGGCCGGCACGCGCTATTCGCCGCTGAAGCAGATCGATACGACCAACGTCGCCAAGCTCACCAAGGCCTGGCAGTATCGCTTCAACCGGGAAGGGAAGACCATCAGCGGCCAAAGCCCCAGCGAACTGTATCAGGAGATCACGCCCATCGTGGTGAATGGGGTGATGTATACGCCGTCGGGCGATCGCGTGGTCGCGCTCGAGCCCGAAACCGGCAAGGAACTGTGGACCTATGAGGTCAACGGCGGTCTCGCGTCGTTTCGCGGTGTGGCCTACTGGCCGGGCGACCGCAATAATCCGCCGCGCATCATCTTCACCACCAGCCGCAAAATGATGGCGCTGAACGCGCGCACCGGGAAAGTGGATCCGGGCTTTGGGAAAGAAGGCTCGGTTGACCTGGAAGTCCCCTATGCGGGCACGCCAACCGTTTACAAGAACCTGCTGTTCGTCGGGACGAATTTCTACGGGCCGGGCGAGCGGCACATCGCTCCGCAGCTCGATCAGGCAGGCGGGCAGATTCCTGAGCAGCACGCCTACGACGTTCGCACCGGCAAAGAGCTGTGGACATTCCACACCATTCCTCGCGACGGCGAGCCCGGCAACGAAACCTGGGCTAAGGGCACCTGGCAGAATCGCACGGGCAACAATGTCTGGGCCTTTGCGCTCACTGTCGACGAAGAGCGCGGCATCCTCTACATCCCCGTGAGCGGACCCGGCGCGAACATCTATGGTGGCGACCGTCCCGGCGCGAATTTGTTCGGCAACACTCTGGTCGCGCTCGACGCGAATACCGGCAAGATGAAGTGGTATTTTCAGACGGTTCATCACGAGCTGTGGGATTACAACCTGCCGCCAGCGCCCGGCCTGATCGACATCAAGAAAGACGGCAAGACGATTCCGGCGTTGGCGCAAGTGGGCAAGTCCGGCTACATGTTCATCCTGGATCGCGTCACCGGCAAGCCGGTGTACGGCGTCGAGGAGCGTCCCGTGCCGAAGTCGGATGTGCCGGGCGAAGCGTCCTATCCGACGCAGCCGTTTCCGTTGAAGCCACCCGCGATTTCGCGTACCAACATGACGAAAGACGATATCGTCACTGCGGCAGATACCACACCCGATCATGCGAAAGCGTGCCAGGAACTGTGGGAGCGCACGGGCCTCTTCAATAATGGTCCGTTCACTCCGTTCCCTTATCACGCGGAGGGTTCGAATTCCAAACCCGCGATCATCTTTCCGGGATTCACCGGCGGCGCGAACTGGGGCGGCACGGCCACCGACCCGAAGCTCGGATATATTTTCGTCAACACCAAGGACGCTCCGGCCGTCGGCTGGATGCAGGCGAATCCGAAATACGTTTCTGGCAATAAAGAAGGTATCGAGCCGTTCATACGCAGTGCGCCGCAGGGTCTGGGCGGATTCAACGCTCCCGCGCACGATGCCGACGGCAAGCAGATCGGCAACTACCCGTGCTTCAAACCGCCATGGGGTCGTCTGATCGCCGTCAACGCCGCGACCGGCGATTTCGCCTGGCAGGTTCCGTTGGGCATCACCGAGTCGCTGCCTGAAGGCAAGCAGAATACCGGTTTGTCGAACACGGCCGGACCGATCGTCACCGCCGGCGGGTTGGTATTCATCGGATCGACGGGCGACAATCGCTTCCGCGCGTTCGATTCGAAGACCGGGAAGGAGCTGTGGGCCTCCAAGCTCGATTACACCGCCACTGCCGTCCCGATGACTTTCATGGGTAAGAACGGGAAGCAGTACGTGGCGATCGTCGCCGCAACCGGCGGAGGGTTCGGGGGTGGACGCGGTGGCCGGGGTGGTCCACCCGCAGCCCAAAATCAAGGGATCTTTGTCTTCTCACTGCCGTAACGGCGCCATTCGACCGGGCGCTAGCGCTGTTTTTCGTCTGCCAGAGACTTCTTCGTCTCTCGCAAGAACAGTTCCAACTGGTCGTGATGCAGCCAATGCCCGGCTTGATCCACCTTCACAATCGTCTTGTTCCGAATCGCCGCGGCCTGCGGATCCCCGTCCGGGTCGCGCGCGAAGCTCTGCCGGCCCCAGAACAGTAGCGTAGGGCAAGCGATCTGCCCCAGGATCTGAGTCGCCTCCTCCAATCCCAATCCAAAGGGATGAATCACGCGCGTGTAGTTGTCGAACTTCCATACCAGCGACCCGTCGGCGTTCCAGTTGGTCCCGTGGAGCGTCAAGTGCCGTGCGACCTCGTCCGAGAGAAACGGATTCGCCTCTTTCATGCGCGCCACCGCCGCCGCCAGGTCCGCATAAGTGCGCGCGGCGTGATCCTCCAGGTCGCGCGTCTTCCCGATCCAGTTCCGCATCCGTTCCGGGGCCGGTTTCGGTGTCGACCCCAGCGGTCCCACGCCCACACCCTCGATCGCCACCAGCTTTGCGACTTTTTCCGGATACGTTCCGGAGAAATACAGCGAGACCATCGCGCCCAACGAGTGCCCGATCAGCCGCACCGGGTATTTGCCGATGATGTCCGCGAACACCGTCAGGTCCAGGATGTGTTCCGGTACGCTATACAAGGCGCCTGGAGCCCAGGCGCTGTTGCCGTGCCCCCGCAGATCCAGGGCGTAGACGTGATAGTCGTCCCGGAGCGCACGGGCGATCCAGTCCCAGCTGCGGGCGTGGTCGCGCGTTCCGTGAACTAGAATCAGCACCGGTTTTCCTTCCGTGCCCCAGTCCCAGAACTGGAGTTTCAGGCGATCGGAATAGAAATAATGTGAGGCGGGCTCTAGGGAGGCGTGCATGATTCGTTCTATCTATCCTAAGAGATTCACCCGAGCGTCATGCAGGAACTTCCTTGATATTCTTCGGACCAGGGGTGTTTCGAATATGATTCGCACTTTGGTCGTCACGATTCTCTCGGCTTTGCCGCTCGCGGCCGCTCCCAACCTTTCCGGCAACTGGGTGCTCAACCTGGCCAAGAGCCAGTACGGCCAATTTCCGGCGCCCCAGGTGATGATGCGGCAGATCCAGCACAAGGATCCGGCGCTTTCGATGTCCACTTATCAAAAGGGCGCGCAGGGCGAAGTGACCACCGAGCTCAAGTACACCACCGACGGCAAGCCCGCCGTCAACGGCGAAAACAAAGGTTCGGCCCACTGGGAAAAGGACAAGCTGGTGATCGAAACTTCGCGCGACTACAAGGGGAGCACGCTCACCCAGCGCGAGGAGTGGACGCTTTCCGCAGACGGCAAGACGCTGACCATCGCCGCGCATGTGAAACTGCCCAATGGCGAATTCGACGTGAAGCAGGTATTCGAGAAAGCCCCGGCACCGGGGGGCGGCACAGCCAGGGCCAACTTCTAAGGGAGTATAATCACGTCAACCTCCAGGAGGAGGTGCGTGATGTCCCACATGCTGAGGGCGTGCATAGGAATTGCTTTGGTCGCAGCCGGGTCCGTTCCCGCGAACCCGCAAGGCGTGGTTACCCAGCGCAATCTGTCGCTGGCCATGGCGAAGACGATTGCCGACGCAGCGCTCGCCGCGTGCAAGTCACAAGGCTACAACACCGCAGTGGCGGTCGTCGACCGGGCAGGCCAGGTGATGGTGATCCTGCGCGATGAGCAAGCCAGCGCCCAGCAGGTGGAAATGGCCCGGCGCAAGGCTTATACGGCGCGCATGTTCCGCACCACCACGCTGGAGTTTCAGAAGCGCACCAGCGATCCGGCGTATTCGGCCCAACGGGACGTCACCGACATTCTCGCGCTCGGTGGTGGCGTGCCCATTCAGGTCGGCAACGACGTCATCGGAGGAGTGGGCAGCTCGGGGTCGAGTCAAGAGAAAGATGATGCATGCGCGAAGGCGGGTGTCGCCAAGGTCGCGGAGCTTTTGAAATAGGCCATGGCCAAACTTGCGCTGGTATACGGAATGCGGCTTCTGCCCGCCGATGAAATCGAAGAGCTAAACGAAGCCGAGATCCGCCTGAAGAATGGCAAGAGCGCGCACGTCACCATGCATCTGCTGGAGGGCGGGGAGAAAGAGATTCGCGCGCAGCTCGAACAGTCGCTGGACGCTTTCTTTGAGTTTTATCCGGAAATCTAAGAGTTATTCCTGAGCCGGCATCTGGGAATCGGAATCCCGCCAGGCACTCAGCTTCAGGCGGCGGCACACCCAGCACAGCCCTTCGGCGGAATTAGGAGCGCACTCACTGCCACACACCGTGCACAGCACGGTCTTGCGCAGACGATCCGCTTCAATCGATCGCTTGGCCTCTTCCAGAAGCTTTTCCGGTACCACCGATTCAGGAATCAGGGCCTCAGGCGCCGGCCGGGGAACGGGGATGCGCTTGCGCTTCACCACCCCACTATAACAGTTTCATGAACGCTAAAATCGGAGTTGGTACTAACAGCTTTCCTTTTCCCAGGACAGGGTTCCCAGTACGCGGGTATGGGCAAAACCCTCGCCGACTCTTTCCCCGAAGCCGCCCGCGTCTTTGAGGAAGCCGACGAAGCGCTGGGCTTCCCGCTCTCGCGTTTATGCTTCGAGGGTCCCGACGATCAGCTGAAGCTCACCGAGAACACCCAGCCCGCGCTGCTCACCGTCTCGATCGCCGCAAACGCCGTGCTGGCCGCCCAGGGGATCGCTGCGGGCTACGTCGCGGGCCACAGTCTGGGCGAGTACTCGGCTTTGGTCGCTGCCGGATCCCTGCGTTTCGCTGATGCCGTGAGATTGGTCCGCAAGCGCGGCCAGTACATGCAGCAGGCGGTCCCCGCTGGTGTGGGTGCGATGGCGGCACTCCTTAAGCTTCCCGCTGGGAAGCTTGACACGGTCCTGGCCGAAGCGGCTCAAGGCGAGATTGTCACTGCCGCGAATCTCAATTCGCCGGACCAGATCGTGATCGCCGGACACACCGCCGCCGTCAACCGCGCAATCGCGCTCGCCAAAGCTGCCGGCGCCCGCCGAGCCGTGCTGTTGCCGGTCAGCGCCCCCTTCCATTGCCCGCTGCTGAAGCCCGCGCAGGATCGGCTGAAGCCTGATCTGGACGCCACTGAGTTTCGCGACCTGACGGTTCCATTGATCAACAATTGGCAGGCGCGCGAAGTTCGCACCGGCGCGGAAGCTCGCGAAGGACTCTACCACCAGATTCCTAATCCTGTCAGATGGTCCGAGTCCATCGCCTTGTTAGCCTCGCGCGGCGTTACACGTTTTATCGAAGTGGGCGCGGGCTCCGTCCTCACCGGTTTGCTGCGCAACATCGATCCCGGCTTGACCGGCGTGAAGTTCGGCGAAGCTGCGGACTGGGACAGCCTCCTGAAATAGACTGGGCTCGCGACTGGCCTGACAAACTGTCCGCGCCGCGAGCGACAGATTGTCACTCCGGCTTATTCACTAGCCCCGCCCGAATCTTAGTACCATCTCGCGCAACATGCGAACGCAGTGGTACTTACCGATCGGGCTATCCAGCGCCAAAGATGGCGACTGAGTTGCCTCATGGAGGCATCAAGACCGTGTTTACGACTGCTCCCGTATCGTTTTATTCGATCGCCACCTTAGCTGCCCTGGCCGTCCTGGCGGGCTTCCTGCAAATCCGCCTGCGCGGTTTGGGCACGCGTCTCTCGGTACGTTTTTTCGTGGTGTTGGCTTCGATGGCGGTGTTGAACTGGCCGGAGATCGTGGCCATCGCCATCCTGAGCGCGCTGGTGGAGAGCGCGGTGTGGACCAAGCCTCGTCCCGGCTGGACAGCGACCGCATTTGAGGGCGCCGTCGCAGCGCTGGCCACTTCGGCCGCGTACGTGACTTATCACATTCCGTCCGCCGGAGCTGCTGAGGTGCCCTCGCCTCTGCTGATGGTTCTGGCGGCCATCGTCTACTTCGCGGTGACCAGCGTGGCACTGGCGAGGTTCACTGGGCGCTCCTGGAGACAATCCCACTTCTGGACTTTTCCTCACTACGTCGCAGGCGGGAGCGCGGCCGGTCTGCTGATTATCGCCGACCGCCATAACGGCTGGGAGATCACCCTGCTGGTGGTTCCGATGCTGTACTGGATGCTCCACGCATACAAGCTGTATCTGGAGCGGATCGAACAGGGGCGCCGCGAGGTGGAGGAGTTCAACGCGCTCCACTTCCGCACCATCGAGTCGCTGGCCGTCGCTATTGAAGGCCGCGAGCCGGAGTATCGCACGCATAAGAGAAGTGTGTGGAGCGACGCACTCGAGATCGGCAGGCAGATGGGCCTGGAAGGCTCGGACCTTCTGGCCCTGCGCACGGCGGCGTTGCTACGCAACGTTGGCAAGCTGGCGGTGCCTGAACACATTCTTTCCAAGCCCGGCCCGTTGACCAAAGCCGAGTTCGACAAAATGAAAATCCATCCGACGGCCGGCGCCCAGATCGTGGAGCAAGCAGGTTTCCCCTATCCGGTGGCGCCCATCGTGCGGTCCTGTCACGAAAAGTGGGACGGCACGGGATATCCGGCCGGCCTTCGCGGCGAGGAGATTCCGCTGGGAGCGCGCATTCTGGCCGCAGTGGATAGCCTGGATGCGCTGATTTCGACCCGAGACTATCGCCGCGCGTACTCCCTGGAAGCGGCCATCCAGCACATGAAGGTGGAGTCGGGGAAAAGTTTCGATCCCAAGGTAGTCGAGATCCTGTCGGACTATTACCGCGAGCTGGAAGGCCGCGTGGACGACACACCGGCTCCCGTTCGAGCCGATCCGGGGATCTCTCCCATCGCAGCCGCGCGGCAGGAAGTGCAGCAACTGTTCGCGCTGGCGCAGGATTTGGGGAATTCTCTCAGCCTGGATGAAACCTTTTCCGTGCTGTCCCTGCACGTGAAACAGTTGTGCCCGCATGACACGCTGGCGGTCTATATCCGCCGCGAAGATCGCCTGGAGGCGGAGTTCGCCACGGGTCTGGACTGCATGCAGGTGGGCTCGGCCATCGTTCCGTGGGGCGAAGGGATTTGCGGCCGGGCGGCGGCCACCGCGACGGCCGTGTTGAACGAAGATCCGATGGACCACTCGGCCTGCCCGTGCGTAGGGGGGGCCAAATCCTTGCGTTCGGCCCTGGCTATTCCGCTGGAAGGTTTCAGCGGTGTAGCGGGCGTATTGTGCTTGTACGCGGCGGAGAAGAATGCATTCACGGACGATCACCTGCGGGTGCTTTCCGCCGCGGCCACAAAGGTAGCCCTGGCCGTCGAGAATGCTCTCAAGTACCGGCAGGCGGAGCGCTCCGCGGTGACCGATATGCTCACCGAACTGCCCAACGCTCGATCGCTGTTCCTGCATCTGGATTCCGAGCTGGCGCGCGCCCGCCGCACGGATCAAACGATCGCTGTCCTGGTATGCGATCTGGACGGGTTCAAGCAAATCAATGACCGGCACGGGCACCTGGAAGGCAATCGTGTGTTGCGGGCAGTGGCGCGAGCCCTGCGGCTGCAGTGCCGGGAATACGACACGGTGGCGCGCCTGGGAGGAGACGAGTTCGTGCTGGTGCTGCCGGGGCAGGAACTCGAGTCGGTTAGCGCCAAGGTGGAACAGTTGACCAGCGCGGTGGCGCAAGCGGGATACGAAACGGTGGGCGCCGGGTGCCTGGGAATCAGCGTTGGCGTGGCGCATTATCCAGCCGATGGGAAGGACGCAGAGGCCCTTCTGGCGGCCGCGGACCAGCGCATGTACCGCCATAAGCAACGGGCTGCCACGGCCGGTGCGGGCGACTCCGGCTTGCTGGTATAAAGCGCATGCGTTCAAGGCGCGGAAACACCTGGTGCGGCGCCAACAGAAGTTGGGGTGCTAACAAATTAGCTTGACAGCCGGCCCGTCCGGTGCTAAATAATTAGCATGTCTTTGCGCAGCATCGGTCTACTTGCTTTTATCTGCGTGCTGGCCATGATAGCGGTTGGGCAGGATCCGTCGCGCCCGGCATTTGAGGTGGCTTCGGTCAAGCCGGTGGATCTTGCGAAGCTTGGCGATGCGATTTCCATGAACATCGGCACCGTGCGACATGAAGAAGTCACGTTCGGCAATGCGACCCTGAACGACTGTGTCCGGTTCGCGTACGGCATGGGTTCCGACGCGCAGATTGCGGGACCGGATTGGATCAGGTCCAAGGAAGTTCTTTATGACGTCGTGGCCAAAGGCATGCCGGGCGCGCCGCGGGAGCAGCTCCAGGCCATGATGCAGACGCTTCTAGCGGAGCGCTTCAAACTGGTGACTCATCGTGAGCAGAAGGAAATGTCGTATTTCGCGCTGCTTCCCGCAAAAAACGGGCCGAAGATCCAGCCAGTAAAGGATGTTCCGGATGGTTTCCGAGGCACTACATACGGGGGACGCATCAACGCCATCCTGCCGATGCCCATGTTGGCCTACCTACTGTCTCGCTTCGAGACAGAGCGGCCCATCATCGATGAAACCGGCCTCCGTGGAATGTACGAAGTCAAGTTGCAGTGGACTTTGCAGCAGCTCCAGAACCCGGATTCCGCTCCCGGGCCTTCCCTATTCACGGCACTCAGCGAGCAGCTCGGGCTCAGATTGGAAGCGCGGAAAGGACCCGTGGAGATTCTTGTGGTGGATAGCGCGGAAAAAGTTCCGGTCGAGAATTAGGTCACGAAACCCAGAGCAGCCTTGCGGCTCCCGCCGGCTGATACGCTGGCTGTAATGAAGAGCTACCGGAAAGAATTGTGGTTCGAGGTTCCCACGCGACGGGCGTTTATCAACATCACTCCGCAAGTGGAGTCTTGCCTTAAGGAGAGCGGGGTGCGCGAAGGACTGGTGCTGGTGAACGCCATGCACATCACCGCCAGCGTGTTCATCAACGACGACGAGCGCGGCCTGCACCAGGACTACGAAAAATGGTTGGAGGCGCTGGCGCCCCACGAACCCACCTCGCAATACCAGCACAACCGCACCGGCGAAGACAATGCCGATGCGCACATGAAGCGCCAAATCATGGGCCGCGAGGTGGTGGTGGCGGTCACTGCCGGCAAGCTGGACTTTGGCCCCTGGGAACAGATATTCTACGGCGAGTTCGACGGCCGGCGGCGAAAGCGCGCTCTGGTGAAAATCGTGGGCGAATGAGTGTAATAATGGCCATGGTTGCTCGTCTGTAAACAGGAGGGTTTTTCGATATGAAGTTCTTCTCAATAGTGGCGGGGTTGTTGCTGGTTTGCGTTTCGATGGTGGCCCATGACGTCGACGGCAAGTGGGCTGGCACCATGAGTACGCCCAACGGCGATGTTCCGGTCAACTTTACGTTCAAGGCGGACGGCGCCACGCTGACCGGTTCGACCGGTGGACCAGACGGAGGGGAAGTGAAGATCGCCGACGGCAAGATCGACGGCAATAACCTCTCATTTTCCATCACGTTCGATTTCGGAGGGATGCCGCTCATGATCGCCTATAAAGGAGTGATGTCCGGCGCCGAAATCAAGTTCGTACTGGACATTTTTGGGATGCCCCTGGATCTTACCGTCAAGAAGAGCACCTGAGCCGGACGACCGCTCCCGGGCAGGCCGAGAGGAGCAGGCAATGAAGTGTCTATGGACGTTCGGCTTGGGGATCGTGCTCGCCAGCCAGGTTGTGCTGGCGGCTACATCACTCAAGCACGACGAATTCTCCGGAGTGACGCTGTACTACAAGGTGGTCACGCCTAAGGATTACGATCCGGCCAAAGAATATCCTACGGTCATCGCATTTCCGGGCGGGGCGCAGACCATGCCGATGGTGGACGGCATGCTCGCGCGAAACCTGGCGCTGCAGGCGCAGAAGCGCGGCTACATCGTGGTAGTCTGCTCGGCGACGGCGGCGGGGCTGTTTTACGAGGGCGGGGCAGTGGTGTTCCCGGCGTTTCTCGACAAGCTTCTCGCGGACTACAAAATCCGCGGGAGGAAATTTCACATTGCGGGGATTTCGAACGGCGGGTTGAGCTCGTTCCACATCGCAGCCTCTTATCCCCGATATTTTTATTCGGTGACTGGGTTTCCGGGTTATCTGTTGGATGCGACCGATGCGCGGGTCGCCGCCTTGCAAGGGATATGCGTTAATATGCACGTCGGCGAGCTGGATCAGGGCTGGCTCGATACCATGCAGAAACAGTCCATGATGTTCCGCGCCAAGGGGATGAAGGTGCGGTTCACGATCGAACGGGGCCAGGGCCACGTGATGACGACGCTCGAAGGCGCGGGCGCCGCCCGGTTGTTCGATCAGTTCGATGAAGCAGCGCGCGGCTGCGGGAAGTAGGTTGGACGGAGTGTCGTCTTGTCCCGCCTATCACTTATCGGGATCGGCTTCGAAACCCCTTTTGATAGATAGCGACGCTGAGCACGATGAGAAAATAGAGCGTCATGGCATTCATCGGGATGGCAAGCCAGTAGTACCTTCCAAAGATTCCACTCCAGATCCACGGCGCACCGACGACGAATACTCCGGCAGAGGCGCTCACGCCATCTGGGGTGTCAAGAACCTTAATCAGCAGCCATGCTGCGAGAGCGGAATAGATGGCAGAACACGCGAATGCCGACCATAGGAACCATCGCACAACTCGATTCTAACTTCCGGCTACTCCACCGCGAAAACCCACACGCTGCCGCCTTCCGGCACCTCCGGATATTGGCCGGGAAACATCCCGTTGAGAGTTGCTTGCATTCCGCGGGAATCTCCCCCCCAGCCAGATAGCACTGCGAGATACTGCTTGCCGTCGATCGAAAAGCTGGTCGGCGGGGCAAGAATTCCCGAGCTGGTTGGGAACTCCCACAGGACTTTTCCGCTGGCTGCGTCGAACGCGTGAATCTTGCGGTCGTTGGTGCCGCCCGTGAAGACTAGTCCGCCGGCGGTAGCGAGCATCGCTCCCCAGTTGGGCGACGTCGCGTACTCGTGCGTCCATACGCGCTGACCGGTATCGACATTCCAGGCCTGGACTTCGCCGAAATGGTTGGCGCCGGCTGGGCTCGGCGCGCCTCCCATCTGAACGCCGGTGTAGGCGCGGCCGGCGACGTACGCCACCATGGTTCCGGTGGACGATCCGCAGATGTTGTTATTGGCCGGGACGTAAATCATCCGGGTCTTGGGGCTGAACGCGATAGGAGGCCAGTTCTTGCCGCCGTGCAGGCCGGGGCAAAATTCGGCGTGCTTCCCGGTTCCAGGCTTGTGATCCTGATCAATCTCGGGCTTTCCAGTCTCGGGATCCAGTTTCTTGAACACATTCTGGGTCACGAAGGGCTTGCCTTCGACGAATTTCAGGCGGCCGTCACGGCCCACTACGCTGCGATCGATAAACCAGAGGTAGCCGTCGCGCGCCACGTCGATCAGGCCCTTGACGGTGCGGCCATTGCGCTGGAAGTCCACCAGGATCGGCGGGGAGACCTCGTCCCAATCCCAAGAATCATTCTGGTGATACTGATAGTGCCCTTTGATCGCGCCGGTGGCGACATCAATCGCCATGGTGGAGGAGGTGTAGAGATTGTCGCCGGGGCGCTGGTCTCCCATCCAAGGACCGCCATTGCCGACACCCCAATACGAGATGTTGGTGGCGGAATCGTAGTTACCGGTAACCCACACGGATCCGCCGCCGTTTTTCCACTGGTCGCCCTTGGGCCAGGTTTCGCTGCCGGGCTCGCCTGGGGCCGGGATGGTAAACGTCCGCCACTGCTCCTTACCGGACTGAGCGTCGAAGGCGGCGACGAAGCCGCGGATTCCATATTCACCACCCGACGCGCCGACCATGACCTTGCCGTCCGCGATCAGGGGAGCGAGCGAGATGTAGTAGCCCGACTTGTTATCGGCGACTGTGGTGGTCCAGACCTCGCGGCCGGTTTTGGCATCGAGCGCGACCAGAACCGCCTCGCCCGCGGCGAAGTAGACACGGTCGCCCAGAAGTGCGACGCCGCGGCTGGTATCGTGCGGCACGTTGGCCCCCGTGGGGCGCGGCCTGCGGTAGCGCCACAATACGTTCCCGCTCTTGGCGTCTATAGCGATCACCTGGTTGTTAGGCGTGGAGACGAACATCACGCCGTTGTTGATCAGCGGAGCGGCTTCGTGAACCTTCGGCTCGCCAGTGGCGAACGACCAGACCGGCTTCAACCTCGCGACGTTCGCGGGCGTGATCTGATCGAGCGGGCTGTAGCCCCAGCCGTCATAGGTACGGCGAATCATGAGCCAGTTGCCGGCTTCTGGATTCTTCAGACGCTCGGCCGTCACGGGTGCGTAGTTCTGAAGGACGGCCGGCGTCGGCGGGGGCGGAGGTGCAGCTCCGCGTCCCTGGGCAAATAGGGCGATCGAAATCGAGGCGAGCGCAACCGCGCCCACAACAGGCAACAAAGTCTTCAGTTTGAGCATTAAACAGGGCTCCGGTCCGTTATCATACATCGTTTGCCAATGGCGGGTCTTTTTGGCGAGCTGGTTCGTATACGGGTTAGTGATATGATCCTCGCCGCTGCCATGAGCCAGGAGTTCACCGGTGACCGTGAGATCGCGCTGCTGAAGAAGGGCGATCCGGATGCCGTCTCCGAACTGATCGGGCGCTATCAACACCGCCTGTATCGTTTCCTGGTGCGGCTGGTACAGGATCCGGCCACGGCCGAGGATCTGTTCCAGATGACCTGGATCCGGCTGATGGAAAAGATCGGCTCGTACGATGCAAGGCGGAATTTCGAGGCGTGGCTGTTCGCCATCGCACGGAATCTGGCGATCGACCATCTGCGGCGCCGCCGCGCGTTCAGCCTGGATGAGGTAGACGAATCCGGCCAGGCTCCGGTGGATCGTCTGACGGCGGGCGGCCGGGACGCGCTGGAACAGTTGCTGGATTTCGAGCGGGGGACGCTGCTGGCCGCGGCGATCGCGGAACTGCCGGCGATTCATCGTGAGGTGCTGACGCTGCGGTTCGAAGAGGAAATGAAGCTGGAGCAGATCGCGGAGGTCGCCGGAATACCGATTTCGACGGTCAAGAGCAGGTTGCATCGCGCTCTGGAAAGCCTGCGCGTCCGGATCGAAAAAGGAAGGGAATTATGACCGAACACGAGTCGGTGCGGGCGATGTTGGCGCTGGCTGCTGCCGGGGCGCTTGACCCCGAGGAAGTGCGTCGTGTCGAGCAGCATGCGCAAGGATGCGAGCGCTGCCGCCGGGATTTGGAAACGTGGGCCGTGTACACACGGGGTCTGCGGAAGCTTCCCCAGCCATCGGCGCCGGAGGGACTGGTCCAGCGTACCCAAGCGCGGATTCTACAAGAGCGCGCCGGAGCGGCCGCACGGCGCCGAAGCGAGCTGTTTCTGGGGGCGCTCGCGATTTTCGGATGGGTCGCCGGATGGTCTTTCTGGACCTTGGCACGGGCCGTCACGGGTGGAAGCCTGAACGTGCTCGGAGCAAACCTGATGAACGGCCTGACGTGGTCTTTGGTTTCGACCGCGCTGGTGTGGATGACAGCGGCGACAGCGGCCCTGATGCTCGGCCGGCGTCGCGAGATGAGGAGGTTCTTATGAGCCAGTTTCGTGAAGAGATGAAGGTGATTCCTGGGGTGGCGTGGATTACCGCAATTCTCCTCTATGTGTGTTTTGTGGCGTTTTCGTGGACGTTTATGATTCCCCACGACCCCAACCTGAGCGGCGGACCGCGATGGGCCCTGGCGATCTTCGCCCTGGTTATTCCGCTGTTCCTGGCGGTTTTCGTATTGCTGATCGGTTACGTGAATGGAGACGCCCGGCGGCGCGGCATGCGCTACGTCATGTGGACACTGCTATCGATCTTTATTCCCAACGCGATCGGCGTTATTTTGTACTTTATCCTCCGCGATCCTCTACAGCGAGGCTGTCCGAGTTGCGGAACCATGGTGAGCCAGGGATTCGCGTTCTGTTCGAAATGCGGCACGGCACTGGCACACGCTTGTCCCGAGTGCCGCTCTGCGGTACAACCAGGCTGGTCGCATTGCACCAAGTGCGGAGCCCGGCTGGGGGCGGGTAACTGAGATATACTCGACACCGAACGGGAGGGATCATGGAATTTCTTCGACGCGAGATGTTGGGCATCCTGGGCGCCGGCGCGCTCGCCCTGCGCAAAGCCGTCGCCGCGGAAGTGGGTCTTCACTTCACCGCGCTCGATCACGTGGAGTTCCTGGTATCCGATGTCGAGAGGTCAGCGGCATTTTATGCGCGTGTTTTCGGGAATACCGTTCTGAAGAACAACAAGACCACAAGGCGGTACGTCAAGATAGGCGCAAGCTACCTCGCCATGGATCGGAACGCGCAAGGGGCGATCAACGTCGATCATTTCTGCGCCGGGATCGCCGGGTTCCAGGTGGCCAGCGTACACAGTTATCTGGACGGGAAGGGTATCGCCTATCGCGATTTTCCCAGCGGCAAGGATCTGGCCGTTCCCGATCCGGACGGGACGAGGCTGCAGCTCGCGACCGATAACGGCTGGGCGCAACTGCTGGGCGGCACGGCGTCGCCTGAAACGATTTCGATCGGCGGCGAGGCGATCTTCCGTCCTACAGGTATCGATCACATCTTGCTCAACGTGACCGATCCCGAGAAATCGGCGGGGTTCTACGAAAAGATTCTGGGCCCCGTGAGGCAGCGCAACAACAACCGGATCTGGTTCCAGGCCGGAACCGGGCGGATCGGACTGTTGAAGACGCCCGCCGGCGAGAAGGCGGGGGTGAATCACTACTGCGTTTCGGTCGAGAAGTTCGACTACGATGCCGCCGTCAAGAAGCTCCAGCAGGCCGGCGTGAAGCTGGATGCGGCCGAAATCGCGGGCGCTCCGGATCTGCGGGATCCGGACGGGTACCGCGTACAAGTGATGGGTCCACGGGCGTAGCAGCTATTTGATTCAACCGCATTCGATCATGCTCCTTTGCCCGGTCCGCGGCTGCGGGCAGGCATTAACACGGGAAGAACGGCGCGCACATTGTTCCCAGGGGCATTCGTTCGACGTGGCGCGCAGCGGATACATCAACCTGCTCCAGCCGCAGGACAAGCGATCGAAGCATCCGGGCGACACCGTGGCCGCCGTGGCAGCGCGGCGGCGATTGCACGATCGCGGCGTAACAGGGCCGCTGCTGCACGGAATCGGCGAGATCATCGCTGCCGGGCCGAACGATATCGTTCTCGACGCCGGATGCGGCGACGGGTTCTACCTCGGTTCGCTTGCTCGCCAGATTGGCTTCGATGCGCATGGCGTCGACATCTCTATTCCAGCCGTGGATGCGGCGGCGAAACGGTATCCTCCGAGTGAGCGGGTCGAGTGGCTCGTGGCCAACGCCGATCGCTTCCTGCCCTATGCCGACCGATCGTTCTCGATCGTGTTGTCGATCACGGGGCGGATGAATGCCGGCGAATTCCGGCGTGTTCTGCGCGATGACGGACGCCTGCTGGTCGCGCTGGCTGCACCCGAGGACTTGATCGAGCTGCGCGGGACGGGGCGCGATCGCGTCGACCGAACCATCGAGACCTTTGCGAAAGATTTCGCGCTGGCCGACCGGCGCCGGGTTACGACTGCTGCTGATCTGGATGCCGCGGCCGTTCAAGACGTCCTACTTTCGATTTATCGGCCGATGCGGGCGCTGCCGCCCGAAGCGATGCGCGTGACGTTCAGCCTGGACCTTCTGCTATTTCGGCCGCGTTAAACACGTTTTATCGCTGGCGCGTTAATCTGAGACGTGGAACGAAAGATCTTCTGGCTCACCTTCGCGGTCCTGGGTTTGATTGCCGATTTCGTTCTGCCGCTGTGGTGGGGACTGGCAGCCACCATTCCGATCTTCCTTATAAGTTGGTGGGTAGCCTACCGCAGCGATTGGTTCTAGGTTCACCCCAACACGATCGCGTGCGCAAAAGGACCCAACTGATGTGGGTTACCTCGCGCAGATTTGGCGTTAGGGAACACGGAGGGCCACTCCAGGTGCGTTTCCATTGCGGCACGTGCCGTGCACAGCTTTGCCATAGAGGCGCATGGCACCCTTATCAATTCGTATCGTCGCGGTCGCGATGGCGATCTCTGTGCCGGTAGCCCAGGCAACTGTTTCCGCTTTGCCCCTGTCTCAGCTGGTCAGCCGTCCCTATCTGGAGCTTCTGGAACTCGCACCGGCGGTCTCTTTCAAGGCGCAGGATTTTGAGGCCTTGCGGAAGGAGCTCGCTCAGCAGCGAAGGGCAGAGGCGGAACGGCTCCAGAAGGAAGAAAAGGACCTGGATGCTCGTCTGGGCGAGCTGAGAGGACAGCTCAAATCGCTGAACAAGGAAGCCTCACGCGATACCGAGAAAATGGCGGAGCGGCGGCAGACCGTTCACTGCGAAATCCTGCGGCTGGAAAAGATCCGGAGCGAAAAGCGCGTGGAACGCGAGCATGGCATGCCGGTCGCATTCGACAACAGACTGGCCAAGGCAGATCTGCTTGAGCAGTGGCCGGCCAAGAAGATCGAGGTGGACCGATTTATTGCCGACGGCCGCGCCCGCGAGCGCCGTTTTGGCGATATCGAGGATATCGGCGTCCGGAAGATCAGCTCCGATCAGGAAAAAGACATCAAGCTGGGCGAAGAAGCCGTTCGCGATATGAAGCTGTATAGCCTGATGCCGCCCGAACTCGAGCAAAAAGAAGCCACGGCCTACGTTCGAAGCCTGGCGGAACGAATCGCCGCGAATTCCGATATGACCGTTCCAGTGAAAGTCACGGTTCTGCGTAGCCAAGAGATCAACGCATTCGCGATGCCCGGCGGTTTCCTGTTCATCAACACGGGATTACTGGAGAAAGTCGAGAACGAGTCTGAGCTGGCGGGTGTGATTGCTCATGAGCTTGCGCATGTATCCGCACGGCATGGAGCACAAATGCTGAAGCGGGCGAGGCTTGCGAGTCTTTTTCTTCAGTCCGCGCAGATTGCAGCGATGATCGCGACGGGCGGGGTAGCAGGCATCGGCTTGTATTACGCCTTGCAGGGCGGATTCTTCGGGCTGGGGATGGTGCTCAACCTTTCTTTGCTTGGCGTGAACCGGAAGTTTGAAGTGGAAGCCGACCAGTTGGGAACCCAGTATGCCTGGCACTCCGGTTACGATCCACGTGGGTTCATCACTTTCTTCGACAAGATGGCGAGCGAGAAGGGCTACGTTAAGTCGGCCAGCTTCTTCCGGACCCATCCGCCGTTCTTCGAGCGCATCCTGAGTAGCGTGAGCGAGATCGAATATCTACCCAAGTCCGAGGCTTTGAAGATGGATTCCACCGAGTTCCGCGAATTCAAGCAGCGCCTGGCCGACGCTGTCAAGAAGGAAGCCTCGGCAGACAAGAAAAAACCAGCCCTCCGGCGCGAGCCAGAGTGCCCGGCAGAGCCCGAGGGAACCACCTCAACGAGCGCGCTTGTACCGGCGTCCTGCGGTGTGTGCCTGACAGAGGAGTGATCAACCATGGCATCCAAGCAATTCCTGTTTCGTTCTGAAGCGAGAGAGAAGATCCTGCATGGAGCGACGGCGCTGGCCGACGCCGTGCGCGTGACGCTGGGTCCAAAGTCCAAGTGCGTCTTGATCGAGAAGCATTTCGGGAAACCCCTGGTGTGCAACGACGGCGTCACCATCGCTAAGGAAGTCGACCTGAAGGATCCCGCCGAGAACCTGGGCGCGCAGATGATCCGGGAAGCGGCCGAACGCACCGGCGACGCCGTCGGCGATGGAACCAGCACGTCCACAGTCATCGCCCACGCGATTCTTGCCGAGGGGGTACGAAACGTGGCTGCAGGCGCGAGCGCCGTGGATCTGAAGCGCGGCCTGGATCGCGGGCTCAAAGCTGCCGTGGAAGCACTGCGCGGGGTCTCCCGTCCGGTGGCATCACGCCGCGAGAAGGAGCACGTCGCGACTGTCTCGGCTCACAATAATCCCCAGGTCGGGAAACTGGTGGCCGATGCCATCGAAAAGATCGGGCCGGACGGCGTGGTCACGGTGGAAGAAGCCAAGACCACCGAGACAGCTCTGGAAGTAGTAGAGGGCATGCAGTTCGACCGCGGCTACCTTTCACCGTACTTCGTAACCGATCCGGAAAAGATGGTGGCGGCGCTGGACGCGCCCTACATCCTGCTGCACGAAAAGAAAATTTCGAACATGAAGGATCTGCTGCCGCTGCTGGAACAGATCGCCAAGTCCGGGCGGCCGCTGGTCATCGTGGCGGAGGACGTCGAAGCCGATGCCCTGGCGACGCTGGTGGTCAACAAGCTCCGCGGCGTGCTGCCTTGCGCGGCAGTGAAAGCGCCTGGGTTCGGTGATCGCCGCAAAGCCATGCTGGACGATATCGCGATCCTGACGGGAGGCCGGGTGTTGGCGGAAGAGTTGGGTGTCAAGCTAGAAAACGTGCAGCTGGAAGAACTCGGCACTGCCAAACGCGTGGTCATCGATCGCGAAGCGACTACCATCATCGGTGGCGCCGGAACCAAGGCGGCCATCGAAGGGCGCTGCAACGAGATCCGCAAACAGATCGAGGAAACCACGTCGGACTATGACAAAGAGAAGCTGCGCGAGCGGTTGGCCAAGCTGACGGGTGGCGTGGCGGTGATCCGCGTCGGCGCCCCTTCTGAAGCGGAGATGAAGAGCCTGAAGGAAGCTTTCGACGACGCCATTAGCGCGACTAAGGCGGCGATTGCTGAAGGGATCGTGCCGGGTGGCGGGCTGGCCCTTCTGCGAACGATTTGTGCCGTGGAGAAGGAAGAGCAGACCGCCGACGGTGACGAGAAAACCGGTCTGCGAATCTTGAAGCGCGCGTTGGAAGCTCCGGCGCGCCAGATCGCGGAGAACTCCGCGGTGGACGGGGGTGTGGTCGTCGACAGGATGCGCACCGGTACCGGGAACTTCGGTTTCGATGCCGCCAAGGGCGAGTACGTCGACTTAATGGAAGCCGGTATTATCGACGCCACGAAGGTAGTGCGGGTCGCGCTGGAAAACGCCGTATCCGTCGCCAGCGTCTTGCTCCTGGCCGAAGCCACGCTTACCGAGATTCCGGAGCCCAAAACAGCGCCCGTCCGGGAGCCCGATTTCGGGTAGGCACTTCAAGCGCACTTGGGGCGATCGAAATACTGCAGGCACTCCGCTTCGCGGCCGCGAACAATTCGACGGCCTTTGAGAGGACCCTGATGGCTGGTGATCACGGTGCACTGGTGCGCTCCTGATTCGCCATCCTGGTAGAGAATCACCCAGTAGCGGCTTGTACCCAGCCGGTGCGCCCGCGCGGTGTTGGAAAACATCGCAGTATAGTGGCGGCCGCCTCGTTGGGTATGCAGAATCGGGAGCCAGGCTTTTTTCTCCGGATTGAAGCGGCGAGGCGCGATCATGGGGAGTGTGCCGGCCTGGGCCGCTTCGCAGTATTCCCGATCGACGTCCAGCAACTCTTCAATGGGCGGAGCGGCGTCGCCCTCGAGATGGCGGACGCGGCCGAGCCGCGAAGCCAGCGAATCCACGATCCCCGCGACTCGCTTGGAGCCGAAGCCTTCTACGCTCGCAAGGCGGCCGTCATGCGCCGCGGCTTCCAGTTCTTCCAGGGTGTCGATTTCCAGATCGTGATGCAGGCGCTCGGCCTGGACGGGTCCGATTCCCGGAACGGACTGGAGGAGCAGCACCGGGTCGATTTCGCCGCGCAGGTGTTCGAGCATCGGGAGGCGTCCGGATTTGATCAAACCGCGGATGGCGACCGCCAACCCGTGGCCAATGGCGGGAATCCGCTCCAGGCCCTGGATGCCTTCGCGCTGAAACAGACCGGATACCGGCTCGGCCAGACCGGCGACGGCCATGGCGCCCCGCCGGTATGCGCTTACGCGGAACGGATTGGCGTGCTGGGTTTCCAGCAGGTTCGCCAACTCGTCCAGCCGCCGGGCGATCTGGCCGTTGGTCGTCACCTGGGGCCTGTCAATCCCGATCAGGCGGTTCGACGATCTCCGACTCGGCTTGATCGAACTCAGTCCGAAGCATCTCGAACTTACCGCAGTCCGGACAGGTCACTTCCACCCGGGTTTGGTCCTGGTCGACAAAAATCCATTCCGCGTCCGCGCCGCAGCGCGCGCAAATGACGTCGCGCTCGCCTCGTTCCGGATCGATGGTGCGTGCGTTTTCCATGCCCTTTATCCAGCACGCGTATGACCATGCCGAACTCCCGGCCTATTCATTTTCCGGGAGGTTTTGGGCGCGACCCTGAGCGATCCGACCCACGCACGCTGGGTGATCCGGCTCACCAGCGACTTCCGTTTCCGTAAGTTATGGGCAATATTTACCCAAACTGTTTGGCACGATTCATGCGAGAGCATTAGGGGCGAAAGGCAGGTCAACGAGATGAAACTGACATTGAGCGTGATCAAGGCGGACATCGGCTCCGTGGGAGGGCACGTGACGCCTTCCGAACACCTGTTCCAGACGGTCGCCGACCACATCCGGACCGGCGGCCGGAATCTGATTGTCGATTCCTATCTCAGCCACACCGGGGATGACATCGCGATCCTGATGACGCACACGCGCGGGGAAGGAGACGAGGCCGTTCACAAGCTAGCCTGGGACGCGTTCCTGGCGGGCACCGAGGCGGCCAAGGCGCAGGGACTCTACGGCGCTGGACAGGACCTGCTTAAAACGTCGTTTTCGGGGAACGTGCGGGGCATGGGTCCGGCCGTCGCTGAAATGGAAATCGAGGAACGGCCGGCGGAGCCTTTCCTGTTCTTCGCAGCCGACAAGACCGATCCGGGAGCCTACAACCTGCCGCTGTATCTCGCTTTCGTGGATCCCATGAATACGCCCGGCCTGATGCTGTCGCCGAAAATGTCGCGCGGCTTCCGGTTCGTCATCATGGACGTGAACCATACCGAAGGCGACCGGGTCATCGAGCTAAACGCGCCCGAGGAGCTGTATGAGATCGCGACGCTGCTGCGCGATCCGGAGCGGTTCGTGGTGGAATCGGTCTGGGCGCGTTCGACAGGCGAGCAGGCCGTCGCCGTAGCCACGTCGAGGCTGCACAACATCGCCGGGAAATACACCGGCAAAGACGATCCGGTGATGCTGGTGCGCGCGCAGATGAACTTTCCCGCCACCGGAGAGATCCTGGCTCCGTACGCCACGTGCCACTTCGTCGCGGGCGGGATGCGCGGATCCCATCAGATGCCGCTGATGCCGGTTAAGCTCAACGCGGGGATCAGCTACTTCGACGGCCCTCCCATCGTGAGCTGCGCGGGCTTCTGCGTCCAAAAGGGCAAACTCACCGAAGCCGTGGACAACTTCGCGCATCCCTTCTGGGATACCGTTCGCGACACCGCTGCGCGCAAGTCGATCGAAATGCGGCGGCAGGGATTCTTCGGCGCGGCCATGCTTCCGATGTCGGAACTGGAATATACCGGCATTGTCGAAAAGCTCACGGAACTCGAGCCGCGCTTCAAGGTCCGTGCGGGAGAGCGCGTGCTGCAAGCGCGCTGACGGGACTATCTCGAAGAGCCCTTATTTTCGAAAATTCGTCAGATCCTTCACCCGCTCCATCCAGTTGTAGACGATGGGGCAGTAGGTGGCGCGGTCCACATAGGCCCACATCTTGTGCTGGATCGAGCCCATGCCGCGCAGTAGATGCGGGAATCCTTCGCAGGTTTTGGGGCGGAACTCGTAGATGGTGCAGTCGTTGCCGTCCAGAAACACGCACCCATCTTTATTGCGGCGCAGGATCAGTTCGCCATCCGTGCCGGTTTGAGTGTACTGCTCCAGGAACTGCTTGCGGGAAATTCCCAGGTTCTTCGCCAGGCTGACGACATCTTTTTCGAAGATCTCGGCTTCGGTCACGCGGCAGCACTCAGCGCACTCGCGGCAGTCGATGGCGTCATGGACCTCGTGGGCGGCGGCGCGGAACTGGCGCTCCACAAAGTTGTGGGACTTGATCCAGCGGCGGAACTTCTCATTCTCGGGGCGCTTTTTTTCGCCCAGGCGGCTGATCTGGATCAAGTCTGTTATCACCTCTCCAGGATACAATCGAGGTGAAATGAGCGACCGGCTGTATTTGTCCTGCTGGGTGCGGGGTTTCTCCGATTCCAACCTTTTGCGGCACTTTGGGAAGATGCTGGACGTGTTTCCGTTCTCGAAACTCTCGAAGACCGGTCCGGTAGTGCGCGTCTATGCGATCTCATTTGCCGAGCCGCCGATTCTGGAACGTCCGTTCGATCCAGGCGTGTTGGTGGCGGACATGATCGCCGCGGCGCGCGATTTCGCCCAGCCCGATTGCTGTGTCGAAATCGAGGCGGCCTGGGATCTGTGGCAGCACCGCGACGACTGGAAGCTGTGGCCTTCGGCGGTCACGCTGTCCTGTTACGGTTCAGTGTTCGAACGCGAAAACGACGACCACCTGCGCATCGACTTCGGGCTCGATTCCAAATTTCTGCCGTCAGAAGACATCGAAGGGTCGCTGCGGATCCAGCAATCGAATCTGCGGAGCTTGCTTCATCTGGTCAGCGAGATCGACAAGGCGCTGCCGGAGGAACGGCGGCTGCTGTGGTCGGAGAGCGGGGCGAATTTCGCCGCGGTGGTGGAAGAGGCGCTCGAGCGGTTTGGCCCGTCTTAAAGTACCAGCGCGGTGGCGAGCCCGCCGAGAGTCGCACCTAGCGCGGCGCCGGCCAGAACGTCGCTTAGAAAGTGCATCCCCAGGACGACGCGTGAAGCCGCGATGCTAATCGCGCAGAACAACAATCCGGGCACCAGCTCGGGATAGAATCCACCGAGCGAAACCGCTACTGCGAAGGCTGTAATGGTGTGGCCGGAGGGAAACGAGAATTGATCGGGGGGCAGTAATTCCGCCCAGCAGTGCGGTTCGAGCGCACAGGGGCGTTTCCGCTTAAAAAGGCGCTTTAGTTCCAGGAACAAGGCAATGCCCGCTGCGACGGCCAAGATCGCTGCGAGAAGAGCGTGAAAGCGTTGCGGCCCGCCGTAGATCGCCACGGCCAGACCCAGTGCATACCACAGCCCGCCGTCGCCGCTGCGCGTCGCGGCCAGCATCCACATCCGCAGCCATTTGGGGGGCCGCCAGTGGTTCACCCGGACCATTACCCGATGATCCTTCGAGGACACCCACGACATGGCCCCTAGTACCATTCGCGGCGTGGTGATCTGAAGAACCGCCATAATACACAGATACGCCCGCGTCGTTACATCCCGGTGACGTTGTGAACAAACATTTGTGACAAAAATTGATTTTTTATACTTCGATGCCGGCGGGGGCCACCGCGCCGCCGCTACCGCGTTGAAAGCAGTGATCGACGAACAAAAACGGCCCTGGGGTGTTAAATGGGACGTGCGGCTGGTCAACTTACAGCAGATCCTCGGTCCCCTGGATGTGTTTCGCAAGGTGACCGGATTGGAACTGCAGGAGATCTACAACCAGATGCTGGCGCGGGGCTGGACGCTGGGCTCCGCGCAGGGCCTGAAGTTCATGCACGGCGTCATCCGGCTGTATCATCGTCCGGCAGTGCGGATGCTCGAAAAGTATTGGGCCAGCGCGCGCCCGGATCTGGTGGTGTCGCTGGTGCCGAACTTCAATCGGGCGATGTACGAGAGCCTGAAGCACACGCTGCCCGCGGTCCCTTATGTGACGATTCTGACCGACCTGGCGGATTATCCTCCGCACTTCTGGATGGAGAAGCAGGATCAGTTCGTGATCTGCGGGAGCGATAAAGCCGTGTCGCAGGCGTACGTGCTGGGCTATACCGAGGATCGTATTTTCCGCGCGTCGGGGATGATCCTGCGGCCTACTTTCTATCAGCCGGTGACGGCGGACCGCGTGGCCGAGCGGAAGAAACTTGGACTGGATCCCGATCGTCCCACGGGTCTGGTGCTGTTTGGAGGGCAAGGCTCGAAGGTGATGCTGGAGATCGCCGAGCGGCTTGTCGACACGCAGCTCATTTTGATTTGCGGGAAGAATACGGGCCTCGCCGAGCGGCTCCGTGCATTGCCTGCGCGAGCGCCACGATTCGTCGAAGGATTTACATCGGAGATCCCGTACTACATGAGCCTCGCGGATTTCTTTATCGGCAAGCCGGGCCCGGGAAGTATCAGTGAGGCGGTGGCGATGGGGCTGCCGGTGATCGTCGAGCGCAACATGTGGACGCTCCCGCAGGAGCGTTATAACGCCGAATGGGTCCTGGAGCGAAACGCGGGTTTTGTGCTGCCGAACTTCCGGGGAATCGGCGGGGCGGTGTCGGAGCTGCTGCGCGATCTGCCGCGTTATCAGAATGCCGTACAGCAGATCCACAATCGTGCGGTGTTCGAAATCCCAGATATTCTAGCGAAGATATTGGGATAATTCATGTGATTCCCGCGAACGGTCGATAATCGAGGCAATGCGCGAGTACATCGCCGCGGCATGTGTCGGGATTTGCGGAGCCACCTTCCTTTCTTTCATGTGGCTCTTCGGTGACTATCAGTCGAATCGGCCTCGCCAACCGCAGCCGCAGGTCGGAAGGGTCTACCCCTTGAGTAATCACGGAGCGATCGTATACATAACGGACGTCGAGGCCACTGGGTTGTATTTTCTATTCTTTGCCTTTTTCCTGCCGTTTGGATTGGCCGGAGCTTGCATAACGACGGGCAAGGGACTCGACAATCCAACTCGGAGGCAATATCTAGTAGCCCTCGCGGCGGGCGCATGCTATGTAATCGTTATCGTCGACTGGGGCCACCAGATCGCGTCCTTCGCTGTATCGCACGATCTAATGTTGTCTCTAGGATGAAGCTTAGCTCGCCAGTTCGATCCTGAGTAGCGCGCCGTCATCTGCAAGTGATGCCACGCATTTCATGCCAGGGCCGCCACGCACCGCCCGACCAGCCCGCCGGGACCGTAGAAGTACTGCCGGTGCTCGCGCACGAATCCGAAGCGGAACGGCGAGTGCCGCTCGAGTTCCTGGATGTAAGACCGTGTGTACAGTTCGTGTGCCGCGCCCGCGGCGGTGATCAGCAAGATTACCGCGCTCTGCCGGATCAACTCCTTCAGCGGCTCGACGCCGGGCGACTGAAAGGCATCGAGCCCCGCGAACACCTGATCCCCGAATTCGAAGACGCGATTGGTCACCGCGTCCAGCGGCGCGGAAAGTGTTTCGTTAAACAGCGTGGCCGTGCCCGCGGCTCGGTCTTCCGCGACGTCCTGAAGATCGTCCGCCAGTTGCAGCACCACGCCCCAGCCGAACGCGAAATCCTCTTGCTTCGGAGTCAATCGTCCGGCCGCCAGATATCCGTCGGCGAGTACCGACGTGCCTCCTTTTGCGAAGACGCCTTGCATGACATCCTCCGGCGGCAGCGCCGCTTCCCGGCGCAGACCGACGCTCTCCTCCTGGGCGCTCTGAATGGCCAGCAGGCTCCGGTAAACATCCGGAAACCGCTGACGGTTGTATTGGCTTTCGATCCTGTCGACCAGTGCCCACACTTTACACTCGCGATGGTTCGCTGGCCGAGGTGATTCGCCCTCGAGGCGTGCACGAAAACGCCGGTTGAATGCGGACTTCGCATCGGCGGATGCGCTTGGATCGTCCAGGAGGTTGTCGGTGTAGGGATACAGCATGCTGTAGGAAAAAATCGCGGGAGTCAGTTCCAGGGGCTGGCCCAGCAGCACCTGGAGCCCGGCGGCGGTCCACACATTGCGGCTGGCCTGGAAAATATTCGTGGCGCTCAGGGCGGGATCGAACCGGCGAGCTTGCTCCGCCAGACCCCTGGCCAGGTGAGGAAAGCCTTCGACCAGCAGTTTTAAGTGTGTGTCGTCCAGATCCAGCGCGGCCCGCGCGAACACCGCGAAGGCCTGAAGAATCGCGGACTCTGCGTCCCGCAAACCCGCGGCGATGCTCGATTCCGCCACGCGCACGAATTTCTCGGCGTCCGCCTCCCGCCGGGCTTGTTCTTGTGGCGTGTAGCACCGTCTGAAACGGGGGCGGGGCTTACCTCGCTCGTCCCGCCCGCCGCACCTTTGCCACAAAGCGACATGTCGCCGCATCAACCTGTCGACGCGTACCATCCACAAGTTGAACGCAAATCGTCGACTGCGAGTTCGCCGAATCTTCAGGCTCCCGGTA
>JAIQFI010000025.1 GCA_020073345.1 Terriglobia bacterium
AAGTCCGGCCAGCGCGAGGAAGCCGCCAAGTTCGCGCTCGAGTTGCAGAAGGCGAAGAAAGATCTGGCCGCCTACGAAGAGCAGCTTCGCATGCACGAAGAGGCTTATGAGAACAACCTTAAGAAGATCCAGCACGCGGCCAAGAAACTGGGTGAGGTTCGCGAGAAGATCCAGAAATACGACGCCGAACTGAAGATGAGCTCCGCGGAGGCAGAAGTTGCCGCGCTGGCGCAATCCTTCAATATGGATGTCACCACCGATTTCGGTCAGCTCGAACAGATGATTCAGGGCAAGATCGACAAGAACCGCGGTAAGGCTCGTGTAGCCGCGGATTTGTCGCAAGAGGGGTTGGCCTCCATCCAAGCTGAGGAGAAGATGGAAAAGGTGATGGCCGAAGAAGCGCTTCAGCAGTTCGAGGTGGAGTTGGGGATGCGTTCTCCGGAAACCACGAAACTTGCCGACGCCGCCAAGGATCTTGGTCCCGCGGTGACCGAGAAGACGACGCAGACGACCACCAATTGACGGCGGTCGAATCAGTAATGGACGGACAAAGGAGGGTATTTCACTATGCCTGCGGGCAGTCCTAAGCCGGCGTTCTTTTTTGCGGTTCTGTTGGTCGTGGTGGGGCTAGTTGGACTCGGGCTCTGGCGGTTCGGGGCGTTGCCAGGTTCAAAATCCGGGAATATCAGCAAAGAGGAAATGGCGGGTACCGAGGCGCCGGATTCCGCCGGCATCACTACGGCCAAGGAGTATAAGTACGTTCCCGAAGCCAAGCTGCCGCCGGTTCAGGGTATTTCGAGCTACAAACCGCTTTCGGACCGTACGGTTCGATTCGCGATCAACGTTTGGGCCGGATGGGCGCCGATCATCTACGCCAATAACGGCTTCAAGCCCGGCAAGGTCTGGAAGACACCCAGCGGCAAGGATTTCAAAGTCGAACTGACCCTGATCGACGATCCCGTGGCGATGCGCGATGCCTACGCCGCCGGCAACGTCCATATCGGCTGGGGCACGCTCGACATGGTTCCGCTCTTCATGGAAGCCCTGCGGAAAGACTCGCGCGTAATGCCGCGGATCTATCAGCAGATCGATTGGTCGAACGGCGGGGATGGAATCGTGGTTCGCGAAAACGTGAAGACTGTCGCCGACCTGCGCGGAAAGACAATCGTGTTGGCGCAGAACTCGCCCTCTCACTTCTTCGCGTTGAATGCGCTCATCAATGGCGGCGTACAACCCGCCGAAGTGAACTTCAAATTCACCCAGGATGCTTTCCAGGCCGCAGCGGCGTTCAATGCCGACAAGAAGACCGCAGGGGTTGTCAGTTGGTCACCGGACATCTACAATCTGGCGAAGGTCAAGGGAAATCGTATGCTGGTCAATACCGGCACGGCCAACAAGCTGATCGCCGACGTCTGGTTCGCTCGCGCCGATTTCGCCAAGGACAATCCCGACATTATCGAAGGCCTAATGCGAGGCATCTTTGACGGCATGGAGGCGCTGAAGGAGCAACCCAACAAAGCGGCTGCTGCGAAACTCATGGCCGCAGGCTATTCGATTCCAGAATCCGACGCCCTCAGCATGCAGGGCGATGCGCACTCCACCAACTGGGCTGAAAACCAGGAGTTCTTTCTCAACCAGAACAACCCCACTAACTTCGAACGCACCTGGAATACCGCCTACTACCTCTATAAACGCATCGGGGTCGTGTCCGAGAAGACTGAATTCGACCAAGTGATGGATTTCAGCGTGCTCAAGAAACTGGGCAACGATGCCAAATACTCCAGCCAGAAGAACGAGTACGACGTTCAGTTTGCGCCCGCCACGGCGGCTGCGATTCAGGGCGAGTCCGACGAGATTCTCACTAAGACCGTCGTGATTCATTTCTCATCGAACTCCTGGGACCTGACCAAGAAGACTTCAGAAACAATTAACGGCAAGGTTGTCGAGAACCTATACGATCCGAATGCTCCGTTCGTGGTGGAGGAGATCGGAAAGATGGCCGGACAGTTCGGAGCCGCCCGCATCGTCATCGAAGGCCACACCGATTCATCGATGAAGGGCCGCGTGCCCGAAGACGCGGTGCAGGAGCTTTCCGCGAATCGGGCCAATGCGGTGAAGGAAGCGATTCTGAAGAAATTCCCAACGCTCCAACCGAACCAGTTCACTGCGTCCGGTCTGGGGTGGACTCGTCCCGCGGACCCGGCCGACCCCGTGAACCAGGCCAAGAACCGCCGCGTAGAAGTGAAGGTCTATCCGCTGGAGACGCCCAAATAGGCGGCCTGCTCTCGGCATTGTCAGACGCCGTAATTCAAACGTGGACGCGAAACAGCCGGGTCTTTTCGATCTCCGAATTCCCCCGTCTCCGCTCATGGGGCGGCTTCTGGGGGTGGGTGCGGTTGCGTTCGTTCTCGCCGCATGGTTCCTGGCGACGCGCGGTCCGACGCCGGAACAGCGGCTGATTTCGCCCGTGATTCTGCCGTCGCCGCTCGAGGTCGCGCGAAGTTTCGACGCTCTCTGGAACGAGCGAGCCCTGGCCGCGAGCATTGTGGCGACGCTCCGGCGGGTTCTCATCGGATTCGGGCTGGCGATCGTGGTGGGCGTGCCGCTAGGGATTATCGCTGGTTCCTGGCGCGTATTGGAATCGGCGGCCATGCCGGTGGCGCTGTTCTCTCGAAATATCCCGGTTGCCGCCCTCATCCCGCTCACTATCCTGTGGTTCGGCATCGAAGAAACGCAGAAGGTGATGTTTATCTTCATCGCCTGCGTTCCGTTCGTCTATTCCGACGCGGTGCGTGCGATCACCTCGGTGCCGGACCGCTACGTCGAAACGGCCGCCACTCTGGGCGCTTCCCAAAGGCAAGTGATCGGCAAGGTGCTGGTCCCGCTGGCGCTGCCCGACATCTACAAGAGTCTTCGAGCGCTGTTCGGCATGGCGTTCGGGTATATCATGCTCGCCGAACTGATCAACGCCGAACACGGGCTGGGCTATCTGCTCAGCACCAGCCAGAGGCGCGGATTGTCGGAACACATCATTCTCATCCTGATCGTTATCGGCGGCCTCGCATGGGGCATCGATCGCTTTCTGGGATGGGTTCAGCACGGCCTGTTTCCTTATCGCGAGGAGGCCGACTGATTTCATGCCTAGTTCAACGCCAAGTTCAGCGGCGGAGGAACTGATCGTCGAGTTCGACGGCGTCACCAAGACCTATGGCGAGCACGGCGCCACGGCGATCCGCGACATCTCCTTCAAGGTACATGATCAGTCGGGCTGCGGGGAATTCATCTCCCTCTTGGGGCCTTCAGGCTGCGGGAAATCGACGATCCTCCGGTTGATTGCCGGCCTGCGTCCGCAGTTTCCCGCGACCAAAGGAACCGTCAAAGTTATGGGGAAACCCTTGGAAGGTCCGGGCCCCGACCGCGGCATGGTCTTCCAGGACTACACGTCGTTCGACAATCGCACGGTGCTCGATAACATTGCTTTCGGGCTTGAATGTTCGGGAAAAGCGCGACGCGAGCGTGAAGAGCAGGCCCGCGAGTGGATCGCCAAAGTCGGTCTCGATCCCAAGCAAGATGCCGGCAAGTTCCCGCACCAGCTATCCGGAGGCATGCGCCAGCGCGTCGCGATCGCGCGCACGCTGATCTTGCGGCCGCGCATTATTCTTATGGACGAGCCGTTCGGCGCGCTCGATCCTGTGACCCGCCTCAACATGCAGGACCTGCTGGTGACCTTGTGGCGGGAACAGGAAGCCACCGTGTTCTTCGTCACGCATTCGGTCGAAGAAGCTGTCTACCTGGGCGACCGCGTTTACATTCTCTCCAAGGCTCCTGGCACTATCATTAAGGAAATGGAATTGCCCAGCCCGGACCGCCCTGCGCGCGAGATGCAACGTGAGGCCAGCTTCAACCAGATCGTCTTCTCGATTCGCGATATCGTCGAAAAACTCGAGGCCAAACCATGAAAGTGGGCGGCGCCGGAGTCAAGGAGTATCTTAAGCGGGCGTTCCTCTTTCGCTGGAACCTACTCTTGTTTTTAGGCAGCGCAGCGGCGGCTGTCCTCACTCCGTGGCCCGACGCCGTTCTGCCCCTCGTGTTGGCCGCGGAGGCATTGTATCTCGGCGGACTCGTGTCAACGCCCAAGTTCCGCGACGCGATCGACGCCCAAGTCTACAAGGAGGCCCAACAACCGCGCGTCTCGCAGGGCTCGTCCGCAGGTTCAGAATCGCTAGTGGGAATTGTGAGCACGCTGGCTCCGGAGGCTCGCCGCCGTTTTGAAACGCTGCGCTCGCGCTGCCTTGAGATGCGATCCATTGCGCGCAGCGTTGGCGGCCAAAGTAGTTCTCCAGCGGAGGATCTGAGTACGCCGGCGCTCGACCGCCTTTTGTGGGTGTTCCTGCGGTTACTTGCCTCACAGCAGGCTTTGGACCGGTTTCTGCGCTCCACCAGCGACTCGGACATCGGTGCTCGCATCGACGAGGCAAAGAAGAAGTTGGAAAGCGCCCAAAACGATGAGCGCTTCAAACGGTCCTTGCAGGACAGCGTGGCTGCGCAGGAGTTGCGCCTGCAGAACTACAAGAAGGCAGGCGACAACGCCGTGTTCGTGCGGCTGGAATTGGATCGTATCGAAGCCAAGATTCAGGCCTTGGCCGAAGCGAGCGTAAACCGGCAGGATCCCGACGCCCTGTCGAGCCAGATCGAAGGCGTCACCGAGAGCGTGCAGTCCACCGAAACCGCGATGCGTGAGTTGCAGCAAATCACCGGCATCGTCGATCAGATGCAGGCGCCGCCCGCCATTCTCGAGGCCGATTTGCGCAGGGTCGCTCAGTGAGAAACGCCCAATGAAGGCAGGAACACGCATTCCGGAGTGGTTTCCGCCCTGGGCGGCCGAGCTCTCCGAACTCTACTTCTCGGGCTCCACTTCACTGTTCGTTGTCCACGGCAACGTGCACGACCTCGTGCCCCTATCCGCAGAGGGTGGTCCTTACGGCAGCCTCTCCGACTTTCTCGCCGAGCAGGTATTCGGCCGGTGGGATCTGGTGCTGTACTATGATCTGGCGCGCGGTCTCCGAGCTTTCGCTGGACGCGACGGCACGCGACTTAAAGAGATGGTCGTTCGCGCGAATGACAAAGTCGGCGATCTGGCGGCAGCGCGCAAGGATCCATCCACGGCATTCGCATTGTTAGACCGCTTCGTGCAGAACAACATCATGGCCGGCGATGAAAGTGTCAGCGCGGCTATTTTGATTGATTACGCGTCCTTCCTGATCCCGAGCGGCGAGCCTGGACGCCTCAGTCCCGCGGCCTCTCAGCAAGTAGTTACGCTGCTTAACTGGGCCGCCAGC
The DNA here is from genome assembly GCA_020073345.1 of Terriglobia bacterium. Lineage (GTDB taxonomy): Bacteria > Acidobacteriota > Terriglobia > Bryobacterales > Bryobacteraceae > Palsa-187. Next base: position 5,340 of record JAIQFI010000025.1, read on the forward strand.
CCGCACGTCAAACGGCTGAACATGGCCGTGGTGTTGATCGACGAAAGCGCCGCTGCTCTTAGTGAGCGCGTCACCTCGAATCCCTATGTTTCGGACGTCGAAGTTGCCATGCCGGATGAGCCGTCGCGCGAACGCTTCCTTCAACACGCCGTCAACGGGCGCGACTTTCGTGCCGCATCGGACTACACCGAAGGCGAGCTGGCCCGCCTCACCGCCGGCATTTCCTTCGTGGATGTGAACGTCATGGTTCAATCCGCCCTCGAATCGGGCCCACGCCTGGATGCGAAGCGGATGCGAGTATTGAAAAAAGAACTGATCGAACGCCAGTGCCGTGGCCTGCTCGAGTTCATCGAACCGAAGTGGACCATGGAAGTCCTGGTGGGCCACGCTCCGGTCAAACAACGTTTACGGGAGGACGCGCAACTGCTTAAGCGCGGCGATACCGAAACCCTGCCGATGGGCTACCTGGTCTGTGGTCCAGTGGGAACCGGCAAGACTTTCCTGGCGCAGTGCATGGCGGGCGAGATGGGTGTGCCCTGCGTTATGCTCAAGAATTTCCGCTCCAAATACGTTGGCGAAACCGAGGGGAACCTCGAACGCGTTTTAGGCGTATTGCGTGCTATGGGGCCTGTTGTGGTGGTGATCGATGAGGCCGACGCAGCGCTGGGCGACCGCGAGGACGAGGGTGATTCGGGCACTTCGAGCCGCGTCTTCTCGATGATTGCCGCGCAAATGGGCGACACACGCTATCGCGGCAGGATTCTGTGGATGCTGCTTACCTGCCGTCCCGACCTGCTGCCCATCGACCTGAAACGCCAGGGTCGCGCTGAGATCCACATCCCATTGTTCTATCCCTCCGAGCCAGAGGAGCTCCGGTCCATGTTCGCCGCGATGGCGCGCAAGGCTGGTATTACCCTCGCGCCGGAAGACATTCCCGAAATCCATCTGGCAGGAAAACTGTCGGGCGCCGACATCGAAGGCATCGTCACCCGGGCAGCCCGGCGCAGCCGCGTGCGCGGCGAATCGGCGCTGGGCAAAGCTGCGCTAGAGCAGGAACTCGCGGGCTTCCTGCCGTCGCTCGAAGGATTAGAGAAAGAGATGCAAGAGATCGCCGCGATGCTCGAATGCACAGATGTTGAGTTCCTGCCGGAGGTTTTACGCTCAAGGGTGAAAGAGGCCGGCGGCCGCGAACGATTGCAGCACCGTTTTTTCGAACTGCGAAATCAAATGCGATAAGGAGAAGGTTGCTATGGCGAGGATCGATTGGTTTGACGACAAGAAAGACACGCCGGTGATCGACGAGCAGGTTCAAAAGTTGGCCACCTTCGTCGAGGCAATGGCCGACGGCGTCATCGAGAAGGCGGAGCTTGAAAAGCAACAATCGAGCGTCGTGCAGGCGATGAAGGCTGTCCAAAGCGACCTGACCGACGCACAGCACGAGAAGGTTACGCGATTGCTGGTGGAGATGAGCGCTTACAATATCATGCGGCTGCTGCATGAACTGCAGCAGACTCGATTGCAACGCGCATTTGATAAAACGTGAATGCACGACAAGTTCGCCCGTGGCGAGACTTGTGGTCGCGTGATTGGCGAAATGCGCGCACATGCCGCCAGAACAGGTGCGCTATCCAACTCTCTATCACCTTCGCCCATCTTTCAACGCCATAGTTGAGCTGATTGCCGGTGATTCTAACGAATTAGGAACCGGGCAACGATGGTCTTTTTGGCACACTCTCCGAAAGCGATTGCTTCAGATCAGCCGCTTCTCCGCCTCAAGCACGAGCTCGTGCAGCCCCCCGCCACCCTTGGCGACGTACTCGTGTAGCTGCTTCTTCATCCGGGGCTCCCAGTACATCTTCAGGTGAGTGGTCGTTTTGGCGACCGCGTCCTCATGAGGGTAAGAAGCGAAATTCAGAGCGATCTGGTTCGCCCTATGAACCATGTTGTTCGAATCCATTTTCTTAACGTCGGGCTACTTAGCGATCTGGGTCGTGAGCTTGCGCGTCTCGCTGTAGTGCTCCTGCCACGACGATACTTTCTTCGCCAGCGCCACCTGCACCGCGGTCACTTTGTATTCAGGGCAACCCGTGGCCCAGTCCTCGAACTCCGTGGTGACGACGTTCGCTCCCGTGAACATGTGATGGAACGTGGTGTACACCACGCCCGGCTGCATGCGCTCGGAGATGTGCGCCTTAAGTGTCGTATCGCCGGCTCGGCTTGTGAGCGAAACAAGGTCGCCTTCGTTGATGCCGCGATTCTCGGCATCCAGCGGATGAATCTCCAGGATGTCTTCCGGGTGCCAGACGTTATTCTCAGTACGCGCGGTTTGCGCACCGACGTTGTACTGCGTCAGAATTCTTCCCGTCGTCAGAATGAGCGGGAAGCGCCCCGTGGTGCGCTCGTCGGTGGGGATGAATTCGGTGATGACAAAGTTGCCCTTGCCGCGCACGAACCCTCCGATATGCATCACCGGGGTGCCTTCCGGGGCCTTCTCATTGCACGGCCACTGAATGCTGCCCAGCTCGTCGATGCGGTCGAAGCTCACGCCCGCGAAGGTCGGCGTCAGACGCGCGATCTCGTCCATGATCTCGGACGGATGCGTGTAATGCATCGGGTAACCCATCGCGTTCGAAATCGCCTGGGTAATCTCCCAGTCGCCCAGACCCGCCATCGGCGCGATTGCTTTGCGAACCCGGCTGATGCGGCGCTCGGCGTTGGTGAACGTTCCGTCCTTCTCCAGGAAGGACGCGCCCGGCAAGAAGACGTGCGCGAAGCTCGCGGTTTCGTTCAGGAACAGATCCTGCACCACCACGCACTCCATATTGCTCAAGCCCGCCGTGATGTGTTGGGTATTCGGATCGGACTGGGCAATATCTTCGCCCTGGACGTAGATGCCCCTGAAGGTGCCTTCGATCGCGGCGTCGATCATATTCGAAATACGCAGGCCAGGCTCGCTCTGCAGCGACACGCCCCAGGCTCCCTCAAACAGATGCCGGGTAGACTCGTCGGATACATGGCGGTAACCGGAGTACTCGTGCGGAAAGGAGCCCATGTCGCACGATCCCTGCACGTTGTTCTGGCCGCGTAGCGGATTCACGCCGACGCCCACCTTCCCGATGTTGCCGGTGGCCATGGCGAGATTCGCCATACCCATCACCATGGTCGAGCCTTGGCTGTGCTCGGTGACACCCAATCCGTAATAGATAGCGCCATTACCGCCGGTCGCGTAGAGCCGCGCGGCGCCGCGAACATCGAGTGCCGGTACGCCGGTAGCGGCTTCCATCGCCTCGGGCGAATTGCGTTCTTCCGAGACGAACTTGCGCCACTGTTCGAAAGCGGGCATGTCGCAGCGCTCTTTGATGTACTCCTCGGCCAGCAGGCCTTCGGTGACCACCACGTGCGCCAGAGCATTGATGAGGGCGACATTGGTGCCTGGCTTGAGCGGCAGGTGGTATTGGGCCTGAATGTGGGGCGATTTCACCAAGTCGATCCGGCGCGGGTCCGCGATGATCAACTTCGCACCGTCACGCAGACGCCGCTTCATCTGCGATGCGAACACCGGATGCGCATCGGTCGGATTGGCTCCGATGATCATGATCACATCGGCTTTCTCCACCGAATCGAAATCCTGCGTTCCGGCGGACGTGCCGAACGCGGTCCTGAGGCCGTAGCCCGTGGGCGAATGGCACACGCGCGCGCACGTGTCGGTGTTGTTGTTGCCGAACGCAGCGCGGATCAGCTTCTGCACCAGATAGGTCTCTTCGTTGGTGCAGCGCGAAGAAGTGATGCCGCCGATCGAGTCGCGGCCGTACTTGGCCTGGATGCGCTTAAACTCGCTGGCCGTGTGGCTGATAGCTTCTTCCCAAGTGACTTCGCGCCACGGATCGGTGATCTTGGCGCGCACCATAGGCTTCGTGATTCGATCCTTGTGGGTCGCGTAGCCCCACGAGAAGCGGCCCTTCACGCAGGAGTGTCCGTGATTCGCCTTGCCGTCCTTGAACGGAACCATGCGGACCACTTCCGATCCCTGCATTTCCGCCTTAAAGGAGCAACCCACGCCGCAATAGGCGCAGGTCGTGAGAACGGTGTGCTCGCCCTGGCCTTTAGCCAGAACGCTCTTTTCGATCAACGTGGCCGTCGGGCACGCCTGCACGCAGGCTCCGCAAGACACGCATTCGGAATCCAGGAACGGCTTCCCTCCGGCGGATACTTTGGATTCGAACCCGCGACCCTGAATGGTCAGCGCGAAGGTACCCTGCACTTCCTCGCAGGCCCGCACGCAGCGCGAACACACGATGCACTTGGAAGGCTCGAAGCTGAAATATGGATTCGAATTGTCCTTGGGCTCGGGGTTCTTGAAATGATTCTCGCCGTCGTAACCGTAGCGGACTTCACGCAAGCCAACCACGCCGGCCATATCCTGCAGCTCGCAGTTCCCGTTCGCTCCGCAGGTCAGGCAATCCAACGGATGGTCGGAGATGTACAGTTCCATCATTCCGCGGCGTAGTTTCGAAAGCTTCGGGGAAGACGTGTGAACCTTCATGCCGGGCTCGGCTAGAGTGGTGCACGAAGCGGGCGTGCCGCGGCGGCCTTCCACCTCGACCAAGCACAAACGGCAGGATCCGAACGCCTCCACGCTGTCCGTGGCGCACAGCTTGGGTACTTGCACGCCTGCCACGACGGCGGCGCGCATGACCGACGAGCCGGCCGGCACCGTGACGGGCTTTCCGTCGATTTCGAGCGTTACTAAAGTCTCCCCGACCCTCGAGGGAGTTCCGTAATCAGTTTCGTGTATTAGCGCCATGATGGAGTCTCCTGGCCCTTCGGGGCCAACTGCACCGGCGGCGGGGCCGCTGGTTTATCAAAGTCTTCCGGGAAATGCTGGACCGCGCTCAGCACCGGGTAAGGCGTCAGCCCGCCCAGCGCGCACAGCGATCCATCCAGCATCAATTCACAAAGATCGTCCAGGACCTGCAGATTCTTGGTCCGGTCCTGGTTGGCGATGATCCGGTCGATCACCTCGACACCGCGCGTCGAGCCGATGCGGCAGGGCGTGCATTTGCCGCAACTTTCGATGGCGCAGAATTCCATGGCGAAGCGGGCTTGCCGCGCGAGATCCACCGTGTCGTCGAACACCACGATGCCGCCGTGCCCGACTAGACCCTTTTTCGCCGCGAACGCTTCGTAATCGAGCGGCGTGTCGAGCAGCGATTCCGGGAAGTACGCTCCCAGCGGCCCACCGACTTGCACTGCGCGGAACGGCCGCCCCGAAAATGTCCCGCCGCCGAAATCGTAGATCGCTTCGCGCAAGGTGATCCCGAAGGCTTTCTCGACCAGTCCGCCGTACTTGATATTGCCCGCGAGCTGGATGGTCAGCGTGCCGCGCGATTTGCCCATGCCGAAATTCTTGTAATAGTCGGCGCCCTTGTCGAGAATAATGGGTATCGTAGCCAGCGAGATGACGTTGTTGACCACGGTCGGCTTGCCGAACAGGCCCTCGATCGCCGGCAGAGGCGGCTTCGGCCGGATCTGGCCGCGCTTGCCTTCCAGGCTTTCAAGCAGCGAAGTTTCCTCGCCGCAAATGTACGCGCCCGCGCCCAGGCGAACATCCAGATCGAATCGCTTGCCGCTGCCCGCGACGTTCGCGCCCAGGTAGCCCTTTTCGTAAGCGATAGCGATCGCGCGCTTCATCGTCTTGAATGCATGCGGATATTCCGAGCGAAGATAGATGAAGCCGCTGGTCGCGCCCACCGCGAATCCGGCGATGGTCATGCCCTCGATGAGCACGAACGGATCGCCTTCCATAATCATGCGGTCGGCGTAGGTGCCGCTGTCGCCTTCGTCCGCGTTGCAGACGATATATTTCTGATCGGCGGCGGTCTTGAGAACCGTCTTCCACTTGATGCCCGTCGGAAAACCCGCGCCGCCGCGTCCGCGCAGTCCCGAGTTCGTGACTTCCTCGACCAGCGCGTCCGGCGTCATCGTAAGGGCGCGCTGTAGGCCTTTATAACCGTCGCGGCTGACATAATCGGAGAGCGAAAGTGGATCGACGATGCCGCAACGCGCGAAGGTCAGGCGCTCCTGCTTTTTAAGGTACGGAATCTCTTCGGTGAGTCCCAGACAGAGAGCGTGCGGTTTCCCTTCCAGGAAGCCAGAGTCAAAAAGTCCGGCCACGGCTTCGACAGTGACAGGACCGTAGGCAATCCGACCTTTGGCGGTTTCCACTTCCACCAGCGGCTCTAGCCAGAACAGGCCGCGCGAGCCGTTGCGAACCACGATTACGTCCAGACGCCTGGCGGCCACTTGTTCCGTGATCGCACGGGCTACGGCATCCGCTCCCACCGAGAGTGCCGCCATGTCACAGGGGACGAATACCTTCACGCGCGCCTCCGGACGTCATCGATTAAGAAGTCGGCTACGTGAACGGATACCCGGCCATACGGTTTGCCGTCGAGCATCACAGCCGGCGAAAGCGCGCAATTGCCGAGGCAATAGACCGCATCCAGACTGAAGCTCCCGTCGGCCGTGGTCTCGCCTAGTTTGGCTCCCAAACGCTTCTCAACGTGGTCGATCACCCGGTCGCAGCCCATGGACTGGCAGGCCTCGGCCCGGCACATCTTCAGGACATGGCGGCCAGGGGGCGCATGACGAAAATCGTGGTAAAAGCTGATGACCCCGTGCACTTCGGCCTTGGAAATATTGACAGCGTCCGCGATCAGGGGGACGGCGGCTTCGTCCACGTATCCGAACTCTTCCTGTAATGCATGCAAAATCGGCAGTACCGCGCCTGGAAGCTGCTGAAGTTCCTGGATGATGGAGGTAGCTCGGTCAGTATCCCAAGTGTGCATAGGGTTCCATCGTTTATTGTAGCTCTTATGCGCTATCGATTCCTGGTCGACACCCGAATCGGGCGACTGCCCTCCCCACTGCGCGCAACCTTTCCACATGGTCTGGCCGGAGAGTGAAAATACCTGATTTTGCAATAGTTAGGGGTTGAGATGGCGATGCTACGGATGCTGGGGCGCCACTCGCTGCGAATGGGTATAGATATTGCACCGCCCGTCACGCAAAAAACCGACCAGCGTGATACCAAATCGCATTGCAGTTTCTATAGCCAGACTGGAAGGTGCACCTACTGCGGCCACAACCGGGATACCCGCCATGACCGCCTTCTGTACCAGTTCAAAACTGATGCGTCCGCTCAGCATCAAAATGTGATCATGCAGCGGCAAAAGATTTTCGAGGAACGCCGTGCCAATCAGCTTATCCACAGCGTTGTGACGGCCCACGTCTTCGCGCAGAGTCATCAATTTTCCTTGCGGGCTGAACAGGCCTGCCGCGTGCAATCCCCCTGTGCGCTCAAACACGGCTTGCTCAAGGCGCAATTGCGCTGGCATAGCGAAGAGCAAGCTCAGTGACACGCGCCACGTATCTGCCCGCACGCTCACCGCGCCCGCATTGAGCAGGGCGTCGATAGAAGCCTTACCACAAATACCGCAGCTTGAAGTTATATAGAAGTTGCGTCTCGCCTGGGTCTCCACATTGCCGTCGATCGCCACTTCCGCATTTCCGCGCTCGTCCAGATCGATCGACTTCAATTGCTCACGGTGAGCAATCAAGGCCTCGGTAAACAAGAAACCAGCGGCCAACTCGCGATCGTGCCCAGGTGTGCGCATCGTGATCGCGACATTTTCCCCATTCACGCGAATTTGTAGGGGTTCTTCGACAGCAACGGAATCCAATTCGGACGATGATTCCATGTTGCCAGGCCCGCCATGAACTCTTTGAACCGGCACGCTTAAGATACTGGACTTCACAGGTTTAGTTTACGCCCGACCGGGAGTAGAGCCAAAGTGCAGTAGAGCCGTAGTGCCGAAGTTGAGCGGAACGTCTTCACTCCGTCAACAAGCCGGCCTCGGAGAGCGCTGCCAGGTAGTCTTCACGGGTATTGAGATTTCGCAACGTGCGCAGTTGCGGATCTACAGATAACATTTCTTCTGGCCGAACGCGACGAGTGCGGACGGCATCGATTAGGAGCCCCGACCGTAATTTATCTTTCTCCAACAGCGCTTCGACGTGCGGGAGCGTATCGCGCCGGTAGACCCCGGAGAGCGGATGAGGGAAGCCGTCGATTTCCATCACGGCAATGTCATGATCGCCCAGCAGTTCGACCATCCGTTCCACGAATGCGGGCTCAAGCAACGGCACATCGCAACCCGTTATAAAGGCCACGTCGACGGAATCCGGCAACGCTTTCAGCCCGGAGCGCAATCCTTCCAGGGGTCCCCTTTGCTCGCGTTCATCTCGAGCGATTGTGACGCCGGCGGGAAGTTCCGGTAGCGACTGGTCGCGCGCCGCGACCACAACAATGGGCGAAACCACCGTGCCGAGCAGCCGAACCACGCGCTGGAGCATCGTCTCGGGACCGAAGGGTAGCGTCGCTTTGGGAGCACCCATCCGGGTCGACTTGCCACCGCACAGGACGATTCCCCCGGCGGTAGTCATTGTTCTACACCAAGGGGCTTCATTCCCAAACGTGCGAGCGCTTCGCGTGTGGTGTCTTGCTCAGACATGCAGCTCAGGCATAACGCCAAACTGTGACATCGGAGCCAGCCGCGAAGCCTTCGCTGTCGTCGCCCACGATTACGAAGCCATTGGCGCGAGTGGTTGACGATAAAACTGACGCTCCACCCACAGCCAGCGGCTCGACCAGATCGCCGTCGATTTTCACGCGGACGTAGTCAAGGCGACCGATGGGCGAACTAATCTTGCGATTCAGTCTGCCGCGTATCGCGCGATACGGCCACCCTATGGGGCGTCCGCCGAGTGCTCGAATTATTCCCTGTACGGCCAGCTCGCCATGTTGCGCGACAAGCACCGGCGCCAGATCCTCAATGCCGACACTCGAACCTCCGGAGACAATCACGATGTCTGCATCAGCCTGAAGGGCTTCGAGGATGGCACTTGGATCGTCGCGAACCAAGCCCGGGAAATCGACGATGCCTCCGTCGCGTTCGACAAGCGCCGAGAGCATCGGCCCGCCCGTCATAACCCGGACCGCTTCGCCAGGGAATACGGATCCGCCAAACGGCGAGCCACGCATCGAATCGTCGATTACAGTCAGTGAGAGCGGAGTGTAAGCGGTCGCAACTTCCGTGCTGTCCGCAACGAGTGCGTACCCATCCATGGTCGCGCGATCAAAACCAGGTACGTCCACATCACTGACGACGGAGGCAGCCAGTACACGGCGGGCAGCGTTCCTCAACGAGATGATTTCAGCAGCAAGGGGCTGCAATTGTGCGTCCTGCGCGTCTAGCCATGCGAGGGCGGCGTCCATAGTATCACGTTGCGCGAAACCGCGCATTCGCACGTCGTCGTCGGCTCCTTTGCTGGTGTGGCGCATTGCGGGATCGGACTGAAATTAATGTTAACCCACAGGCGAACTTTGCTCACCTAGTCGCCCTGCCGCCAACGCTGAACAGTGATATGCTCGACTGGGAATGGTCGTGATCTGAATGGGAAGGAGGTCTGACTTTATGAGGAAGAGAACCTTGTATCCGGGAATAGCGATCGTACTTGCCGCGCTCCTGGCCGTTACGCTGTCGGAATTGCTTGCGGGCCAAAGCAAGAGCGAGACCGTCCGCGTTGGTAATGCCGACCTGGGGGGGGTGGTGACCAGCACCAATGGCCCCGAGGCGGGAGTCTGGGTGATCGCCGAAACCAGTGACCTGCCAACCAAGTTCGTCAAGATCGTCGTCACTGATGAGCGGGGGCGCTATCTGGTGCCGGATCTTCCTAAGGCGAACTACAGTGTGTGGGTTCGCGGCTACGGATTGATAGATTCGCCGAAGGTGAAAACCGCACCGGGCAAGACCCTTGACCTGAAGGCGGTGGTGGCGCCCGATAAGAAGGCTGCGGTCGAATACTATCCCGCCTTGTACTGGTTCTCTTTGCTGCAGGTGCCGCCCAAGAGCGATTTCCCGGGCACGGGGCCAACTGGGAACGGAATTGCTCCCAGCGTCAAAAGCCAGGGCCAATGGATTAGCAATATCGTCAACACGGACGGCTGCACCGGCTGTCATCAGATGGGCGACAAAGCCACGCGCGAGATTCCGCAGAGCATTCTCAGTAAGACCGCAAACTCGAAAGCCGCGTGGGACCTCCGGATTAAGGCCGGCCAGGCGGGTGGCGGGATGAGCGCCCGCTTCGACCAGGTTGGCCGTCAGCGCGCGCTGGCGATGTATGCGGACTGGTCCGACCGCATTGCCCATGGAGAGTTGCCGTCCGCCGCTCCTTCGCGTCCGCAGGGCCGGGAGCGGAACGTTGTCGTCACTCTCTGGGACTGGGCCGATCCGAAAGTCTATCTGCATGACGCCATCGCAAGCGACAAGAATAATCCGACCGTGAACGCCAACGGCCCCATCTATGGAGCGCTCGAAGAAAGCGGCGATTACCTGACTGTCCTCGATCCAAAGACCAACGCGACGAGTCAAATAAAGCTGAGGGTTCGCGATCCGCAGACGCCGAGTTCTTTCGCCACGAAGCCGGCGGCGCCCTCGCCGTATTGGGGCGACGAAGCGATCTGGGACAGCCAGACGACGGTCCACAGCTTCTCCATGGACAAGCAGTCTCGCGTATGGGCCGCGGCGCGTGTCCGTAAGCCCGCGACGCCGGCATGGTGCCAGACTGGATCGGATCATCCGTCGGCGAAGTTGTTCCCGATCGCTCAAGGCCAACGGGGGCTGGAACTCTACGATCCGAAAACCAAAGAGACGACTACCATCGACACCTGCTTTACGTGGGGCCACGTGAATTTCGACGACAACGGCGTGCTGTGGTCGTCGTTCGGCCCTGCCGGCGTCGAGGGATGGTTCGACACCAAGATCTGGGATAAGACCCACGACGAGAAGACAGCGCAGGGCTGGAGCGCGTTCGTACTCGATTACAACGGGAACGGGAAGCGCGACGCCTACACCGAACCGAATCAGCCGGCGGATCCAGCCAAGGACAAGCGGATCAACGTGTCGTTCTATGGCGTCGCGCCGGCGCCGGACGGCTCGGTGTGGGGATCGGTGATGGGAATGCCCGGCGCGCTGGTTCGTTTCGTCCCTGGATCCCACCCGCCCGAGACGGCGCTGGCCGAGTATTACGAGGTGCCATGGAACAATCCCAAGGCGCCCGTGCAAGGCTTCTCGCCTCGCGGCATGGACGTCGATAGCAAGGGCGTCGTCTGGGCCCCGCTGTCGAGCGGGCATTATGCCAGCTTCGACCGCAGAAAGTGCAAGGGCCCGCTCAACGGCCCGGCTGCCGCGACAGGACAGCAGTGTCCCGAAGGCTGGACGCTCTATCCGTTCCCGGGTCCGAATTACAAGGGAGCGGTGGAGAACGCGAGCGCCGACTCGGCATACTACAACTTCGTCGACCGGTTCGACATGCTGGGTGTCGGCAAGGACGTGCCGCTCGCGACCGGCAATCTGTCCGAGGGTTTGCTGGTGCTGGTGGACGGGAAGTTCATGACGCTGCGCGTGCCGTATCCGATGGGCTACTACGCGAAAGGCCTGGACGGCCGCATCGACAGTCCGAATGCCGGCTGGAAGGGGAAGGGCATCTATACACCGATCTCGACGCGAGCGCCATTCCACATGGAAGGCGGCAAAGGGACCACCAGCAAGCTCGTGAAGTTCCAGATGCGACCCGATCCGCTCGCTAACTAACCCGGGACGTGCGATCGTTTGGCGACCTGATCGTGTGATCAGAAAACTCAAACTATTGTTCTTGCGCTGAAGTTCGCGGAGCCGGAGTGGAGCAGTCCCGGAAACTGTTTTTGACCGGGTGTCGCTGCCGCCTTAAACTTTCGCGACGCCGGCCAACTCCAATCTGGACGTCGACTATCTCTTTCCGTCCTTCCCGATGTAGTGGACGGCGTCTCGCTCTTCGCAAACGAACTCCATAATTTCGGTGTCTGGCATGAGTTGATGGTTCACGCGGACAGTGAAGGGCTTGGTGTAAGCTCTGGGGTCTTCGATCGTGATATCGATCTGCATCAGTCCGAACTTCACTCGTCGCCAGCGCTCGGTCATTTTGCCGGAATTGGTCAGAGGGCTGCCCTCAACATCCAGCCAAACGTCGTCACGGAACCCGGCCGTCTCCACGACCAGCGTGTCGCCGTCCCAGTGCCCCACCGAATACCCGTACCACCAGGGCGTGGGATCGTTCGCCGGCAGCCGTCGGCCGTCGGTGAGAATTTGCCGGACATTCCCGTTCGCCTCGTAGAGCACCACGATCTCGCGCTGCGTCTGCACGATCTTTCGGGGCTGAGGGTGCATGTGAAGCTGCGTCAAACCCAGGGGCAGGCACAGTGCGTCGGGATTGTCCTTGTTGCTGTCCCCTTTTCTTTGGGCTCGCAATTGTGTGGCCCAGGGAGTGAACGGGAGGCCCTCCTTGAAGCCCGCGCCGATGTTGAAGAACTGCGCAACTGGAGGATCGTCCGGCGAAGTAGGAATCGCGAATGGCAAGGAGGGCGTGCCGTTGAAGGCAACGCCACCGCGGCCTCCGGGTCCGCGCGCGGGTTCCCATAACCCGGAGAAGTCGGGCTTGCCGTCGGCGGTACGGGGCGGCGGTGCCGCGAGGTCTATTTTGCCCTCCTTGGTCCTCGGACCAGGTGTGGGATGTTCGGGCCACTGTGCGAATACCGCTAGCGTGCTGCTTGCCAGCACGGCGAAGATCTTGAGGATTCTCATTTTGTTCTTGCTGTCCGCGGAGCGTGTCGATTCTATCTCGCACGCCGAACGGCAGCTTAACATATTCTATGCCGATCTCGCACCAGAAGCGGCGCACGTCGATCCGCTATGCAAATCTTAGGTTTTGTAAACACCCCACTCGGGAGCCGAAGGATGAAAACAGACTATACTTGTTGCCGGTAAGCCCTTACCAACGCAATGTTCCAGACTCTTTGCCCTAGCAGGAGGAACGTCAGGGTTCTGGCCGCTCTGATCGCCGCGAGCGCCACAGTTGGCGCGCAACAGCGATCTCCGGCAAAGTTTCATCTGCAAGAGGCCAGTATTGCCGACATTCAACGGGCGCTCGTGGCGAAAAGGATCACGAGTGTAGGTCTCGTCGAGCTGTACTTAAAGCGGATCAAGGCTTATAACAACGCATGCGTGAACGAACCGATGGGAATTCTCGGTCCGATCACCACGATTCCGCACGCCAGGCAGGTCAACGCGCTCTCGACGCTGAACCTGCGGCCGGCTATCCGCAAGGTATGGGGTTTCGATGAACGGAAGGCGCGCAGCATGACGGACATGGATGATAACAATCCGAACATGCCCGACGCGCTGGAGGTCGCGGCTGCTCAGGATCGGCAATTCAGGCAGACCGGGAGGCTGGTTGGACCGCTGCATGGAGTCGTCATGGCGATCAAGGACCAGTACGACACCTTCGACATGCGCACGACGTCTGGCGCCGACGTGCAGTACGCCAACGACCGCCCTCCGGCGGATGCCACGTTCGTCAAGCGACTGCGGGATGCCGGAGCGATCATTCTGGCGAAAGCGAACCTGGCCGAATATGCCACGGACGGCGCGCGTAGTTCCTTTGGCGGGACTTTCTGTAATCCGTACGACACAGAGCGCGAGCCCGGCATGTCGAGTGCCGGCTCGGCGACATCAGTGGCCGCAAACCTGGTGACCTGTGCGATCGGCGAAGAAACGGTCGTGTCTATCCGATGGCCGGCATCCGTCAACAGCCTGGTTGGGCTGGCACCGACGGAGGAACTCGTTAGCCGGAAAGGAATGATGGGCGCGGGCTTGAGCATGCGGACAGGGCCGATTTGTCGCAATGTGCAAGACGCTGCAAAGATACTCGACGTAATCGCCGGTTACGATCCGAAGGACGAGTTGACGGCGTTTAGCATCGGACGGAAGCCGGCACCGTATCTTAGGTCCGCCGCGGCGCAGCGTCTCGACGGTGTCCGGATAGGTGTGATTCGCGAGTACATGGCCAAGAAGCTCTTCTCCAAAGCCGACGAGGAAAGTATTGACATCGTCGATCGCGCCATCGACGACCTCCGCAACCTGGGTGCGACGATCGTAGATCCGGGTCCGGAAGGTGCACTGTTCCAAGGCTGTATCGCACGTTACGCGCCGGAACTCTTGAACAGCGCATTTACGCGCCAGTATCGGGACCTGTTCCCGGTCGATGCCGCCGGCCAGCCTCGATCAGATTATCTGTCGACGCTTCTGGATCTGCACGCGGCTCCTGGGCGAATGCCGCCGACTCTCACGCTCCGCAGCCTCAATACACCCGCTGTTGAGGGCGAAGGCAAATATATGATGAACAGGTATCTGCAGGAACGTGGAGACGCCAATATCAAAACCAGCGCGGACCTGATCTCGAAGGCAAGGTTTTATGAGGACTCTAACTTCCCCGATCGCAAACAGGCCAGGCAAGCCGCGGAGCGCGCCACTGTGCTGGACACATCGGTACGACTGCAGACTCGCTTCGCCCTTCAGAATCTATTGCTGCAGTGCATGGGGGAACAGAGGCTCGACGCGCTAGTCTCCCCTATGTCCACTGTCCCTCCGCGAAAACTCACGGCGCCGCGCGAACCAAACGCGAATGGCCGTTCTCCGATTGGTTGGTCGCTCATCGGGCAGCAAGGCTTCCCCGCTATCACCGTACCTGCAGGCTTTACGACGGAGATCTGGGATCGCGAGCGCGATGGCAATGGCGGTACGCGCATGGTCGGCCCACTCAAAGCTAACTTGCCCGTTGGCGTCGACTTCATTGCGCGTCCGTTTGACGAAGCCATGCTATTCCGCATCGCCTCGGCTTTCGAAGCAGCGACCCGGCATCGAAAACCGCCGCCGGACTTCGGACCAGTGCCGGGCGAACCGTAGGCTTCGCTTCCGTTCTCAACTAACAGGCTCCCAATTATTTCTGGTTGTTGGGTGCTCCCGCGCGGCCTTGGCCGGGCCCTCCTCGGCCTGGGCCATTCGCCTGCAACAGATGCGTCAGAGTATGGACGAAACGCAGCTTCCCGTCCTCCACGCGGAAGAGGTGCGTATCGGGCGCTCCGCTGCCGCCGTTGGGACCGCCGGCGCCGAACGTACAGAAGGCCACGACGGCTCCCATCGTCTCGTCGACGACGAAGTGCCGGTTCGCGATGTTGACGCCGCTCGGCACGCCGACATCGCAGGAGTCATCCGCAGTCCCTTTCCCCGTATGCATGCCGCCCTCGGTGCGGTTGCAGGGGTAACCCCACGGCACCAGATCCTTCTTTCCTTCCAGGAACGCATCCAGGTAAGCGTTAGCGGCGGACACCAGAGTCGCGCGGGTGTCGCGCTTGGCGGCGGCGGGGATGGGGCCCCAATCCTCGGAGGTCGCGTACTTCAGGTAGGCATCGACGTTAAACCCCCAGTAACCCGTTGTGGTCCACATCATTTCGATTTCGGCAATCAGCCCGTGATTCACGCGGAGCCGCGTGCCGAGCGCATAGGGGTTGGCTTTGTCCGAGACGATCACTTCCGTGAATGTCTGGCACGTCGAGGTGTCCAGCAGGCTGCGATGATGGTCGATCTTCATCGCCTGCTTAATCAGGCCCTCGTCGATGTTCATCGACTTAAAGTTCTCGACGTAACCCAGTCCCTTCGCGAGCGGCAGGCCGGCGATGTCGCCCTTGGTTTGAGCGGCAATGTAGAGATCGGTTGCGGCCTTGAGGCCGTCTCGCGTGCAGGCGACCTCCGCGAAACCGGTCGTGGGTGCAAGCAGTGCGCCCGAGAACACAATCCACTTAAAAACCATGCGATTCATTACACTCCTCCCATTTATTTCTGTCAACCGCGTCCAGCACGTGAAGAGGCACGTTGCTCATCAGCATCAGGGTACTCTAAATTCCCGCTGCGAGTGGCGTCCGGACATAGCCACTCACCGCCGTTGTACACTTGCCCGTTGGAGGTGTTCCCGTGATACGTAGACCATTGCAGAGACTCACGCTCCTGCTGATCCCTCTAATGAGTGGAATGCTCGTATCAGCCGCTGACCGCTCCTTCGCCACCTGGAGCCAGTACCTGGGCGGCGCGGATTCCTCACAGTACTCGTCCCTCAAGCAGATCAACAAATCCAACGTCAAGCAGCTCGAGGTTGCCTGGACGTATCCCACCGGACCGGGAACTTACACCTTCGATCCGCTCGTAATTGACGGCGTCATGTATGTCCTGGCGCAAAGCAATTCCGTGGTGGCGCTGGATGCCGTTACCGGAAAAGAACTATGGGTTCATCCCAACATGGGAGCGGTGGGCGCCCGCGGAATGAACTACTGGGAAAGCAAGGACCGTTCCGACCGGCGACTGTTTTTCATCAACGCCGGCTTTCTGACGTCGATCGACGCCGGAACGGGGAAGACCATGGACAGTTTCGGCGATAACGGCCGCGTGGATATCCGAAACGGGCTCGACCGCGATCCGGGGCGTCCGCTCCAGACCAGCAACCCAGGCCGCATCTTCGAAAACCTGATCATCACGCGAATATCCTGTGCTTACCGAGGTGGTGGCGATTCAGTACTACGGCGACCACAGCTTTCGAAACTAGCGGAGGTCCTCTACCGGGCTCGGCGTCGAGTTCCTCTCTTCGAAGCCCACCTTTGAAACAGCCTCGGGTGGAGGGTCCCTTCGAGCGAATTCCCTAGAAGTCGATTCTCGCGTTTAACGTTACCGTGCGGTTTCCGGTCGCCGTGTTAATGCGGCCGAAGGACGCCGAGTTGATGTCGGTGGTCGGATTGCCCCACTGCGGCTTGTTCAGGAGATTGATCACGTCGGCACGAAAGGATAACTTGATTCCTTCCGTGATTGTGAAGATCTTGCTCACGGCCCCGTTGAAGCTGAGCTGGCCCGGCCCCCTGAGCAGCGGCGTGTTCACCGCCAGGTTGCCGGTGGTGCCCGGCTGCGAGTTGGCCAGAATGATATTGCCACTTTGATCTACAACCACCTGGTTGGTGTAGCGACCGGTCAGCGTAGTGGCGTCCCCGCCCGTTCCAAAATTAGGCACTGGCGCGGCCTTGGTGCTTAGAGTCGGGAAGTAGTTCACCACATTCGCACCTTTCGTCACCTGCTGGTATCCATCCGGCAGGTTCCCCACCAGATCCGCTGTCCCGACGCTTCCAATCCCCACGTTGGCGTACTGGTTCAGCGTGTTGAGGCCGGTAAAGCTCAGCGGAATACCGGAAGCCCAGGACGCTCCGGACGAGATCTGCCAGCCGCCGATGGCTTCGTCAGCCCACCTGGGCACGTTTGTGAGGTAGGTTCCACCCTTGCCAAACGGGACCAGGAAGCTGACTGCTTCCTGAAACACATGCGTGCGGTCGATGTTCAGCAGGCCCTTGCTGAGGCGGAGATTATTCTGGTCGCGGATGGTGTTGTCGCCCAGTGTCTTCGAGAAGGTGTAGGAGCCCTGAGCCGACAAGCCGTGCGTGAGGCGTTGCGAGAAATGCACTTGCCCCGCATGATAAGTCGAGTTGCCGTTATTGCTTTGATACGCCATGCTGCCGAACTGCGGGTTGACCACAAAGAAATTCTCCGGCAGGTTGGCCTTGCGTAGAATGGTGCCCGGCAAGCCGCCCAGAGCCGCGGTCGTGTTGAGGAAGTTAGCGAGGCTTCCGACCTGACCGTTCGCAATGAACGCATTGGTCGTGGTGAACCGCCGCAGGGCCGACGAGCCGGTCAGACCGTTCTGCCCGACCACTCCTACACCGGCGATGTTCACGCCATTCAGCAGGGTGTCGAATAGCGGAGCATTTCCGCCCGACCGCGTAGTGTTAAAGGCGTTCAGGAGGCCGTTGTCGATAATATCCACATCGTTGATTTGTCTGCCGGTGACCAGCTTGGTGGCCTTGTTTCCGATGTAGCTGACATCCACGGTCAACGACCGCGTGATCTCGCGCTGGATTGTGGCGTTGAAGCTCTGGATATAAGGGGTCCTTAGATTCTGGTCGTAGGGATTCAAGGCAGCCGAACGGTTCGTCACCGGCACCGCGGTAAACGGCAGAGCGCCCTGAGTGCTGACCGGGAGCAGCCCGGAGCTGGCCAGAGTCTGAACACTCACGTAGCTAGAAACCGGGTTGGCGGTGTTCAGAATGGTTCCGGGAACATTGCCGATATTGGTGTTGAGCCCGAGGAAGTCCACGGCGAAGGTGTAATTGATGCCGTAACCGGCCCGCAGGACGGTGCTGCGCTTGAACCACGGCACCTGGTAGGCAATGCCGATCGAGGGGGCGAAGTTGTTCCAGTCGTTGTTGTAGATCGTGTCGCCTGGATTGGGGGAGTTGGCGTTCACAAACTTGATGGTCGTGATTTGCCCGGGACTAGAAGACCGGTTGCCAAACGCGTCCGCGAAATTGGTGCCGGAGAGCCCGAACGGATTGACGACTTTTCCGCCCAATCCGTGACTCTCGTACGGAGTACCGTAGAAGTCGTAGCGCATACCCAGATTCACTGTCAGATTGCGTGTTACCTTCCAGTTGTCCTTAAAGAAGGACGACCACTGGTTGGCGTGATGCTCGCGATAAAAGAAGACGTTCTTGGTGTAATCGGACCAGTTCGTGTCGGCCGGAGTGTTGATCCAGTATTGTTGCGAAATGCTCGCCACGGTTCCGGCCAGGTTGGCCAGCAAATCCTGAGCCGTAGTCACATCGCTGGCGTTCAATCCCGCAAAGTTCGTACTGTTGATGTTCGGCACCTGCACAACGCCTACCCCCAGGCTGACGCTAGGCCGCGTGGTCTGCGTTCCGCCGCTGTTCGAGGACTGCGAATACTCGCGAGTCATGTCGAACCCTCCCTGGAATGAGTGTGAGCTGCGGTTCCAGCTCACGGTGTCCGCGAACTGCAACATGGGGCTGTAGGTCAAGCGCGGTGACGCGACATTCATCTGGGCATATTGTCCGTTTGCGCCGAGAAGCGTCGCGCTGGGCGCAATATATTGGAACTGTCCGTTTATGGTGGGGAAGCTTGCGCGAGCGTCTTTCGCGGATTGCGTAAGATTATCGCTACTGACGCCGCTATAGCCACCGCCCTGATCGAACGCGGACGAGCCTTCCCAAGTATCGCGTTTATAGCCGAAACGGAATTCGTTGAGCAGGCTCGGCGTAATGACGCTGGTCCACGTGGCGCTGTAAAAGCGTGGCCTGCGCTGGACGTCGCCGATATAGCCGGCAGGGTAGAATAGTTGCCCGCTCTGTGAAGAGACGCCCCAATCGTGCTCGCGGCTCATTACGAAATTCAACTTGTTCTTGTCGTTGACCTGATAATCAAAACGCAGCGTCAAGTGATCGCGGTCGGCGCTGGGGCTCTGGCCAGTGGCGCCGTCAATGCCTTCCTCCCGCCGCTGGAATTGGAATCCGGCTGTGTTCAGGCCGTCACCCACGGTCCAGTTGTTGGGAAGCGGCAGGCGCTTGAGCATCTGCGGCCCAAACCAAACCGGATCGATCTGGGTGCGGTTGGGGTCCTTAACCTGCGTGAACAGGTTGAACTGGTTCAAGACCAGCGGTACTCCGCCGGCGGAGGTCAATGTGTTGCCGTTGATGTCGACGGATGGAGTGCTGGAAAACGCGTTGCCATTCCGGCGGGATGTTCCGCCCGCCGATCCGGCGGTCAAATAGCGGAAGATGCCCTGACGCGCCTCCGCAGTAAGCACCGTGCTTACAACGTTAACTTTTTGTAGATATCGCTGGTTGTCGATCAATGCGAAGAAAAACGCCTTGTTTTTCTTGATCGGCCCGCCGATCCGCCCGCCGTATTGGTTGCGATTGTAGTAATCCAAGGGTTGGTTTTGCAGGTTTTGAAAGTAGGTCTTGGAGCTCAAGGCCGAGTTGGCGTTGGTGTAAAAGAGAGCGCCGTGGTAGTCGTTGCCGCCCGATCGGGTAAGCATTTGCACCTGCGCCGATCCGCGGCCTAATGCAGGATCGATCGAATTGGTGCTCACCCGCACTTCCTCCACCATGTCCGGGCTGGTGAAAATTCCGGAGTAGGCGCCATTGGAGTTGTTATAGCGTCCATCATTGGTGGTCATACCATCGCGGGTGGTATTGACGTTGCCGGTCGCCGTTCCCGCAAAAACCGGGACAGTTTGGCCAGCCGCGGTGAAAACTCCCTGTACGCCAATTACGCCGGGCGTCAGCGTCACCAGATCCAGCACGTTGCGGCTGGCTACCGGGAGGTTACTCACGTCCCGCAGGTTGAGCGTTCCGCCGACAGAGGCGGAGGTGGTAGCCAATACCGTGTCCCCCTCCGCGACTACACTCACGGTTTCGCCCGCCGCGGCCACCTCCAGGTTGAAATTGAGCCGCGCCTGCTGGCCTTGGCCCAGGGCGACATTGTTGTACGTGGCCGTCTTGAATCCGGAAATCGTGGCAGTGAGGGTGTACGTACCCGGCTGGAGACTGGAGAATTCGTAGGCCCCGCTTGTGTTCGTGGTGGTGTTGGTGACGATTCCAGTGCTGTTATTTTTTGCGGAGACCGCGACCGTCACCATCACGGCGCCGGACGCATCCGTTACGGTGCCTCCGATGGTCGCGTTCACTTGGGCGAAAGTGCCCGGCACAAGGAAAAGACCGAATACCAGCGTAAATGCAAATGCGCGTGTGGAGAAGTTCATCGTGGCCTCCTGAATCTAACTTTCGATTTTTTTTGGTGCAGTGTACGCTAAACGGCGAGTCTGAAGTGTATTGTTCGGAGTTCCGTTGATTACGGTAAACAGTTGCGACACGGCGAAATTGCCCGTCTCGGTGCTGACTGCCGAATAGACTTGTCCATTGTCAAGATTCTTGACCGAAATGGGCGCATTGGCGACTACGGCTCCTGTAGCGTCCGAAATGGTTCCAGTGATCGTGGCCAAGGCGGTTTGGCCGAATCCAATAGAGCTCGACAGCAGCAGTCCAGCAAAGAGCGAGAGTCGGTTCATGAATGTTTTCCCCCAACACAATTCCGGTCCCAAGGCTCGTGACCTCAGCCGGGGCTTTTGGCTTGTCGAATTAGTCCTGAGCCGGCTAATCCAGACACCCAATTCGAATATGCGAGCTGACTATCTCAAAAAGACCGAAGGCTTTGGTCAGTATAGGGAGCAGAATGCGTTTCGTCCAGGAGTCTTGAGTGATATCCCGGATCAATATGATTGATACAGCCGGGCAGGCATGCAAAGGCCGCGAGGTGGGGCGACTGGGAGCCAGACTGAACTTGCCAATCCAGTCTCGGAATCCAGTCTTTTTCTTACTTTTCTTGCTTGCCTTTGCCTTGGCCGCGGCCTCCGCCCTTGCCCTGGGGTGGCGGGGCGGCGAGGGCGGCTTCGAAGCTCTTCTCGTATTCGTCGACGTGAGCCTTGTAGCCATCCGGGTCTACAAAGGGATTCGGGTCGTTAGGGCCCCGCTTCTCCAGCTTGGCGTACTTCTCGGCCATGCCATAGAACGACGCGTGCGAGCTGAGGAATACTTCGACCGGAAAGGTGCGCGCCTTCTTATACGTCGCGCGGAAGTCGTCGAGGATTCCCGGATACTGATCGAGCGTCTGGACGAACCGGCCGTTCAGGCTGCACTCGATAAACGTGTAGTACGTCTTGCCATTTTCCTTAAGGTTCGTGCTCCAGGCGAGGCATCCCCTGGTGTGGCCGGGCATAATGTGGGCCGTCAGGGTTGTTCCGCCGAGCGTGACTGTCTGGCCGTCGTCGACCAGACGGTCGATCGGGTGTTCTTTCCCACCGGGACGAAACTCACGCGTCTTCGCTTCGTCCACGCGGCCGACTACGACCTGAGCGCCCGTCAATTCCTTGACCATGGCGTCTCCCTCTACATGGTCCGGGTGCGCGTGGCCGGCGATCAGGATCTTGATGTCGCTGAACTTGAACCCCAGCTTCTCTACGTTCGCTCGGATCACCGGCACTGAAGCCTCGTAGTTGCTGTTCATCAGGATATTGCCCTGGGGCGTGACGATCAGGAACGAAGCCAGTTCCTTGGTGCCCACGTAATACAGGTTGTCCATCACCTTGTGCGGCGGGAACGGATCGTTCCAGCCGTTAGGCTGAGCAAACGCCGCAAGGGGAAGGAAGGCGAGCAACAAGAATTGGCGCATGACTATTTCTTCGGCGCTTCTTTGGGCGCTTCTTTGCCGCCCGTGTAGCTGCTGCCGGTTTCCAGTTTCTTGCCGTCCGGAAGCTGGATATCCCGCGAGTTCGCACGGTAAGCGCCATCCTTCGACATGAATCCGTGGACGATGATCTTGGTTCCTTCGGGAAGCGTAGTCCGGGTCCAACCGTTGCGCAGCAGGACGCCCGGCGCGCCGCCCTCGACAGACCAATGCTGGATTTGGCCGTCCGGACCTTTGACGTCGAGATACAGCCAGGAATGTGGATTCACAAAGTCCATCTTCACGACCGTGCCTTCGAGCGTGACGGGCTTGTTCGAATCGAACTCGGCGGAAAAGGAATGGTGGGCCGACGCCACGGACATCGCCAGCGCGGCTATTCCTAGAATCGCGATCAGTTTGCTGTTCATTGAGTTCTCTCCCTGAAATTTTTGGGGTCCGGAGCGTTTTTCTGTTGCGGCTCCAGGTGCATCAAGTCGCTATAGAGAAGTTTGTCGGCGAACGGCACGCACTTATGTTCGAGCACTTGCACGTTTTCGTCGATCAAGCGATACAGCGGCATCTCGATGGTCCAAGGCCTCGAGAAGGTCTTCGGATCCTCAAGCGTCGCTTCGTACCGGATGTGAGTTGAATCCAGAAGCGTGAATCGTTCGGTCACCTTCAACTGATTGCTGTGAAAATTGCCCGCGCGATCCAACTGTGATTTTTCGTTCTGGCCGGTGGTGACCACCACGAGCACGTTGCCTTCCCAGGTACCGTCGGACTTGCCCATCCAGGTATCCACGGGCGGTTCCCCGTGGCCGGTCATGTGGATGATCCGATTGGTGGCGTCGAAGGGGTAAACCATCAGCAGGTCGCCATTGCCCTGGGAGATCTGGAACGGCATCGTGTGGTAGGTGACACGCGGAACTCCCAGCATGAAGCACCTGGCTTCGGGGTCCGACGCCGGCCACGCCGCGCGATTCTTATCGCGCTGTTCGAGCGCTTTCGGCAGGTACGGGATCTTTCCATCACCCTTAATGACGCTCTTACCGGCCGGGATCGCGGCAATCGCGCCCAAGCCCCAAAAGTCGTCAAGAGCCTGCGCGGAATGCGCTTCCAGGTTCCAGTTGGCCGTGTTCAACGCCTGCCAGACGCCGTTGAGGTTGGGATGCCCCCCGATCGTAGCCGGCCGTTGCCCTGGCTGGGTTTGCTGGGCCTTAGTTTGTTTTGGGGCTTGTTTTGCCTGTTTGGCTTGCCCCGCTGGCTGAGCTTGCTGCGCTTGCGCGACGGACATCAGCGCCGCCATGCCGATCGCGCCGATGAATCGATTTCGCATCATCTACTCCCTATTGTACGCTGTTGTTTTCGCCTCACAGAATAACACGCTGGGATTCAGGTAATGTAATATTGATTTGCGGACCTGGAGGAGGCTTACGATGACCAAACAGATTCTGGCTCTCGGTGT
Source organism: Terriglobia bacterium (assembly GCA_020073345.1). Taxonomy (GTDB): domain Bacteria; phylum Acidobacteriota; class Terriglobia; order Bryobacterales; family Bryobacteraceae; genus Palsa-187. The sequence goes on from JAIQFI010000025.1 coordinate 28,911, forward strand.
GATCAGCATCACCGTCGTGTGCGCCCAGAATGCGGGCCGAGGCGGACGCGGAGCCCCGCCGCCGCCAGCCGAGCCCGGTACCGCAAAGGAACGGCAGCTCTGGGCGTACGACGTGAAGCCGGTCCCTAACTACGTGCCGCCGAAGACGCCTTGGGGCGATCCCGACCTGCAGGGCATCTGGCCCATCAATCATCTGATCGCCGTGCCTCTTACGCGGCCGAAGCAGTACGGCGACCGGCTGTACAGGACCGACCAGGAATTCGCCGCCTTAACGGCTCGGGCCCGCGGTACCGGACCAGTCCCGGACAGAGACTACCCGGACAGGCTCATGCACCAACTGTCGCTGATCGTCGATCCGAAGGATGGCCAGTTCCCCGAGCTCACCGATAATGGCAAGAAGCTTCAGGCGGAGATGAAGAGCAGCTACAAACCGGGTCAGACTGTATTCGACGCGATCGAAGATTTCAGCGCGTGGGACCGCTGCATTACACGCGGCATGCCGGTTTCGATGGAGCCGCGCAACTACAACAACGGCATCCGCATCATGCAGTCCCCTGGCTACGTGATGATCCTGGTGGAAATGGCCCACGAGGTCCGTGTCGTGCCCATCGGCAAGCCGCCACTGCCTTCCGAGATCAAGGAGTGGCTGGGCGAATCACGCGGTCATTGGGAAGGCAACACGCTGGTGGTGGAGACGACGAACTTTAACGGCCTGGTGGGGCATACCAGCGCAGGCGTTCCCGGATCCCCCGGCCCGCTCCAGCCCGAGACCCCCAACATGAAGATCACGGAACGGTTCACCCGCGTGGCTCCGGATACCATCGAGTTCACGATGAAGATCGAGGACCCGACGGTTCTGGCCACGGGCTCGTACACCGTGTCGTATCCGATGTACCTCGACAACAAGTACGAGATGTATGAGTACGCGTGTCACGAGGGCAACACTGCCGTGCGGAACTACATCGAAACGTCGCGCTACGAGCGCACGCATCCTAAAGACGCGAAGAAGTAATGCAGCGCGGCTTGACCGATAATGAACCAATGCCGCTAAAATTCATCTTGGCTGCCTTGACGCTTACCGTTGCGGCCTTCGGCCAAACGCCGCTGGTTCCGCCCGCCAATGTTCCGTACGGTACATCGATCTCGACCGACGCCGCGAAAAAGATTGCGGCGGCCGCCATTGCCGAAGCTCGCAAGAACAACTGGGCGATGGCTGTGGCCGTCGTGGACACGGGCGGCTACCTGGTGTATTTCGAAAGGATGCCGGATACCCAGCTCGGCAGCGTCAAAGTCTCCATGGAAAAGGCGAAATCAGCCGCGCTCTTCCGCCGGCCGACAAAGTCGTTTCAGGACACCGTGGCCGGCGGGAAGGAAGGACTCCGCATTCTGGGCCTAAAGGGAGCGGTCCCGGTCGAAGGCGGCATCCCGATTATCGTGGACGGGAAACTGGTCGGAGCCATTGGCGCTTCCGGCGGCAGTAGCGATCAGGACGGCCGCACCGCCCAAGCCGGCGCCGCGGCGATGAAATAACAAGCAGGTTATCGGCACCTGTTGGCGACGTTCCCAGGGCGGTACTTGTTGTGGCAGTTCGCGCAGGATGCAGCCAGCACTTCGGCTGCCCCAAGCATCCGGTCCTGGTCCTTGGTCAGAGCCGCTTTGTAGGCGAACGTACCCGCATCCCGAAGTCCCTTCACCATCTGCACCCAGTCCGCGTTCGCCAGAGGGACATCCCGCCCGTTACTGCACTTGCGGCCCGGCGTCATCAGCAAATCGGCGGAATCCACGAGCGTGAGCGCGCTATTCTCCACGGCTTCCCATCCTCCGAAGACACCGGTCAGCGGATCGGTCGATCCGGAGGGTTCCGCGGCCGGCTTCACCTCTGCGGGATTGTATCGCTGCGGGAAGAAGACTACGTTCGAAAGGGGAAAAAAGAGCACCCGCATCAACTGATTGAGGTTCGCAGCAGGTACGGCCGCCGGCGATGAAGGCGCGGCGCTGGGTTGTGCCATCAGGCATCCGGCACAGAGAACGGCCGCAATAGCCCTGCCGACTCCAGCACGCAGCATCCGCCGATTGTGTCCGTCTTGCATGAATCCTCCCTCGGTGATCCCTCAGAATACACCCGATCGCGCCTTCGCGCTTCGGTTCCGTCGTCAAAAAGTCTGCATCCTGCACGACCTGCCGGAGCGTATCTGTCCATAGACCCCGAAAGAACTCACGATGATTGCGAACATTACGCGCCGGCATGCTATCGGTCTGGTAGCGGCAGCGCCGACCCTGCTCGCTGCGCCAGTAAGCGCCAAGGCCCGCAGCGTTGACGAGACAGGCTTCGTCCAGATCGGAGGAATCGATCAGTGGATCGGGATTCAAGGCAAGGATGCGCGGAATCCGGTCATTCTCTACCTCCACGGCGGACCGGCCGAGGCCCAGTCGCCCTTTCTGAGGCAGTTCATCCCCTGGGAGACGGACTTCACGGTCGTGAACTGGGATCAACGCGGCAGTGGCCGGACCTATGGCAAGTACGGTTCCTCGACACCCGGCATGTCTACGCCGGAATTGGCGCTCGATCGGCTGCGCGAGGACGCACGAGAGGTTGCAGAGTATGCGCGCAAGCGGCTCTCCAAGAAGAGAATCATTCTGGTCGGTCAAAGCTGGGGGGCGGAACTCGGATTACAGGTCGTCAAACGCTGGCCTGAGCTGTTCTATGCCTTTGTGGGAACCGGTCAGCCAGTCAGTTGGGGCCTTAAGATCGAGGCACTGGAGCGTTGGGCACGAACACAGGCGGCCGCAGCCGGCGACCAGGAGTCGTTGACAGCGCTTAACGAGACGGCATCGCTGCCGGTGACGGACGCTAGACGGCTCAATGCGTCGCGCAAGTACAGTCTGGCTCCGAGTGACCTCGAGTACGCAAAGATCATGGGGACATTCATCGGCTATCCATCGGCTCCCCCCCGGGTGAGGCGGCCGATTGGGTCGCAGGCAGCCAATTCACCATGTCCAGGCTTTCGCCGGTCGAAACTTCGTTCGATGCGCGCGCGCTGGGATTAGACGTTCCCGTCCCGTTCTTCGTCATCCAGGGACGCGAGGATCACATCGCACCCTTCGAAGTGGCGCAGGCTTACTTCGCGGAGGTCCGCGCTCCGAAGAAGGCGTTCCTTCCGATTGCGGGCGGGCACTATGCCTGCTTCACGAACCCGATCGAATTCGTCGACGCACTCCGCCGGCATGTTCGGCCGCTGACTAAGTGACGGTGTCTCCGAGACAGTCGCCGATGCGGCTAAACCGCAAACCCAACCCGGCATCCGGTTCACATAGACTGTGGTAATGGATCACGCTATCCTCGTCAAACACATATTTGCCGCCGCAGGCTTGATGGCCATCGCCTCGGCTCCGGTCCCTGGCCAGGCCTTCGCCGACTTGAAGTCCGCACCGGTGGACTACTCGAAGGCGGATATCCAGCCGCGCAGGACCTGTGAGGATCTGGGTAAGTTCAAGAAAAAGGAGATCGTGCAGATCGCCGCGGCGACGATGCCAGCGGCAAACGGCGCGCCGTCGCACTGCCGAGTCACGGGTCTGATCTCGCCCGAGATCGCGTTCGAGGTGAGCCTGCCATCTACATGGAATGGCCGCTTTTATATGATTGGCAACGGCGGTCACGCCGGCGAGGCATTGGACGACGCCGGCCGCGTGGCGCAACGCAACCAAGCTTTGCAACTCGGCTTCGCGTTCGCGCAGACGAATACGGGTCACGACGCTCGCAAGGAGCCAGGCGGAACCTTCGTCATGAGTAATCCGCAGAAGGCCATCGACTATGCCTGGCGCGCGGTGCACCTCACGGCCACGACAGCCAAGGACATCACCAAGGACTACTATGGCAAGGCTATTTCGCGCGCTTATTGGAACTCATGTTCCAATGGCGGACGCCAGGGTCTCCTGGAGGCGCAGCGGTTCCCCGAGGACTTCGACGGCATCGTGGCAAACGCACCTTGGGTGGATCAGACCGGCTTCACGATCGGCGCAATGTGGAATCAGAAAGCGCTCAGTGCGGCGCCGGTTACGCCGGCAAAACTCGCCCTGGTCGCCGACAAAGTGATGGCGAAGTGTGACGCCATCGACGGTCTTAAAGACGGACTGATCGACGATCCACGCAAGTGCAACTTCGACCCACGAGGTGATGTGCCGGCCTGCAGTACGGGCACGGACAGCGCGGATTGCCTCACTCCGGCGCAGGCGGAAGCAATCGCCAAAGTCTATAGCGGTCCGATGAGCGACGGCAAGCCTTTCTTCCCCGGTTACATGCCCGGGAGCGAAGCCGTCACAGCGGGCCTATTCGGCGGCGGCACGGGCAGTGGCTGGCTGAACGTGATCGTCGGCACGCAGCCGGATGCCAAGCCCGCGGATTTCAACTTGGCGGAAAACACGATGCGCTATCTCGTGTTCACTCCGCCGAAGCCGGACTACGACTACAAGACGTTCGATTTCGACCGCGATATTCACCTGCTGGATGAGTGGAGCAAGAAGGCGGATGCGAAGAATCCCGATCTTTCGAAGTTCCACAAACGCGGAGGCAAAGCACTAATGACTTACGGGTGGGCAGACTCGATTCTGCAGCCGATGGCCGGCGTGAAGTACTACGAGCAGGCGGTAGCCAAGAACGGCCCGGCGACCTCGGATTTCTTTCGTCTGTTCATGGTGCCCGGGATGGCGCATTGTGGCGGCGGGGTCGGTCCGGATCGACACGACCCGATGACGGCGATGATCAATTGGGTCGAAAAGGACAAAGCCCCGGCTTCGATGGTGGCTAGTCGGGTGGTGGATAACCAGGTGGTGCGCACCCGGCCTCTCTGTCCCTACCCGCAGGTCGCCCGTTACTCTGGTCAAGGCAGTGTAGACGAGGCCACGAACTTTCGTTGCGTGGCCCCATGAGCCGTCTCTTTAGAACGAAATCCGCGCGACGATCTGGCCCGTCCGCGGCTGCGATCCGTTCCCGTTAAACGTGTTGACGAATCCGTAGCCGGACGTGAGTGCTCCAAAGTTGTTTCGCGTGGTCGGTGCGGCAGCATTCGGCCCGGCGGGCTGGGTATTCGTCCCGACGCCCGAGGGGCTCGCCAGGAACAGCCGGTTAAACACGTTGAAAAACTCGGTGCGCACGTCCAATTTGACTCGATTGTCCTTGGCGAGTCCGAACGTCCGGCCCAAGCTTAGCGACTCGGAGGGCTGGCGCTGCCAGCGATAGTTGTTGTAGTACGGCGCAGAGGCGCCGAACTGGCCGGCGGGAGCGTCCACCCAGCCAGCCGGATTGAGCACCAGTTGCGTCGTTGGGTCGAAGCACTTGCAGTTCGGGTCGAAATTGAGCAACGGCTGGCCGGTTCGGTTCCAGAAGGTCTGACCGCCGCCCCAAACCGCGGGATTGTTAGTCGCGTTACGAGCCAACTGCGCGAGCAGGCCGTTGTTGGATGTCGGGGTGCGAAGCACTTCGCCGCTCTGGTAGCGAAGCACGCCAGCGATATTCCAGTCGCGCGCCGCCCACGACAAGGCTTTCATGCCTGTGCCGTCCCCGGCGATTCGGGGCGTAGTGTAGCGGAACGACGTCACCAGAATGAACGGCCGGCTGAACCCCGAAATCTGCTTGTTGTTATTCCGGTTGTAAACGTCGTTGATGAGGTTGGGAGCCGGGGTCAGGTAGCTGGTGTCGGCGCCCACGCCAAGATTGAGCTCCTTCTGCCAGGTGAAGGCCGAATCCACGGTAAGACCTCTCGAAAGGCGCTTCGTCACTTTGGCTTGGAGCGAGTCGTACCAGGTGGTTCCCAGAGGCGGCCCGAGGAATCCCGGGATTCCCAGGAACTGCGGCTGAGCCCGAAACACCTGATTCAAAGTATTGGTCGCCGGGAAGCCTGGGTACACATTGTTGGGATTCTGTAGGAACGGGAACTTCGCGATCACGTTCGGAGAACTGATGCGGGTATTGAGCAGCGCGCGGTCCGTCGGGTTGTTCATATCGATTCCCCAATTGGTTTTCAGTTGCGCCGGATCGAGCGAGTTGTAGTCCTCCAGCGAGAGCACCGGAGCGGTCCACCAAGCTCCACGATTGCCCACATAAGCGGCCTCGACCACCAGATCGTGAGTGATCTCGCGCTGCAGGCCGATGCTCCATTGGAAGATCCGCGGCGGGCGGCCGGAGTTGCGGTCGATGTGCGTGAACGGACTGTAGGGAGGCCGCACGCCCGGCGCCACTTCGAAGGGACGGGGAGCGTAGTTCGGCCATATGTTTACTGGATTGCCGAAACGATTTCCCGGCGCCAGCGGGTTCCCGTCAATGAGGGACCCGGCGTTCTCTCCGAACCCGGCCGGGGAATGCGTCAGAAAGTCATTCGCGCTGCGGCCCAGGTTGGCCTGATTGGGAGCCGTTCCGTAGGCTAGCCCGGCTCCCATGCGGAGAACCGTCTTGGTGTTGATCTGATAAGCGGCGCCCAGCCGCGGCCCTAGTGCCCACGGGTAATTGTGGTTGAACGTGCAATTACAAACGGCTTCGTAGATCACCGTTCCGTTCCGGTTGGCGGCCACCGGATTCGGGCGGTCAAAGGCCACGCTCGACATCCGGCCGTACTGCTCTTTCAGCAAGGTGACGTAATCGTAGCGCAGGCCATAATCGAGCGTCAGCTTGCGCGTTACCTTCCAGGAGTCCTGGATGTAGCCGGCATAGGAATGGTTACCCAGCCGCATGACTGCCTGTACGCCATTGTTGATGGCGTTGGACGAGCCCAAAAGGTAGCTGGCGTAGGCGAATCCGGTGTTTGCGTTCGTCCCTCGTCCGTCCTGCCAGGGATCGGCGGTCTGGGTCCCCGCGAAGGTGAAAATACCGTGCGCGCGGGAATACGTATGCGTTGGAAAGCCTTCAAACAGCGCCTCACCGCCGGCCTTAATGGTATGGTTTCCCTTCACCCAAGTCAGGTTGATGTTGAAGGTAGGTTTGTCGTCTATGAAGTATTCGTAGGGAGCGAAATGACCAGTGGACTGGGTGAAGCCGCCGCGCGAGGTGTCCCCGCCAAATATGATTTGCGGGAACAGTTGCGAAGCGGAGAAGTTGCCGCCCCAGCCTAATTGGCTCTGGTCATACGGAGCGGTCAGGAACGACTGGTTCAGATACATGAGGCCCGCGCCCACATGAAACAGAAGAGTGGGAGTGAGGGTCTGGTCATAGTTGATGCGAATGGTCCGAGTAGTGGCATCGTTTTGCTGGCGCGCGCTGATGGGATCGGGAATGCCGTCGGCGTTGGGGGTAGAGGTCCGGTTCTCCGAATAGTACCCGGCCAGCTTTATGGTTGAACTGAGATTGTGGTCCAGCTTGAAGGAGGGAATGGTGGTGTGCCGGTAGTTGCTGAATGCCGGAATGGGATAGTTGTTGACCACTCCGGAGTTCAAAGGCAGGGGTATGAATCCTTGAATCTTGAGTGCCACCTTATCCATTCGATCCAGCGGAACCGCGTTGCTCGGAAACGGATCGCGAACGCTCGAGCCGTCCGCCGCAGTTTTGGTGGTGTTCGGATCGAAAATCTGGTTCTGGATCAAAGCCCGGCCGGCAGCGTCGACGGCCGGCTGGCCGCCAATGGTCAACGGCCCGATCAAGGCCGCGCTGAAGTTGCCTTGCCTGTATGCCGTCGTGGGAACCGTGGTGAGATGGTCGGCGACAATCTGGCTCTCGCGGAATTGCTCGAAGTTGAAGAAGAAGAAACTTTTGTCATGGCCGTTGTACAATCCCGGAATCTCGATCGGTCCGCCGAACGTGAACCCGTAGTTGTTGCGGCGCTGCGCGTTGCGGATGTGCTGGCCGCTTCTCTGGCTGTTGGTGACGCCGGCGTCGGTGAACGGCGTGCCGGCGTTAAGGACTTCGTTCACAAAGTAGTCGTACCCGCTGCCGTGAAACTGGTTGGTGCCGGACTTCATGGTGTAGTTGAAGTAGCCGCCGCCCGCCTGCCCGTATTCCGCCGCGAAGTTTGAGACCTGAACCGTCACTTCCTGGATCGCATCCAGGCTCGCCTGGGACACCTGGTTGAACTGGCGATGCTCGCCGTTGGTGGCGTCCTGGCCCTCGATCCGGATGGACTGAGTGTTGGCCGGCATGCCGTTCACTCGCAACGTATTGTCGTTGGCGAAGGATGAGCCCGGAATCAGGTTGATGGCCTGCAACGGATTTCGCACGTTGCCCACGCCTGCGCCGAATCCCAGGTTGATCACCGGAAGATTGTCAACCCGATCGGTGGTCATGTTATGGCTCATCTCTCCACTCTCGGTCTTAAGCAGGGCCGTGGATTCGGTTACCGTGACGGACTCGCTAGTCGCTCCGACCTCGAGCGGCACGTCTATCCGAACCGTACCCGCCACCTGAACGGTTATGTTCTGGCGGACGAACCTCTTGAACCCCGCCACCGTCACGGCGACTTCGTAGTTTCCAGCCGGCAACTGGGACAGAGTGAAGTTGCCGGTGTCCGTACTGGCGACCTCAAAGACGGCGCTGGTAGCGACGTTCCTGGCTTCCACCTTGGCGCCGGCCACGATGGCGCCGGCGGGATCTGCTATCGTGCCCGTGATGGTTCCGCGATCGCTTTGCGCCATCGCAGCAACAATACAGAGGAATAAATAGGCAAAGGCCCTGAGTGTACGCATGAAATCTCCTCGTGACGAAGTGTTCTTCACTGCCGCTTTGAGCGAAACCCTAGAGAAACAGACAGTGGCGGAATCTTATACCCGCTTAATTCCCAAGTCAACCGGGGGGCGCAGACTCGATCCAGCCGAACTAATAGTAACTATCAACGCAATTGATATCCATGAACCTGCGTCGAAAAGCTCCCGTGATATGCTTCGGGGCACTCTGCGGGAACGACGCACATGAAACGAAGCGAAAAACGAATCCTGACGACGCACGTTGGAAGCCTGGTGCGCCCTCCGGAGCTGAAGGCACTAGCCCAGTCCGGGCAAGATCGGCCGGAGGACGCTGCACCGACGGGCGGCTACATCGAAACGCTGCAGCGCGCGACTGCCGAAGTGGTCAAGAAACAAGCCGCGGTCGGTGTGGACATCGTCAGCGACGGTGAATTCGGAAAATCCAGTTGGTCTAACTACGTTCTGAATCGCATAACGGGATTCGAAATCCGGCCCAACCAATTGCGCCCGGCCGTGTGGCTTGGCCGGGACCTGGATCGGTTCGGCGATTTGATCGCTCGTGAAATGCCGAGCGTGCTCGCCGGTCGTCCCACGGAAGCCTGCATCGGGCCGATTGAATACAGCGACCGGGCTCCCATCCGTCGCGCCATCGCCAATTTTCAAGCAGCTTTGAAGGCGGTCAAGGTAGAAGAGGCGTTTCTGACAGCAGTTGCTCCCGCCAGCACTGCCTATGATGGCGTGAACGAGTACTACGCGACGGAGAAAGAGTATATCTTCGCGCTGGCTGAAGCGTTGCGGCAGGAGTACCTGGAGATTCACCAGTCTGGTTTGCTTCTTCAGGTGGACGACGCCGTACTCGCCAATATGTACGATCACCTGGTGCAGCAGAGTCCGGAACGCTACCGGGAATGGGCGCAGCTGCGAGTCGACGCGCTGAATCACGCGCTTCGAGGTATTCCCGAAGACCGGGTGAGGTACCACATATGCTTTGGAAGCTGGCACGTTCCGCACCTGGCGGACGCCGCATTGGGGGACATCGTCGGCTTCATCTTGCAGGTGCGCGCCGGGGCTTATTCGATTGAGGCCGCCAATCCCAGGCATGAACACGAGTGGCGGGTCTGGCAGGATCGCAAATTACCCGCCGGGAAAATCCTGATTCCGGGAGTGATCACGCATCATACGATCACCGTGGAACACCCCCGGCTGGTCGCGGATCGGATTGTTCGTTATGCGAAGCTGGTCGGCCCCGAAAACGTGATCGCAGGCACGGATTGCGGCTTCGCGCAGGTGGACGTGATCGAGCGCGTACCGGCGCCGGTGATGTGGGCCAAGTTCGAGGCCCTCGTTCAAGGCGCGGCGCTTGCCAGCAAGGAGCTGTTCTAAAACCGTTCTAGAATTAAGGTCGGTGCGGAGGACACAAATGATGCTTCGGTCCATTCGATTCTTGAAGTCCTGGTTCCCGATGACCATGGTGGCGCTGCTGGCTGGCTGGATCATGGTGGCGCAGCAGCCGCGCCGGGTAGATGACGCGCTGTTGAAGACCGGGAGCAAGACCGGCGAGGAATGGATCAGCTACGGTGTCAATTGGTCGGAGCAGCGTTACAGCCCGCTGAAGCAGATTGACGCATCCAACGTGAGCCGTCTCGGACTGGCTTGGTCCTACGACATTCCGCTCGCACCGGGCAATCCTCAAACTCACCAGGAAGGAACCCCGATCGTCTTCAACGGCGTTTTGTACAGCATCACTCCGTGGAGCATCGTGTACGCCGTCGATCTCAAAACCGGCAAGGAACTCTGGCGAGCCGATCCGGAAGTGAATCAGCAAGTCTGGCAATCGAGAATCTGCTGCGGAGTGGTGAATCGCGGTATTGCTATGTACGAAGGAAAAATCATCGCCCCAGCCGTGGACGGCAGGCTCAGAGCCCTGGACGCGGCGACCGGCAGGGTTCTCTGGGAGACGCGAGTCTCACCTGAAACCATGCCTTACACCATCACCATGGCGCCCCGCGTCATCAAGGGCGGCAAGATCATCATCGGAGTGAGCGGCGGGGAGTACGGGGTGCGAGGCTTCTTCTCCGCCTACGACGTGAACACCGGGAAAATGGCCTGGCGCTTCTACACCGTGCCCGGCGATCCGTCCAAGCCGTTCGAACATCCCGAGCTGGAGGCGGCGGCTAAGACCTGGACCAACGACTGGTGGAAGATCGGCGGAGGCGCCGAAGTCTGGAACGGCATGGCCTACGATGCCGACAACGACATCGTCTACGTTGGGACGGGCCAGCCTGGTCCGTGGACGGACGTGCATCGCGGTCCTGGCGACAATCTGTACTCGTGCAGCATCATCGCCGTTCGCGGCGCGACCGGAAAGATGGTTTGGTATTACCAGGAGGTCCCCGGTGACGACTGGGATTACGACTCCATTGCGGACTTGATGCTGGCCGATCTCACGATCAACGGAAGACGGCGCCAGGTGATCATGCACGCGCCGAAGGACGCGTTCTTTTACGTGATCGACCGAGTGACCGGAGAAGTTATTTCGGCGGATCCGATCACAAAGGTATCCTGGGCCACGGGAATGGACGCAAAAGGGCACCCGATCGTGAATCCGGCGGCGCGCTATAAGACGACGCCGGTCAATGTGAATCCCGGACCGTCGGGCGGCCACGTCTGGCCTCCGTGGTCCTACAATCCCGGCACCGGCCTGGTTTATATTCCCGGGACGGCCGGTCAAGGCTCGAATTATACGGCCGCAGCGAGCTTTACGCCCGCTCCCACGGAGATCGGTCCTACCGGACGCGGACAGATGAACATGGGCACGGCTTTGGGAGGTGGACAACTCGGTCGCGGCGCGAATCAAGCCAAGGGTGCTGCCCCGGCAGGCACGCCTCCGCCTGACAACGCGGAAGCTGCTGCGGTTCAAGCCGCACAGCAGGCCCCGGCAGCAGCTCCCAAACCGGAACCGCTGGCGCAAATCGGACCTGACGGACCAACGGGCAATGTCCTGTATGCGTGGGATCCCATCGCACGGAAAGAACGCTGGCGGGCAGCTGGCGCCGGAGCGGGGCCGTTTTCGGGCGGAAGCCTATCGACCGCCGGAAATCTTGTGTTTTCGAGCGTGAATAACAAGCTCCTCGCGTTTCGCGCGGATACCGGAGAAAAACTTCTCGATCTGGATCTCTACATGTCGCAGATGGGACCACCAATCTCATTCATGATCGATGGCAAGCAATACATCAGCGTCGCGGGCGGTCCCCCCGGCGGGGGCGCTTTCGGCGGCGGAGCCGGACATGGGGCTGCAAAGGCTGGGGATGCGCCAGCGCTTCCTCCACAACCGGCGCACCTGCTGCTCCTCACCGTGGACGGCAAAGCTCCCATTCCCGGAGCGCCGGCCAAGTGAAGTCCGTTATTGAGAAGACTCGAAGGAGAAAGCTAATGCATGCACAAGGTCTGACTCGCCGTGGGTGGGCGCTGGCCATAGCCCTGCAGATCGTTCCGGTCTCGTTTGCTCAAAATGGAGCGGGCGGTGCGCACTGGGTGGCCACGTGGGCGACTGCGCAGCAACAGCCCGGGTTCGGCTTCGGCCGGGGAGGACCTGGAGGACGAGGCGCGGCTGGCCAACCCGCGGGCGCGCCAGGACAACAGCCTCAACAAACTCCGGCCCCTGCGCCGGCCGCGGCAACGCCAGCCGCGGGTACTCTCAACAATCAGACCGCCCGCATGATCATCCGGACCAGCATCGGTGGAGACCGTGTTCGCGTTCAATTCTCCAACGCGTTTGGCACAGCGCCGCTGGATATGGGCGCCGCGCACGTCGCGTTACGCGGCAAGGATTCGGCCATCGTGCCCGGGTCGGATCGCCCGCTTTTGTTCAACGGGAAGGCTTCGGCCAGAGTTTTGCCGGGCGCGGTGCTCCTGAGCGATCCGGTCGATCTGGTGGTGCCCAAGCTCGCCGACCTCGCCATCAGCGTGTATGTTCCCGGCAACTCTGGTGTCGCTTCGCAGCACTCCCAGGCCTTGCATACCACTTACATATCGAAAGAAGGAGACACAACCGGCCAGTCTGAGATGACTGATGCGACGACCACGCGCGCGTGGTATTGGATTTCGAGCGTCGATGTCCTGGCCCCGGCCGATGCAGCATCGATCGTCGCCTTTGGCGACTCGATCACCGATGGCACGACTTCGACTGTGGACGCCAATCGGAGCTGGCCGAGTCTTCTTTCCGAGCGGCTGGTCGCCAATCCTGCCACCGCCAACCTCTCGGTGCTGAACATGGGGATTGCCGGCAATCAGGTCCTCGGCGACGGCGCGGGAGTCGCCGCACTGGCCCGTTTCGATCGAGACGTGCTGAGCCAGGCCGGTGTGAAGTGGCTGATGATTCTCGAGGGCATTAATGATATGAACCTCGCGGGCCGGGGAGGCAACGCGCCCGGTCGGGCGCTGACCGCCGACGATCTGATCGGGGGAATGCAGCAGATGATCGAACGTGCGCATACCCATGGAATCAAAGTCATCGGTTGCACCTTGACTCCCTTCGGCGGGGCCAGTGACGCCGTCGAGAACATGAGGCAGGCCTTGAATCTGTTCATCCGGACCGGCGGCGCTTTCGATGCCGTGGTGGATTGGGACAAGGTCATCCGGGATCCGAACGACCCCCGGCAGTTCATCAAGGAATACAACAACACCGACCGCCTCCATCCTAACGACGCCGGTTACAAAGCCATGGCGGATGCCGTCGATCTCTCGATATTCGCGCCGAAAACCAGATAGCATACGAGTATGCGCGCTGCAAATCGCTGGCTCATTCCCGTGATCATGGCGGGCGGCCTGTTCGGCCAACAGCCTACCAATTGGACTGCGGGAGAAGACCATCAAAACATGATGGATCAGCTCGGCATCAAGGCGCTTCGGCCGGGCCCCAGCGGGAACGAGTCCGCGCCCAATCATGCGAATTACGACGAAGCCACGGCCAACCCGTTTCCAGTCCTGCCGGACGCTCTGACCTTGAAGAACGGAAAAAAGGTCACCACGCCCGCGATGTGGTGGAATCAGCGCCGTCCCGAAATTGTCGAGGATTTCGAGCGCGAGGTGCTGGGCCGTGTTCCTAAGAACGTGCCCAAAGTGACTTGGACGGTCACCAACACCGTGACTGCGATGATCGGCTCCCGCCCGGTTATCGGGAAACAGCTAGTCGGCCATGTGGACAATTCGTCGTACCCGCTGATCAGCGTCGAGATTCAGATGACCTTGGTCACGCCGGCCGACGCCACAGGGCCGGTCCCCGTAATGATGATGTTCGGCGGCGGGGGGCTCCCGGGAGTTGCTCCAGCCAACGGAAAAGCTCCGCCGGCCCCAGCCCCCGGCGCCGATCCACCTGCCACGCAGCAATTGATCGCCCACGGTTGGGGCTATGCATCCATCAACCCCGGTAGCATCCAGGCGGACAACGGCGCGGGACTGACGAAGGCAATCGTCGGTCTGGTCAACAAGGGCCAGCCTCGCAAGCCTGATGACTGGGGCTCTTTGCGAGCGTGGGCCTGGGGCGCGGCTCGCGGACTGGATTATCTCGAGGCCGATAAAGCCGTGGACGCGAAGAAAGTGGGGATCGAAGGTGTGTCGCGTTATGGGAAGGCTGCCCTGGTGACGATGGCTTTCGACACGCGTTTTGCTGTAGTTCTGGTCGGCTCTTCAGGCGAAGGCGGAGCCAAGCTGCATCGCCGCAATTGGGGAGAAGCGGTGGAGAATCTGACAGGATCGGGCGAATACCACTGGATGGCCGGCACCTTCATGAAGTACGGCGCCGCGGAAGCAACTTTTGGCAGCAAGAACGCCGGCGATTTGCCTGTGGATGCCCATGAGCTGATCGCGCTTTGTGCGCCGCGTCCGACGTTTATTAGTTATGGCGTGCCCGAGAAGGGAGACGCAAAATGGCTCGACCACCAGGGCAGTTATATGGCTGCCGTCGCCGCTGGGCCGGTGTTCCGCTTGCTGGGCGCGAAGGATCTCGGCACTTCCGACGATTACAACAAGGAAAAAATGCCGGCGGTGAACGTGAGCATGCTCGACGGCCAGCTTGCCTGGAGGCAGCATGACGGCGGCCATACCGATGGCCCCAATTGGAAGTACTTCATCCCGTGGGCGGACAAGTTCCTTAAACGTCCATGAGAATGGCGGGAACGCCGGCGGTCCTGCTATGTGCGATCGGAGCCTTCGCGCAGGGCCCGGCGGATCAACCAGCCGCACGCACGGACCAGAATTCTCTGACAGCGCACGCCCAGTTGTTGGAAAAAGCCAGGCAGGGACGCATCGACATCTACTTTGAGGGTGATTCGATTACACGGCGCTGGGGTGCGACCGACTACCCAGAGCTGCTTGCAAATTGGAACCAGAACTTCTTGGGCTGGAATGCGGCCGATTTCGGATGGGGTGCCGATAAGATAGAGAACATCCTGTGGCGCCTGACAAACGGGGAACTCGACGGCGTACATCCAAAGATTATCGTCCTGCTAGCCGGAACCAATAACGTCGGCAAGACCGTCCCGCGGGAGGGCGATGACGCGAAAGTAGCGGATGTCACCAAGGGTCTCAAGGCCGTCCTGGGCCTGCTGCGAGCGAAAGCTCCCAACGCCACGATCATCGCGACCGCGATCTTTCCTCGCAACGACAATATGGCCGTGATGCCTACGATCGATAAGGTTAATCGCAACTTATCGAAGCTGGCAGATGGCAGGAAGATCCGCTATCTGAATATCAATGCCAGCCTCGTGGATCAAGACGGCAAGTTGTTCGATGGCATGATGAACGCCGACAAGCTCCATCCCGCGATTCCCGGTTATCAGGTCTGGGCGGATGCCTTGAAGCCCATCTTTACGGAATTGCTCGGCCCCCCTGGAAAGCAGGACTATGCCCCGCCGCCCACAGGCGATCCGAGCGCGCGACGATAGCGTTATCAATGTCGTTGATGACCGTCATCATGCCGCATGCTCTCGTGCGGGTGCTAAACTAGCCCGTTTGGACCAGTTTGAAATGAATTTGGGATTCGGAGACTAATCGACTGTTTATGAGCGAGCAGAATTTAGAGACACTTTTGCAGAAGATCAGCCCGGTAAAGCTGTTAAGAAACTCGGCGATCGGCCCCTACGTGTATCCGGTGGTGGCGAGCGAGTACACGAACTGGCGGGATGAGCAGCGCGCGTGGCAGAAGACCTGCGTTCTGTTCAACCAGTCGTATCACATGACCGACATGTATGTGGAAGGTCCCGATGCCCTGAAGCTGCTCTCCGACCTCGGCATCAACACGTTTAAGAACTTCGGTCCGAATAAAGCGAAACAGTTCGTCGCCTGCAATCCCGAAGGGTATGTCATCGGGGACGTCATTCTGTTCGGCCTGGAGCCGAACGTTTTCAACCTGGTGGGCCGTCCTTCGGTTCACAATTGGGTCCAGTACAACTGCGAGACCGGCGGCTACAACGCCAAGGTTACGCGGGATGAAAGAGCGGCCGCCCAGAAGGGCCCCGTGGTGCGAAAGACCTACCGGTATCAGGTGCAGGGTCCGAACGCGTTGAAAGTGATGGAGAAGGTGCTCGGCGGCTCGGTACCGGAAGTCAAATTCTTTCAGATGGCGGTCTTCACCATCGCGGGAAAACCCGTTCGCGCTCTGCGTCACGGCATGGTCGGTCAGCCTGGATTCGAGCTGTTCGGCCCCGCAGCCGACGGGGATGCCGTGAAGGACGCGATCGTCGCAGCGGGCGAGGAATTCGGGTTGCGGTTGTGTGGCGCCCGGGCATATTCTTCGAACACCTTGGAATCCGGCTGGATCCCTTCGCCTCTGCCCGCCATTTATACCAGTCCGAAGCTGAAGGCCTTTCGTGAATGGCTGCCCGCCAACAGTTACGAAGGGATCGGTTCCCTGGGCGGGAGTTTCTACTCCGAGAATATCGAAGACTACTACCTGACGCCCTACGATTTGGGTTATGGATCCATGGTGAAGTTCGACCATGACTTTGTCGGACGGGAAGCGCTCGAGAAGATTTCGAAGAGTCCCAGGCGCACCAAAGTCACTCTGGCGCTCAATTCGGCGGATGTGATGAAGGCGATGGGCACGATCTTCGATAAGGGTGATCGAGCCAAGTTCTTCGAATTTCCGTCGGCGGTGTATTCCACCTGGCCGTACGACAAGGTCACGAAGAACGGCAAGACGATCGGCGTCTCCACGTGGATTGGATACAGCTCCAATGAAGGCAAGATGCTGACACTCGCGATGCTGGAAAATGAGCACGCGCAGGCGGGCAATGAAGTGACGTTCACCTGGGGCCAGCAGCCGGGTACCGGCTCACGGGCCACGGTCGAAAGCCATGTCCCGGTGGATATCGGCGCCACAGTCGCTCCGGTGCCTTACGTGGAAGTCGCGCGCGAAGCCTATCGCTCGACGTAAACAGACGAGGGCCCATCACACTTACTTCAGTTCGGGAGAGCCAGAAGGCTCCCCAGGTGATTGGCGCGGAATGGTGGGAACCCCGCGCCGTTCGCTCTAACTTCAGCTAAGACTGATGGCTCCCATCAAGTGCGATGATAACGAGCTCTTGCTATGCATGCATTGTAGTCTCCTGAGCGGTAGCCTGCGGTCCAGGGAGGACCTCCACATTTCAGCGGCTTGCACGATGGAAGGGGCAGAACAGGCCGCACTCGTCGTTCATGGCCCCGGAGAATTGCATGCATTTGTGTGATATGCTTGCTCAAGACTTAGGGGGGTGCCCGGGATTCCGGGGCGCTTGCGAAGTGACCAACATCGACTTGAAGCTGCTGGCCGTCGTCACCGAATTGCACAAAACCAGAAGCGTGTCGCAAACTGCTGAGAATCTGGATCTCAGCCAATCCGCGATCAGCATGAGCTTGGCGAAACTGCGCAAACACTTCAACGATCCTTTGTTCGTGCGCACGTCGTCTGGAATGGATCCGACGCCCCACGCAGTCGAACTCATCGGTCTCTTAAAGAACGCTGAGGACATTCTGCAAACGGCCCTCGATCTGCACGTGGTTTTCGATCCTTTGATCTCGGACCGGCGATTCAATGTGTGCTCCACTGATATCGCGCAGGTCACTTTGATGCCGCGTCTTATGCACCGACTGAGAAGGATCGCGCCGAACGTGGGCATTGATCTAAGGAGGATCTCGGAAGTCACACCCAAGCTCCTCGAAACAGGTGAAGTGGATTTGGCGCTAGGATTCATTTTGCCGATGGGCGCCGGATTCTGCCAGCAGAGACTCTTCAAAGAGAAGTTTGTCTGTGCCCTGCGGCGCGAGCACCCCAGGGTTGGAGACGTTCTGACGATCGAGGATTTCCAGAATGAAATCCACTTGGCGATCACCACGTGCGGAACCGGTCACGGCGTGGTAGAGAAGGTACTCCAGGCGAAGAACATACGGCGGAAGGTTGGTCTGGTTGTTCCCAGCTTCCTCGGTATCGCCTCCATCATCACGACACTGGACTACTTGACCATCCTTCCCGAGCAATTGGCGCGTCACCTGGCCGGTGGTGGAAATATCAAAGTGCTGCCACTTCCATTTAGCGTGCCAAGCTACTACATCATGCAGCACTGGCACGAACGGTACACAAATGACCCTGCTAGCAGATGGTTGCGATCCGTGATGGCCGACCTGTTCTCCGTTCGTGATCCACATCATGTTATGTGATGATAACTATCAAGAGAATTGTATCGACGCGAGCGACAGCAGGCGATAACCTGAGGTACACTGCGCCTTTAAGGAGAACCCCATGAATTACCCTCTTACCGGGTACCACCACATCACGGCTTGTGCCGGTGGCGCTCAGGAAGACGTCAATTTCTTTACTCAAGTCGTCGGTCTACGGATGGCCAAGCAGACCGTGCTGATGGACGGCTCGATTCCCATCTATCACTTGTACTATTCGAACGCGAACCTGGAGCCAGGCTCCGTGATGACGACGTTTCCGTATAGCCGGAAGCCGGGAAGACCTGGCTCGGGCCAAGTGTCCGCCACATCATTCACGGTTGCCAAGGGATCGTTGCCGTTCTGGAAAGAGCATCTCAAGCGTCACAAGGTGGATCACGACCCCATCGCCGAGCGGTTCGGCCAGTCCTTCATCCGCTTCCGCCACCCGTCCGGGCTGGGCGTAGAAGTCATTGAAGACCAAGCCGACCAACGGGAGGGCTGGAGTACTCCGGAAATCGCCAAGAGCGAGTCGGCCAGAGGGTTTCACGGAACAGTGCTTTCCGTCCGGGAAGTCGCGGAAACCGAGCGGTTTTTCGTGGACGCGCTGGGATTCCGGAAGACCGGCGTGGAAGGGCGGTATCATCGCTTCGAAACCGGAACGGGCGGAGCCAACAAGACCATTACTCTTCTGCAGGAGTCCGACCGCCCGGCGGGAAGCTGGACCTTCGGCGCGGGCACCTTCCATCACATCGCACTCTGGGGAGCCGATCAGAATGCGCTTGCCGAGCAAAAGGCGATCTATGAAGAGCTCGGCTACACGGATGCCTCCGAGATTAAGGACCGGTTCTACTTCTTTTCGATGTACTGCCGATGCCCGGGCGGGATTCTGGTCGAGAGCTGCTGCAATGCTCCGGGAAGTTTCGAGAAAGACGAAACCAAAGAGCAACTAGGCAGCAAACTTCACCTGCCTCCGTGGTTCGAGGATCGCCGTGCAGAAATCCTCAAGTCGCTCGAGCCCATTCGGGTTCCTGAAACTGCAATGGCCGCTGGAAAGAAGGCGTAGATGACGTCGCCATTCCCGAGTTCTTACCAGAGGGCTCGACCGTGGTTAGAGCCCCAAAGAGACCCAGCGAACCGGGCCATGCGCTTGCAACCCGATGCGCTGGGATCTCCCAACTCTGAGGGGGCCCAGAGTCATAAGGTTTAGGCAGTATAGCCTTGGCCCGGCGAATAGTCGATGGAGTGGCGCTGATACTGGGAATTACGTTTGTTGATAAGCATTGGGCGATACAATGAAGGCTCTGCCCCGAAGAAAAGTTACGTCCATTGCCCCGCCGGCTTCTGCCTCCGATGCTCCAAAGATTAAGGCGCGTGGCGGGTCTCAAACCGGTCGGGCGACGCTCGTCTTGCGAGAGATGTTGCTCGAAGGTCACTTTCAGCCGGGTGAGCGGATTCGGGAAGTCCCCCTCGCCGCGGAACTGGGTGTATCCCGCATTCCTCTTCGGCTGGTTCTGGAAAGGCTGGCGCATGAAGGTCTGCTGGAAGTCCGGTCAACCCGCGGGTTCGTAGTCCAGCGTTTCTCGACAGCAGACATCTACGATGCGATCGAGCTTCGCGGCCTGCTCGAGGGGATGGCGGCACGTTTGACCGCCGAGCGAGTGGAAAGCCCCGCCGACACGGCTAAGCTCCAAGGCATCCAAAGTGACTTAGTCCGACTGGTACAGCGCCGCAAGTTGACGCTCGAGTATCTGGAGCAATACATGGAACTGAACGGGAAGTTCCATGCGGAGATCCTGCATCTCTCCAATTGCCGCATGCTGCAGCGCGCCATGGAACAAGTTTGTTCGCTGCCTTTCGCCTCGCCGAGCGCGTTCGTTAGGCGCCAGTACCTCGCCCCGGAGTCCTGGGAGCTATTCCGCCTTGCCATCGATCAACATGTGGGCATTCTGGAGGCGATCACAAATCGCGAAGCCACTCGAGCCGAAACTCTGGCTCGCGAGCACGCACGGGTAGCACGCCGGAATTTGGAAAGTGCGTTGAAGAATGGAGAAATCGCTAAGTTTGTGCCTGGAATGAAGCTGATCAAGCTCTAGTGACGCATGCACGAAGGTGACACGGCTTCTCATCAATAATGATGATGAACACTATCAGTTATTATCCATCGCTCCCCCGATGCATCGGGGCTATCCTAAACAGAGGTTTGTCTGGATTCATGTGCCTGAAAACAAGACTGCGAAAACCGATGATTGCGAAGACGTTGGCGGTGGCCTTCCTGGCATCCAGCCTTGTTTCGGCCCAATCTAACACGGCTCCAGCGGCTCAGCCTCCGAAGCCCGCGGCCGCAAAGCCTGCTTGGCCGCCCGAGGGTCCCACGCCGCGAACCGCGGATGGCAAGCCGGATTTGTCGGGGAATTGGCAGCCCAACGCGATCCGCGAGAACGTCGACTTGGTCGGCGAGCTGGCTCGCCAGAAAATCGAGGTCCCCATGCTGCCGTGGGCGGCGGAACTTCATCAGAAGCGCAAGGACTCGCTGGCCAAGGACGATCCGGAAGCACGCTGCCTGCCGCCCGGCGTTCCTCGCATGAGCACCACGCCGTATCCCTGGACCATCGTGCAGACGCCTGCGCTGATCGTGATCGTGTACGAGGGCGGCGCGCATATCTGGCGAAAGATTTTCATGGACGGCCGGGGGCATGATCCCAAGGTCGAGTACACCTGGCTGGGAGATTCGATCGGACATTGGGAAGGTGACACTCTGGTGGTCGAAACCGTCGGGCAGAACGACATTACATGGCTGGATGAAGGCGGAACTCCCCACTCCACGGAGATGAAGGTCACGGAGCGCATCCGGCGCCCCGACTATGGGCATTTGGAAATTGAGCACACCATCGAGGATCCCAAGACCTTCTCAAAGCCCTGGACGTTCACCACTCACCCCAGCCTGCTGCGCGGCGAGTTGATCGAGTACATCTGCCAGGAAAACAACAAAGACGTCGAGCACTTGAAAGGGAAGTAGCAGGTTACCCGTCGATGGTCTACCTTGCGACCATTACAGCTCAGATAGCTCCTTGAATTGTCCGTTGCTATCGCCGAGCTTCTCCGCTGGCACGCCAAGCTTATTCAGTAGTGTCAGCTGAAGGTTCGTAAGCGGCGTGTGTTCCGGATAGATGAGGTGGCGACCGCCCTTCAGCGTCCCGGAGCCGCCGCCCACCACGAACGTCGGCAGCGGGCCGTGCGTGTGCCGGTCGCTGTTACTGATACCGGATCCAAACAGCAGGATGACGTGATCCAACAGCGAGCCATCGTCGCCGACCGCGGAGTTCTCTTCGTAAATCGAAATAAGCTAAAGTATCCAGACCGACAGCCGAAGTGAAATCAATGCGATCTATTCTGTGGCTCTGCATAGCGATCGTTGCGATTCCTATAGCGGATTTTGCGCAACAATCGGAGCCGCTGGATAGTCGGGTGACAGCGGTGCTTGCTCGCATGGCAAGTTCAGATCGGGGTACGCGAAACTCAGCCTTCGACGACCTCGTTGGCGTGATCACCGAGGGCCAACAACTGGGCTTCGATCCGGAATACTCAAGCTTGCTGGCTGCCTTTTTGGCCCGTAATCCCGAGCAGGCCGATCGAGTCAAGCTTGGCCTCATCAATTTGCTCAAGGCCGATAACGTTGACACAACTTTGCCTGCAGGATATACGGCTGAAGACAACTCCGAGCACTATGCAGCGGCCATAGATCTTGTTTCGTCCTTGAATGATGATCGCGCGATCCCCGCCCTGGTCGGCGCTTTGGGAACTGGCGGCATGGCAACCGGAGGCGTGATCAAGTACGGAGAGAAAGCCCTCGGACCCGTGCTGAGCGCATTGAACAATCCAAATCTCTTAGTGCGATCGGCTGCCGTCGGCACGGCGGTCACCATTCTGCGAATCAAGAACGATGTAGCCTCTCAGGACCAAATATTGGGTCTGATTCGCACGGCAATTCATGACAGAGAGTTTCTAATCCGCAGCGCTGCACTCTATCAAATCGATAACCTTACAGATCAGAAGGAGTTTGCACCGGCGCTTCAGGAGTTCGTGCCGGCGCTTGAAGAGATGGCGCAGCGTGATCCTTTCGTATTGCAGCGTGAGACCCGTTATCCGCTGAGAGATCGGGCCAAGAAGTTACTAGATAAGATCACGAATCACTAGCTGTCGCAAAGATCGCGTTACAGTTCAGACAGCTCGCTGAATTGTCCGTTGCTATCGCCGAGCTTCTCCGCAGGCACGCCGAGCTTATTCAACAGCGTCAGCTGAAGATTCGTAAGCGGCGTGTGTTCCGGATAGATGAGATGGCGGCCGCCCTTCAGCGTCCCGGAGCCGCCGCCCACCACGAACGTCGGTAGCGGGCCGTGCGTGTGCCGGTCGCTGTTACTGATTCCGGAGCCGAAAAGAAGGATGACATGATCCAGGAGCGACCCATCGCCATCCGGGGTATTGCGCAGCTTACCCAGATACTCCGTAAACAGCGCGATGTGATGCCGCTGGATGCGGGTGCATTTCTCCATCTTCACGGGATCGTTCTGGTGGTGCGTGAGGGGATGGTGCCCTTCCGGCACGCCGATCTGCGGATAGGGCCTTCCCGTCTGCTCACGGCCGTACAGGAACGTGATGACCCGCGTCAGGTCGGACTGGTACGCCAGCAGTTGCAAGTCATACAACAGCCGGACATGATCGTCGAAATTATCCGGGATGCCGGCAGGCTGGTGAACATCCGGTAATTCCTTGGAACTCTGCTCCTCGGCCTTCTGAATGCGCCTCTCCACGTCCCGCAACGCCGCGAGATAGTCGTTCATCTTGTGATTGTCGGCCGTCCCGAGTTTGCGCTGGAGCTGACTCACGCGATCGTTTACGGAATCGAGCAGGCTGCGGTCCTGCTTGAGGCGCGCCGCGCGTACGCGGGCGTCCGTGCTGTCGCTTGAGCCGAACATCCGCTCGAACAGCACGCGCGGGTTGTTTTCGGCCATCAGCGGCAGCGTCGGCGTCAGCCAGGAGACCGTGCTGCTATACGCGCAACTGTAGCCCAGGTCGCAGGATCCTAAAAGGCTGTTCTCGTCGGCCGTCATCTGCAGCGAGGAGAGCTGCGTGTCGCGCTCGAATGCCTTGGCTGCGATTTGGTCCATGGAGACGGCGTTCTCGAGCAGGCTGTCCGATTTCTTGATGTGCACGCCGGTCAGGTAGCTGCCGCATGCGCGGGAGTGGTCGCCGCCGCCGTCGCCCAGCGGCTCGGCCTGATCGCTGAACAGGCCCGTAATCACGATCAGTTTGTCCTTGAAGGGCTCGAGGCCCTTCAACGTGGGGGACAGCTCGAATTGGGAACCGGCGCCCGTCGGCAGCCATTTGTCATAAATCACGCCGTTCGGATGGTAGACGACACCGAAGCGGCGAACAGGAGTGGTGGTCGCTGCCGGCGCGAACGCCGGGATCATGGCATCGAGCAAAGGCAATGCGACGGCCGTGCCCGCTCCGCGGAGTATCGTGCGGCGTGAAATGGCCTTCTTCGTGACGAACATAATCCTGTTCTCCTTACTGAGATCCTATTGGCGCGGCGGTTCTCATTTGAAATGGCGCGCTCATCACGACGGCCTGAATCAGTGACGACCATCGGTACCCGTTCGCCGCCGCCGAGCGATCAATCGCGCGCACCGCGGGAGCATCATAGTACTCGAGCCCGCGGCCCAGTGCGTAAGTCAGAAGTTTTTCGGTGACGGCCTTGGCGAACTGGGTCTTCTGCGCCATCAGTGCCTGCCGCAGCTCGCGCGGCCCGTTGATTTTCGTTCCGTCCAGCAGCACGCCGGACGCGTTAATGGCCTGACCCGCATCTGTCGTGCGCCACTGCCCGATGGCGTCGAAATTTTCGAGACTGAGCCCCAGCGGATCCATGCGCACATGGCAGCTCGCGCACACCGGGCTGGCGCGATGCGACTCCAGCATTTCCCGGACCGGCAACGGCTTGCCCTCCTTGTTGCTCGACTCGAGCGCGGGCACATTGGGGAGAGGAGGCGGCATCGGCGCGGCCAGAATATTCTCCAGCAGCCATTTTCCGCGAACCGTCGGCGAAGTACGCGTTGGGTAAGAGGTGACGGCGAGCGTGCTGGCCTTGCCCAGCAGTCCAAAGCGGTTCTCATCGGTGAGCTTCACGCGCCGGAAGTGGGTCCCGTAGATACCAGAAATTCCATAATGGCGCGCCAATTGTTCGTTGAGAAAAGTCTCATTCGACGTCAAAAGGTCGAGGATACTGTGGTCCTCTTTCAATTGAGCGTCCAGGAACATCTCTGTCTCGGTCACGAACGCGGTGCGAAGATTGTCGTCAAACCAGGGAAACTTCGTGCTGTCGGGATTGAGCAGCCAGACGTTACGAGTCTGCAGCCAATCTTCAAAGAAATTTTGGACTAATGAAGTGCGCGCACGGGGATCGGCGAACATCCGCGAAACTTGCTGTTCGAGCACCGCTGGCTCATGCAGCTTGCCACGAATGGCCAAGTCCAGCAGCGTATCGTCGGGGATACTGCTCCACAAGGCGAACGACAGTCGCGACGCCAGCTCGACATCGGAAACACGATAGACGCTACCGGGAGCGGCGCCGGCCGGATCTGCCTCGATGCGGAACAGAAAATCAGGGCTTACGAGCACGCGCTCCAGCGCGGAGCGAATCCCGTCGTCGAAATTTCCGTTTGCGCGAGCGCGGTTGTAAAAGGCGAGCAGCGTCTGCACGTCGTCATCCGTCGCGCCACGCCGATACGCCCGGCGTGCCAGGTTGGACGCGATCTTCGTCGCGCAGGGAGCCTCTTCAGACGCAGTCGCGGGATGGCACACATAAAGAAGCCGGCGGCTCGGAGAGTCTTGCGGCACTTTGCCGTTATACGGACCACCGATCAGCAACGCCGCGATGGCGATGGGCGAGCTTGCGTTGTCGGAATTGCGGCTGTAGAGCGACAGGCGATCCGGACCCCCGCCTTCCGGCACGGCATCGTCGGATTTGAGCATGGTGGTCATCACCTGATGCAGGCCGGCCTTCACCGGTACGCGAGCCTGCAGCGCTTCGTCGCCGTCGTAGACAAAAGTCCTCGACGGTGGTGTTCCTCCGCCGAGCGTAAACTGCGCCACGCGCACTCCATCCACGCGGATCTCGAATTGATTCTGGACGTTCAGGCCGCGGATTGAGGTTTCCCAGGCCCGTTGCAGCCGAAGCTTGAACACGTACTCCCCGTCTACCGGGAAATAGTGGCGCGCGGCAATACCACCTTTGGTGCCCAGAGGGAAGTCTTCGCCCAGACGCTCCGTCTGGCGAAGGTATGTCTGGTCGTTGGCGCTGTTCTTCAACGCGCCGTAGCGCACGAACACCGCAGGCATGTTCGGATCGCCCACGGCCCGCCGCGCGATGGCCGCCGCCGCGGATACATACCGGTCTAACAGCGCCGGTGGCAGCGAAAGCGCTTCCGCGTTGTTCTCGAAACCGAACGCCTGCTCATCCGGCGGCAGCGTCGTTTGGGCGTCTACTTCCACCGCGACCAGATCCCGCACGGCGTTGGCGTATTCAGCACGATTAAGACGATGTAAGCTGGCGGTCCGCCCCGGGTTCACGTGAGCCTCGCGGTCGATTCCCGCTTCCAGCCAACCGGCAACCGAATCGTAGGTCGCGTTATCGGGGCGGGGCAGGCCAGGAGGTGGCATCGCACGGCTTCGCAGCTTCACGATGACCTTTTCCCAAGCCTCCGCCGAGTTGGCGACGATCACAGAATCCGCACGATCCAAAGCCAGGCCCGCGGTCTTCAGCCTCTGGTTATGGCAGGAGACGCAGTACTTATTCACCAGGTCGGCCGCGGGCGTGGCGGACGCTGGCTTGTCCTGAAAACCGAAAGCCGCAACAGCAAAAACCGCCAGACATGCCGTCGCGATCCCGTATATGCCGTGGCGTGTCATGCTGATTCCTCACTTCACTTCCCGGCACCGATTCTGGGACTCGCACACGACTCCCAGCTTCGGATCCGCGCCGTGCTTCAGCAGCAGATCTACGCCTTCCTTGTTAACCAGGACGCCGCCGAGCCGGTCGCCTTGACCGTTGGCCGCGCGGTACGGCGTCGTGCCGGCCTTGCTGACCGAATTCACGTTCACGCCCAGATCGATCAATTGCGCCAGAAGCGTGTTCCACCCGCGATACGCCGGGCCAAACAAGGCGTTCTCGCCGACGTTCGTCTCGCCTTTCGGGTCGACGCCGCTATCCAACAGAAGCTTCACCGCATCGATCGCTTGCGCCTCGGTGACCAAAGACTCCCCGATGCCGTGGTTCAGGCCCGTGGCAGCCATAATGGATGTCGCCTTCGTCGCAGTGGGGATCTTGGGATCAGCGCCGGCCGCGAGCAGAATGCGCATCATCTCCACGTCATCGACCGAAGCGGCCAGCAGCAAAGGAGTCGCCCCGACGGCGTCCGTGTATCCGGTAGCGAACGACGGCTGGCGATTGGTCATGCGCGCGTTCACATTTGCGCCGTGAGCCAGCAGGGCCTTTACCAGACGCAGCTTGGCCTGGCGATCAGGAATTCCGGACATGGGGTCTTCAAAACCGTACACCGGATTCGCGGCGTAGCCTTCCCAGGTGGTGGACGCCCAATGCAGAGGTGTAAAGCCCGCGGCATCAATGTTGGGATCGGCGCCATGATCCAGCAGATACAGCGCGAGGTCTACCTGGGCCCGCAAGGTCGCGACCAGCAAGGGAGTGTAGCCCGCGGCTGCCCCAGGCCTGGCAGTCCTGGTAAGTCCAATGGTAACGACTGGCTCTTCGTTGTCGCCAGTCTTCGCCTGATCAGTCTGAGTCTGGATGTTCACATCCACTCCGGCAGCCAGCAACAACTTGACGCTCTCCAGGTCCCCGACTCGCGCCGAGAAGTGTATCGGAGTGAACCCTTCTTTGCTGCGGGCCTTGAGATCCGCGTGCGCTGCGATGAGCGCACTCACCACGTTCGAGTGACGTTCGGCGGCGGCCCACATTAATGCCGTTTGGCTCTGAGTTGGCTCCTTCGCGTTGACCGCCGCGCCGAATTCGATCAGCAGGCGGACTGCGTCGGCGTTGCCCGTCTTCGCGCAGGTCATCAGCGGAGTTTCGCCCGTGGCGATCGCCGTGTTTGGATTCGCGCCCGATTTCAGGAGTAGCCGCACAAATTCGACGCTTCCGTTGGTGCACGCTTGCGATAACGGCGTCATGCGGAATTCGTTTGCCGCATTCGCGTCCGCGCCCGCCTTCAGCAGTAGATCCGCTGTTTCTGTATCGTTCCAGTGCGCCAGCCAAAGTAGCGCTGTCGAGCCATCGCTGGACTGCGCATTGACGTCAACCTTTTGATTCAGTAGCGCACGAACGGTCTTGGAGTCTTGCGTTCTGGCAGCATCGAGGAGTCGCGAATCGCTCGTGCCGGCGGCAGTCGCCACCCCGGCGAAACCGGACACCACGAGCAGCGTCAACGCCAACGCCCTTACCAAGCAGTGCCTCTGGTGTCGGTCAAACATGCCGCGCCCCCTTCGTCGTAAAGCATTCTGCCCGCAGCTATTATACGAGATTTGGAGGGTCGGCGAAGGGTCCCCTGAGCGACAGGTTCAACCAAGAGACGGCGAGCCGGGTCCTGCTTGCCTATAGTCTCGGAAACGACCTCTAACAGCCGCGCGTGCGAAAACGCGATCGGCCCGCGAGCAGCGCCAAGCCGCTGCCGAGGAGAAGCAGGCTGGTCGGCTCTGGTACCAGGGTGGCGGTAAAGGTCCCCACAGTGGTTGGCGAGAAATTTGCGGTGAAGCTCAGGTCGCCCAACGTCGTGTGAAAGAAGAGGCTGGTAGGGTATCCGATACCTCCTGGGCTCCCCGTGATCGGGCCGATGGACGTTTTGAGATCGTAGCCGAGTAGCGCATTGCTGCCTTCGACCCCGATTCCAGTAAGGGAATCAAATGACAGAGTACTGTCCAATGTTCCGATTGCGACGTAGGGCAGAACAGGGAACCCGGTGTCGATAGAAACAGGCGTAGGAATTGAAACAATTCCACTCGGATCGCTGACGGTAGCGGTTCCGATGCCGGCGATCGTCACCGTTGTCGCACTACTCACGTTACCGAAAAAAGCAAAGCCTTCAATAACACCAGAAACGACGTTGGCGGTGTCTCCACTCACTGTTACCTGCACCTGGACGTCCGAAAAGGCTGTCCCCCCGATCATGCCCGACGCCGTTCCCGACTCCATATAGATAATCGGACTGGCTCCAACCACGGTAGCGATGCCAAGCAGGGCCACCACTAAGGCGACCGGGTGAATCAGCGATGTCGATCTCATAGAGAAGATATTGTATCCGGAGCTACGACAGGGATCAAGGATAATTGCTAATGATTGGTAATAGTCCGCGTAGTACCGCGAACCGCCTTGGCGTCTTGCGTTCTGGCGGCATCGGGCAGTCGCGAATCGCTCGTGACGGCGGCGGTTGCCGTCGCTACGGTGAAACCAGACACCACGAGCAGCGTCAATGCCAGCCTTCTTGCCAAGCAGTGCCTCTGGTGTCGGTCAACCATGCCGCGCCCCCTTCGTCCTAAAGCATTCTGCCCGCAGCCATTATACGGGATTTGAACAGTCGCGAAGGGCCCTATGAACTGTACGGGGCGAACGCCCCGGACCGGGCGGTTGACGGCCTACTACTTATCTCGAACTTCGAGTCGTGTGGTCGCTAGGGAGATTCTCTCGCCTGGTTTCGTAAAGAAACGCCAAAGCTCGTCCGGAGCATCGACATCCGCGCTGGTGGGGCCCAGGATCCTGGGCTGGCGAACGAGCGGTTGCGAGATCGTGTGTCCGCCCCCGTGTATCACCAGCAGTTCGATGTTCGCCCTGCCGCCGGACCAAGTGCGCCGCTCCACCCAGGTGGAAGGATGGCTGTTATGGTTGGGAAGCCGTTCGATGCGGGGCTGACTTCCATGCCCGGCCAACTCGGCGAAATAACGCGCGCTTTGTTCCGCCGACTGTACATTCCCCAGGCTCATCGTCCAGACGCTGCTCTTGTTTCCTCCGTCGAACGGATTAATCCGATCGGCAGTCCCGTTCAGGATCGCGATGGAGACGGGCGTTCGGGAAGGAACGCAGTCGGAATCGGCCTCGGTTGGCAGACTCGCGGAAATGGCGGCCGCGGCCGTGAAGGCTTCGGGTGCCTCCACTGCCAAGCGGTAAACCATAAGCCCGCCGGTTGAGTATCCCAGGATGTACACCGGCCGGCCCGAGCCATAACGCGCCTGTAAATTCGCGATCACTGCTTTCAGGAAGCCGACATCGTCGATGCCCTGACGCCTGGCCGGGTTGTTAGGAGCCACGCGGCAATCGTTCCAGCTTCCGGCAAACGAATCTGGATACGCCACCATGAACCCGTGCCGGTCGGCAAGGGCTTCGAACTCGTAACCGGTGAAGGCGCGGAGTTTCTCGCCGTCGCTGTTGGCCCCGTGCAGAGCCACCACCAGCGGAGCATTTCCCGCCAGCTGAGGTGGCATATAAAACGAGAAAGAGCGAACCAGCCCGCCGGCTTCCAAGTGGTCCGTTTGAAGAGTTCCCGACAGAGCAGGAGGGTGCGGAGGGGAAAACTCAAAGTAATAACGCCACCACATCCCGGCCATCGCCGGCATGAGTACGCAAACCGTCAAGGCTGGCGCGAGAAGGTCGTGAAACCAATTACTTTTCACGGCGTACCTCCTTCAGACTGGAAGAGCTCTTCCAGGGGTTGGAGTTCACACAGCACGAACGATGGTCGGAGGTCGGTTCGAGCACTTGGCCGCGCAAGCCTCCGGAGTCCGCCATGTTCTTGATCCCGGTCGGACAATTCAGCAACAGAACGTGTTTCGGCAAGATCCGGACCAGCAACTCGGACGGCTTCCGGTCCACGCGCGAAACATCGCAGAAATCCAGCACGATCCATCTTCCGGCTTCGCCCTCGAGCTCCTTCAGGAACTCTGACCAGCCCGTCATATCGAAGTCGGTGACTTGACCGGCGATCTTCACGATGGCTACGGAGGAGGTTTCAAGAACTCGGCTGATTCTGTACATGGCGATCTCGATAGGAGCACGAATCGTGCCAACGTACAAAATATTGTTTCTATTGGATTTATTTACGGAAGGACTTATAGATATGCTGATATTTCAACGCAATGCGGAAGGATGAACATTCCTAGTCAGTTTTGGCGGCGGAGCTGCGCTGCTTGGGAAGGTCGATGCCTAACTTCTTCATTCGCGACCACAAAGTGGATCGGTTGAGCCCCAGAATCTGGGCTGCGCCATTCGGTCCAGCCAGCGTCCCGCCGGTTTGTTCCAAGGCGCGCAGGATCAACCGCCGTTCGGCTTCTTCGAGCGTTGGAAGTCCCTCGGCGGGACCTGCCGATCCCTGTTTCACACGACTCATCGCGAGGTGCTTGAGCTCGAGGATGTCCGACTGGCACAAGATGACTGCCCGTTCCAGAAGGTTCGCGAGTTCGCGCACGTTGCCCGGCCATTCATATTGATGCAGTTGCTCATATACGGCGCGATTGATGCCCTGGATCCGCTTGCCCATCCGCTGCGAGAACTTGCGGACGAAATACCCGGCCAGAAGCGGAACATCGTCTTTGCGCTCACGTAGCGGCGGCACTTCGATAGGGAAGACGTGGAGGCGGTAGAAAAGATCGGCCCGGAACGCCCCGCGCCGGACTTCCTGTTCGAGATCGCGGTTGGTGGCTGCGATGACCCGCACATCCACCTTGTGGGTCTGGGAACCACCCACGCGTTCAAACTCCTGCTCCTGCAAGATCCGCAGGAGCTTGGACTGAGTTTCGAGCGGCAATTCACCCACTTCATCGAGAAAGATGGTGCCGCGATGCGCCAGCTCGAAACGGCCCTTCTTCTGCCCGACAGCTCCGGTGAATGCGCCTTTTTCGTGGCCGAACAGTTCACTTTCCACCAGACTGGCGGGCAGCGCACCGCAATTCACCTTGACCATGACGCTCTGTCTTCGCTGGCTGCGATTGTGAAGCGCGCGAGCGATCAATTCCTTCCCGGTGCCGGTCTCTCCGAGCAGCAAAACCGTGGAATCGGTCTGAGCCACCATTTCGATACTGGTGAAGACCTTCTGAATGGCGGCAGAAGCGCCCACGATCTCTTCAAAGTTCAGCTCGCTCTGCAGCGCTTCCTGAAGATAGACATTCTCACGCTGCAACTGGTCCAGCATTTCCTCGGATTGTTTCCGCTGGCCGATATCGCGGAGGATGATGGTGAATAATCTGCCCGTCGAGACATCGGTCCGGGAGACCGTGGCCTCGATGGGAAACTGGTCGCCGTTCTTCCGGATCGCGCGCATCCCTTCGGGAATCCAGCCCCGCGGGGACTCCGAACTGTCCGAAGCGATGTATCCGCTCAAGACTTGCTCCAGCGGTTCGGATAGAAACGGATCAAGCCTCTGTCCGATCACGTCCGGTGAGTCGCACTGGAAGGTGGTTTTCGCGGCCTCGTTGAAGATCACGATCCGTCTTTCGGAATCGATGACAATGATTGCATCCATGGCCGACCGGAAAATCCCGGCCAGCCGCTCCTCGGTTTCCTTGCGCGCCCGCTCGGCACGCTTCCGTTCGGTAATGTCCAGCAGGAACGTCTGGCTGAACAGGTATGTCCCGCTCGCGTCCCTTTTTACGACCGAGGAGATCTGAAGATCTACCCGCTCACCGTTCTTCTTGAAGGCTTGAACTTCCGCGTCTTTGACGAAGCCGTCGCGCACCAGTCTGGGCATCAGCTCTTCGCGCACGTAGGTCTGGTATTCAGGCGCGGCAAAATTCACCACCGGGCGGCCGATCACCTCGCTACGCTCATATCCGAGCGTGTGCAGCCAGAATTCGTTCACGTCCAGAATGCAGCCGTTGCCGTCAATCGAATGCATCATGATGGGCGTGCTGTTATACAGCGCCCGAACCCGATCCTCGCTTTCCCGGAGCCGGGAATTGGTTTCGGACAGTTCCTGGGTTCGCTCGGCGACCCGCTGTTCCAGTACCGCGGCGTGATGCGCTACCTGTTGGTTCAAGTGAGCGTGACGGATGGCCACCGCGAGACTGTCGGCCACATCCTGGGCGATTTCCACGTGCTCCGCCGAGAAGGCGGCGATCTCATTCGAGCCTAGATTCAGCGTGCCGATCAGTTCACCATTGGCCAGCAAGGGGACCGCGACAATCGAGCGGATTCCATCTTCTTCGAGAGCGACCCGTGCTGGCCTGATCGCTGTATGAGCGAGGTTGGGGACCACGTACGGCCTGCCCTGCCGAAGATCATCGGGGTCACCAAAAAGATCCAGGGGCACCCACGACCCAACCCTCAACGATCCAACGCCCAGGGGTGTTCCGTCCGCGGTCAAAACGCCCACCAGGCGGGCGGCCGCGGCTCCCGGCTCGATCACCGATACACTGGCGCGCTGGCATGGAACCAGCTCGTGAAAGCGCGCGAGTACCGCGTCCGCGATCTCCTGGACGGAACGGGCCGAAAGGATGGCGCGATCCGTCTGCCGTAACAATTTGAGGCGCTGGCTCGACCGCCGGAGAGCGTGTTCGGCGTGTTTCCGTGCGGTGATGTCGCGCTGGACGCTGAAGCTGCCGGTAAACCGCCCTTCTTGATCGTAGATACAGATGTAGTCTCCATCGAGCCACATCGGGGTTCCATCCAGGCGGCGCTCCTCGCTCTCGCCGTGCCGATGTCCGGCGTCAAGCATTTCCCTGCAGAACCGGCGCCCTTGGACCAGATCGTGCGCGAAAACGTCCTTCGTTCTTCGTCCCAGAAACTGTTCCCGGGTTGCTCCGTACAGGCGAAGCATGGCGTCATTGACTTTAGTGGTCCGCTGATGCTCGAAGATGTAATCCAGGATCTTCTCTTTATCGGCGCTGTCATCCCAGCGAACCGGTTCGTCCAGCATCATGAAGGAGAAGCCGTCGAGCGACTGCGAAAAGAACAGGTCCAGCTGGTCGAAGGACGTCCGAAGCTCGCGCTCCACTTCCCGGCGGCGATCCGTCTCGAGCACCAGAGCGACGAGGTCGGCCAAGGAGCCGGCGAAGTTCTGCTCGTCGGCCCGCCAGGATCGGGGCGCGCCGGTGTATTCATTGCACAGCACTCCCACGACGCGACCTTCGCGGCGAATGGGAACATCCAGCATCGCGAAGATATTCAGGACGTCGAGATAGCCGACCGCGAACTCGCTGGTGTACGGATGCGTGCGAGCATCGTCCGCCGCGATGGTCCGGCTTTCGTCCATCGCCTTGAAGTATTGAGGATACTTCCCGACTTCGAGAATCGCTCCGCTCTCATGAGCATTGCGATTGCGATCGAAAAGGTGCAGGCAGCGGAGTTCCGTATGGTCGTCGTTGAATAGCCAGATGCTGACGCGAGCTACCTCGAGCGCATCCGCGGCGACGACGGATATCCGGGTAAGCGCGTCGTCCAGGCCGGCCGAGCCGGCTCGAGAGATCTCGACCAGAGCCGCCTGGAACTGCAGCGTTTGAAAATCGGTTCGCAAGCTGGAACTGTCTGACATGCTTCGTGGACCTGCCAACAAAAACATTGTATCGCTTGTTGAGATTTCGGCGACCGCTGAAATATCAGCACTCAAGCTGGCTGGGCCTGATCCGCTCAAATGACTTAAATAATTATAAATAAAGTATTTGTCGAAAAGTATCACTTTGGCCTCAGCCGTGCTTTTGAATGAGACCATGCGGAGCACGGTCATTCTCGCGATTGGATTCGCCGGTATGCTTGCGGCCCAGGTTCCCGACTTTACCCCGCCCACGCCGTTGCTCGGCGCGGTGATGCACAACAACACCAGGAAGCGAAGCGGCGGCACAGCGAAGAATAGTTTTTAGACCAAGCAATGGGCGAGAGACCCAACTGGACAGACAGACGAGGGAAAAGCGATGACTGCGATGGGTAGGTCTGGCGCGGATTTTCTCCCGCTCGCGCCAGGGGACCACTGGAGCACGAAGAACTAGAGGACGAAGAAAATGGACCGAATTTTCAGAGACAACATGGCGGAACTGTACTGGCTGGCCTTCCTGCTGACAGGAGACCGGGAGCGAAGCATTCAAGCGTTCACCGGAGCCCTCAACAGCGAAACCCCGGCTCCAGCACTCCAGAAATTTATGCTGTCCTGGGCGCGGAGATTGGTGATTGTCTCCGCCCTGGGGACGATTCGCCGCCAACTGCGCGAATCCGCATTGCGAACCCTGCCGGCCACCAAGGGCGATGTTGCGGAGTTGGCTCGCCTTGCCTCGGCGGACCTCGGACGTCTTACCAAACAAGAGCTGGAAGAAGCTCTGCTGGAGATGGATGCGTTCTCCCGATGTGTCGTGATCCTGGCCATCCTTGAAAAGCTGCCGGTGAAGGAGGTAGCGGATCTACTAGGCGCAGACGAAGGCGCGGTGAAAGCCGCCCAAGCCCGGGGTGTAACCGAAATGACGTGGAGATTAGCGGGCGTAATCCGCCCGGAGTCGCAGCGTTTTTTTAGCCTGGGCCAGGCTGCGATGGCTGCTTTCGGATGAACCGCCGTACACTATGGCCTCGGCCCGTAGTGTGGCAGTGTTTCACCCACTTCAAGCGCGCCTAAGTCCGGAGCCTGGCCCGTATAACGGGCACTCACATTCGCGAGTATGACCCCCTGGTCCACTGCGGCCGAACCAGGTTTTAGTCGAAAATCGTAATCTTCGGCTTTGTAGACCTTTTGCACGTTCGCAACATCGTTCCGGTCGAGCCTGGGCACGTTGGCGAAAATGTCGTAGTCCACCTGCACACTGTGGCGATCCTTGCCGGTAGCTTGACTGTATTTCTCCAACGTTTGAAAATTGCGAGTCTCCAGCGCCGCGGTGTGGCCTGGCGCCGCGTAATCCGCCACCACTCCCGCCGCCGGTGAATTCCACTGGAATGACATGTCCGCGCCCGGATTGGGCCGGAACCCGTTGTAGTCCGACGACGTATAACTAGTGAACGTGCTCACGCCGAACAGCACCGGCTGCGTGTTCTCGCCTAGGAATAAATTGTTTCGCCAGTGAGTATTGGACGTCGCGGCCGCCTGCGTCTCCGATAGAACCGTGTTGTTGTAGAACAGCACTCCCGCCGATCCGTTGGTCAGCCTGGTAGAGCCGCCGGGCAGGTGATACGCAATATTGCGCACCCAATAAACCGGCCCGCCGTTCGACGGCTGGTTACAGAATGCGTGCGAGGCTGAGTTGATAATCATGTTCCGCATCACCCGGATGTTGTGCATCCCGCCGTCGGTTTCAAACGGGTTGTCGTGGAAGTTGGTCATGTAGTTGTTGTAGAAATCGATCGCCACCGGCCGCCGATCCCAATACTCCCTCGGCGGATACTTCGGCCCCTCCGCCGCGGACGAGCCATCCGGATTCCCGTACGTCTCGATATCGATCCCATCGTGGAAATTGGCCACATAGTTATAGGCGATCACATGACCCGGACCGTACACCTTTACGGCGATATACGAAGGCATTTGCGGCGGGAATTTCTGGCCGGACCCGGGCCGGGCAAACTGCGCCCAGAAATCTCCATTCCAGCCAATCACGTGATCCGGGTCATTCTTTCCGATGAACCAGTTGTCGGCGATGTAGAAATTGCTCGACCCCGAATAGTTCGTATACACACCCATGCCGATATTCTCGAAACGGCAATGCTTTACTGTGAGACCCTTCGACCCTGCGATGAACTGCGTTCCCGCCCAGATGGCGATCTCGGTATTGCGAATCGTCAGCCCTTCAAAGTAGGTGTAATTCGCAGCCTTGACATTGAAGAGGTTGAACGCGCCGTTCCCATCGAAGACGGCCGCTCCATCCCCCGCCGCTTTGATCGCGATCGGTCGATCCTCCGTGCCGCTCGCGGTCAAGTAGTAAGTCCCGTCAAAGGGAACCGTGCTGACGCCCAGATTGTTCGTGTATTCGTAGCGATCGTATTTGTACTCGCCCGCATGGACCAGAATCGTATCGCCCGGCTTCACCCGGGGGCGGGCCGCCGTCGCCCAATCGGTGCCAGCACAGGTAAGGTAATACGCGCACAGAAGTCCTTCGAAGGCCGGCTCCTGCTTCGGACCGGAGTAGCGATGCGGGTACACATGGAACACGCGCCCACCCTTATAGGGCTGAGGCTCAGCGCGCGTGTGGACCGTGACGATCTTGCGCGTCTGCCCCCGCGCGCCATCGGGATCCGACATTACGAACGAACACTCATACTCGGTATCCGGTTCCAGATCCAGAATGCTGCCCGCGAACATGTTCGGCACGATCACGTCTAGCTGCGGGTCCCGGTTGATCCGCTCATGTTGCAGCCGCAGCAGGGGCAGCGCATCGTTCCACTCGCGATCGCCCTTCTTGCGGTAGCGGACCTCGACGGTCGCGTTGCGATTGTCGTCGCCATCGATCATCCATTCAAAGCCGAGGTTGATCAGCGTCGGTGGATCGATGAGGAACTCGCCGGCAGTCACGCGGTTTTGCACGGCCGCATGTACAACGGCGGGTTGAACGATGGCCATCGCCAGCAACAGCCGGGACAGGAAATCTCGTTTCATAGACAGTTTCTCCCCGAAGGGGCCTGTCTTAGTCTACTGCTTGAACGGGCGCGGCTCAGAAGGTGAACCGGCCGACGAACTGACCGCTACGCTGCGCTCCGAGAAGCGCGTCTTGCGGCGTACAGGTATCTGAACTTACTTGGCGTCGGCGAGCCCCTCCGGACACGCGAACTCCCGAAGTTCGTCGTTTCCCGACGTAGCCTTCCGATAGGTTTTGACGGTCTCCCAGGGCTTGGTGAGCGCCTTGGGATCGGTGACGGTGATCCGATCTTCCAGTAGCCCGGGGCTGAGGAACCGAATGCGCTCCTTGACCGTCATCGCGTCGCTATGCGGCGAGAAACCTTCGATGAAGGAGTTCTCGTGCAAGGCGACTGTGTCGACCACCAGCGTGTCCCCTTCCCAGTGGCCGGTCGAGTATCCGGCATAGGTGGGATCGTCCAGAATCTTCTGCGTGGGTTTGCGCCCATCGAGGTATACGCGCCTCAAGGCGTCGTTCAGCTCGCTAAACAAGGTGATCTTGTCTTTGTTCTGCATCACCTCCATTCCGTATGCCATGCTCATCATCGCCGGCATTCCGGGCGGGAGGCACTTGGCGGTGTTGTCGTACTCCGAGGATCCGGCCATGCGTGATTTCCGGATCACTTCCCACTTCGCCATGTACTCGGGCGTCAGCGACGGCGCATCCGGCGAGCGCCCCTGCGAGCCATCCGCGAGCGGCGCCGACTGGGTGGGTCGCGGCGGCGGACCATTTTGTTTACCTGCGGCCGGGGGCTGTTTGCCCGCGGCAGGTCCGCGGCCTAGCGCATTCGCTCCGAATGGATTGATGGGATAGTAGACCCCGGAGAAATCCGGCACTGTCTGCGCGTAGATCGCAGCTGGGATCAGGGACAAGATTAGGACGTATCGCATAATCAATCCTATTGCTGCGCAGGCCCCGCGTTGGGCAGGATGGTGCCATCCGCCTTGGTCACGCGCGCGACCAGACCGGTCTTCGAGCCGTCCTTCGCAGGGCTCATATCGACAGTAATCATCTCGCCGGGCTGGAGGGAGTTTTTGGTCCAGCCGGCGCGGAGCAACACGCCCGGCGCACGCCCTTCTATCCCCCAGTCCACTTTTCCGCCCTTCCCGTCGTCAACGGTGAGGATCACCCACGTGTGCGGATTCCTCCACTCAAAGGCCTTGACGACTCCGGTGAGGGTGACGACCTTGGTCACCTCGAAGGCCACGTTGCTGTGGTGGGCCAGTCCCGAGGTCGCATGGAAAAGCGTCGCCCCCAGCACGGCCGAAAGCGCGATGAAATGTGCCCGCATCGTAACTCACCCCCTGGGAATCCTTTGTAGCACAACGGTCTGGGTATGGCGCCCTACTTCGCAGGCCTTCCGCATCCAGCCGAAAACCAGGGTGACTCCAGAGCAAACATTACGGAGCATCAGTTACGGAGATTGCCGCGGCTGCTCGAAGCTCTTCAACCTCGCCCATCAGTTTCTTCCATTCGGCGGCGGCTTTCTTGGCAGAAGGAGACGCGGGAGGTTTCCGGTCCATATAGTAGTCCAGGACATTACCGCGCAGGTCCGGTGAAACTCCGGCGAACTTCCTGTCCGCGAGTTTGCCCAGTAACTGGTCATACGCCTGGTCTGCTCCCAGGTACTTGCTGGCGGCTAGCGGTTGGCCAAGGTCGAAATTCTCGTTCGTCAGTTCTAACCGGCCAGCGCTCACATTCGCCAGTAACGCGCGATAGTTTTCGACGGTTGCGTTGAAGCTGGCCATAAACATTTTCTCGACTTCCGGCGTCGGCGCGCGGAACGGGAGCGATTTGAAGGGCCCGAACTTCGGCATGATCCGTAACACCCAGGTCACCAGGCGTGTGCGAAAACCAGGCCTGTGATACTCCGTTCCCCATTCTTTTTCGTAGCTGGAGCGAGAGAGATTGTAGAGAAACTTCTTTTTCGTAATGCCGGGAATTTCCTTAGTGACCTGGTCCTTCTTGAGCTGCCATGCCACTCGTGTCATGCCCGGAATGATCGAGCCGACGCTATACCGGAAGGTTCCCAACGCGAGATCCAGGCTCCCGAAAACGTCCTTTAGCTCGATGCCGTACGTGTCGAGGAACGCGCGCTCCAGCACTGGTTTGGATACCTCAAAGCCGACGAACGCTCGGTAGCGGTCCGGTGCGTAACGGCCTTGCGCGACCTGCAGAACATCAAAGCCAAACTCCGTCCTGATGTGCGCGATCGGACTATCCCAATAGGTCACTTCTTTTCCGAATTGCTGGCGGAGTTGGGGATACAGAATTGGTACGGCAAGATTGGTGGCGATGCGATGGCCGTTATTGTCGGCGGCATAGTGGGCCAGCGCCCCTAGCGCGAACGCGTATTCGTTGATGTCCTGCGATTCGCGGATCAGCGCCACGATGAAGTCTCCGCTGCGGACGTAATGCGTCAGGTCGCTGAAGAGGTGGCTGCTGAACGGATAGTATCCCATGTCCTGGATAATGCATCCCCCGTAAACGTAGGCGTGCGCCTTCTCCAATTCCTCCGGCGTCGCCGTGGGGAAGCGCTGGAGCAGCATCTTTTGAATGGAGGCGTCCCAGAGGGAGTCGACGATGGCTTCGTGAGTAAGTACCGAATAGCCGAAAGAGACCGGGGCGGAAAGCAAAGCCACGAAAACGAGCCGAACGACAAAGCGGAAGGGCATTTATTGACCGCGGCTGGGCATCTCTAAACTGGCCGCGAGGTCGCTGAACCTATATTCCACATCGCGCGCAACCATCGTATGCGGGCCGACGAACCGTACATTCGCGGTGGATTCCGAAGCCGTCTGCAGCCACATGCCGCCCACATCTCCGTAAACCAACACAATGCGCGAGTCCCGCAGCCACCAGGAGGGGGCTTTCCCCGGTTCACCCTCGGTGCGGCGAAGCTGGTACGTGGTCGCGTCCACCCAGATTTGACCGCGGAGCAGGGTCTTGCCTTTGCGCTTCGGAAGCATGTCCAACACGTAGCAGTGCTGCCCGTTCAATTGCTCTTCTCGAAGGAATCGAAAGTCATAATTATCCGGCGTCAGGTCGGTTGAACCGTAGTCCTTCACGATGTCTGTTTCGTGGTCCAGCATTTGACGGACGATCTTTTCGCCTAGTCCCATGCCGTTCGCCTGCCGGATCGCGTAGTGTTTCACATCTGGTGGAACGAAGCTGACGTCGGCAATTATTTCCGCTTTGGTGGTTTGCTTTTCTTTGCCGAACAGCTTGTAGTCGCGGATGACGCTGTAAGGACGAAGCCGGGTTCGGTTCTCAGCCCGGGCTTGCGCCATCCGAGTCAGGATGGTTTCCACAGGCGGTGCCTGGACACGGCTCTGAGCTTGAACAGACGCGACGCTCACGAGAGACAGCCCACCCGCGCTGAGAACGAGCGAAACTTGTCGCCATGCATTCATGCTGGTACCCAACTGGCCTTCATTTCACTCTCGGGCTGGCCGTCGCCTCGGAAAAGACCACGGCCGTTCCCGGAGTGTTGAGTCGTACGGCTCTGAGGTAGCAAGTTAGAGGCCACCTTTCCCTCGCTGAGTTCGCTCGCGGTCCAAGCGCCAGTTGCGGCCTCGGTTCGTCACCCAGTATGGCAAAGAGCAAGGCTTATAAAACCGGCCGGCGCCCCTGGATCACCCGAATAAGGATGACCACAATCGCAAGCACTAACAGAATGTGGACGAATCCAGATATGGTGTAGCCGGTGACTAATCCCAGAGCCCACATGATGAACAGAATCACAGCAATGGTCCAAAGCATGGTTTAGCGCTCCTTTTCACGTAGGGTTATTGCACGCACGTGGCCATAGTGTTCCCCAGAAATGGCAGTCGACGTGCTCCGGACACATGCAGGAGTTCACCCATGAAATCCGTCACTGTAACCGGCGCGGCCGCCGCTGGCTTGTTGGTTTTCGGAATGATGATCCCCGCCTTTGCTCAGCACGACGGACAAAGCGATAAACAAGGCGATCAGCAGAAGAAGGCGGACAGGTCCGATAGGCCGCAAGGCAAGCAGAACAAAGGCGCGCCGTCGCAGCAGAACCGTGCTCCGCAAGCCAAGCAACAGCCGCCACAGCAGGGCCAAAGGACGCAACAACAGCGGCCACAGGGGCAACCCGCGCAACAACCGCAGCAAGCCCAGCAACCCGGGCAACAACGTCAGCAGCGTCCACCTCAACAAACTCAGCAACCCCAGCAGCGCGTTCAGCAAAAGCAGCCACAGCAGCGGCAGCAATCACAGCCTTCGCAGCAAGCCCGGGGACCATCACACCCAGAGCGCACGCGCGAGCAGGCGCAATCGTGGCAGCAACAGCGAGGATGGCTAAAGCAGGGCGACGGCTGGCAGGGGCATGATACCTGGCAGCAAAATCGCGCCCAACACTGGTCGTCCGACCACCGCACCTGGGCGCAGCGCGGAGGCTACGGGGGCTACTACGTGCCGCAAGCCAGCTTCAATCTGTATTTCGGCAACCAGCACTTCTTCCGCATCGGCAGGCTCCCCGTAATCTACATGGGATATCCGCGTTTCGAATACCGCGGGTATTCGTTCCTGCTCCTAGATCCGTGGCCGGAATACTGGTCGTCGGATTGGTATGCTTCCGATGACGTTTACATCGACTACGACGATGGATACTACCTTTACAACCGCCGCTATCCCCAAGTGAGGCTGGCGATCACATTAGCGTTATAGTCGGATGTGCCGAGAGCGCAATGGGCGCACCACTACTTCAGAGGTCGCCGCGGGAGATGCCTAGTTTTTTCATCATCGCGTTCAAGGTCGTCCGTGGCACTCCGAGACGAGTCGCCGCGGCGCTGACGACTCCTCCGGTTTCCCGAAAAACACGCAGGATGTAATCCCGCTCCACTTCCTCGAGCGTGGAACCGATGGTAGCTTGCTCTGCGTCGGACCGCAATTCTGATAACGGCGCGCGGAGATTTGGCCCCCGGGAAAGAATCACCGACCGTTCGATGAAATTCTCAAGCTCCCGTACATTGCCCGGCCATGACCAACTCACCATGGCTTTCATGGTGTCGGCGGGGATCTTGTCGATCGTCCGATCCATTTTTGCGGCGTACTTCTTGGTGAAGTGGCGAGCCAGGCTGGGTATGTCCTCGGGGTGGTCGCGCAGCGGAGGCGTAACGATCGGGAAAACTTTCAAGCGGTAATACAAATCGCTGCGGAACAGCTTATCCCCCATCATCTGGGTCAGGTTCCGGTTGGTTGCCGCCACCAGCCGTACGTCGATGGGGATGGTACGCGTGCCGCCCAGTCTCTCGAAGGACTTTTCCTGGAGAGCGCGGAGCAGCTTAGGCTGCAGATCCAAGGGAATATCGCCCACTTCGTCGAGAAACAAAGTCCCGCGATGCGCCATCTCAAAGCGGCCAATCTTCTGGCCTAAAGCGCCGGTAAAGGCTCCTCGCTCGTATCCAAACAACTCGCTTTCGAGCAACCCCGTCGGAATCGCCGCGCAGTTCAAGCTGATGAAGGGAAGGTTCCGCCGCGGGCTCATCCGATGGATGGCGCGGGCAATCAGCTCCTTACCCGTCCCGGTTTCCCCCAGGATCAATACCGTCGCATCGGTGGGCGCCACCACTTCCACCTGGCCCATCACCCGCTTCATGGCCGTGCTGGTTCCGATGATTTCTTCAAAGTTGTTCTTGCCCTCGACCACTTCCTCGTCGATATCCTCCAGCCGGTCGCGCCCCCGCAGGTCCTGAACGAACGTGATCCAGCGGAATGGAGAAAGCTTCAGGACGGCCGTAGCGACCAGAACCGGAACACGAGTACCGTCCTTACGAATCAACTCTTTCTCAAACGGGGTACAAGCGCCGAACCGCAGCCCTTCTTCGTGGGCAATCTCGTCGAGAGCCACGTATTCCGGAGGCGTGAGATCGGGCCAGTGCAGCCGGCCCGCTTGCAGGTCCTCGCGGCTGTATCCGACCAGTTCGAGAAACGCATCGTTCGCTTCGGGGATTCGGTCAAACTCGCCGGAAACAATGCCCGCGATCGTCGATTCGGCGGGGATCGGGCGAACACGCGCCCGGCTGCGCCGCAGCTTTTCATCTCTCTCGTGACGGTCGCTGAAATCGCGAACCACTCGGGCGAAGCCCTGTAGATCTCCATTCTCATCTCTTAGGGCCATGGTGACGACGTTGGCCCAGAATCGCGATCCGTCCTTTTTTGTATGCCAGCCTTCTGTGCCGGCGTGGCCCTCGCCAGCGGCCCTCTTCAATTTCTCGTCCAGCTTGGCACGGAGTGTATCTTCGTCCGGATAGAAGATCGATATATTCTTGCCGAGGACCTCAGCGCTCTTGTAGCCATAGATTCGTTCCGCTCCCGCATACCAGGCAGCGACCCGTCCATCTGCATCCAGCAGGAGCAACGCGTAATCCTGCACCCACGCCGGAACGTTGGTCTTGTCATGCAGGACCAACAGATGGCGCACTGGCAACACATTCCCTTTGGCAGTGTACTCGACTTCCCGGGGACCTCCGTCCGGACCCACGAGCTTGAGAGTTCCTTCTTGCTCGCCAGTTTCAAGAAAGGCCCGCCAGCGCTCTGAAATCTCCGGCTTTACTTCCGGAACCGCGAAATCGTCCAAACTGCGGCCGATGATCTTCTCCCGCGGGAGACCCAGGAGCTTGCTGGCGCCTACACTGGCGTCACGATAACGGCGTTCGTCATCCGCGAGCAGAATGGGCGTGGAAGGATGGAACACGATCGCGCGAAACAGCAGCTCGAGTTCTTTCGGGCCGTTGTCGGCGAGCCAACTGGTAGCTCGTGGCTGAGAGGCCGTGGAGTTCAAAGCGTTTCTCCTTTGCCCCGTCGATCCAGGAGGCCGGCGGCCTGGAGAACACGTTGAGCGCGTCCTGCAAACAGTGGTAGCCGAGAATGGCGGTCAACTTAACCGTAGCACGTCCTTCGTGACCACATTTGGTCACATGACTCCCGGCGGTTAAGGCTCATCAAGACATTGGTGAACGCCGAAGCTACCAAGGATCGGATCGCCAGATTGCCTCACCTTGATGGAAGGACGGACCGCTTCTTAACTTCGGCATGGTTGTCCGATGGAACACGGACCTCTGGAGTTGCGCGTTCAAACCACGGACAGCTGAATCGATTCATGGTTTCAGTGAAGGATTCTAGACCAGAACACCTCTGTGTGTGAGCAAGCCGTGCAGAGCACCCTCGAATCCGCAAGAGATTGTCCGGTCTTGAGAGCCGTCGATTACCTCGAGAGCTATTAAGGCGGCCACCCAGCACGACGCCGACTGGAGGTGCTCATGAAGATGGCTGGGAGTTCGAACAGCTTGGAACACGACGTGCCCGGCATATTCTCGAGGAGTAAGTAAAAATGCCTTTGGTAAATCTTGTTTTCGCGCTCATTATCGTTGGTGTAGCGTTGTGGCTGATCAATCGTTTTATCCCCATGGCGTCCAGTATCAAGACGATTCTGAATATCGTCGTGGTGGTCGCCGTAGGGGTTTGGGTACTGCAGGTAACAGGACTGTGGGGCCCAATTTCCAGCTTTCGCGTTTCGCGCTGAGGGCTATGGCTCGCGATTTCGCCGCGCGGCGATCGTTCGTTTACTTGGCTGAGCGCCGGTACGATTTCCGGCGCCGCAAACCATGT
This sequence comes from Terriglobia bacterium, assembly GCA_020073345.1. Lineage (GTDB taxonomy): Bacteria > Acidobacteriota > Terriglobia > Bryobacterales > Bryobacteraceae > Palsa-187. The sequence goes on from JAIQFI010000025.1 coordinate 73,533, forward strand.
TCGTCTTGAAACGGTCTACCTGATGATCGTCCGCTTTCATCGCCACGAGGGCGATCGAGGTCGCGGTGACGAAACGGCCGGCTAGCGTTTCGCAGTGAGATCTAACGCGAAAGATGGATCGCTAGAAGTGCCTTTAATCACAAACGGCACCACCGTGACAGATTTCTTCTTAATGAACGGACCGAGGGCTTTGATTACCAGGGACTTGAAGCCTGACGTCGTGTCGGCCAGTTTCCCCCTGGTGCGGAGTACGCCTCGCAGATTTAGATTCTTATCGATGAGATTGTACGTGCCCTCGATTTCAGCAAGCGTCCCGGGCTCGGTAAATGAGATCTTAGAAAGCTTCGCAATCCCGCCGTTCACCGAAACGTGGCCCTTCAGATTCGAGAGCACAGTCTCCGGATTCACATCCTGCTGTTCCTTGGTCTCACCGCGCGCACTCTGGGCGAGCCGGTTTACCGGGTCCTGGACTTTGGGGTTGGTGAAGCGGCCGCCGCCGATTCCGAATTCTCCATCCAGACGGAGGCGTCTTAAGAATCCCTGCGGTCCGGGCGGCAACTCCACCTTCGTCTGCAACCGGACCTCGCCGGTCTCTGCAGGCGCTGAGCCGGTAAAGAAGCGTAGTAGATCCTCAATGCGCCCCTGGCTGACACTCATGGTGAGCACCACCGTTTTCCCGTGCTGGCCCGGATGGCCCTTTACCTCGCCTTGCGAAATCACCGTGGTTCTTCCGAAATGCGATTCTACGCGCGTGAGATCCGTGTCTCCGTTGGTGCCATCGATCACGGCATGAAAATTCGAGGCCAGGTGGACCACGGGACCGCTGCCGGAGAGCTTGAAATCGGGCACGTCGAAGTCCCCTTCGGCATCGATTTGGCCCAACGTACCGGTGAATTTCCCTTGGGAGGATAAGGTCCCGGCGATCCCTTCGAACACCCCGAGCGTCGCGTGATCATATGTGTATGCACCCGAGAGTTCCGTGCTGGCGGGATCATCTTCGTTCCAGGGACCAAAGCGTCCGTCCGAGCGGATCTCCCCTGGTGGCTCGGTCGTGTTGAACCTAGCGTGGAATGTGATGGGGTCGCTCTCTCCCACATGATTCAGCGTCAGATGATCGATTACCAGGGTGAAGCGGTCCTCGCCCGGTTGCTTCGATATGAATTCCAATACAGCGCCATCGGTAGTGATTTCGCCGAACGTCAGATTCTTGCCCGACGTGCTGGTGGTGAGCGGAAACGTCTGGCGCGAGCCGTCGGAACTCTTCGGCGGAACCCGCACATGCAACCCGGCCACCTGTACGTCATTGACCAGCTGGTGAATTCTTAGCAATCCGCTATAACCAGCGCGAATGGTCAGAGTTTGGACCGTGATGAGCGGCGGCAGATCCTTACGCTTACGATGCAGGAACTCGATATCCTCGGCGACGCACCCGGGCGGGAAGTAGGTGCCTCGGAATTTGCGGATCTTGACGTTCCTGGCGAAGCGATCCTCTAAAGCCTTCGTGACAGCGGCTTGGGTGAAGGGCCAGTTCAGGGCGAGCAGGATGGCTACCAACGCTACTCCCGCCGCCACGGCGGCCGCACTCACCAAGATCCAGCGCCGAAAGGCTCCGCTCCTGACCATAGACCGAATCATCGGATTCCCCCATCGTCACCTTAGCGGAACAAGCCAAGCAGGTAGGCGATGAGTAGAATCACGAGTATTGTCCCCAGTCCTACGCCAGCTCCGCCGCTGGGACCCCAGCGGGTGTGGCCGTAGTATCCTCCACCACCGCCAAAAATCAAAATCAAAAGGATGATGAGTAGGATCATTGTCGTTCTTCCTTTCTTCTCAATCTTGATCCGCGGGCGACCCGGCGGAAATTATGCTTTCCTGGGCATGGCCAAAAGCGCGATGCCGCCAATGAGCGCCACCGCTCCAAAGATGGGAGGCAGCGGCACATTGTGGGTCTTGTCGCGAGTAGCGTGAATCGGTCCGATGTCAATGACCTTTTCGCTGGTGGTGTACGTAAAACCGCCCCACGCCAGACCGAACAGGCCAAGCGCAATCAGGATGAATCCAAGCGTTCTGTTCATAACAGTCTCCTTTTCGGCCCGGTATGACTGGCGGACCCGGATTTCGCTACTTCTCAAACACCTTTTCAAGTTGGCCGACTTTCTTTTGGATCTTGCCGGCGAGCTTTTCGACTTGGCCTTCAGCGGCCAAGTCGGGGTTGTTCGTGACCTGTCCCGCCTTCTCTTTAACTTTGCCCTTCATTTCATGAAGCTTGCCAGCGATCTGATCCTTCGTGCTCGGTTTCATGTCTACTCCTCGTCTCAATATGAACCAAGCATCTTTAAGGCCACTGTTCACAATGGGTTTCGAGCAGTTATCCCTGACCACATGACACCAGCGACCACATACGGTCACTTGGATGTGCCAAGATTGAGTGTCAGCCCCCAGGGTTAACCCTAGGTGGAAGACAAGTGCATTCCGCGTGGCGGATATCAGCAGGCTCGGCCAGAACGGCCAAATCTTAAGGTTTTGGTTTACGTCGGTTTCGAGGCTGAGCTTTTCTTTTATTGGCGTCCACGACGGGTACGGAGGGGCGCGCGGTGGTCTTCTTCGCCTTCGTGGCCATCTTTAGCTTCTTGTCAAACGTCAGCTTCCCGGGCTTCACCGTAGCCCCGCCCGCTATCCGCGAGTTGATATCCTCCGCGCCCATCTGGGCAACGCGGTCAGCGGTCCATTCAGCGACCTGAGACGCTGCTTGCCGCTTAAGATCATCTTGAGTAACCGGTTTCGCCCATCTGGCGGCGGCGGCCGTCTTGGCGACAGCCACCCGTTGCTCTGGCGTGAGCTTTTCCATACGGGCCTTGCCGCTGGCTTTCCCTCCCTTGCGGCCGATCCCAGCCAAGTATTTCGATACCGTCGTCTTGCGAGCCATCGATACTAATGCTAGCTGTTTCAATTGCCGATTGACATTGCTGAAGCGGAGTCAGCATAATTGTCTGTGTGATGCTGAAGCGGCATCAGGATAGGCAAAGGAGAGGATAAAGTAAACCGAGGGCCCGATATCAGAGGAGGGTCTTCCAGTCTCTTTCTCGAGTTCAGCCTGTTCGGTGTCTGACTCGATCCTCCTTTAGCTGCGCGCACGCTCACTTCGCGCGCGGCAGACTTTGTGACCCTCCTCGAAGCCGAGGAACGGGTTACAAAGGGCAACGGGAGCCGCGATAGGGGGGGTAGATGCAGTGTGCAGACCGCGACTCGTTGCGGCACGAGCATCAGGCAGCCGTTCAGAACTTTCGTGCGTCCATCCGCGACTTAGTCATACTTGTCGACGATTCAGTCGCAGACTCAGACTTCAATCTGGCTCATCGGCGAATAAGAGTCGCTCGCGGCGCTTACGAAGCGGCACGTGACGTTTTGGAACATCACCAAGCGGAACATGAGTGCTGAAATTGAAACGAAGCCGAGATTCGCCATTGGGTCACAACTTCATCGCATTGCCGTATGGCGCAGGGATGTCAAAGAGATCCTATACTTTAGCAGAGATCCAAACCAAATCTGGCCCCAGCTAGCGGAGAAGTCATGACTTCCGCAGTTTCGCTGCTTGTCATCGACGACAATCCCGCTAGCGTCGAACTTCTGTCAACCGCGCTGGCCCAGCCTGGGCTTGAGATTCTCACGGCGTCCAACCCCGAAGAGGGACTCAACCTGTTTCGCAATCGGCGGCCACAGGTGGTCCTGACTGACTTGGTGATGCCGCAGATGAGTGGGATGGAAGTGCTGGAGCGAATCGTCGAAATCGATCCTGCAACGGACGTAATCCTCATGTCAGCGCATTACTCGACCGAATCCGCCGTGGAGGCAGTCAAGAAGGGAGCCAGCGATTACCTGAACAAGCCGATCTCGATTGATCCGCTGCGGGAACGGATTACCAGGCTGGTGGAAGAAGTCAGAAAGCGGCAACGCGCCCTGCAGCTAGAAGACGAGTTACGAACAACCTCAGAGTTCGAGGGAATCGTCGGCCGCAGCCCGTTGATGTGGGAAATGTTTTGGCGCACCCGGCGGGTGGCTCCGCATTATCGGGCGCTGCTGATCACAGGGGAGACAGGGACGGGCAAAGATTTGATCGCCCGCGCACTCCACCGGCTCAGCCCCGTGGCTTCCGGCAAATACGTCGTGCTCAATTGCTCGGCGGTTGTGGAAACGCTGTTCGAGAGCGAGCTGTTTGGCCACGTGAGGGGTTCGTTCACCGGGGCCACCCACAACAAGCCGGGCTTGTTCGAGCATGCCCACGGAGGCACGCTGTTTCTGGATGAGATCGGGGATATGCCGCTAGCCACTCAGGCAAAGCTCTTACGCGTGCTCCAGAATCAGGAAGTGCAGAGAGTGGGAGCGCTGAGCGCCCGCAAAGTGGATGTTCGTGTAATTGCCGCGACGAATCACGACCTGCGGACCGCAGTCGCGGAGAAACGCTTTCGGGAGGATCTATACTACCGTCTCTCCATGGTGGAGATTCAGGCGCCGCGGCTGGCCGAGCGCAAAGAGGATCTTCCCTTGCTCCAGCTGCATTTCATCGCGCGATTCGCCACGCAGTACGGGAAACATGTGCGCGGGCTGACGCATCGGGCGCAAATCCGGCTTTCACGGCATTCGTGGCCTGGAAATGTTCGGGAGCTCGAGAACGTTATCGGACATGCGGTCATGATGACCGCGAGCGACACGGTGGACGCCCACGACCTGCCTCCCTACCTACACGCTCCTTCGGAAGAGCCCGAAAAGGCGGCGGTGGCGGCTGCGCCAAACGGTGGTACGCTCGCAGAAATGCAACGCCAATATATCCTCCAGGTGCTTCGGGAGACTGGTGGCGTAATCAGCTCTGCCGCAACTCGTCTCGGGGTACCGCGTACGACCTTAAACGCGATGATGCGGAAGCTGGGGATCTCCCGCAACGATCTTTAGATTTATGCGGATCCGATCGATGCAGATGCGGCTGCCGCAAGCGGCAACCAGTATGATGGTCAGATCAGCGCAGATCCGCGTGATCAGGCGCTTGCCGGGACTTGGACCTCCGCTGCGCTCGGTTTTTGTTGCCGGCGATGCTGCTCTGCCAGCCCCAGGCTTATGGACAGCCGGGAACCACAGTTGCCTCGCGATTCGGCTCGATGTGCCGCGAAACAGCTCCCCGCGCGTCTGGCCTGTCCGCTATGGAACTTCAGCACGGTTGTCAATCGGAATACGGACCTCTGGAGTTGCGCATTCCGTTTGTCGCGATGACCGTCACTCTTCATCGCCACTCGGTGCAAGCAAAAGTAGCTCCAAAGAACAACGCAATCGGAATTAGCGAAATAAAGTGACCTTATCCGGTCGCATGACCTTGTGTGGTCAGTTCTCCAAGTCGATGCGGATTTCGCCCGATACAACGCCTGGTCCACGAATGTTCAGCCAGGCGGCTTTGCGGGCTTTTGCCGCAGCCGGACTGCAGGCTGTCGGCCCGATGGACCCCTGAGTGCTCTACAACCGAAGGAGGAGAGAGAAAATGACGTTTTTCAAAGCAGTACCGACAGTATTTTGCATGGCCTTAATGGGCGCGATGTTCTCGCCCAACGCGAAGGCAGACGACTATGACAAGAAGACCACCATTACATTTAGCGGGCCCGTGGAGATTCCACCGGTACACATCACCGGGATGCGAATCTTGCCGGCCGGAACGTACGTATTCAAACTATTGAATTCGTCGTCCAACCGCCATATTGTCCAGATTTTCAACAAGGACCAGACTAAAATCTACGCAACGATTCTCGCGATTCCGAACTATCGCCTGGTGGCGAAAAACAAGACCGTGATCACCTTTAACGAAGGGGTGAGAGGCGCACCGCAGCCGATCCGGGCCTGGTTCTATCCCGGCGCGAACTGGGGCGAAGAGTTCGTCTATCCCAAAACGAGGGCTGTAGAACTGGCCAAGGTCACCAAGACACCTGTTTTGGCCCTTCAGGCTGACGTCCCCGTGGAAGTCGCGAAGCCCGAGGAACCGGTGGTAGTCACCCAACTGCAGCAGGCGCCGATCATCGCAGTCAGGCCGACCGGCGAAGAAGTAGAAATCGCTCAAGTGGTCCAAAGCGAGCCTCGCCCGACGGCCGCCGCTGCGCCGGCTGCCGCTGCGCCGAACTACCCATCTGAGCTTCCTGCCACGGGCAGTTCCTTGCCTCTGATCGCGCTGTGCGGACTGCTCGCGTTAGGCGGCGCCTTCGGCGTTCGATCCATGCGAAAACGTGTCCTATAATTCGATTCATCGTGTGGCGCGCCATATTCTGGCGCGCCCAGGGACCAACAAGCAATGAGTGCTGCGCCACCGTCACAACGATTACGGCAAAGAGTCGTGCCCCTATTGGCACCGCCGCTCCGGAAGGGCCGTCCCGAGGGCGCGGGCTGCTATGAGACCAAGGCGCGAGGAATCGCGGTGCTCACCACTCCGCTGTTGAACAAGGGAACAGCATTTACGGCTGAAGAGCGGGAGGCCTTGGGCCTCACTGGTCTACTCCCTCCCGTCATCAGCACCCTGGAGGCCCAAGTCGCGTGCGCCTACGCCCAATACCAGCGGCTGCCGGATGCGCTGACCAAGAACATCTATCTGACCGCGCTGCATGACCGCAATGAGGTGCTGTTCTTCCGCCTTCTCTCGGAACACCTGCGCGAGATGATTCCGATCGTGAACGACAGGACAGTCGGCCTGGCGATGGAACAGTATCACCATGAGTGCCGTCGTCCCAGGGGCGTGTACCTTTCGATAGACCATGCCGATTCGATCGAGGACGCCCTCGGAAATCTCGGGGCTGGTCCGGACGACATCGACCTGATACTGGCTACGGACGCCGAGCAAATCTACGGCATTGGCGATTGGGGCGTCGGCGGAATCGAAATCTCCATCGGAAAGCTTGCGATCTATACCGCGGCGGGCGGGATCGACCCGACACGGGTAATTCCGGTGATGCTTGACGTGGGCACCAACCGGGAAAGTTTGCTGGCGGATCCGATGTATTCGGGCAACCGCCACGCCCGCGTCCGCGGAGAGCGTTACGACGCCTTCATCGACGCTTACGTCAAGGCCGTCACAAAACTGTTCCCGAACGCTCTGCTGCAGTGGGAAGACTTTGGGCCAAGCAACGGTCGCCGTATCCTGGAAAAATACCGTGGTCAGATCCGCAGCTTCAGTGACGACTTGCAGGGCACCGGAGCAATTACGCTGGCGGCGGCGGTATCCGCCATGCGCATCTGCGGAACGCTTCTGCGAAATCAACGCATCGTCATTTTTGGCAATGGCGTCGCAGGCATCGGCATCGCCGACCTGATTCGCGATGTGATGATCACTGAGGGTTCATCTGCGGAGGACGCTACCCGGCGGTTTTGGTGCGTGGACGTGCACGGGCTGCTGACCAGTGATATGGGCGATCGGCTGCACGACTATCAAGCCACTTACGCTCGTCCAGCCGCTGAGGTCAAGGGCTGGAAGCGAGAGGGCGCCGAGGCGAGCGCCATCGGCCTGGCAGAGGTCGTTCGGCAGGCGCGGCCCACCATGCTGGTTGGTACGTCGGGAGTTCCTGGAGCGTTCACGCAGGCGATTGTCCGGGAAATGGCCCGGCACACCGACCGGCCCATTGTCTTCCCGCTTTCCAGTCCAGCTTCGCTCGCCGAGGCGAGTCCAGCCGATCTGATCGCCTGGACCGACGGCCGCGCTCTGATCGCAACGGGCAGCCAGTTCGCACCGGTCACTCACAGGGGAATCACTCATGTGGTTGGGCAGGCGAACAATGCCATGTTGTACCCCGGCCTGGGCCTCGGCGCGATCGTCTCCCGAGCTCGCGTGGTGAGCGTTGGCATGCTCGCGGCCGCGGCCAACGCGTTGTCCAGTCTGGTGGCCGTTCGGCTGCCCGGCGCATCTCTGCTTCCCCACATCGATGACCTCCGGCGCGTAACGGTTACCGTTGCGGTTGCGGTCGCCGAGGCCGCCGTTGCGGAAGGCCTGGCCACCGTCGAGCTCGCGGACATCGTTCAACAGGTGGAAGATTCCATGTGGCAGCCGGAATATCGCCGGATTCAAGCATCCTGAAGATGAGGATCTTCATCAAAACAGCCTTGCCGAAGCTTGTACCGTTGTGGACCCAGCGGGTGCTCTTCGCGGGCGGGATCCTGATGTTGGGTTATTGCGGATTCGTCCTGCTCGATACCTTCATCTTTCAAAAGCGGGAAAATGACGCTCTCGCACGGTTCGTTCCTGCGCAGCCCGGGGTGAGTAACCTCACCCTGCCAGCCATCGGACCGGATGGCTTGATCGGCCGCATTGAAGTTGAGCGGCTGGGCGTTTCCGTGGTCCTCCTTGAGGGGACCAGCAGTAAGACCCTCCGGCGCGCGGTCGGGCATATCGCCGGTACGGGACTGCCGGGACAGCCAGGCAACATGGGAATCGCCGGTCATCGCGATACGTTCTTCCGGCCATTGCGAAACATTCAGCCTGACGACATCATCACCCTCACTACGTTACGTGGTGCGTACCGCTACCGCGTCGTGTCTGCAAAAGTAGTAAGCCCCGACAACGTGGCGGTGCTCGATTCCGATGGCGACGAGATCCTGACTCTGGTGACTTGCTATCCGTTCTACTTTGTTGGCTCGGCTCCAGGGCGATTCATCGTCCGGGCAGAACGCGTCATTTGACGAGATTCAGCTCCAACCCGGGGCTGACGTCCGAGGTGGATGAAATGATCCGGTCAATCAAGCCGTACTCGAGGGCCTGCGCCGGCTCCAGGATGTAATCGCGATCGACATCGCGCTCGATGCGCTCGAGCGGCTGGCCCGTGGCTTCGGCAATAATCCGGTTGAGCGTGTCGCGCATACGCAGGATCTCCCGCGCGTAAATCTCGATATCCGTCGCCTGTCCCGCCAGGCCGCTCAAAGAAGGCTGATGAATCAGGATGCGCGAGTGCGGCAGACTGTACCGCTTGCCCTTGGCGCCGCAGGCCAGCAGCACGGCGGCCATCGAGGCTGCCTGGCCGACGCAGTAGGTTACGATGTCCGGCTGCACCACGCGCATGGTGTCCAGGATCGCCAAGCCGGCCGTAATCGAACCGCCGGGCGAGTTGATGTAGATGGAAATATCCTTCTCGGGATTTTCCGCTGTTAAAAACAGCAGTTGAGCGATAACCAGATTGGCGACATTGTCGTCGATGGGCTGCCCTAGAAAAATGATGTTCTCCTGAAGCAGGCGCGAGTAGATATCCGAGGCGCGCTCGCCGCGCGGAGTCTGCTCAACGACCATCGGCACCATGTAAGACTGCGTCAAAACCATGAGGTTCAATGAATTCGGAGCACTCTAGGGTCCATCCAGGGAAGCCCTATGCACGCACTCGTGCGGATTCAAGCTGACCGCTCTTGGTCAGATGACCAAATACCGTCAGTTGCCTATCAGTCTTTGAAGACGCTGTCTGATATCACGTTGCGCGTTCTTATCGGAAATACACGCGACGGATTCCCGGGCCTCTTGCAAGCTGGATCTGTACTCACCGGGCATCGAGCCTAGAAAACTGCTCCGGGCCGCTCGCAGGTGTTCGAGTAACAAGCCATGTGAGCCTCCGCTTTGCTTTCCGGCATCGCCAGCGCCGCCGGCATCGATAATCAATTGGTCGAGACTCTTCAGATCGCCTGGCATGATCTATGCGGTGCCGGTCGGCGCAGACTTCGCGCGTTGAGCCGATTTCTCGTGAGCGAGCTTGGACGCTTCGTCTGCCTTGGTGGAATGACCGCACGCAGTCAGCGCGTGTCCCTCGCAAGCCTCATGGGCTCCCTGGTGGCTCTGCTCCGCGGCTGCGCGGTGACTCTTAGCCGCCCTTTCATGGTGATACGCTGCAGTGGTGTGTGCATCTTTTGGCATAAAGGAACTCTCCTATTCGATCGTTTTACTGCACGAGAGTGCCCAACCCGTACAGGGTGTATACTGCTACTCGCCCGGAGGCCCGAAATGACGCTGCTGGCGCGGTATGTTGCAATCGCATCGCTGGGATTGGGGACGGCCTATTCGCAGTCGAATGCTTTTCTCTATGAAGGCGCCCGGCTGATTATCGGCGACGATACCCCGGTAATCGCCAGCGGAGCATTCGTCGTCCAGAATGGCCGCATTACCGGCGTTGGCCTGAAAGGATCGGTCCAGGCGCCTTCCGGAGCCACCCGCATCGATCTGACCGGCAAGACGGTGATGCCCACGATGAACAACGTTCACATGCATGTGGGGTATGAGGGATACACCAGCTGGAGTGTCGAGAACCACACTCCGGAAAACGTGCTGGACCATCTGGAACGCGAGGCGTTCTATGGCGTCGGCGCCGCCATGACCATGGGCGATCAGCCGGCTGAATTTGCGATCAAGTTCCAGCAGGACCAGCTGGCCGGGAAATTTCCGCCCTCGGCACGGTTCTTCTTCGCGGCAGGTTTGGCGCCTCCCGGAGGGGGTCCCGATTCGCTCTTGATCACCGGGACCACGCCCTTGCACGCCATCTATGAAGTCTCGACGGGGGAGGAAGCGCGTGCCGCCGTCCGGAAGATCGCCGCCATGAAAATCAACCAGGTCAAGTTCTGGGTCGACAATCGCGACAACACCCGCGGAAGCAGGAAGAAGATGCCGCCCGACGTGTACACTCCGCTGATTGAGGAGGCGCACAAACACGGCATGCTGGTCCACGCGCATGCGACCAATCTGCAGGACCAGAAAGGCGTGGTCAAGGCTGGAGTCGATGTGCTGGTGCACACCGTCGCCAACGAGAAGATCGACGATGAGCTAGTTGCGCTCCTTAAGGAGAAGAAGCCGTACTGGGCTCCCGTGATGGGTTTGGGCGACGTCGCCGAGATCTGTGAGGACAACAACCAGTTCGTGGAACAGGTGCTGCCGGCTACCGTGATCGCGGACGTGAAGGCGGGTAAGACCTGGTTACCTTCGAATCCTTGCTCAGCGCCGCCCAATATCCAGCGCGACGAAAACCTAAAGTCGAATTTTGGCCGGATGGTCGCAGCGGGCGCACGCGTCGTGCTCAGCACGGATGCGGGAGTTTCCGCCAAATACTCATTCGGTTTTGCCGAGCATCACGAGATCGGTATGTACGTGAAATATGGGATGAGCCCGGCGGAGGTGATCGTGGTCTCGACCTCGAGACCAACCGAGGTGCTTCGGATAAAGGATACGGGGACGCTCGCCAAGGGCAAACGCGCTGACTTCATCGTGCTGAATGCGAATCCGCTGGACGATATCCGCAACACCCGCAAGATCGATAGCGTTTATCTCAACGGCGTAAAGCTGGATCGCGAGGCACTGCAAGCCAAATTCAAGAAAGCATCCGTAACCGGGACGCGATAACGACTTCCAAGCGGAGTTCCAAACTTCCTTGTAGTCGACTCGCCCGAATGTCTCCAGTGGAAACGCGATCTGTCGACTGCCTTGTCGAGTCCCGATATCAGGCGGTACGGGGTTGGTTGGGATTTGACACGCCTACTTCTTCAAGGCGGCCTGCCAGTTGGTGACAACAGTGAGCGGCAGGGCTGTGGGCGCGCCTCCGACCGGGAGCAGCACCAGAAACTGGCTGCCATCTGTGGAGGGTTGATACGCGATTCCGCGCCTGTCTGTGACGAGGCCTGGTTCCTGGAACAGCTCATGTGGCGCCTTGAAGGCGAGTTCCGGGCCGGGCGTCACGTCGACGGCCATCACTTTGCGGCCGGAGACGAAGTAGAGTTCCCGGCCATCGGCGCGCCAACGGGGGCCGATGCCTCCATCGACGGATATCTGGCGCGGGGCGCCGCCCGGCACGATGGGTTCGATGTAGACTTCCAATTGGCCGGAAGAGTCGGAGGTATACACCATCCAGCGGCCGTCCGGAGAGATCTGTCCGTCTCTTTCCGCGTAAGGCGTTTGCTTGAAGACTCTGGGTTTTCGCTCACCTTCCATAGGCAACAGGTACAGATCGTCTTTCGTAGTGACTCCGGTTTGTGAGAATGCGAGAAGCTTGGCGGCGGCCGACCAACTGGACGGGTACGTATTCGTACCAATGACGTTCCACGCTTCCTCTTTTGCGGCGGACAGGTTTTTGGTGTAAAGCCGATCTTCGGGATAAGTCGTGAAGGCCGCGGTGGCGCCATCCGGGGACCAGACGGCGGAATAGGCGCTGAACGGTCCGAAGGTGAAGCGCTGAGAGGCTCCACGAGCCATGTCGCGCAACCACAAATCTCCCACCACGCTCTGATCCGCCAGCGAGTACAGAAGTCGCGCTTTGTCCGGAGAGAGCGCGAAGTCCGTGATCCCTTTCTGTTTCAGGATCGACAGGCCGTGTTTTCCGCCGCGATCCACCCAGACGATTTCGCGCTCCGGGCTTAGATTGCCGCCCGTGGCGTAGATCAAAGTTCCGTTGACGCAAGCCGTAAATTCGGCGAAGCCCGTATTGCCGGTGGATTGCATTAATTCGTCGGCCAAAGGGAACGCTTCTCCGGTGGTTTTGACATTTGCCGCGTCGAACGCCTGAGCCATGAGTGTGGTTTGGCGGCGGAAGAGGATGAAGCCGGCGGTATTCGAGCCAGGCGACGGAACAAAGCGGGTGAGGGAGAGGTCCTGCAGAATACGAACCGGAGGATCTCCGTTAAGGGAACCCACGAAGACGCCCTCGCCCGGACGCGTGTCCGCTTCTCTGGTGTAAAGGAAACGATCCGAATCCGGAAGAAACGCTGGAAACCGCATCGAGTATCGATCGCCTGCGCCATCGTGGGGCAGTTGTAGAGGTGTCGCCGCGCTGCCGGACGCGGAGACGCGCGACAGCGTTCCAGTCAGGGCCGGAGCGAAGACAATGGAGCCGTCCCGTCCCCATGTGCCCCCGCGCCCGTCAGGCGCTTCCGCTATGTTTGTGGGCGGTCCGCCACCTACCGCTACCTTTCTCAATTTGCCTTGCGAGAAGAAAGCGATGTGAGCGCTGTCGGGGGACCAGAAAGGATAGGTGGCTCCGTCGGTGCCTGCGAACTCCCGGTCCTCTAGAGACTCCAGCGAGCGAACATAGAGGCGATTGCCGGAGCCTGATCGGGCGACAAAGGCAAGATAGCGCCCGTCGGGAGAAAGTTGAAATTGTACGAAGCCGGAATCACCAGGACGCGTGAGTTGGTAGCGCAGACTGGGGAGGATGGGCGGCGCTTCGCGAAAGTGGGTCCAGGCAAGTACGGCGGCTCCCAGGGCAGTGGTGCCGGCAATGGCTGGCCACAGCCAGGAAACCCGCCGTCGCTCTGGCTTCAGCAACAGCAAGTGGCGGTCGCCGATGGCTTGGAGCCGATGCGTGGGATCCTTTTGCAAGCAGGCTTCGAGCAGGCGGCGAACCTGGCGCGGGACGGCGCGGAGATCAGGCGCTTCCTTGACCACGCTGGCCAGAGTTTCGGTGAGGTCTTCGCCCCTGAATAAGCGGCGGGCGGTGAGCATCTCATAAAGCACGACGCCGAAGGCCCAAATGTCGGAGCGGGCATCGACCGGTTTGCCCCGAGCCTGCTCGGGGCTCATGTAGGCCGCCGTGCCGAGAATGACGCCGGTTTGGGTGAGCGTCATCGAGAATGTAGGCGAATCTTCGCTCTCTCTGGCCGCGGGTGTACCGCCGATCTTCGCAAGACCGAAGTCCAGAACTTTGACGGTGCCGTCGTCCTTGATCTTGACGTTGCCAGGTTTGAGGTCGCGATGGGTAATGAATTTCTCATGCGCGGCGGCCAAAGCCTCAGCGATCTGGTCGGCGATGCGCAGGGCTTCATCCAGGGGGATGGCGCCTTCTTCGATGCGTTCCTTGAGGGTCGGACCTTCTACCAGCTCCATGACAAGGTAATCCGGACCCACGTCGTATAGGTGGCAGATGTTGGGATGATTGAGAGCGGCGATGGCGCGGGCCTCGCGCTCAAAACGCTCGTCGAAACGCTGGGAGGAAATCTTTATAGCGACATCACGGCGCAAGCGCGGGTCATGCGCGCGATAGACCTCGCCCATGCCACCCTTGCCCAGAAGAGCAAGGATCTCGTAGGGACCGAGCCGATCACCTTTAGACAGGGGCATGCTAGTGTTCCAGCTAAGCTTACACCATCAACTCGCGGATCAAGCCTGAGTTACGGCGCATCCGGAAGTAATCAACTTCGTCGATCCGTAAAAAGTAGCTTCCGGATTGCCGACCCACCGGACGCGATCCAGCAAACCCACGTCAACCTGGACGTCTTGAGATCGTAGCCGAGCAGCGCATTGCTACCTTCGAAACCGAGCGGCGCTGCAAGCGAAGTTCAAGAAAGCATCCGTACCCTCGACGCGATAGCTTACTTTCAGGATTTGAACTGATCCTGACGGACCGCGTCGGTGAGCGAACCCTATTTCTCACGACTACTTTCCGCCGGACAGGTAGCTGCTGGGGATTCCGGCGAAGCCGAACGCTGAATCCGGGATGAAACCGAACGGCATTCCGGGATGATCCCGAACACCATCGGAGCGTAGCGACGCTGGCACTTCGATTGTGCAAGAAGTGTTCGGCTTCGTCAAGAGGAACTTGTCCGAAGCGCAGCGGAGGAAG
>JAIQFI010000071.1 GCA_020073345.1 Terriglobia bacterium
GATGCCAATCCCAGTGAATCACTCTTGCCGCTGGGGCTCAGTTTTAACCGAACCCCAGCCTGGTCTTGGCCCCGGAGTCGGCGCTCAGCTTGCTTCCCAGCAGAGGCTTATCCTCCGCTCCGGCCGCTTGTAGTGTATCCGCAACAGCAGTCTTGCGCAACGGTGGAACGAAAAAAGAGCTTGATTATCTCAGCGCTTTCAGACATGGGCCTTAACGGAAGCAAAATGACCGGTGTTGAGCATGCCCTCTATTGTCCGTTCAGCTTCGAAGCATTTCGCGAAAGATAAGCCGCGAGAGAGTCCAGTTGGGCGTCGGTGATTTCCGTTTTGCGAAAGGGTGGCATGATTGAGACTCCCTTGCGCACAAAGAATTTCGTTAGAGCCGGAGTGAGATCGGTTCGTTGATCAAGAATCGCCGGCTTGGCGCCTTTGTATTTAGCCGCCAGAGCCTGCGTGCCCGGCTTGCCTACTCCTTCGCCATGACAGTTCCAGCACCAATACTGGTAGACCTGTTTGCCTTCCTCGATCTGCCCGGCATCCGCCGCGTCCGCCTGCATCGACAAAATGCCCATCGCGCCTATGAGAGCCCAGACGATTCTCATGCTTTCTTCTGCCCCCGCATTTGTTTCGGCCAGATTCCGTACCGGCCCGCAGAGATGATCCCGTTGGGGTCCACCGCGTCCTTTAGCGTTTCGTGCAAACGCCGCAGCGCGTGGTTGTTGTACGAGTAGGCGTCCGTCACCTGCTGCTGAAAAACCGGCGGCGTACGGTATTCGCCCCAGCCGTGCTCGGCAGCTACCTGGATCAGATGTTTGAACACCTCCCGAGTCTTCTTGTTTTGCTCGATATTGTTCCGGTAAACGGGAAAGCCCATGATGAAAACGAACGCGCGGTACATCCAAGTGGCCGGAGTGCTGAACGGCGAGACCAGGGAAGGCATATTCATGTCGCGAAATGCCTTCATGAAAACGTCCTGGGCCTCCAGGATGGCCTCGCCGCTCTTGGGGATAATGGGCGAGAACCATAGATGTCCATCGGTGGGAGACGGATTGAACTCCGAACGCGCGCCGATCTGGAAGATCGCCAGATTCGGAACGCCGATGGACACTTTGTGCGCCTTATCGAGCTGCTCCTGCGTGGCCGGGAATTTGATGAAGTCGCCCTCGTTGAATTTGACGCCACGAATGCCGGCGAATACTTCCTTCGCGTATTCCCATTGGGCTCGAACGACCTTTTGGGCGCCGTAAAACTGCACAGTCAATCGAAAGAATCCGCGATTCGTCTTTTCCGCGTACTGATCCAAGTCGGCGACGGACGGCCCGCCCGGCTTGGACATCAGCGAACGCATTTCCTGATCCGCCCCTCCAAAGCCGCCCAAAGGGCTGCCATACTCGGGCATCCCAATCACTCCTGCGTGTTCGAGAAGGTTCGCACCCTCCACCAGAGACACGATATCGTTCCGCTTGGGGACGATCACGGTTCCGGTCAGATACGATTCCGGAGCCGGCAGCAAATGGAAACCCATCTTGGTCACAACGCCGAAGTTGCTTTGACCGAACAATCCATCCACGTATGGGCCGACACCGTAGTGGTATTCTCCCCAGGTCTTGGCATTCGGCAGCGCTCCCATGCCGGTTCGAACAATCTCGCCATTCGGGAGGACCACTTCCATTCCGCAGTGGGAGTAGAAGTGATCGCGGAAGGGACCGAAGCCATAGCCAACGCCATGGTCCATCGCATTCCCAATGACGCTGCCCCAGCCGGGATCGGGCGTATCGATCCAGACCTTCAGCCCGCGCTCTTGAATGTACCGGTACAGATCGAAGTAGGAGACCCCGGGTTCGACAATCGCGAAATGCCGCTTGTCGTCCACCTCAATCACCCGGTTCATCCGTTTCAAGTCGAGAACAACACTGCCGGACAAATTGGGCGCAGACCCGCCATATCCAAGGTTTTTGCCCGTTGAAATCGGGTAAATCGGAATCTTGAGGGTGTTGGCGACCCGGACCACCCTGGATACTTCTTCCGCCGTACTAGGCGCGACGGCCGCCGACACGAGAATTTCGTCCTTCTCGCCCCAAAACGGGGAATACGAGTCTTTATAGAGGGCGACGTCTTCGTCGCTGGTAAAGACCCAATCCTTGCCTACAATACCTTGGAACTGCTTGACGGCACCCGCAAACGTACCGGCTGATACACCGGGAGGAAGCATAAGATTGACTCCATTAAGAGATCGGGCCTGATTGATTTCGCGGCCGCGGCCCGATGATCCAGGAAACCATGGGTCTGGGTTCTTCATATGGCGGCGCCGCAGTCTCCACAATCTTCTGCTGGATCTTGCCCGACTTCGCCAGCGGCAAGGCCGTGGCGAAACTTGCGAATGCACGGCCCCATTCCCCGTCACATCCTCTACACAGCGCCGCGGCTTGCTCGACCAGGCGCTCATCGCCGGATAGAACGTGCTCGGCCAGCCCGTCCGGCCTGTTCTTGTGAACAGCGCGGAACCAGACGCGCATTCCGTAATCGCGCGCGAACGTCTCGAGACAGAACAAGGAGGTCGACAATGTGATTCCCGCGAGCGGGGCGGGGGCGGTTCTCCACTGGCGATCCAAATGGTGATACCAGAGGTCGGTAATATCATCGTGAATGCCATGCGCCGTCAAGCCCCATTGGATGGATTCGGCGCGGAAGGCGAGCGCCAGCGGCGACGTCATTTCGACGATCACGGCGCCACTCCGTACGCGCTCGCTGTTGCTGTACGGAGCGCCTTCACGCTCACCAGCCATGATTGGCAAGGCCGATGAGGCAAGACCTATTGCAAGAAACTCTCTGCGGTTTGGCACGAGTACCTCCCGAGGATTATTCCCGTTCTCATCGAGACACTCTATCACTTCGGTTTGTGAGTGCTGTAGTCCAATTGACCGTCGCAATTGTGCTCGATGATTTCGAGCGAGGGATCCTTCTTGAAATAGTACGTCTGCCCTAGCGGCTGCGTGTAGGCTTTGGGATCCTCCATCTTGAGCTCGATTTCCAGAACGTTTCCGTCGCGTATGCGGCGAATGCGTTCTATCTCGTGCAATTGATCACTGTGGGGGATCCGGAAGGGTGGAGTGTTGTCGAATCCGCGAGTGTCGACCACCAGCGTTTCCCCCTCCCAGTGGCCGATCGAATATCCGATCGAGGTGGGATTGGGGTTTCCTTCAGGATGCTTGCGCCCGTCCATGTAGATACGCCGAACAGTGTGATAGTACTCCAGCAGCATGGTGAGGCGCCCAGGGCTGGAGAGGATCTCGAACGCGTAAGGGGCGGCGTACGCTTGGGGTCCCGGCGAGTAACACGACAGGATCGGATCCGTGTAGACCGAATACTTGTCGGAAAGCTCTTTCGCCCAAGGTGTGAGAAGACGCATCACCGGGGCGCCCGGATCGTTTACGCCATGCAACGGGATCTCCCGGTCGGGAAGGCTTCCCTTCGGGCCCATGTTCAGGAAGGTGTACCAGGAAGCCGTCATCCAGACGCCGGAAAGATCGCGAGCCTGCTCGAGGGGCAGCTTTGCCGAGGGCTCCTTTGGCGGCTGCTTCGCCCCGTTTTCCTCGGCTGCTTCCTCAGGCGTGGGCGGCCGGCTGAACCGGGTCTTTAGGTATTCGGTCACGGCCGCGATCTGGGCGTTCGAGGCGGTCGCACCGAACGCTACCATTTGCGTGACCATCTGTTCCCACTGGCGCGGCGTGCGCGGCCCCTTGAGAACGATTTGATCCAGGCCATGGCAGGCCGTGCAAACCGTCTCCAGATCGCTTTTGCCCGGGCCATCCGGGAGTTGCTGCCCGGAGGCCTGGACACCGAAAGCGCCCGCGAGTATAGCAGCGAGGAAGCAGGAGAGCTTGCGCCCAAGAAACGAGTTCGCAGTCATGGATGTTTTCCCCTTAAGCGTCGTTGGACCCTACTTGGCTGACGTGGCGCCAGTGGCACTCGGCGAAAAGTCGTCACCGTAGAACTTGGTCCCGTCCGCCTTGGTTCCTCGCAGGAGCCGCATCATGTGCGATCCATCCTTCATCTGCCCGCCGACAACGGTGATCTTCTCGCCGGGCTTGAAGAAGTCTTTCGTGTATCCGCGCCGCACCATGATGGCGATGCTGTGGATCTCCACGACCCATTCCTCCGGCTTGCCCTCGGAATTCAGCACATCGAGATGCAAGAGCGAGTGCGGATTCATCCAATCGAAGGACTTAACGGTGCCCTCCATTGTTGCCGGGGTGCCCATGTTGAACATGGATGTCGAGTGGTGGCCCAGCGCCAGCGGCACCCCTACGGCAACAAACAACACCAGGAGCTTCGTTTTCATGGGTTCTCCAGAATTTACCGAAAGGCTGCTCTTGCGATCTTCCGCTGAGACGCCAGATGCGGCAAGGTTAAAGCGGTTACAAGGCGCCGTAACTGACACAATGTGGGGGCGTAAACTGGCAGTCGCCGGGACTGATGCTGATGCAAATGTAACCCCCGGCAGAGCCCGTGTTAAAGGCTTAGGAAACTGTCTGATCGACGACTTCCAGAGCATTGATGAAAGCGAAATCCGGGTTGGGCACCAGCGAGAGCACGAGCTTTCCTTGGTGATTTGGCTCAAGGCGTTCGAAGGTCTGGACTAAACCGCGCGTCAGGCTGCCCGTCCGCTTCAGAGTGCTGAACTTCCGTTCCAGGGCCACGCCGTTGCACAGGATGTCGAAATACCTGCCCTTGTCGGAAGTCGGCCACCGTTCGGACAAGTGCAGCTTCAGCCCGTAGCGGCCCGGAGTGACCGGAATCGTGTAGGTCAGGTTTCCGAACCGCCCACCGGCGTAGATACCGGGATCGGGCACGTCCGTCGCTTCGTTGCCGGGCCTGACAAGCTGCCCGCCCGTCCCGTGCCGGTGGTCCGGTTCCCAATAGTTGCCCATCTTGTCAATGTATCCGTGGGCCTGCGCCACCATGCGGATGTGCTGCAACCGCCCAGGTATGCCGGGCGTAATTTCAACCGCATTCAAGAACGGAACATACGATAACGGCTGAAAGCTCAGGTGCAACACGCCATCAGGCGCCGGGGAGATGTCTTTCAAGACCTTGATATTGGCTGCGCTGGCCCCAGCCTCGCCAACCACATCGAGAGCATGAATCACGGTTTGCCCATTTACCAGGACGTCGAAACACCGGGTGGACTCTCCGCCGAACCCGCCCACGCCAGTTTCCCCGAAAACCGTCTCCGCAAAGTACAGGCGCAGTTCATAGACGCCGGGTTTGAGCGGAATATCGTAACGAAAATTGCCCTCTCGCCCGCTGCGGAAAAGCTTCTGTTCCCGAGTACCGAAGATGAGGTGCTCCGGGCGCGAAAAAACCGCGCCGGCGTAGAAATGTTGATCCCGCGACCAAACCCGTCCCGAATTGTCGATGTATTCTCCCTCGGTGAGGCCCGCGACGATGCGAATCGCGTTCCCGGAGATGGGGTTCGCCAACTGAGATGAAAGCCCATTGGCTTTCGAACGCTGGTCCGTTTCCGGCGATTTCCTCACCAGAACGTCGAGCCATCTTCGCCAACGGGCCGACTTGGGACGGTGGTTGTCGAGCGGAGGCGAGACCACCGAACTCGGCCTGGTCGCTTCCGGGGCCGTCTCTACGCGGGACGGATTGATTATGAACCTCGGCGCATAATGGCCATTTGGGATCGTGATGTGGATTCCGTGGTCCGCTCCTTCATTCTGGTAATATTCGGCCAACCGCTCCCGGAGCCGGTGGGCCTGCACCCGGACGATGGAATCCCGCTTCTGGTCAAAGTCGGCCGGACGCCCAAACGCCTCCACGGCGATGGTGTATTCTTTCAGATCGTCTACGGTGCCCTCGAAGTACCTGGTCGTGATGTAGACGAACAGTTGCTCTAGCCCAGGCGCCCGGCGGAGGGCTCCGGACTGGAGAACTGATTCGACTTCCTTCCGTTCTTCGAGAAAACTTCCAGCGACCGGCATGATTCTCTGCCTGAAGAATTATACCCCTCGCAGTAGATGGCTGCAATCGTGTCAATCCGGGGTGTTTTAGTGTGGTTACGGGGCGGATTGTTCGTTAACCAAGGTTACAGCAGCCCTGGCGCCTTGGATGAAGCGGATCGGCTTCAAGCGAAACGAGATGTGGAGCATTCGTAACCGCTTTAACCTTGCCGGACGGACCAGTGCTCCTCACACTATCAGTTGAACGCTTCACCGCTCCATCGGGGTTGCCTTTCGTAAATGACAATTCTTTCCTTCGCGCAAAGGCTCGAACCGCAGCCCGGTAAGGAAACGCAAGTCGAAGTTCGCCCTCCATTGGCATGAAGTCGAAGATTCGCATTCTGGTTGCAGAGGACCATTTGGTAGCACGTGTCGGGGTGAGTGCGCTCATTAATTGCCAGCCCGACATGGAAGTAGTGGCTGAGGCGGTAAATGGCCAACAAGCGGTTGAACGGTTTCGAAAGTACCTGCCCGATATCACCCTGTTGGACATGCGAATGCCAATCATGTCCGGGTTAGAGGCGGCCATAAAAATCCGATCGGAGTTTCCCTTCGCACGGCTGATTGTGCTGACCTCTTACGGCGGAGACGAAGACATTCGGAGGGCTTTAGCGGCAGGCGTCCAGGCATATCTCACAAAAGATGTCCTCCGAAACGAGTTAATGAGGACCATCCGCACGGTCAACGCTGGGAAAACCTACTTGCCGGAAGCGCTTGCAGCCGCGTTAGACGCGAACAGGTACGCTCCGCAACTGAGCGAACGTGAGATCGAGGTCCTGGAACTGGTGGCACGTGGCTTGGCCAACAAACAAATCGCGTATGCTCTGAAAATAGCTGAGACAACGGCGAAGAACCATGTGAAAAACATCCTGCATAAGCTGAGTGTACAGGATCGGACACAAGCAGCCACTGCCGCCATCCAACGGGGAATCATCCACTTGTGAATCGCGCCTGTCCGGCCGGATGAAGATCTAAGGAGAAAATGCATGTCCAACTTGAAAACACGATGCCGGGGCGTGGGAGCCTCCTCTGTCAGCGGATCGGAACGCTTGGCCCGCCATGCCGGGCGAAGTAGGAGACGCATATGATTTCCGTGCTCGGCCGCCGCTCCCTCGCTGTCCTCGCGCTGCACGCTGTCCTTCTCTGTGCGCAAGACGCTTCGGAGTGGCCCATGTACGGAAGAGATGCGGGAGGGACCAAGTACTCGCCGCTCGATCAAATCAACGCAAAGAACGTCAGCACCTTAGCCCGCGTCTGGAGCTATCACACCGGTGACCCCGGAGGTACGTGGGAGAACACTCCTATCGTGGTCGGCAACACCATGTATTTCGCCACCCGGAAGAATCGCGTCGTGGCATTGGACCCGGAAACCGGCCAGGAGCTTTGGACGTATGACCCGAAAAGCAAGCAGCTGTCAGAGCATCGCGGGGTCTCCTATTGGCCCGGCGACTCGAAGACCAGGCCGCGAATCATTCTCGCGACGGAAGCTCGCTTGATCGCTCTGGACGCCAAGTCGGGCAAACCGGCGCTGGATTTTGGCGATAACGGGGAAGTCAATCTAAGAACCGGAGTCGCTGACAATTATCCAGACGCGCACTATGCCATCACGTCGCCTCCGGCCATCTACAAGGGTCTGATCATTCTCGGGCCTTCGGTCCCAGAAGGACCAAGTAAAGGACCAAGCGGAGATCCCAGAGCTTTCGATGCGAAGAGCGGGAAACTAGTCTGGCGGTTCCATGCAGTGCCGCAGCCCGGGGAGCCTGGAAACGAAACCTGGGGGCCGGACGGCTGGAAGGATCGCGCGGGCCCCAGTGCCTGGGGTGCGATGACGATCGACAACGAGCGCGGCATGGTGTTCATTCCGATGGGGAATCCCTCGGACAGCTTCTACGGCGCCGACCGGAAGGGGATCAACTTATATGCGAATAGTGTTGTCGCGCTGGACGCAGCCACCGGAAAATTGCGCTGGTATTTTCAAACCGTTCACCACGATCTTTTCGACTTCGATATGGCTGCGCCGCCGTCACTGGTCGAGGCGACTTCGAACGGCAGACGGGTCCCCGCCGTGGCCGAATTCTCGAAGAGCGGCCTTCTTTACGTACTGGACCGCGTCACGGGCAAGCCGATATGGGGCGTCGAAGAGCGTCCGGTTCCACCAAGCGATGTGCCCGGGGAGGAATCTTGGCCCACCCAGCCGTTTCCGGTAAAGCCTCCGCCGTTAACGCGGCTCAGCATGACCCGAGACGAGGTGTCGAATATTTCTCCGGAAGCGCACGCCTACTGCCTCGAACAGTTCGACAAAGTGAAGAATCTGGGGCCGTTCACAACGTTCAGCATCAATGAGACAAGGCTCCTGTTCCCCAGTACGATGGGAGGCGCCGACTGGGCGGGCGTGGCCTTCGATCCCAAGTTGGGTTACATCTTCGCGAATGCGTCCAATCTGGGCCAAACCGGAAGAATGGTGGCGGCTGCCCCCGGCTCGCCGATGCCCTTCCGGAATCAGGGGGGGTACGCGCGATTTATAGATAAAGACGGCTATCCCTGCAATCAGCCGCCTTGGGGTGAATTATCCGCGGTTGATACGCACACTGGCGACGTGGTTTGGAGGATTCCGCTGGGATCGTACGACGAGTTGGAAGCGAAGGGATTAAAGAACACCGGCGCGATCAACCTCGGCGGCGCCATCGCCACGTCGGGCGGGCTCGTTTTCATTGCGGCTACCGCGGACGGGAAATTCCGGGCGTTTGAGTCGCGCACGGGAAAGGAGCTGTGGGTGACGAAGCTGGATTCGGTTGGGAATGCCACGCCCATCACGTATCGAGGGCGCAATGGCAAGCAATATGTCGTAATCGTCGCAGGCGGCCCCGGCCATTTGCGGGGATCTCCCATTCCGCCCAGCGACGTTGTCATCGCTTTCGCATTGCCTTGAGCTCTGGCCAGCTCGGAGCAAGGCGTGAAGTCGGCGTGGGGGCTTCAGGAATCGGCCACCTGCGGGGTTTCTAATGCTTTCCTTGATTTTCCGGCAGATCCGGATTCGATCCACCCGCAAACAACCGTCGGCCATCTCTGAACGTAATAACGCTGGCATTGGCCCTGACGCCGCCGTCTTTGGCCTGATAGCCCAGCGCGACCACTTCAGTTCCGCTCTCGAGGGAATTTTTTGTGAACCCTCGACGCAGCAAGACCCCGGGGGGACCGCATTCCACCATCCAGTTCGTCACTTTACCGTCTGGGCCCACCACATCGATATGGATCCAAGCGTGCGGGTTGATCCACTCCATTTGGGTGACTTTGCCCTCCAGCCGCACGGGCTTCTTGGCATCGAATTCAGCGGCAAAAGCGTGATGCGCGCTGAGCGGTAAGGTCCCCAGAAAAATGCCGGCGCAAACGGCCGCGCAGGCCGCGGCCAACACCGGGCAACGCAGTGGTACAAGCCTCATTTGGCGCCCTTCAGCGCGTCCTCTGCAGCTTTCCGCTCCGCCAAGGCTCCGCGCAGGATGCCCACTAGCGCGTAGTTTCCCTCGTGACAGCCATACTCCACCATTTGGTAGTTCGGGCTCTCATGCAAGGGGAACGCGATTTTCCAGGGTTTCGTGTAAGTTCTTGGGTCGTTGAGAAGCGCCTCGTAATTGATGGTATGTGGAGCAACGCGCGTGAAGCGTTCGGTAATCACCAAGTCGTCGCTGTACGGAGTGCCAGCGCCGTTGCTCCGCAAGCCGAGTTTACCGCCCAGGAAATTCGTGGTTTCGACCACCAGCGTATTGCCCTCCCAATGGCCCCGCGAGTCGCCCAGATAGGTGCGAACGCCCGAACCGACGTGCGGCCGGCCATCGACAGGAATCACGCGAGCCTCATGGATCATCTCGTAGCGAATCACGACCAAGCCCGGCGCCTGAATGATTTGGTTGCCTTGGTTATACCCCCCTGGCTCGCCCGGCAAAATCGATCCAATCACGCCGCGTGTGATGCAGCGGTCATAGATGTTGCTGTCATAAGAGTCCACCAGAGCCAACACATCGTCAATCCAGGTGTCGTTAGAGCCATGCACCTTTCTTTCAACGCCGTAAGTGAGGTGAAACTTGGCGTCTCGAGCCTCGCCAATTTTGATCGCTTCTGCGGTCAAGGGAGGAATCCTGCCGTCAGGCGGTTCCACAATCAGCGACGCTTGGCGGGTTGGTTGGCCATGCTCTATCCACCAAATCGGAGAGCCGGTGCTTACTGGTCCGTCCAGTTTGTCGTATTTCTGGTTATCACTCTCGTCCGCCCTTTTGGTCCGCGCCGCTCTTTGCGCATATTCGGCGTCGGTCAGGAGCGCACGCGTGCCCAGCTTCGGATCGCGCTGGAGAGGCACCCCCAGCAGTTCCGTGTTGGGCCACATCCCCTGGAGGTCCGGATCGCCCCAACTGGTCTTGGGCGGTGTCCAAGTCTTGGCAGCGGCCGGCGGTCCAGCTTTCGGCGAGGCGGACGGCCGCGATTGACCGGAGGAAGGAATCACCATCGCACCGGCCAAAACCACGGGGAAGATGGATTTCGCCAATCCGGATCGGCGTAAACCGCAGCAGAAATGAATCATCTGAACCTCCTTCGAACGCATGAAGCGTAGGAGCAGCCCGGCATTCCGCGAATCGGCGGACCCAATCACTG
The DNA here is from genome assembly GCA_020073345.1 of Terriglobia bacterium. Lineage (GTDB taxonomy): Bacteria > Acidobacteriota > Terriglobia > Bryobacterales > Bryobacteraceae > Palsa-187. The sequence goes on from JAIQFI010000071.1 coordinate 10,653, forward strand.
CTACTTCTGAGGTTTGTCCTGAGCCTTCACCGCGAGGCCTCCGGTGATGCCGTCCACTTGATAGCCGGTTTGAATCTTTCTGATTCTGACAATTTCCGCGGGCGTGGCGGTTTTGGGATCTACGTTGGCGATGCTGCAGGTGAAACCTCGCAGCGTGCATTCTGAGGTAGTGTGTTTGATTCCCCTCTGCTTCATCAGGTCGCTCATGAGCTTCACCACATCCTCATGCATAATCACCGCGTTATTGGGCACGAACGTCCCTACGCCGATTGCATAGTCAATCGGCATGAGGGGCTCCACGCTCGAACCGAAGGCGCCGTCGTTCTTTTTCCCAAGGTCATGTGCCCCGAGGTTCGCGCCTTTATCGATCAAGTACCTGACGATGTTGATGTCGCCGAAGTTCGCAGCCGCCATCAGGGGAGTGATGCCGTAGCTGTCGGCGTGATTGACGTCCTCGCCAAGATCCACCAGGAGTCTTACAACTTCCAGCCTTTCCTCTGACGGTCTTGGCCTGTGATAGCCGTTAATAAATGCGAGAGCGCAAGCGGCTTGTAACGTCGTCTCCCGATCGCGCGATTGAATGTGGGGATCGGCACCATGAGCGAGCAGCAGCTTTACTACCTCGATATCGCCAGAGAAGGCGGCCCGCATCAGGGTGGTGGCAAAGACGATCCGAGGCGAGCCGTCGCGCATACGGGCCCTCGGCGTGGAGTTTACTAAAGCGTTCGGGTTGGCTCCGGCATCCAGGAGTTTCTGGATCACTGGAAGAGGATCGATGGTGATCATCCAGGGAAAGTTTGGCGCGGTTTCCATGTTGCGGCGATCCACGGCCCAAAACAGCGGCGTAAACCGTTGCGTATCGGCATGGTTCACGTCCGCATGATTATCGATAAGCAGCGATGCCACATCGTAACTGCCGTTAAATAACGCAAGCCCCAGCGCGGCTTTCCCGTCGCCGCCAACAGCATTCACATCCGCCCCCGCCCGGATGAGGATGCGCGCGGATTCCAGATCGGCTTCACGCGCGGCAAACATAAGGGGCGTCATCCAACCGCTGGCAAACTCCTCCGTCTTCTGATCGGCTTTTGGCGCGACCGGAGCAGTTCCTTCGAATCCACGACCCGAAGCCGAAGGCACAAAATTGGATTTGGCGTTCACATCCGCCCCACGTTCCACCAGAAGTTTAGCGACGTCGGGATGCCGCTCCGAAATGGCCCACATGAGGGCTGTCGTGCCACCCCACGTTTCCTTCATGTTGATCTGCGCTCCGCGATCGAGAAGCACCTTCACCGCATCCAGAGCACCCGAACGAGCAGCGATCATGAGAGCTGTATCGCCGGTTGGGGATAACCGGGCATTGGGGTCGGCGCCCGCCTTGATGAGGCGTTCCAGGATGCCAGCATTGCCATTGATCGCGGCGAGCTGCATCGGCGCCGCGCCCAATTGATTGGCGGCTGAAACGGCGGCACCCGCGCGCAGCAGCATCTCTGTCATTTCCAGGTTGTTGCTCTGGACCGCCCAGTGGAGAGCCGTGGTCCCGTCGACTTGCGGCGTATTCACGTCGGCTTTCTTTTCGAGCAGTGCTCGCACAACGGCCGTGTTTCCGGCCATGGCCGCATCCGCGATTTCGCTCCGGCCGGCGGCGGATAGCGAAGCAGCTAACAAAACTGAAGTGGCAACCGTTCCAAGTGCGCGTTTCATTTATCCTCGTTGGTTCCCCAGACTCGGTCGAGCCATTCCACAAGCTGCTCCAGATCCTGATCCGAGATCTGGGCGCCCCTCTCCCGCATATCTACAAGCGTGACCCGCCACCCCTCCGCGGCCTTCCGCGCCGTCTGCACTTGCTCCAGTCCATGACATTTCGTGCATGCGCGGTCTAGAAGGCGTTTGGCTTCGGGATCGGAGAAGAACGTAGTGATTTCGTGAGGGACGTAGGTTCGGGGAAACGGTTTTGTCTCAGGGCCAAATTTCGAAACCAACCAGTCGAGCAAAAGACTGCGATCGGCATCCGATATGTCGGCTTCCCCGGCTTTATGTTTGTTCGCGATCAGCTTGCTCCAGGCCGCCCTGTCCTGCGCGTAAAAAGCATAGTCGTCAATCCCGTGGCAGGCAGTGCAATTGTTGCGAATTACTTCCCAGACGGCACCGTCCGGCCTTTGGACCTTCGGCCTTGTCGCCCGCCCGCCGATCTGCGCGACTAGCGACGCGCCGCACAAAAGGAGCGTGGCAACTGCTTGCAGGTTTCTCCTGGCGCTCATAGGGAGAGCGGCTTCGTGCTGGAACCGAAGCTATCGATCAAACCTGTCTGCGTGCCGTCGACCTTGTACTTGGGGAACTTCTCGATTCCGTATTTGTGCAGCAGGGCCAACAGCATATTGGACGTACGCTCCGTGTTATCGGGGAAGACGATATGGCGGTTGCCTTTAAACGTGCCGTCCAGGCCGCCAAGCAAAATGACCGGCACCTTGACATGCGCATGGCGATGCGAATTGCCCATATTGCTGCCCTTGTAGATCAGGATGTGATCGAGAAGCGTGCCGTCACCATCCGGTGTCTTGCTCAGCTTCTCGGTGAAATACGCTAGATTCTGAACATGATACCGATTCATCTTGGAGTAGTTAGCCACGTTGTCCGGCTTATCGCCGTGATGCGAGGAGCCGTGCCACCCGCCCGTGAAACCGGATTCGGGGAAGCTGGCGCCCGAAAGATCCTTGCCCAGCATGAATGTGGCGGAACGGGTCAAATCGCCTTCGAAGGCTAACGCCAACAGGTCGTACATCAGCCGGTAGTGAACGTGCTTGTTTTCCGGCACTCCGAACGGAATTTCCTTTGAAGGCTCTTGGATAGTGCTCTCCATCGCGATCCGGATCCGGCGCTCGATCTCGCGGATGTTCTCCAGATACGTGTCCAGTCGAGCCCGGTCAACCGCGCCCAGTGGCTTCTTGAAATACGAAATCTGTTGGGCCACGGAATCCAGGATGCTGGCATTCTGTTTTCGGCCGGTCTTTCGTTCCTCGGGGTTGGTTCCATCGCCAAACAGGCGCTCGAAGGCAACGCGCGGATTCACTTCCGTGGGCAGCGGCTGGACCGGAGACGTCCACGAGATTGAGTTCGTGTACGCGCAACTGTACCCCCAGTTACAGTTACCGTAGTTACCGTCTTCTTCGACGCCGAGCTGAAGCGACTCGAGAATTGTATCGCGGCCGTATTTTTTGGCGATGAGCTGATCCATGGTGACGCCCAGGTACGGGCTCACAGAATTTCTCCGCGGGCGGGAGCCGGACAGCAGAACCGCGCCGCGCGCGTGGTCGCCTCCGGGCTCGTCAGTCGTGGCCATCGCTTCCGGCATGTCCAATCCGGTGATTAGCGTGACGTATTTGCGGAACGGCTCCAGGGGCTTGGTGATAAACGAGAATTCGAAATCCGCGCCTTCTTGCAGCGGGCTCCAGTAGCCCGGCGCCGCGCCGTGCGGATGCCAAATTCCTAAAAATCGCCGGACAGGTCCCGCCGCGGTGTCTTTCAAAGGAGTCTGCGCCGGGACCATTGAGTCAAGAAGCGGCAGCCCCAGGACAACGCCGGCGCCGCGGATGAATGTGCGGCGAGGGATGAATTTCTTTTCGATAAAGTTCATTTGGCCTCCTTTGCAATACTCGCGGGTGCAGTCCCTTCTTCGATTTCTTTCGTTCGCATCTGGAACGGGCCGCTTTTGACAACTTCCATCAGGATGGATACGAACCGGTCGTTATCGCGGTCCGCCTCGCGCACGATGGAGCGAATGACCGGCATATCCTCGTATTCCACCCCCCGCCCCAAGGCGAACGTCATCAGCTTTTCGGTGATCATTCGGACAAATTGCGGCGAATAACGAAGTAGAGCCTGGCGCAACTCGATCGGACCGTTAACCTTGGTGCCATCCCACAGGACGACGGACGTATCCAGCGGGACTCCGCCCTCTCCGCCCTGTTTGGTCCGCCACTTTGCGTCGGCATCGAAATTCTCGAGTGCGAAGCCGATGGGATCCATCAGTTTGTGGCAGCTCGCGCAGGGCTCCATCGATCGATGCAGAGTCATCTGCTCGCGGAGCGTCATTATTTTCTTGTCGCTCTTGGTGTCTTCGAGAGGCGGCACGTTGGGAGGCGGCTCGGGCGGAGGGGTACCCAGGATGTTCTCCAGCACCCAAACACCGCGCTTGACGGGCGAAGTACGGAAATTCTGCACCCAGGTCAGTGAGAGAACGCTGCCCTGACCGAGCAACCCCCGGCGGTACTCGAGATCCGGTCCGAGAGTCACCCGCCGGAACTGCGAGCCGTAGATGTTCGGAATGCCGTAGTGCTTGGCGAGTCTCTCGTTCAGGAACGTGTAGTCCGCCGTCAAAAGGTCGACCACGCTCCGGTTTTCCTGGATAATGCTTTGGAACAGCAATTCAGTTTCCCGGCGGAAGCTCTTGCGCAGTTCGTCATCCCAGTCGGGATAATAAAGCCCATCCGGAGAGGTCGCCGGTAGATTCCGCAAGTACAGCAACTGGTCGCCGAAGTTCTCGACCAGCGCGCTGGCCTTGGGATCCGCTAGCATGCGATGCACCTGCTTCTCGAGGACTTGACTCAGATGCAGTTTATTCTGGCTCGCGACTTCAATGAGTTCGTCATCCGGGATGCTGCTCCAGATCAGGAAAGATAAACGGGAGGCAAGTTCCAGATCAGTAATGCGGTACGGCTTGCCCGCGGGTATGTTCGCAGGCTCTCGCTCGGCGCGTACCAGAAATGGCGGGCTAGCCAGGATGCGGCGCAAACCCAACTCGATTCCATCCCGAAAAGTGCCTTCCCGCCGGCCTTCCATATAGAAGGCCTGCACCCATTCCCAATCGGACGGCGTCACCGGCTGCCGGTACGCACGGCGCATCAATGTCGTCAGGATCTCTTTCGCGCAGGCGCTTTCCTGCGCAGAATTCGCTGGATGACACGTGAAGACTTTGCGGAGGGAGGGCGAGTCTTCGGGTTGCGACGGATTGAACGGCCCTTGAATCCTCAGAATTCCGACGGCCGGGGAATATTCCAACTGGGGTATGGGATTGTCTTCTAGCGACTTGCGTTCATATTGTCGAATGAAATCGAGAGACGGATGAAAGTTCGTAGCAAGAAATGTGACACCGACCAGGTGCGAGCCGGCCTTCACAGGCAAGGAGACATCGATGGACCCGTCGCGGTCCGAAGAATTGTTGGCACTCAAGCCAACGCCCTTGTAGTCGCGCGTTTCGACCATTTGGTTGTCGATGAGGAATACCAGCTTCTCGCCGGGAATGAATCTGCCGATGCCGAGGTTCTGGACCGAGAACCGGTATTCGCCATCGGATGGGAAGGTGTGCCGGACCGCCAGCCCGCCACGCGTGCCAAACGGCAGGCCCTCGATGTGCTGGTTTTGCGAGGAGTCCGGAGGCGCAATGTAAGCGGCCGCAGTCGGCGATTTCCAGAAGCCAACCGCCATGCGGGAGATGCGAGTGGCGGCGGTTGTGTAGGCTTCAAGCAGCGTTGGCGAGATGGTCAGCGAACCCGCGACGTTGTCAAAGCCTCGCGCCGAATCGTCAGGCGGGAGGAGAGTGGTTACGTCGATCTGGAGATCCAGCAGGTCGCGGATGGCGTTGGCGTATTCCGTGCGATTCAACCGATGAAGCACCACCGAGCCGGGATTGGGATGGGCAGCAGCTTTGCGATCCACCTCGGCTTCCAGCCAGTCCCGTAGCTGTCCGTACTTTGCCAGCGGAGGCCGTGGCATGCCGGGAGGGGGCATCATGCCGGCGCGCAGTTTCCGGATAACCCGTTCCCAAATCTCGGGGTGATCGCCGACCGCATGGATGTCCGCCGATTGCAGCGACAAATTGCCAGCCTTCCCCTTGTCGCTATGACAAACGACGCAATACTGATCCAGTAAGGCTTTCTGTGCCGTGGGGTTCCCAATCACGGTCACCTGTTTGGCCGATGCAGTTTGAAGTTGTGCGGCGGAGGAGCTATTGCCCGGCTGCTTCGCCGATTGAGCGTCCCCGGCAATTGGGACGAGGGCGGCTACCGTGAGGACCAGCAGTGCGATCCCGAGGAACTTGCTCACAAATCTATTTTCAGACATTCCCATTCAACCCGTCATGTGGATGCGACTCGCCCGGCTGGGTGGTGCGGTCCTCAAAGTGTTCGTGCAGGTTTTGATGCTCGTCGCGAAGCCGGGCGTTCCGGCCGGCCGCAGCCTTGCGATGCGCAGTGCTCAAATTTGCCTCTTTCGTGTTAGCGGAACTCATCGAGCACCGTGAAATCAACTGCTCCAGATCCCCCGATGTGCAGACCGGGCACTCAGCAGCCGGCGATGAGGGAAGGACCAGGTACTCAAAGCTATGCGCGCACTGCTTACATCGATATTCGTAAATAGGCATGTGGAAAACACAGTCCCAACTGGCGGACCGCCGATCTTCGAAGGCGGACTCCGGCGGACTATAAGCGCCGGATGCAAAATAGACCAGTAAACGCCGCGTGAGCGGCTTAACTGGCGGAGCAAAACCAGACCGCCAGGAGACTGGTTCCATCGAACATTCCCATAGGCTTATGTTTTGTGGAACACCGGAGAGGTGTACACAGTGGAGTTATACGCGCGGGTGCGGCGAGCCGTCGTCGTCGATAAGATGAGTGAACGCGAGGCGGCCCGGCAGTT
>JAIQFI010000026.1 GCA_020073345.1 Terriglobia bacterium
GCGCGAGTGAGCGCGGGACGGTCCGTTTGCTCTGTTTCAATCCACGCTGCCCGCGCGGGCAGCGACCGCCTGCGGCTAAGCCGCAGAAAACACGGCCCCTCTTGGGCCGCTTCCGCGAACCGAGTTCGGGACCATCCTGCAAACTTCCCATATAAAGTAGATACACCCTCCATCTGGTCTGATTCCAATACTTAGCGCTCTGCGCGAATCCATAAGCGAATCTGTGATCACTTCACGTCCGCGCCTCAAATCACCAGGGGTCCCTGCGGATCGTACGTGGTCTTAGTCCCAACATGTTCCACTCTATGATGCCAATTGTCCCCAAGGAAGTAGAACCTCAAACTGTCTTCTGACAGTTCAGCCTCTCGGACTAGACGCGCCCGCAGCTTGGTCCACTGCGCCGCATCCACCAAACACTCGAACACTGAGTTCTGCACTCTCTGCCCTACATCTTCGCAGACTTTCGCCACGCGACGAAGCCGTTTCCGCCCGGCATTGCTTTCCGTACTCACATCGTAGGCCACCACCACCAGCATCATCGCTTCATCTCCAAAGGAAACTCGGATAGCCGTCCAGCTCGCCACGCAAATGCCGCGCTAACAACAGCGCCTGCACGTGTGGCACGATCCCGAAGGCCACGCGTTCTTTTAAGAAGGGATGAACGATTTCCTCCTGTTTCCTCTTCTGGTATGCCACGAGCACCTCCTTGCGGGTTGCCTCGTCCATCTCTACCGCGCCGTTTTCAGTCTTATGAAAACCCTCTGCTTTGATCTGCCGGCGGTTGATCAAAGACGCCGCTAGACGGTCCGCGATTACCGGCCGGAGTTCCTCCACCAGATCGAGCGCCAGACTCGGGCGTCCCGGACGGTCGCGATGCAGGTATCCCACAGCGGGGTCCAATCCAACTCCCTCAAGTGCCGCAGCAACATCGTGCGTCAAGAGCGTGTACAAAAACGACAGCAGCGCGTTCAGATTATCAAGCGGAGGCCTACGGGAACGCGTCCGGAAGAAGAACCCCTCCTTCGATTCTGTAATCAGATGATCGAAGACCTCGAAATACACACGCGCTCCGTCTCCCTCGTGCCCGCGCACAGTGTCAAGCGCTTTCGGTTTCTGTAACTCTTCTACCAGACGACCCAAACGCAGCGCTGCTGTGTCCAGGTCAGCACTTCTTACACCATCCGGTTTCTCGCGCGCTGCTCGAAGAAGAACGGTCCGGCAGTTGGCGACCTTCGCAATCACAATCGACCTGGCGATCTCCGTCGCACGGCTTTCGTCTTCCGACCGCCGGTACTGCTCTCTTCGCAACAGCACGTTCCCCGAAACGGGTCCTTGCACGCGCGCCAGGAATCGGCCATTCATGGTAAAAAACGCCAGCGCAACACCTCGCTCCGCGCATAGACCCATGAGCGGCGGGCTCGACGATACCCGCCCAAAACACACGACGCTGGCCAACGTGTGGATGGGAATCCGTAGCGCGACCTCCTGCTCAACCCGTACCAAGAGGGTCTCGCCCTCGCGTGCGAGATACGCCCCCTGGGTCGTCACATACAACGTGTTTAGCAACTGCTTCACTTCATTCCTCGCCCACGGCCAGTGCCCGCGCCAAGTATCGGGCCACGCCCGGAGGTTTCGCCAGAAGTCGCGGCAAGCACCTCGCCATCAATGAACAGCCGTCGCATTTGGGTTCGTACGCCGCGAGCGGTGTCGTCCCGGCGCGGTACAGTTCGTGCATTCGCGCTGCGAGAGCTTCCGTCCGCGCACGAAGTGTGCTGTCGAAAACCACCTGGGTGCGCCTCCGCGGCTCCCCGTAATAGAGCGCACCTTCGGAGATCTGACGGTCAAACATCTCCTCCAGACACAACGCCTGCGCGCAGAGTTGGACTTCGTCGCAAGCGTTCTTCTTAGGTCGGCCACGCTTGTACTCCACTGGGAACGGACGCCACAAGCCTTCCAGTTCAGGAAGCGCGACGCCGTCTCCGGAGGGGTGAAACTCCACAACGTCAGCTTGGCCGACTAATCCGAGTTGCAACGAGTGCAGCCGCAACCCCCGCGAAGTGCGAACCTTGGGCCGGCTCTCGGACCCAGCCTGATGTGCCCGCTCGTGGAGCACTCGCCCCTCCGCTGTCAACCGGTTCTCTTCCCAGATCTGCTCGATGTGGATGAGCCCCCACTGCCGCTCGCAGAACATCAGGTGTTGGAGCCCGGAGAGGGGCAGGAGATCATCTTCTGAATACATACAGATCTTTCGACTCTATCGGTCAGAACCCGTCGATTCTTTCGGGGTCCAATCCTGGCAATGGGTCCACGTCGATCTGGCCATCGGGCTTCACCAACAACGTACGGTGGACCTTGGCTGAAGAATATTGGCCCGATTTGCAGTTGTGCTTCCACCAAATCACCGTGAGCACTTCCATGCTGCCTTCGGGTCTGGCCGACGAGGCATCATTCTCGAACAGCTTTGGCAGAACTTTCTTGATGGCTTCAGCATCCTCGCCGCTGAAGCCGGTTCGTTCGGCGAGTTGGGGATTCATGCTGCCGTAGAAGACGTAGACACCTTCATCGACCCTGTGCTTCATCCCCATGGTGTCAGATCCCCGCTTGGTTCCATCCCCATCGCCGCTGACGCTCTTTGTGATTTGGGTGCTGGTAACCTCCACGGGTTGAATGCTAAACGCGGATTGCAGAGTGACGGGGCCGCGGATAGGAATCGAGAGGCCTGTGTCGCCTTCGTCTTCTGCCGCCTTGGCCTTCCCCTTCTTCTTCGGGAGCGCGAATAACTGGCCGAACGCCCGCACGTCCAGCCACTTTTCACAGGCCAGTTTTGCCGTTTCGGCGGAGCCGAATGTGCTGCCGAGATTCTTCTCGGCCCGATCTCGTAGGCTCTTTGCATCATCTTTTTTGCGATCATCGGACTGCACAAAAATGTCAAAGGCCGCATCCTGAAGCCTGTCACGAATCTTGCGCTTCAGGCATACGTCCGATATTTCTCCAAAGCCGTTGTAGTCCGTACGCGGCCGATTTCCATTCAAGGGATCGCCGTTTGGATTGGCGTGCTTGACGCGAAGTACGACCGCGAAGTCAATCTTGTTCTGAAGTACGCTCATTCCATTTCTCCCTCTGTTGCCGTTTCATCGACAGACTCCTCTTTGTTGTCTTTGTTGGCCTTCGCCCATAGAGCCGCACGCTGGCAGTGATAGCCGAGCAGAAACTCGCCGGAAAGCTTGGTGTCATTCGTGAAGTCTTCCGGGCGGAACATGCACTGGACGGCGTCCAGTAGTTTCTCTCGTTCAAGAAGAATCGCCGGTCGATTGGCCCGTAACCGTGTCCTGTAGGGGCCAAGCGCAATCTCGATATTCCTCCACGTTGAGTAGGGGTGACTGGCGAACCGCTGCATGAGCTTCGCGGCCGTGGTGTCCCGCGTCTCCTTCGCCACGTATAGAGCCCGATCCTCGATGTTCTCAGCGATCGCCAGGAGGCGTCCGTAGAGGTAATCTCTGGTGGTTCGATCTTTTTCCAATGACATTCGATAGTTCTCCTCGCTGCTCCCCCGCACGAGCGCGCAGGCGATGCCCAGGCACTTCTCCCATTCCCACTCCTGCTTCGACTTCGACTTCTCGAATCCGGCGCGGTTAGACGCCCGCCGCATGGCCACCTCGACAAGGTCGCGTGGCAGCGGACGACCGTCGACAATACAGGGCAACAGCCGCTCGACGGTTGCCTTACGAAGTTCCTGTTTCTTGCCGATTCGCTTGCCGTAGGCAGCCTCCGCGATTTCATTCGGCGCGGGTGCTCCCATGAAGCGATTGTCCTTGGAGTACTTCTGGAACCAGGCACACCGGTCATGCCAGCTGGTGATCCGGTCCAGAAACTCCGAGCCGGTGAGCTCTCTGTAGTACGTGATTGCCATGCGCCCGGGCGTGGCAGAATCGAGGCCCATAACAACGACTTCGTCGAAATCGGAGAGATTCGCTCGATATCCGGCAATCGCTTTCTTCAGGCGCAGTGCGTAGAGTTGTCCAGCGTCGCCGCCGTATTGATCGTCCGGTTGAATGTGAACGTCCCCAGGCGCTCCGAAAAGCCGCCCTGTGTCCCAGCACGGGTCCGGCACATCCCCGCCGCCCACAGCCCACGCGACAAAGATCTGGTCACCAGCCCTGTAGCCCCGACGCTTAATCAACCACCTGAGAGCGTTGTGGGCTTTTTGTGTGACCTCGTACCCAACAGTAACTGCTTGGTCCGGGTTGCCAAATCTTCCTCGATACGTAAAACCGGAGTCATCGTTAGAGGTGACCAGCTTGGCACCGTCGCTATTGCTTCGTATGGCCCTTGGGTGAAGCCGCGCAATCCGAACATTTTCTCCAGTAACCGCGCAGGTCCCGTTGGCTCTGTTCAGTGACCCCTCAAAGCTAGCCCATTTGCGAAATAACCCTTCGTCTTCCCAAGTGTTGGCGGCGGGGTCTCCGGCAAGCTCGACTCTCCACCTGACCCATGCATCTTTCGCTTCAACGGCCATCCTGCCAGGGATCTTGAGGCTTGACAATTTTCCGTTCTCGCACTTGAGAACTCCTTCTCTGATGAGATCTCCGATCAGCATTTTCTTTTCGAGATACCGGAGCACCGCGGAGGCTTTCGGATCTGAGAATTCGGAGTTACACCACTGCCGCAGTTGCCGTTCATATCCCTCGTACCGCTGTCCGTTCCCGCCAAAGTCACCGATATCGGCGGCACAGTAGGCCAGTTTGTCAGTCAGCGGGTTGGGCTCGGGATTCTTACCGCTTCTGGTGGCGGATTCTTCAGATACAGGAATCACCGTATCCTGCAGCTCAAGCTGCGCAGCTCGACGGAAGTTGCCATCGGCATCGATCGTGACCTGTATCTGGGTATGCTGGTACAGTGAAGAAACTGGATTGAGCGGCTTCGCCTTAAATTGAGGCGCACCGTTACACCGTTCGTAGGTCTCGTACAGCTTTTGCATCCAGCCCATCTCACACACCCAATACTTCCGCGTCCACGTCACGAAGATCGTGACCGATACCGAAGCGCTTCGGCGTCATTTCCCTAATTTCCTTATTGACGGGACACTGGTCGGGCCTCGGGAAGTGGATCATGCCGTCCACCATCGTGGGACGCCAGAAATTCGCAGTCAGCTTGTTCACTCCTGTTTCATCGGGGTAGTCAAAACCGTGAAACATCAGCCCGTAATCAAACTTCCCGTCGCCGTCATAGGCTCCGGCCCCAGAGCCAAAGGTGCAGGGCTCCACGTAGCCTTGACAATCGCGTGTGCCAAGAAAAATGTCCTGGCGTCCGCCGCGTTCCAGGCTGCGGACCGCGATCTGGTAGTGCTTGCCGTCGATCCGATCGCGCGCCAATTCCGGACGATGCTCGTTCCATTCGAAGTGAGCCCGTACCTGATACTCGACTCCCGGAAGAGGTGTGGGATCGCCGGTGAGAAATGTGTAGATCGCCAAGCTGTTGCCCCCACCAAAATCGAGCGGCTTCGTTCCTTTGGTCTGGGTTCGGATGCGCTTCATCACCCGGACGGCATCAATCACCCAGACGAACGTCGGCTTCCAGTAGATCGATTTCGCGACCCCTTTTAGGGCTTCATAGGTCGGGATGTGATAGGAGCATTTCTCGCCCCCAACCCGCGTCAGCGGGTCTGTGAACATGGCAAAGCGGCCCCACGCGCGGAACTCGATTGTATTCTTCGGTGTGTTATCCAAACGCTACCTCCATTTCTTCCGTACCCTCTTCGTTTAATCCGAACTCGTTGTTATAGTACGCTTTCTCCAGGTAAAGAATCCCAGCGCCCTCTTGAACCTCGTGCAGCGCGCCATCTGTTTGCAGTTTCCGGAGCACGTTAGGGAAGAGATTGACCGTGAAACGCTGTGCTCGTCTCAATAGCTCGAACTGTTTTTCAGGCTCGTGCGCCGCACACAGATCGCTGATCACAGCCTCTCCTGCGGACGTGTAGGGCACGATCACACCCTGAGCCACTCTGTCGATCGTCTGGAACGCATTCGCCGCTGTCATGAAGGCCTGATGCATATAGATCTGGGGGTGGGGCTTGCAGCTGAAGACGGCCGTCTGGTTCTCTCCCAGCATGTTCAATAGGGTGTCATCCCGCTCTGCTTTGTCGGGCCCGACAGGATAGTCCATCTCTTGCCGGTGCTCAAAGAAGGAGTAGCGGAAGTATTGCTCGATCAATTTGTGGTCGTCCAGATCGATGGTCCGGTCTCCCGTTACGTTCTCATCCAACACCCGTTGGGCAGCCTCTTGCGCGATTCGAATGTCCGTTAGAGTCTTCGGGAGGTCCCCCTTTAGATTGACCACATGCACATGCCCGAGGGTGGGGCCGCCGTGGCGGTTGCACCGGCCTGCCGTCTGGGCAATGGAGTCCAATCCAGCCAGAGCGCGAATGGCAGAACCAAAGCTGATATCGACTCCCGCCTCAATCAATTGAGTGCTAACGCAGATGACCGGCGCGCGCCGACGCAGGCGCGACTTCATCGTCTTCAGCCTGCGTAGCCGGTGCGCCGGACACATATTCGTACTGAGGTGAACTGCCGGAAAACGGCCCAGCGCCTTGCACTCTCGGAAGATAGACCTCGCCTCGCGTTTCGTGTTCACAACGACCAGGCAACTCCCGGCGCGCTCTGTCTCCGAGGTTGCCAGCGCTGCCGCCTCGCCGTGTTCCCATCCACCCGCCTTGCGCCGGTCGTATGTTATATGACGCCGGAGCGTGGAGAACAGGCCCGAAACATCCGGCATGATTTCCGAATCGTCACTCAGTTGGATCGCACCCTTACTTTCATCCACGAGGTGCAGCAACGGCTGGGTCGCAGTGCAAAGGACCACACTGCTTCCGCACTGCTCACCGAGAAAGTTTATTGCGTTGTTGAAGATATGTACGCAGCGGACGGGAAGGGTCTGAATCTCATCGCAAATCAAAACAGCGTTGGCCATCTGATGCATACGCCGGACGGCGCGTGTTCGTGACCCGAAGAGTGCCTCCAGCAGTTGGACGGCGGTGGTAAATACAACGGGAGAATCCCAGTTGTCGGAAAGAATCTTGCTCCTCCAGGTCTGTTCCACCGGCGTCAAATTCGAATGATGCTCCAGAACGACGCTGGCGAACGTGGTTCCGACCGGTTCGAGAATCTGGCGCACAACCTCAGCATTTTGATCGATGATGGACGTGTAGGGACTGATATAGATCACCCGGTCCATACCCCATTTTGTGGCGTGATTCAAAGCAAACCTGAGGCTGGCCAGCGTCTTCCCCCCGCCTGTGGGAACGGTCAGAGTGTATATGCCTTTCGGACGACCAGAAGCTGACAGGCACTCGTCGGAAACCTGTTTCCGCAACAAGTCCACGGCGGAACTGTGCGAAAAGCGTTCCAGCTCTCGCTCCAAGAGATCGGCGAGCACAGACCACTGGACGTACTGTCCATGCTGGCGGAGGGCAGCCGAAGCCGGTTTTGCGGAATCGGCCGTATCGGTTCGGTCGGCATCGATCAGGCAACTGAAGAGGAACCGGACCAGCAGGCCCACCTTGAATCGCCGGAGATTCTCGTTCTTATCCGTCTGGCAGATTCTTGTGATGATGTCGCTGATCCCCTTTACCAGTTGCGGATCTTGCAGGAGTTGCTCACTCCGTTCCCTCACGCTCGCCTCAGCGTTCGCCCAGACCTCGTCATAGTGTGACTCGGACACCGCTTTCCTCATACGTTTTGAGAGGTTATCGGCACCGTTGGGTGTGATGCAGTCGATCAGGCCGGAATGATGAGAAGCCACACACAGGGCCAGGATTTCGCCCACAACTGCCTCCCGCGGGCCTTGGAGTCTCAATCGTCGCCAAATGGTCTGCGCGCCAGCGGTGGAGTGGTCGACCGTCCCACGGCCCGGGGCCAGTTGCTCCGTATCTTGAGTAGGCGCAAGCTGCTCCAAATAGTGCTGAAAAGCGCCGGAATATTTTCCAATATCGTGCAATAACCCTATTGCGGCACCCGCTACGTCAGCCCCGACCTTGCCAGAATGGGTGCGCGCAATCTGCGCAACTGAGAGTAGATGATCTTTGACAAGCTGATGCCGGCCGTTGTCCTCCAGATGGGCAAGAAACGAAGGCGGCTGTGAGGAAGGACCGTTCATTTTCCCTGTGAGCATGATACCGCTGCGTCGAGACGCCCTGCCCCGAAACGAGCCACAAAGAATGGCTCTCCTCGATCAATGCAGGCCAATGAGAGTCAGAAAGGCGCGCGACCGAGCTTGTGAATACCTTGCACAGAATCCTATCCACATCGATCTCTTGCGACCTGGATTTGTTCAAGACGGCGTTACGTTTAGCCGATGAGAAATAGGGCGGGCGGCGTCAGGAACCTTCGAGGGGCGCCGCGTTGTCGAGCGTCTCCGAACCGGCCGCGCTCCCGGCTCCACAATTACTTTGCTTCAGTTTCTTTCTTCTTGGCCCACCGTTTCCGTTGCGATGCGGCCATCTTCGCTCGCGTGGCCGCGCCGAAGGACCGACGTTTTCGAGTCGCCTGTCCATCTTCGCTGGCGATAGCAGACGTTTTCGCCGTCATCCAACTGGGAGGCCTTCCGCGCCGTCGGCCTCGGCCCGATGCGAGCCTCTGAAGGGCGAGAATTGCCTCCTCGATTTGCACCCGCTCGTTGCGAAGCTCCGCAAGCATTCCGTTGATGTCCATGTTCTCTTAGTATCGCGTCATTGAACTCCCCCTCTGAGAGGCGTTCGATTTTTTCATGGTTCTCTTCGTTCGTCCCTCGTCTCTCGGGCACGGCTTCGCTTAACGAACGCAATCGCGTTCTAGCCGCGCCCGGCGCTTGCCTCCGTTCTGCTTTGTCGGCTCCCCCAGTCCGGATTCTGCCCTGTGGGTTCGCTCGCTGACGCTCGCCAGAATTCGGCCCGGTTCCCCCAACAAAGCACTCCGGCTCCCTTGGGAGCGGCTCCGCTCGCTTTCCGGGGTGCCCCGCGAGACAGCGGGGCAAAAAAAGGAGAACCGCACTATGTACCAGAATCGAGCCACTCTCATTGGATTTCTCGGCAAAGACGCCGAAGTCAAGACGACCCGCAACAACGCATCCTTCACGGTGCTGTCGCTTGCCACCAAGCGCACCTGGAAGGACCGCGAGTCGGGCGACTACATGTCCGAGACGACCTGGCACCGCTGCATCGTCTGGGGCAAGGTCGGAGAGTTCGCCGCCACGCTCACCAAGGGCTCGCACGTTCAAATCGAAGGCGATATCCGCACGCGCGAGTACACGCCCAAAGCCACTGGCAAGAAAACGGATCAAGCGAAGAAGTCGATCACCGAGATCCATGTATTCACCATCAACAAGCTCGACCGGCCTGCAAAGGGCGAGTCCGAAGGAGCGGCGGCCTAAGGGCCGCCTTTCTCCACAGGAAGGCACAGGAGGCCAGAGAGATGACTACCGAACAAGCCAAGACGCTCAGCGAGAAGGCCATTACCCGGCTCATGGAGGCGCTCGAACGCGGCCAGAGCGACGCGCTCAAGTCGTACTTGAGCGCGATGTCCCGATTCCATCGCTATTCGTGGGGGAATGTCCTCATGATTTGCAGCCAGAGGCCGGATGCCACGCACGTTGCAGGGTTTCATACTTGGTTGAAAATGCGCCGCTACGTCCGCAAGGGCGAGAAGGGCATCGTGATTCTTGCGCCGATGGTAGGGCGCAAGAAGACGGACGATACGTTGACCGAAGACGCCCAGACAAGGCTCTACGGGTTCCGAGCTGCACACGTGTTCGATGTCAGCCAGACTGACGGCGACGCCTTGCCGGAATTCGCGACGATCAAGGGCGATCCGAAGGACTATGCCGAGCGGCTTGAGGATTTCGTCACCAGTCAGGGCATCGCGCTTGAATACGACTCCGGAATCGCGCCGGCCAAGGGACTCTCGTCGGGCGGGAAGATCACGCTTCTGCCCGATCTCTCGGCCGCCGAGCGTTTCGCGACGCTCATCCACGAAACCGCCCACGAGCTCCTGCATCGCGGCGACCGCCGGATGCAAACAACGCGTACCGTCCGGGAGACTGAGTCCGAAGCGGTGGCTTTCGTTATCTGTGAAGCTGTGGGCCTCGATACGAACACAGCCAGCGCGGACTACATTCGTTTGTATTCGGGCGACAAGGTCACGCTGGCCGAGTCGCTTCACTTCATTCAATCCACAGCCGCGGTGATCTTGACGGCTATCACCGCGGAAGGCGACGCTGCATCCTAGTCGAAGGGCGGGGGGAACCCAGGTTCCCCTCGACTTTCCCGAGCAGTTGACGGCCCTGTCTGCGTTGATTCGCTTTTCTTGTCGAGCACTCTCCATGGTAAGGGTTGCCTGAGGGAGGCACTCCGGCCTGGCGAAACAAAATGCTGTCCCCTGGTCATCCGGGGGCCCACCATTTTGCTCCGCCATGTCGCGTCCTCCGCGCCGGCCCCTTCAGGGCTGCGGCGTTTCGGCCTCCAGAGTGCCAGCGAGCCACTCGCCGCGGCGAGGGCGCGGGCCTCGGGACCGAAATTAACCCTTCTTCAGGCCGTCCCTGCCCGGCTTTCCGTCGACGATGCGGCCGTCTCCTCCAAGGACGCCGGCCAGTCACTAACCCTTAACCCGTCGAGCGGCTCGCCAGACGCTTGGCGAGACTATCAACGACGGAGGAACACAACAATGTCACACCAAACAGAATTAAAGCTTCAAAACGGAACGGCCACAATCAGTTCGGAGGCTTTCGCCGAATTGCACGACCGGTATCGGGGGCGCCTGTTGAACAGCATGATCACGGTCGCCCGGAACCGCGAAGAAGCAGAAGACATTACAGCCACCGCGTTTACCGCAGCATTCGAGAACCGGAGCCGGTTTCGCGGCGATGCACTGCCTCAGACTTGGCTCCACGCGATCGCGATGAACGAGGCGCGGAGCCGACGGCGCGAGCGCGCCGTACCGCTCGAATCCATCGAAGACTCGGATGCGCTGAGAATCGTGGAGGCGGATGAGACGGAAAGGCTATTCGAACAGCGGGAGTGTTGTCCGCGGGTTTGGAAAGCCCTCCGCCAAGTTCCGCGCCTCTATCGGCGGGTACTCATTGACCGCTTTGTTCGCGGCTATTCAGTCAAACAAATCGCCAAGCGCCAGCGGATTCCGCTGGGCACCGTGCTCAGCCGTATCTTCAAGGCGAAGCAGCTCCTCCGCGCGGCGTGGAAGGCCTAAAATGAGATGCCAGAATCGCTCGCCGCCAGATGCGGACTTATAAGCGGACTAACTATAGGCATTTGTGGGTGTTGACATCCACATAACACACTGTTATAACAGATGTTATGGGAGCAGGAGGAGAGGATATAAAAGCGGACATTTCTTCGGTCCTAGATCGGGGAGAAGCGGTTTCCCTTATGGAGCCTCTCTCGATCGGTGAAGGCTCTAGATACCGCAGCAGGCTGACCGACCTCGCTCTCGAACTTGCCCAGAAATCTGCCGGATTTCGCCGAAGCCTTCCCCCCAGCCTGTTAAGCTCGCTCGCAGATCTCGTGCGGGCTATGAACTGTTATTACAGTAATCTGATCGAAGGGCACGACACACACCCTGTCGATATCGAACGGGCTCTGAAGAACGACTACAGCAAGGATACTCGAAAGCGGGATCTCCAGCTCGAAGCCAAGGCCCACATCGCTGTGCAGAAATGGATTGACGGCGGCGGCCTCACCGGCCGCGCCGTCACCAGCGACGGTATTCGCGAAGTCCACCGCCGCTTCGGTGAGCTGCTGCCTGACGATCTGCTCCAGGTGGAAGATCCAACAACGAAAGAACGCATCCGCATGGCGCCCGGAGAGCTGAGAGGGCGCGATGTTAAAGTAGGGCGCCATCTGGCGATAAGTCCCGGCGCCGTGCCGCGCTTCTTAGAACGCTTTGGTCGGGTCTACGGAGCGCTTGGCAAGACCGATGCGATTCTCTCGTCCGCCGCCGCGCATCATCGCCTTGTATGGATTCATCCCTTTCTCGATGGCAATGGCCGCGTCGCCCGGCTCATGTCCCATGCGATGTTACTGGAAACGCTGGACACCGGCGCCGTCTGGTCCATCGCCCGCGGCCTCGCCCGCAACGTGGAAGCATATAAAGCGCATCTGGCCGCTTGTGATCTTCCCCGACGCAGTGATCTAGACGGCCGCGGGAATTTGAGCGAAGAAGCACTCGCGGAGTTCACCCAGTTTTTCCTGACGACCTGTATCGATCAGGTGAGTTTCATGGAAGGCCTGGTCCAGCCGGACCACCTCCGCACACGCATCCTTCTTTGGGCGGAGGAAGAGATCCGACTCGGTAATCTGCCTCCGAAATCGAGTCACATCCTCGAAGCGGTTCTTTATCGAGGTGAACTCCCGCGTGGCGATGCCGCAAACGTTATTGGCGTCGGAGAACGACACGCGCGCCGTATCGTTTCGAGCCTGGTTGACCGCGGCGTACTAACATCAGAAACCCCGCGAGCGCCACTCCGCCTAATATTCCCAGCCGCTCTTGCGTCCCGTTGGATGCCGGGCCTGTTTCCGGATGCGCGCGGCTAAAGCATGCTGACGGTTTACATGCCCGTCCAGAAAGCTCCGACTTGCTATCATTTGGTCGCAGTCGACATGAGCATCACACTCCACATCCCGGATTCGGTTGCCCGCAGCCTTCGTATTCCAGAAGGCGAGGCTGAGCAGCGCTTACTGCAGGAATTGGCGGTTGCGCTCTATGCGCAGAGCCTTCTATCTCTGGGCAAAGCGTCAGAACTCGCAGGAACCAGCCGATTTCTTTTCGCGGATATTCTGACTCAGCGGAACGTTGCCCGCCACTATGGAAAAGAGGAACTAAGCGAAGACCTCACGTATGCCGGCGGTGAGTAACACCTCACCAAATTCCCATCGAAAGAGAGACGTCCGCAAAGCTCAGACTTGCTATTATTTGGGTGCCCAGACCAAAAGACTGTAATGGAAACTACGCCATGAAGGCCATCGAACTAATTGGTGACATAGATGAACAGCATCGACTGCGTGCCCAAGTGCCTGACGAGCTACCTGCCGGGCCCGTCCGCCTGATCGTTCTATTGCCGGATGAGGATGATGCAGGAATCGCTTGGCCGCATGGGGTTGCCAAAGAATGGTCGGACGAACTGCGCGACTCGCGGCAAGACATCTACACGCTTGAAGACGGACAACCGGTGAACGCGCCCCGGTGAGTAGCGCCTCACGGATTTACCGCTAAGCATCACTTGGAGCGGAGTGTGTATTGTTCGTGAAATCTACCTGTCCGTTGACGGTGGATTTGCCTGAAGCGGCGAGGTACGCATTATGCGTACTATCATACGCATAATGCGTATATTGTCTTGGCTCGCCGCGTGCGCGGCCTGTCGCGCGGACTGTTGTTAACGGACCGTTGTTAGCGGGCTTGACAGCTCTTGTTGCCCAGAATATACTGTTGTCCATAGTGGGCAACAGACTATTATCAGGCAACATGCTAGTTCAGGCTGCCGTAGAACAGCTGGCAGGCAAACTACCGCCAGGCTGGCGAATCACCTCGGCCACTCCGCGAAGCCAGGGACGTGTCGCCGTCGACGCAGTTCTGCGCATCCGGGGGCCCGGTTCGAACTCTGCCTCAATCCAAGTAGAGGCCAAGCAACGCCTCGAACCCAAAGACCTTGACTACATGGTCACTACCCTGCGCCCGGTCCGTGAGCGACCCGTCATGGTCGTAGCGCCTTTCCTCAGCCTAAGGGCTCAGGAGCGCCTTAGAACGCTTGGGTTCGACTATGCTGATTTGACCGGCAACATCCGGCTCAGTCTTTCGAAGCCTGGTTTGTACATTGAGACCCGCGGAGCTGACAAGAATCCCGAACCCACTGTCCGGGACCGTCGGTCACTCAAAGGGGCCAAGGCCGGCCGGTTGATTCGGGCGCTGTGTGATTTTCGTCCGCCGCTGGGTCTCAGAGACTTGGCGAAACGAGCTGTAGTTGATGCAGGGTATACTTCACGGATCATCAGCTTCCTAGATCGGGAAGCCCTCGTCGTTCGGAAACCGCGAGGACCGATCACCAACACCGACTGGGCTGCCCTGCTGCGGCGCTGGTCACAGGAATACTCACCGCTGCAGCGCGGACGCGCGAGATGGTTCCTCGCAGCACGGGGTCTCGCGCAGCTCACGGACAAGCTTCGGACACTCTCAGCGCGTTACGCGGTGAGTGGATCTTGGGCGGCCGCGCAATTCGCGCCCGTCGCTCCGTCGCGACTGCTCTTGTGCTACGCCGATGATATCTCCCAACTCGCCCAGGCTCTGGACCTGAGGCCCGCCGAAGCTGGCTCGAATGTGGCACTGGTTACACCCTTCGATCCCGTCGTGTACGAGCGCACGACGAAGCAGAAAGGGACCACGGTGGCAGCAGCGAGTCAGATAGCGGCCGACCTTTTGACCGGTCCGGGGCGCAGTCCGAATGAGGCCGAAGCCTTAATGGAATGGATGCGCGAGAATGAGAATGCCTGGCGAGCTTGACCCGCTATATGTCGCCGCCAGGGGTGTGCTCTTGGATGCGCTTGAAGCTCTTGGCCCGCAGCGCGATGCGGTCATTCTCGTGGGCGCACAGGCGATCTACCTATACACCGGGGCCATCGAGCTCCCGATCGCGGAGCACACGATTGACGCCGATGTTACCCTCGATCCTGGCCTTTTAAAACAAACCCCTGAAATCGAGTCCGCTCTGACGACCGCAGGATTCCGTCGTGGGTGTCGCGTCGGCGCGTGGGTGACGACCAGACAGGTCAGCGGCGTTGCGGTCAATATCGATCTCGATTTGATGGTGCCCGAAGCAGCGGCTGGCCCTGGCAGGAGGGCGGCCCGACTCGCTGGCCACGCAAAAGAGATCGCCCGCAAGGCGCGAGGCCTTGAGGCCGCACTCGTCGACAAGAACGTCATGACCCTCAGCGCGCTCGATACCTCGGACCGCCGCACATTCGCGGTGGCAGTCGCAGGCCCAGCCGCCTTGCTCGTGTCAAAGCTCCACAAAATTGGCGAACGGCTCGCTGAACGCGAGCACCGCCGTCTCGACGATAAGGATGCGCTGGACCTGCTGCGACTGCTTCAGGCGATACCGACATCCGATCTTGTACGGTCGTTTCGGCAACTTTCGGAACATGCGGTTGCGAGGGACGTGACGCGCGAAGCACTCAAGGCGTTGGACGACCTGTTCGCTAACGCCCAACGCCCCGGTGCCCAGATGGCGGAACGCGCGGCGGGTCCTTTTTCGCCCCCTACGCAAATTGCGGAATCATGCGCGATCCTGACGGCAGACCTCCTCCGAGCGCTAGAAGGCGCGGCTTAGAGGATTTGTGCCGCTCAGCGGGACACGCATCGCGTTCCAGTGCACGCGCGTCTTAAAGTTCGAAATCTCCGCTGCAAATCCGCTGCAAATGGGAGATGGAAATTGGTAGGATCTGGTGGCAACTGGTGGGAGTTGCTCCGTCTGAAAAGTGCAATGGACCTGAGCAACCGCTGGGATTAGCAAACCGCTGCCCTCAACCTACGCGTCTCTCGGGACCGCGCATCACAACGCCACTTATCAACGTTTTGCGGACGGTTCCAAGTCCGATTCCCGTCGCGCAACTGCAAGTCTAATGCGACGGAATGCTTTGAGTTATGCAGCGCAATATGGAACTGTTGTGAATCCTCTAGCTGCAGTGTGCGCTACAGCTGAAGGCAATGCGCCTTCCTTTCGCCGCGATTACTTAATGTTAAGGATCACTGCGGGGTATATCTTCTGTAGCCATGATAGGCCGTTCCCGGGATTTGCCTATAGCCTACTCAAGGACTTAAGGAGATGCCCTGGTCACAAGAGGGCGCTCCCGAAGCGAGTCCCACTAAGTGCCAATTCCGCGAACGAACCGAGGCGCCCGCAATCGAGGAACCCGACGCCCGACCTTGCGTCCGCGCTAGGGAGTTCACTAGGGTTTGCACCTTCTGTCGCCTTTTTACGCTTTCTATTTCGGAGGCTGTCCCGCAGAGAAGCAGTTGCACGCCCCGGGCGCTGGCGGCGGGTTTTATCATTATCGGCGCTGTCATTAGCAGGACGCTAATCAGGCTCCGTAACCCATGCTTTCCTTCTTGGTAGACAGATTTCCACAAACCATCCCCTCATTTAAAAGTCAGCGCCACTGCCTTCGACCCAACGATAGTTCTGTTTGTGTCGTATCAAAGTCAATTTACTCTTAAGTGTTTAATAATCTGCGCCAGAAAACTCTTGCGGTGTGTTAAGACCTGTGGCATAGTGATCGTTCGCAACTTTTCCTAAATTCGGGCGGAGGTCGCGTCCAAGCCCGCTCGAAGGAGGTCGAACGATGGGGCTTCTTCCTTTGCGCGCCACCTTATTGCTTGTCTTGCTGGGCACCCTCGCGCCGGTCGTCAGCGCCCAGGCGGATTTCTCCATAGGCGTTTCTCCATCCTCTCAGACCGTATGGCAGGCTTGGACCGTTAACTCGCTGGTAACGATTACCCCGCTGAACGGGTTCTCAGGTACAGTCGGATTTACAACATCCGGCCTGCCTGCAGGTGCAACTGCGAGCTTCAATCCGGCCACTGTTTCCAGTTCGGGCGTGACCACGATGACGATTTCTGCCGGCCCGGGCGTTCCAACTGGCTCTTATGGCATCACAGTGACCGGCACGAGCGGATCACTTTCCCACAACGCCGGGGTTTCCCTTTCCGTAGTAGTGCCGCCGCCCATCTCATACACCTATGACGCCGCTGGTCGTTTAACGTCGGTTACCGACCAGTTGGGCAGTTCGGCGGTTTACAACTACGATGCGGTTGGTAACGTTCTGTCGATTAGCCGCCAAAATGCCGGAACGGTGACGATTTCCGCATTTTCGCCAGCCAGCGGACCTGTAGGCACTGTAGTCACGATTTTGGGGTCCGGCTTTAGTGCGACGCTGAACCAAAATTCAGTTCAGTTTAATGGTGTTGCGGCAACGGTTACGGCAGCGTCGAATGCGCTGTTAACCGCCATAGTTCCCTCAGGTGCCACGACAGGACTCATCACGGTTTCTGTCTCGGGGGGCATGCCCGCCACAAGCAGTTCGTCGTTTACGGTAACCTCCACGCCGGGTGCTCCAACCATTACCTCCGTCACGCCTTCGATCGTGACGCAGGGAGTCGGAATCACTGTCGCTGGCACGAACTTCAGCACAAATTTGGCCAGCAACACAGTTACCGTGGCGGCCACCCCGCTTCCGGTACAGGGGGCCACGACGAGCTCGATTTCGACCAGTGCCCCGGTAGTCTCCGGTTCGGGGCACGTTTCAGTCCAGACACCATACGGTACAGCCACAAGCACTGATGATTTGTTCTTCGTTCCGTCCCCCTATACGGAGGCGAGCGTCGCACTGGCAGCAAGGGCCACATTGGGAACGCCTGTAACAACAACGTTCTCGAGCACTAAGACGCTGGCGATCCTTATCTTCGATGCCACACAGGGACAAAAAGCCCGTTTATTATTCAACGCATCGCAGAACCCGACTGCGGCGGTGTATGACCCAACTGGGGCGGTCCTGTTGCCCGACACATTCGTGGCCAATCACGGAAGTGCGGCTATCGACACTCCAACTTTCGGTAGCAACGGAACGTATACCGTTTACATCAAAGGCACCACCAGCGCTCAAGGGAAGGTCAGCTTCACACTAGTCAATCCAGCCCCGGCGGGTGACTTTAGCCTCTCTGCAGTTCCGGAGTTCTATCAGAATTACCCCACTGGGCCGGCGTTCACCGTTTTTGTGAATGCCGGAACCGGGCTTTCTGGCAGCGTGCAACTCTCTGCTTCAGGATTGCCGGGATGCGCGACGCCGGCGTTTAATCCAACCTCGCGAAGCACGAGCGGAGGGTCTCGATTGAGCTTCACGCTGACCGGCTGCGCAGCTGGTAGCTATACATTTACAGTGACAGGAACAGTTGGTGCGCTGTCACGGTCCATCAATGTCACGCTCAACGTGAATCCTCTTCCTGCCGGCTGGAGCGAAGGCAACATCAACAACACTGGTTATGCCGAGTATTCTGGCGGAACATTCACAGTCAACGGAGGGCCCGGCCCATACAATCCTAATGACGTCTCTCATTTCGTCTACCAGACTCTGAATGGCGATGGGAGCATCGTGGCACGGATCGTGAGCAACTATACTGCTCCCGACAATCCGCAGCAGGCCTTTGGTGGGGTGATGATCCGCGAGAATCTGACCACCGGCAGCAGTGCGAAGTTGATGAATCTGAGGCTTGCCAGCCAGGCGGGCGCTCAACTTCTGTGGGAGCCACCCACGGGCAATGGTGGTACCAGCAGCCTCATTCTTCCTGGCATAAGCGCCCCCTATTGGCTGAAAATCAGCCGTCAAGGAAACACATTCCTCGCATTCATGGCGCCGGACGGCTCGAACTGGACTCAGGTGAGTTCAGCTACGACGATTAGCATGGCGAGTTCCGTGCTGATCGGGCTCACAGCGGCCAATACGAATCAGGGTACCGTCGCTCAGGTGGTTTTCGATAACGTAACGATTACAAGTTCGCCCGATTTCAGTAACACTGTTACGCCTTCGAGTCAGTCGGTGGTTCCGGGCGGCACCGCAAACTACACAGAGTCAATTGGCGCCCTCAGCGGATTCACTGGCACCGTAACTTTCGCCGCTTCTGGGCTTCCTAGCGGGACGACTGCGACGTTTACACCGTCTTCGGTCTCAGGCAGCGGCACTTCGACTCTGGCCGTCGTCACGACGGGATCCACTCCGTTTGGGTCTTATCCGCTAATTATCACAGCGACGAGCGGTTCCCTCGCCCATGTGACCAATGTGACGCTCACGGTGGCTAGTGCCGACTTCTCGATTTCAGCGAGCCCCAGTTCGCGAACGATCAATGTGAATGGAAACACCACATATACATTGACCGTTAGCGCTCTCAACGGCTTCGCTAATACCGTCAATCTGAGTATCGCGGGCGTTCCTACGGGTGCTTCAGCGACTGTCAATCCGACTTCCGTGACCGGCAGCGGTACCGCGACGGTGAGTGTAACGGCGGGGGCGGATACGCCCCAACGAACATATCAATTGACTTTTGTAGGCACCAGCGGCTCTTTAATCCACTTGGCCAATGCCAACCTGGTCGTAACGCCCGCCGATTTTTCGATGTCGCTCAATACCGGGTGGATGCTATTCCCAGCCGCAGGGGGTCAAGCCAGCCGGACCCTCACCCTTACGCCGGCGAACGCGTTTACCAAGACCGTCACATTGAGCGCGACCGGATTGCCGCCGGGAACAACCGCCGCGTTCAATCCTCCCACTGTTACAACCTCGGGAACTTCGACCGTGACGATCACGACGCCGGCGGGACTCGCCCCGGGTCTTCTGACGGCAAATATCGTCGGAACGGTGATTGATACCCAGCTAGGTAACCCCAGTCACTTTATTCCCATCTCCCTCATCACGCAACCGGACGGCACCCTGCCTTCGCCGTGGGTTAATCAGGACATCGGTAGTGTCGGCATAACGGGCTCTTCCGGCTATTCAAATGGAGCCTTCACGGTGCAAGCGTCCGGACTCGGGATTACTGGCACCTCTGACCAATTCCAGTTTCTTAACCAGCCCTTCACGGGCGACGGAACGATCATTGCGCGCTTGGTGAGCTTGCAAAACCCCACGGGCAATTCAAGGGTGGGTGTGATGATTCGCGAAACACTTGCAGCAAACTCGGCCCATGCGCTAATGGGCTTCCAGGGCTTGCCTGACAGTGGCAACAACCGAGCGACCAACTTCTTCACGCGGCCCTCGACTGGCGCCACCACCACCTCGTCAAATGGAACGAATAACCCGACCACGCCAGTTTGGTTCAAGCTAACGCGCCAGGGCTCGACATTCACGGGTTGGTATTCGACGGATGGATTCAGCTGGACCCAACAGTCCGCGGGCTGGACAGCCACGATTCCCATGGCCTCCGCGGTCTATATTGGGATCGCCGTTGGCGACGATAACAATAACGCGGTTAAGACAGCGGTCTTCGACAACGTAACCGTCACCGGGGCAGCCGTCATGCCCACGTTCAACCCAGCACCTGGGAGCTATAGCTCTTCGGTGACGATCTCGATCAGTACCGTGACACCCGGCGCTTCGATTCGCTACACGCTTGATGGCAGCACGCCGACTTCGTCCTCCGGAACGCTCTACAGCGGATCCATTACAGTCAATACGACCACCACAATCAAGGCCATCGCCTACAAGACGGGGATGACGGACAGCGGTGTGGCTTCGGCTACCTACACGATTCCATGATGGTGGGCACCACGACAACGATCAAAGCGATCGCATATAGCACGTCGGCGTCATATGCCCATGCCGCCGGCCAACCATTCTGTATCCGGAGTGCGAGTTGTGACACTTCATTCATTGAATGGAACGATCGCGAACTTGGCAGTCTACAGAGGTCGGACTCTGACATCGAGCGAGATGCGCCAACTCGATACCCACCCTCCTGTCAGGATAATGATCCACATGATCACTCCGATCACTCCGAATGGCAGTTCAGCAGACCTGCTGGATTCTCGACGCCAAGGAGAACAGGCAACCTGAATCTGACACTGTAGACGAGGAACAATCACCATGCGCATAAACAAGATGAACGGTCTTCGATTGACAAGTTTGACGATGGCCCTGGTGATGCTTGCGCCGGCCCAACAGCCTTTACCGACAGCCCCGCCGTCCCCGGTAATCATCGCCCAGCGGACGCAACCACGGACTCCACTCGCCCAGGCGCCAGCCGGTGTCGCATTACAGGTCGCCACTCCGCTTCCCGGTCAAAGCACGACGCTGCTTCCGGACGGGTCTAGCTTGATGCTCGGAGGAACTCTGGTTTCAAACGCGGTAGCCAACGCGCGAGTAGGAAACGGGGTTCTCTCGTCCTCACTTCTCCACGCACGCGCTTGGCATACGTCGACTGTTCTCCCCGACGGCAATGTATTTATTTTTGGAGGCTTGGACGGCCAGGCGCTGGTCCCGGAGAGCGAGATATTCAGCCCGGCAACGCGAACGTTTTCTCCACTGACTTCGACCAGTCTCGCGCCGCGCGCCTTCCACACTGCCACGCTCCTAACCGATGGACAGGTGCTCATTGCAGGCGGCACCGGCACCACCGGGCAGCCTTTCGGCGCGCTCGATTTGTGGGACCCAAAGACCAAAACGGCTCAGCGTGTTCCGATGCAGCTGGCACAGCCGCGACTGCGCCACACAGCTACGCTACAGCCTGACGGCACGGTCCGGATCGAAGGCGGCGTGCGCGCCGACGGAGCAATTGCTACGCAGATCGAAATATTCGATCCCAATGCACTAACAGTGACTCCGATCGAAGCTCCTCCGCCTTCTCCGGCCGATCTAAGCCTGGCCGCCTCGATTCCCGCGGATGGAGGAAAAAGCGTCAGTCTCGACAGTTTGATCGCGCTACGCTTCTCGCGAGCGCTGGCCGCCAAATCTGTGAACGCCGCCACCTTAACGATCCGGGATCAAAACGGACCTGTAGCCGCCGTAGGGGTATCCGCGGAAGCCGGAATGCTTGCATTCGTGAACGTAGCGGGTGGCCTGCAGAACGACACACACTACACAGTTTCCGTAAATGGAGCTTCCGATAAGAGCGGATTTCCGCTGCCTCCCTCCGAGTTCAGTTTCTCAACGAAATCGACACCAGCGACTGATTCCACAAAGTCGAACACGCCCGCCAACCAGGAAGATCCTCCGGTGCCGCCACTGCAAGCCGGGCCGAACGTCACAGCGCTCTCTGGGTTTGTGCGCACCGTCAGTGGAAAGTATTTGCCTCAAGTCACGCTGGAGTTGAACTGCGGCGAAGAAACGCGTCGTCGGCTGCGAGCCGTATCGGATGGCACCGGCCGCTTCCTGATCGCCAATACCCCTTCAGGACATTGCAAACTTGAAATCGACGGTACTACGGTCAAACGCGGGTCGGAAGTCTACGGAATCTTCACACCAGGCGTCGACATAACAAAAAACACGACCAACGTGCTGCCGTACACCATCTGGATGACGCCGCTGGACGTGGCGCACAGCGTTACGATTCCGTCTCCGACGACGAGCGAATTCGTGTTAACGAACCCAACGATTCAGGACCTGGAACTACACTTGCCGTCCGGAGCGGTTGTGAAGGACTACGACGGGAACGTGATCAATCAACTGAGCATCACGCGAATTCCAATTGCGCGGCCTCCGTTTCCCCTTCCAGGCGGTGTGGCGGTGAATTTTTATTTCACAATTCAACCCGGAGGGGCGTACGTTGAGGTCAACGGAGTACCAGCGGGTGCGCAGTTGTACTACCCAAATCAGAATCGGGCGCCGGCTGGATACAAGATGAATTTTTGGAACTACGATCCCGAGGGGAAAGGTTGGTACGTATATGGCTCGGGTGCAATCGATGCTAATCGGCGCTATGCGATACCAGATCCCGGAACAAGAGTCTACAGCTTTACAGGCGCTATGGTGGCGGGACCCGATAAAGGACCGCCAGGACCCGGGCCCGAACCCGACGGACCTACTGCGGGCGATCCAGTTGACCTGGCCACCGGATTGTTCACTTATCACCGTACTGACTTCTACATCCCCGATATTCTGCCACTCGCATTAGTTCGAGTGTATCGACAGCGAGACCCACTCTCGCATGCTTTCGGGATCGGGATGACTCATAATCTGGATATTTTTTTAGTTGGTGATACTAATCCATATACCTATATCGACCTCATCGAAGGGGACGGCAGCAGAGTCCACTTTAAGCGTACGTCGCCAGGTACTAGCTTCAGCGACGCCGTTTATCAAACAACTTCGGATCCTGGTTTCTTGGGGGCCCAGATCTCATGGAACGGAAACGGATGGACGCTGACCCACAAGAACGGTGTTACCTGGACCTTCCCAGATGGATACGGCGTTACTTTGCCGGCCCGGGCAGCCGTTCTCTCGATGAAAGACCGGTATGGTAATACGATTACGATGACGCGGGATGCTACTACGGGCAGGCTGCTCAAAGTCACATCCCCCAACGCCCGATTTATCACCTTCGCGTATGATGCGGCCAACCGGGTCACGCAGGCTACCGACAACGCCGGCCGATCCGTTTCCTACCAGTACGACGCCGCAGGTCGTCTGATCGACGTGACAGACCCGAACGGAGGTCACTTCCACTACACTTATGACGCCAACAATCAGATGCTGACGCTCCAGGATGCTCGAGGAATCGTTTTTATCACGAATCAATACGACACGTCTGGCAGAGTTGTTCAACAAACATTGGCGAACAGCGGCACTCACCAGTTTTCATACACCCAGGATGGGAACGGTAACATTACGCAAACGGATGTGACCGATCCCCGGGGTAAGGTGCGCCGAACAACATTCAATACCAACGGATACTTCAGCGGGGGCAAGATGACAGGTCAAACGTTTGCGCTCGGGACGTCAGAACACCAGACGTTTTCCTATCAGCGGGACAGCCAGACCAACTTGCTCCAAAGCGTTACTGATCCTCTAAGCCGCGTCACTGCGTTCACGTACGACGGGAAAGGGAACGTGCTAACGGTGACGGCAAACTCGGGTACGGCGAACGCCGTCACCAGTACCTACACTTACGACTCGACCTTCAGTCAGCTCACGAGTAGCACTGACCCTTTGAATCACACCTCAACTCTAGCGGTTGATAGCGCGGGAAAAACGACGTCTATCACTGATCCGCTCAGTCACCAAATCACGTTTACCTACAACACGGCGGGTGAAGTGTTGACCACGACCAGCACGGCTGGAACGACGACGTTGGGTTACTTGTCTGGCAACCTAGTCTCGGTTACAGACCCACTCGGGAATACCTTGTCGGCGACATTTGATTCCCTGGGCCGCGTGCTCAGATCTACGGACGCCGCTGGAGGCACCCGAACATCCACTCGCGATCCCTATAACCAGCTATTGCAAACGATCGATCCAGGAGGGGCTTCCACCACCTTTAGCTATGACGCGAATGGGAACCTGCTTACGCTCACGGACGCGCGTGGGAACGCGACAACATACACTTACAACTCGATGGATCTGGTGGCTACGCGTACCGACCCACTCTCGCACGGCGACAGCCGAACTTATGACCTAAACGGGAATCTGAGCACGTTTACCGATCGAAAAAGTCAAGCCACAACGTATACATACGACGCTCTCAACCGGCTCACTCAAGTCCTTTTTGCCGACGCCTCAACCATCGCCTACACCTATGACGCCGGGAATCGTGTCACGCAGATCGTCGATTCAATTTCAGGGACCATCACTCGCACCTACGACACCTTCGACCGGCTCACGAATGAAACCGCCCCGCAAGGATCGGTCTCGTACACGTACGACGCCGCGGGCCGGCGAACCAGCTTGACCGTTGCCGGACAGTCCGCTGTGAATTATTCATACGACAATGCGAATCGTTTGACGCAAATCACGCAGGGAAGCTCGACAGTGGGCTTCGGATACGATTCGGCCAATCGCCGGACGTCTCTGACTCTGCCTAACGGAGTCGTGGCTACCTACGGATACGACGCGGCCTCCCACGTTACTAGTATTAGCTACGCGTTGAGCGGAACATCTTTGGGCAATCTCCTCTATTCTTTCGATGCAGCGGGCCGCGTCACAAGTGTGGGCGGTTCTCTTGCGCGAACGAGTTTGCCCGCGGTCCTCAGTTCTGCCACCTACAATGCCAACAATCAACTTACCCAGTGGGGAACTGCGAATCTGACATACGATCTGAATGGCAGCCTAACGAGTGACGGAACAACGACGCATACGTGGAACGCACGGAATCGGCTTTCCGCGTTTGGCAGCACGGGCTTCGCCTACGACGCCTTCGGCCGCCGCATTCAGAACGCGAGTGGGAAGGCGTTGCTATACGATGGGCCCAATCAGGTGCAGGAGCTTTCTGGTAGCTCAGTCACAGCAAACATGCTCACAGGGCTGAGTGTCGACGAGGTGTTCACAAGAACCGATTCGGCGGGATCAAGAAATGTGCTGCAGGACGGGTTGGGATCCACAGTCGCTCTGTTGGATTCCTCAGGCACCGTCCAGACACAATACACCTATGAGCCGTTCGGTAACACCACATCAACGGGCGCGACAAGTGCCAATAGTTCCCAGTTTACAGGGCGAGAGAACGACGGAACGGGCTTGTATTACTACCGAGCGCGCTACTACAACCCGACCTTAGGTCGTTTTATTAGCGAAGATCCAATCGGGTTTGCTGGAGGGGTGAACGTCTACGCTTATGCTTTAAATTCCCCGGTGGGACTTTCGGATCCATCAGGTCTATATACCTTTCAGTTCGGCGGGACTGTGAATTTCAACTGGGGAATTATCGCCGGTACGGGTTCTTTCGGCTATGTTATTGATGGCACAGGAACGATTGGGGTTTACCTCACGTTAGGCGGCGGATTAGGGTTCGGAGCTGACGTTACTGGAGGCGTCAGCACAGCCCTATCAAATGGACAAAGCATAACCGATCTTCAAAAATGGTTCGCTAACCAAAGCGTTGGAGGGGCGTATGGACCTGGTGCTTCGGTCGACACCTTTCAGGGCACGACTGCCGACGGCCGAAGAATCGAAGGGGTCGGAGCAACAGTTGGTGGAGGGGTAGGCGGGGGTGGGAGCTCTACTATGACCTATACTTGGATTTGGCCATTTCCCGGTGGAACAGATCCTTCAACGGGACCGGCCGGACCGGCTGGACCAACTGCGTGCCCAGTAGACTTCTGCCTTCCCCCCCTCGTTTATCCAGATCCAGATTATCCCGATCCGCCAGGACCTGGGGGGCCGAGAGGACCTGGCTCGCCGCGAGGACCTGGGCCAATGGGCCCTGGGCGTAAGTGAATTGGGAAAGCCTTACGGCGTCATGAGTACAAACCGCGAAACTCAACGCAGGAGAGGGTATAAGCTCCGCGCCGCGAGTGTCGAAAAGCGTCTATGAGTAAGGCTCTCCGCAACTACATAACCGCAGCATGTATTGGGGTTTTCATAACGAGCTTCTTTTCTTTTATGTGGCTGTTTTTTGCCTATCAATCAAGTCAGCCTCACCAACCGCAGCCTGACATCGGGAGAGTGTACCCTTTGAGAAATGATCGGGCCATTGTGTATCTAAACGATGCAGAAGCTACGGGCTTGGCTTCTTTGGCGGGGGCAGCGCTTACTGGATTCATATTAACGGTGCTAATCCTCTCTATAAGGACTCATATGCCGGGCCGAGAGATTCCAGCGGGCCTCGACAATCCAACTCGGAATCAGTATTTTGTCGTGCTTGCAGTGGGCGCGTGCGAGCTGGCCATTGTAGGGATCTGGGGGCATCAGATCATAGCCTTTGCGGTATCGCATGGAATCCGCTTTTTCTGGGAAACCCCGATCATGGTGCATCGTGCAGCTACTTCGGTGCACCTAACTGTTCCACTGTCCCGAATTTGCGGTTAGTACCGCGCTCGTGAGCACGAATCACCACTCCTGCAAACACATCCGAGTATTCTGGGAAGCGGTTCTTGAAGTAGGTGAGGAGCTCCTTATTCCATCCATCCACTTCGGAGTCCGTCTGAATTTCGGGCACCTCATGGGAGATCGCGACGTAGACTTTGCCGCCAACGGCCATGGGTCCCACGCTGAGAATCTTCCAGCTCTTGTCGCCGTCTCGCCATGAGAAAGGCGGTGGCCCCTGGAGCTCCGGTGGCGCTACCGTGTGATTCATATCTTCCGTGATAATCTGGGCGATTCCCATCTGAAGATCGGGGCCGCGATTGACCAGCTGCAAAGCCGCAACGTACAATAGCGCCGCGTTGAAGCTGTGCATACGTTGCTTCTGCTGGCGAGCGTTTTCCCAAAGTTTGGCCGAATCTTGACCCGCTAACGCCGCAACGTTAACCCAAAACCCACGCACCTTCCACTCGTTATTTTCGCGAAGGATCCAAACGGTGACGGCCAGCCGGTTGTTGGGGGCATCAGCTGACATGAGGACGTGGGCCTGTTCCGGCACATTCGTAATATTAAGCGAGACCCATTGGCTCGGCGCTAGCAGTTTGCTCGCACAAACAACGTGATCGACTGGGTGTTCGCCAACCCGAATGAGGTAAGTGTGCTGGACCGTTGCGTTCGTTGGCTCGAACTGTTGGATGGTACGGATCTTTTCTGCTAGCCCTTCACTTCCGAGTTTCAGCCGCAGGTCCCGTGACAAATCTGAGAAGGCGCTGGCTGAGTCTCCCCGGAACAGAGCGTCCACGAAGTTCATGGCCGCCGAATTGATACGTGGTTCGAGTTCGCCGATGTCGCCGTCTTGAATACAGGGGGTTCGTCCAAGGTCCTGCGCCCAAGAAGAAGCGGCGAGCAGACCGAACAAGACACAAAGGCTCCGAGTTATCATCGGTGTAACGACGTTGAACTGGCAATTTGCAAGCCAGAATCGATCAGTTTTAGATCGACAGGCATGGCCCAGAAGATTACTGTGTTGACCGCTCTCTGATAGCGTAAAAGGCGTCCGTACGCCCAATGGTTCAGACGAAATCGTAGCCGTGCGGCCTCCGCATTCAGCACACCGCAATACGGCGCCGATATCTATCTGAAACAGAAACACTTGAAAACGTGCGGTTCTGCCAGATTGTCATAGATCTGCCTTGAGCACAGAGGCTCGGCGAGTTCAGGTCTGGCCGGCCCGACATCGACATGAACCTGACCGGACAGTCGCTGGCACGGGCACTTGGCCTTCACCTCCGTCAACCCACCCTGCTTGGGTAATGGAGATAGGGCCGCTTTAGTCTTAAGATTCTGCGCCGCAACAATGCTAGAAGTTCGGGCCGGGGGGGGGCCCCGAGAGCATTCTTCTCTAAGGTAAGATTCCGGCCCCCGCAACTGACCCTAGAGATGGGCATCGGCAATATCAGGGCTCACGCCGAGGAACAAGACATTCTCTTCGAGAGTCGATTCCATGGCCACCGCCAGTGCGCGCTCCTGGCAAGGCGTGATCGGACATATCTTAGAGTCGGATTTGGGCCGCCCCCAATATCTTCCCTCGGCCAAGAAGGGAGATTCTGTGGCAACACGAGTTGAACGCTGTAGATCCCAGGCGCCAAGTCCAAAAACAGCGCCATGTCGTGTATGTCCTCATTGCTCTCATCCTCCTCGCGTCGGAGCCGCCGGAGAAATCGGCGCCCGCTGATCCTGTCGACGATGGCGACCGGCAAGCCCGTGACGACAACGATCTTATCTCGCTCGTGAGCTCCGATCTTCTGAAGAACCGAGAACTGGACGCCATAGAGCCACGGCGCCTGGGTTGGCTCCCGGTCTTCAGGTCCTATGTCCAAGGCGATCACTTCGAGTGCGCCAGTGGGCGATACAGCGCTGACGCCTTTGCCGGGAACTTTGATCGTTAGGCCAGCTCCGATCGTCTTCTTTAAGAGACCGTAGCCCGCCGGGCTGGCTTGTTGCCATGTTGCGCCGCGCTCACGGGCGACAAAGGCGGCGGCAGCCATAGTCAGATCCTGACTCAATTGACGTGCTCGCAGTAACAAGCGAAGGTATCTTTCTTTCTCCTGGGGATCGGCCACGCTCGTCACCTTCCGCTCCGAGAAACGGCAAGCCTCTTCAAGCAACCGGAGGGCCGCTGGAATATCTCCGTCCCAAACAGCCAAATCCACGGCTTGCCCTAAGGTGTCCTCGATCATCCTGAAGCCTTTCATGCTGTAATCCGTGCTCGGTTCGGCGATTTGTTCTTCGTCTGCATCCTCTGAGCCCGCCAGAATCGCCAGAGATGGGTCAATTTCCTGGAATAGGCGAAAGGTTTCCGCGAAGGCGAGTAATTCACCAGCCGCCCGCTGAATTCCCTGGGGCGGGGGTACGTTGGGTTCGGCTGTCATTACCCAAATCATTGCCGCATCGCGAAGCTGCCTTCGCACGTATCTCATCTGATCAGATTGCCGCAGCGGCAGAACATTCCCCATGATCTTGTGCAGCAGCCGGGCTTCCAGGGGAGCTTCCGGCGGCCGCCAGCGGAGCAGAACCAGCGCATCGGGGGTTTGTCGAAGAAAAGCAACGACCTCCGCCACGCTCGGATTAGTCCCTAATTGGCCGGTCAAGTCCTTGATCCAGGGCGGCTGCGCGGCCCCGAATTCCACCAGCAGTCTGAGGTGCTGCATGCCCTCCAACGACGCCGCATGGAGGCGCGGCAGGTCCCACTGCAAATCATCGGGCTTGATCGCCTCTCTGAGGTTGTCGTGCGAATCTTGGGACCGGGCTAGTGGCTTTACACACCAGCAATTTACAAGGGAACGAAGTCGTTTGGAGAACGGTAGGACGTACTGGAGGGCCCGGCTCGCCAGCGCTTCGGTCTCGAAAGGCTGGGCGTCTGACTTGAAATCGTGGGCGGCCAGATCGCCACTTGCGCGCACATGCCTGGTGGCTGGCAGGGGTCCCCAAGCCACGAGAACGGCAATGGCTGAAGAAAGAGCGAGCCAACCCTTGTCGTACCAGCGAGTTCCGCCGTACATGCGAAGAGAGTAGCTGTTGCTGCGGGGTCCAAGCAATAGGCCTAAAGGCCAAGAATGCGGGTCCGATGGACCCAATTTCGGTTCGTTGGCGAGTTCTAGCGAAAATCGGGCCAAACGGTTTACAGGGGTAACGTCTTGGGACAGGAGCCGCGCCTACCACGCAGAGGTACTCGTCAATGTAACGCGGCGTCCCCAGTAGTGAGATAGGACGCCTAAGCGTAGGGAGGAGGGTCCCGATGCGAGCCACGGTCAAATTGATGTCGATGGACTTAATGGATCGGCTTCTTGCACATCCTGGTCCGAGCCCAGAAGAGTCGGCGATGCAGACTGAAGATACGGAGGAGAATCAGCAGGCCGAGGCGCTGGCTGACGAGTGGAACGCCCGCGAGGAAAAAATCAGACGGCTTCTTGACCGGGAGTATGCCCTCCTGGAACCTCACGAACGGGTAGCCCTAGCAGTTTACCTCGAGCATGAGGGATGCGCGCGGGATTTCCTCGCCGACCGGCTGGAGGTGAAGAGCGGCACGCTTCGGACGGCGATTTGGCGCGCGCGCGGCAAGAAGAGGTCGGGTGATAGGCATAGCGCAAGCGAAAAGGAGCCGCGTTGTGTGCATGGGCCCGGTAAAGATCTGTGGGACGCCATCGCCATGAAAGTCGCATTGAAACTCAAGGACGGGGAGGAGAAGCACCATGATGAGTAAGCTTGCGAGAATCACCAAGTCGGAGCAGTTCGACGCCCGCACTAGCGATGCAAATCATGTCCGGGGGGACGATCAGCTGTGCGGCTGCAATTCGGCCAAACATGACCTGGAATTTCTAGGAACGCCGGGAGCGCCGCAGGATTCGGTAGCGGCGCTGAACTGTTCGATAGTTCAGGGTATGTTTGCACTAGGTCCAGAGCGCCTGACCGAGGCGGCTCTGGAGGAACTAGCCGATCATCTTGACGACTGTGCCGCTTGTTGCGCAATGTTCGATAGGATTTGTCCCGTCGCAGTTTCCTGCGATGAAACAACGGATTCGGCGGCCCCGGCTCGCTCAGAGGATCGCGAGGCACAGCTTGTCAGAAATGTTCTTGATGATCTGGCCGCGTCGCGGCTGCAGTCGAAAACCGTGAAGTTGCTCCCCTATCCGCCTCTGGCCGCCCGGCATCGATTCCCAAGCGACAGCGATGGGCAATTGGCTCGCGGCCAAGTGCTGCAAGGAGGTACCTGCCGGTTTGTCGTGGAACAGCGAATTGGTTTCGGTGATTTCACGGAAACCTATGCTGCGAAAAGAGTCTCCGAAGCGGACGGCGGCCAAGTAAAGCGGCGGATGCGGGCGGTCATCAAAATTCCCCGGATTGCCTATGACATGTCTTCAGACGCAGCGGCGGATCGGTTTCGGCTGCTTCGATCGCTTATTCGGGTCCACGCTCAGGAACTTCAGAATCTCACAGGCCTGCGAGAGGTCGCCGGATTCCTCGATTGCGGTCAATATGTTCACCGGTTGCGGGATCGCCCGACAGACTCCACCTTTGTTGCATACGAGTTCATCGACGGCGTGGATCTGGCGTCGTACATGGCGCTACACTATTCGGTCGGCGGACAGTTTTGCGGACTTGCTACAGCGGTGGCGTTCGCCCGTTGGGCTCGTATGCTCACCCAGGGCCTGCTGGAAATCCACAACCGCTTGGCCCTGCACGGAGATGTTTGCCCGCGAAATGTCTTAGTAACGCCCGAAGGCCACCCTGTTTTCGTGGATGTGGGCCAATCGCTGTTCCGGGAGGTAATGAACGGCGCCAAAGCCTTTGGCCGTAATTTCTATCGGGCGCCCGAAGGTATCGGCACGCCGAGCAGCGACCTCTTTTCGCTAGGCGGTCTCCTGTATTTTCTTGCGACCGGCCAAGAACCCATTGGTTTGGCTCACGCGGACAAAGAGGCTCTCAAGCAGCAGATCGTGCTCAAGATCAAAGAGGCTAACCCCCGGCTTTATCAAGATGATGCGGGTGTTGCCGACGTCATCGCTATGTGTCTTCGCAAAGAGGACCGTGTCCAGCACGCAGGCCAGCTGCTTCGAGATATCGATGCGTTCTGGCCGGAGGCCCCGACCGCCAACGTTCTCGATGAGCTGAAACTGCTTGCCGAACCAGCGGCCGCATTTGCTGCCGACAACAACACCGTCTTCGCAGGTGTCGCTGGATCTCACATTCGATCTTTGCATCGCTTGCTGGTTGGTATGAACAAAGGGGTATTCGATGCTAGTGGTAGCGCGACCGATATTCGCTCTGCCGCCTCCGCCTTACTGGCCGCGTTAGGTGCGGGGGACGAATTCCTGACCGTATCGCTCCCTGCTTTTTGGCATCCGGACAATATCGGCATCAATGGCCGGTTTTTAAGCCGGTGCCGCAAGGCGGCGGCTGACGGTGCATACATCAGACGAGTGTTCCTTATCGATGAAAAGGACCTGTCCAATCCGTACATCCAGAAGATCGTGGCGGCGCATCTCGACGCTGTCGCTGATATCGACCCCTCTCTGAGGCCAAATTTTTCCATCCGTTATGTTCTGATGAGCGCCGAGGAACGCCGGCGCTACGTCGCCAACGGGAAGCATTTTGGCCTACTGGTCAAGGGGAACGATCGGATCGCGATGTGGCCCGTCTATGACGCCAATGACGCGCTTGTTTCGCTCCGCTTCAGGTCGGGGCCCCGGCAGGTTGAAGGTTTGCGGGAGGCGTTTGACGAGATTTGGTCGGATGCCCGTGCACGGCCGCTTGTGGATCTACGCCTCTCGTCAGAAAGCCTCGATCTCGACCTTCTCGAAGAAGCGGGCTAGGCTGCATTCGAGCACGTCTGTAACGCTCCGTGCCTAGTAGTGGGAGGAGAATTCTCATGACGAACATCGAGGTCTACAACAAACCCGAGGCGTTCAAATACGGCTGGGCAGCTGGCTTCTATGACGCGCGATCAGACGACGGGTTGCACTACCTGAGCAACATTCTACGTTTCGGCCCGCACGCGACCGATCACGAGTTGTTTATTGAGGGCTACCGCGCTGGTCGACAGGCGCGCCTTGGGCATGGCACGTCTTACCTGGAACCAGCGGCGAGGCAATTCACGGCCGCCGCCTGATCTCGACTCCCAGCTTGTGAACACGGGGTGCTCTTTGCGGCAAGGGATGCACGTCTAGGCCGGTGTCCGCTCTGGCCTGCGCTAGATGTCGCGGTTTCTCGTCCGCCTTCGGTAATTGAACAAATGTGTTCGACTCCCTCCGTTGGGGGCGGGTGGATCGGGCAGATTGATGGTTGGAAGGAAGGAGCTCATTGTGATGGACTCTAAGTTGGGACCTTACACGTTAGTCGCCAAAATCGGCGCGGGCGCGATGGGTGAGGTGTATCGTGCTCGCGATACCCGGTTAGGCAATCGCGAGGTCGCCATTAAGGTAATCCACAAGGACTCCGCCGAGTCTCCTAGTCGCATCAAGCTCTTCGAAAGGGAAGCCCGGGCGATTTCTAGCCTCGGCCATCCCAATATCTGCGCGCTATATGACTTCGGCGAGCAGGAGGGGACTCCGTATATGGTAATGGAGCTCTTGCAGGGTGAAACGCTTTCGAAGCGACTGAACCGAGGTGTGATGGAGGTCAACGACGTCCTCGAATATGGGATACAGATTGCCAGCGCGCTGGAGCACGCCCACGGCAAAGGCATCATCCATCGCGACCTGAAACCCGCTAACATTTTCCTTACTAAGTGTGGGGCTAAGGTGCTCGACTTTGGCTTGGCGAAAGAGCACTCCGCTACGCGCCGGGACGACACCATTACGATTCTCACCTCGAAGGGGTTAGAGGCAGGCACCCCCCCTTACATGAGCCCTGAGCGTTGGGAAGGCAAAGAAGCCGACGAGCGATCAGACCTTTTCTCCTTTGGTGCGATTCTGTATGAGATGCTCACCGGGCGCAAAGCCTTTGAAGGGCAGGACGAAGATGGCCTCCGAACCGCGATCCTCAATCCGAGGCCTCAACCAATTGCGAGTTACCGCCGAGTTCCAGTCTTTCTCGACAGAGTTGTTAAGGCGTGTCTGGAGAAGGACCCAGATGACCGCTGGCAGAAGGCGCATGACATTATTCTGTGCCTCCGAGGCTTCGCAGATACGCGGAGAAGTAGCCAAGGATTCGGTGGAATGCATCGAGGGGGTTCCCTCTGAATGCGCAGGACTGTTCGAGCGCCGGTCCGGCCTCGACGAAACTGACGTCTCGACACCACGAAGCCGCGCGCTGTGGTTGGTGAAGGAGCTTGCAGGGGGTAGGATTCGAACCTACGAAGGGCAAAGCCCGCCTGATTTACAGTCAGGTCCGTTAGACCACTCCGGCACCCCTGCGAAAATCGTCCCGTCGTGTCGTGCGCCTGGATTGTACTAACTTGGCGACTGTGAAGTAATTGTGAAGTGAAACCCGCGAAACCTGCTTACTCCCGCTCACACCTGCGTATAGGTGTTCCGTCGGAGAATCGCAATTTAGGATTCCTCCGACAGTGGCGTTAGAGGTTTTACAGTCTGCTCCGATTCGCCCGCCTGCAAAAGCCCACGTAACATTTCGGGTTGTGATTCCGACCTGATTTGTTGAGCAGTCGCATTCGGTGCGGCGGCGCCATTGCCCGATTGTGAAGTAATTGTGAAGTGATCTGCGCCCCTCGGAAGAAGCTTTTCACCCAGCTTGCCCATCGCGTCTCGCAGCTCCGTGGGATGGACGTGCGCATAACGCAGCGTGGTGCGGATCGTTCGGTGCCCTAACAGCTGCTGGATCACCGGCAAATCGCATCCGAGGCGGCGCAACTGCGTCGCCGCCGTATGGCGGAGGTCGTGCATTCGTGTCCCTCCCAACCCGGCCGCCTTGATTGCCTTCTGGAAATCCGTCCGTGCCCAGCCAAATCGTCGCAACCTCTCGCCATCCTCGTGGAACACGTACGGAGAGTCGCTGAATTGCGGGATACGCCGGAGCACATCTTCGAGCACCTCGCTCATCGGCAATACCAGCGGGGTACCGGTTTTGCTCTGCACGATCTGAATCACATGCTGGTTGAAATCAATCCGATCCCACGTTAAACGTAGAATGTCCCCGCGCCGTAGACCGGTAAGAACCGCGATCTGGATGATCGGCCGCAGGCGATCGGAGCAGGAGTCCAGCAAGGCATCAAGCTGGCCCTTCTCAAGCCAGTGCGTCCGCGCGGTTTCAGGATAGAGCCGGATGCCCCGGCAAGGATTGGATTTCAGTTTGCCCCAGTCCACGAACCGGTTGAAGAAGCATTTGAGAATAGCGGTGTAGCGGTTGACGCGCGCTTTGGAGGCTCCACGATCCAGAATACGAAGTTGAAACTGCTCCACCGTATGGCGGTCGATGTCCTGAAGGTAGCCATTGGGTCCAATGAACGCTTGCAGGCGGTTCAAAATAATCTGATCGTCCCGCGAAGAAGCCTTACGCGGTTTCGAATACACGGTCATGAACTCTTGGATCGCCTCCGAAAGCGGCGTCCTGACATCCCGAGCTCTGCCGACCCACCGTCCTTCGAATACCTCCGCACGGCGCTTGTCTAACGCGCCGATGGCCAGCTTCCGGTCTGAGCTTCCGGTCGACTCCCGAATCAAGCGGTGGCCAGCCTTGTAGACGATCCAAAAGATGTTGCCGCGCCTGTAGATCCCACGCATGTGTGGGATCATCCTATTTTTGTGGGCGTAGTTCGTCAATGAAATTCGCAAGGGGCTTCACCGTTTGCTTCTGCATCCAGTTATCCAGGGCGTGCAGATCGAACCGAACCGAGGCGCGGCCAGTCTCCTGTGCCCCGGAAGGACGCAGCGGGATGAAGGGGATCGCGCGCCGCTCGACCAGTCGGTAGACCGAAAACACGCTTATCCCCAAATAAGCAGCGGCTTGTTTGGCGCTGATGTATCGAGACTGAACGGAAGAATCCACTGTTCCTCCCAAACGAATCGATCGAGTTGGACTTCACCTATGTATGCGAACTCCAGCACGTATCGTGGCCAACCGCCCACAGCTCCGGAGGCGTTTACATTCTGTTTCTTTGACGGCGGGACCATGCGGCGACTACAATAGCCTTCGATAGCGGTACACGTTGTTCACCAGCGCTGATCGACCGAACGGCCAGCCGAACTTCCAAAACGTACCCGCCGAGGTGTACATCCCGCACGTTGCCGTGCCGGTCCGCTTTGCCCGGCTACCAGTACGACCGGCGAAAATGGATTGGCCCTAACTGCGGAAAATTGCGCATATCATTTAAGAGACGGAACCGTCTCTGACTTCATTGGCGAAGGGGACATCCAATGACAGATTCCGACAACGTTACGGAACTTCTATCGTTGCTGCACGCCGGGGACGGGGATGTTGTTTCTCAATTGCTGCCCATGATCCGTGACGAGCTGCGGCGGATCGCTAACATCTACTTCAGCAGGGATTGGGCGGCCCATAACTTCGATCCGAGCGATCTTGTCCAAGAAGCCTCTTTGCGGCTTTTGATTCCAGGGAAAGGTCCCTGGAACGATCGGGAACACTTCTTTGCGATTGCGGCCCTCAATATCCACCAGCGGCTGGTCGATCACGGCAGAAAGCTTCGCGCCGAGAGGCGCGGCGGTGGCAAGTGGAAGCGCGTGGAATTGGATGACGCCTTGCCTGCTGAACCTGAGCACTGGAGCGAACTTCTTGACGTGGACGAGGCCCTGCGCCGCTTGGAAGCTCTGAATGAACGGCAGAGCCGCGTCGTGAAATACCGATTCTTTGGAGGAATGACAATCGAAGAAACGGCGACGGCGCTCGGTGTCTGCCCCAATACCGTCAAGACAGACTGGGCTGTGGCCGCGGCGTTTCTGCGGCGGGAGTTAATAGCCTACAGTGACGCCCGAGCGGTGGGATCGAATTAGCGAGTTTTTCGCCGCGGCATCCGAGCTTCCTCCGGAGCAACGGGATGCCTATCTCGTACACGTGTGTCCGGATGAGGCAATACGCGGCGAGGTCCGGTCCTTGCTGGCCAATATCCCTCCAGAGAGCTTCCTCAACCCCGATCCCGTGTTCACCGGTAAGATGCTGCGCCAGTATAAGGTTATTGAAGAAATCGGGCGCGGCAGTATGGGTCGCGTGTACAAGGCACATGACACAAAGCTAGACCGTACGGTAGCGCTAAAGCTTCTTCCGCCCCGCCTGGAAAACGACGTACGGGGTCCTCATCGATTATTGCGGGAAGCCAAAAGCGCCTCGGCGCTGAACCATCCCAATATTGTGACTGTCCACGAGATTGCCCGCGACGAAGTGGAAGGTATTGACTTCATTGTGATGGAGTACATCAGCGGGGAGACGCTCGGTCGAGCGATTCCTATCGACGGCCTGCCGATCGATCGGGCCCTTGATTACGCAATTCAGATCGCGGATGCCCTTGCTACGGCTCACGGTAAGGACATTGTCCACGGAGATCTGAAGCCCGCAAACATCATGGTGACTGAGCAGGGCCGGGTGAAGCTCCTGGACTTCGGCTTGGCCAGGGCACGCACTCGCGAAATCGGCAATCCGGCGGAATCGGAGTTGTTCGGCACCACGGCTTACATGGCACCGGAACGGTTGGGCACACCTCTGACCGACCCGCGTTCAGAGGTTTTCAGCTTTGGGGTAATCCTGTACCAGATGTTTAGCGGAGAGCATCCCTTCGGAACAGGCTCGCGCGAAGAAGTGGCAGCAGCGATTCACCATGAAATCCCAAAACCGCTCCGTTCCACAGTCCCTGTTTGGCTCGCCGACATCGTGCAGCGCTGTCTCGAAAAGAGAGCCATCGATCGCTTCCAGACCATGCAGGACGTGCTCTCTGCGTTAAAGCAAGAAGGGAAAGGGCGCGATCCTATGGGGTCTCTTGCGCCAACTTCGCCCATTCTCGTCAGTTCCGAAGTCGACAGCGTCCGTGCCCTCGCCGCACAAATCACCTACAGCAACGTCGCACGGAGCCGCCAAGCATTGAGCGAACTAGCGGATCTCGTCGGGCGCAACGCTTCCCAGGACGTACGTGATGCCGTGATTTCAGCCTTGCGGGATATCATTTTGACCCTCGACCTTGACGGGAACGTGGTGGCGGGCACGGTGCGAAAAGTGCGGAAGCTGACGCTCGATACACTCAAGGTGGCCACAGCAGGCGACCTGGGTGCTTGCTTCAAGGACGGCGAGCTCGAAGAGCTGGACCTCTTTATGATGGACTTCGCCGGCACCCAGTTAGTGGGTACCAATTTCAAAGGCTGCTTCC
Source organism: Terriglobia bacterium (assembly GCA_020073345.1). GTDB lineage: Bacteria > Acidobacteriota > Terriglobia > Bryobacterales > Bryobacteraceae > Palsa-187. The sequence continues at coordinate 37,857 of JAIQFI010000026.1, forward strand.
TTGCAGGGGCTGACTTCCGCGGGAGTAATCTAGCCGGAGCGTGTTTTGAGATAGCCAAGATCAGGAACGTTGATTTCACTGAAGCAGACCTCTTAGACGCCAACTTCACCGACGCCGACTGGTTTAACGCGCTCGGCTTGACGGAGCACCAAATGACGCTAGTCCGGCGGGATTCGCTGCCGGCTTGTCCGGCCGATGAACAAGCGATGCACCGCTATCTTTCGGATCACTACGTGCTGCCCTATGGATCGTGGCCCTCACGTCAGCAGGAGCAGTTGAAGGCAGCCTGGCATGAATACCTTCGGCCCGCCGGCCTCCGGGATGTGGTCGCCAAATGGCGTCGCGACACCTGACAGCCACAGCCAGTCTTCGGCTCTGAGCATCAGCCACTTTTCATATCTTTTGCGCATTCTTTCTTGAAGGGCCCATTGTTGACGGGCCTGCCAAACCCAAGAAGGAGGCGCCACGTGACACATTGGACCACCAAGACCACCATTCGCCGTTCCTGGGCGGCGCTCAGGATGGGAGCCTACATTTCTATCTTGAGCGCCGCAACGCCGCTTGCAGTCCGCGCCGCATCGCCATGGGAAAATGCCGTGGATGTGTTGCAAACCGCGTTCACCGGGCCGATCGCGCGGGGCTTGAGCCTGGTTGCGATTGTCGTCGGAGGGCTGATGTTCGCTTTCGGCGAGGGCGAATCCAAGCGTATGCTGGCCGGCATCGTGTTCGGTATCGGAATGGCCATCGGCGCGGTGAATTTCATGGCCTGGCTCTTTCCATAATTCATGCCGAGCGCGCCGAGTCTCCACCCCGTCTACCGATCTTTGAATAAGCCACTCACCATCGCCGGTGCCGAACGTCGGTTGTTCTTCCTGGCTTTGGTCATGGGCGCCGCCACCTTCAACCTCTTCGGGAGCCTCTTTAGCGGCCTTCTGATGTTTGTCGCCCTCTACATATTGGCCCGCTGGGCCACAGTGACAGACCCGCAGATCTTGCGAATTCTTCTAAACTCCTCCAAGTTCAAAGCCCACTACGATCCGGGGAAGCGCGACACCAGCTTCGAAAGGAGGCGCCGCCGTGGTTAAGGTGTCGCGCATTCTGAAGGACTATCGCGACGCAGGCGCGCTGAACGCGCTCGTCAACATCCACGCCGCCATCGACGATTTTACATTCCTCACCAAAGGCGGGGACCTCGTCACTCTTCTGAAAGTCCAGGGCGTGGACACCGAGTGCATGGAACCCTTGGAGATAGATCAGATCGTCCGGCGCTTCGGCTCGGCGATACGTACTTTCAACGAGCAGTTCCGAATCTACCAGTACCTGGTCAAACGCGATTACGGACCGATTCCTCACGGCCACTACGACGATCCCGTGATTCGAGAGGTGATCCGCAGCCGGACCGCGTATCTGGAGGCCAAAGGCCTCTATAACCTTGAAATCTACTTTGCCGTCGTCCACGAAGGATTGCGGCGGAATTCGAGTTTGCGGACCCGCCTGGCTGCCTTTGCCGCCAATCCCGCCGCGAGTGTCCGGGCGGCTTTGTCTACCGAGAAAACCATCGGCGTTCTCGAAGCGGATCTGGACCGCGGTCGGCACGAGTTGGCGAACAAAGTCAACAGCTTCGCAGTCCAGCTCCGCGACTTCGTCAAAATCGAAGTGCTCGACAAAAAGCGAGCGTTCGGATTCTTGCGACACCTGCTTAACTATGCGCCACACAAGGGGGAGGCGGCGAGCCTCGCCTTTGACCAATTCGTTGATTTTCAGATGGTCGGCTCTTCTCTGGAGTGCCACCGGGACCATTTGCGGCTCGATAACCATTACGTCCAGGCACTGACCTTGAAGGAGCCTCCCGCGCAGACTTGGGCGAATCTGCTCAAAGGGCTGCAAGAGATCCCGGCTCAGTTTGTGATCGCCACCGAATGGAAGCGCATGGACAACCACGCGATGCGCAAGCTCATTCAGTCCAAGCGGCGGCACTTCTACAACTCGAAAGCCTCCTTTATGAATTACTTGGGCCAGTCCGGAAATGCTCCCAGGGACATCCTGATCGATGACTCCGCGGCGGCGCTCGTGAATGATCTGGGCTCCTGCCTTGAACAAATGGAAGTGAACGGCAGCTTCTTCGGCGAGTTCTCGCTCACGGTGATCCTTTATGACGAGGACCTCACACGCCTGAAGGGTTCTGTGGCCGAGTGCTTCAAGGCGTTCTCGTCCATCGACGCGCAGCTCACCGAGGAGCGCTACAACCTCTTGAACGCGTTTCTGGCCGTTCTGCCTGCGAATCACGCATTCAATCTACGGAAGATGTTTCTCTCCAACGCCAACTACGCCGATTTGTCGTTTCTCTTTGGGCCGAACACGGGCGACGTGCGAAACGCGCATCTCGGGACCGAGTATCTGACGGTGCTCGAAACGGACCGCCGGACGCCCTATTTCTTCAACTTCCACCATGGAGACATCGCCCACACCTTCATGCTGGGGATGACCGGAAGCGGGAAGAGCTTCACGCTCTCCCACCTGCTTACTCATGCGCAGAAATACAACCCTCTGACCTATATCTTCGACTTGGGCGGCAGTTACCGGGAACTGACCGGTCGTTTCGACGGGACATATGTCCGGGTGGGCGCTGAAGAACGATCTTTCACCATCAACCCGTTCAGTTTGCCGCCCACGCCGGAGCATCACCAATTCCAGTGTTTGCTTGTGCGGGTGCTCGCCGCGTCGAGCGGATATGAACTGACCGGCGCGGACGAGCGCGATCTTTTCGAGCAGATCCAGAACCTGTATTCCGTTGATCCGGGGCAGCGGCGTCTTCTGACGCTGGCTAACATTCTCGGCCGCAATGTGCGCCAGGCGCTTGGGAAGTGGGTCCAGGGCGGCCAGTATGGAACGCTCTTTGACAACGTGCAGGACAACCTTACCTTTGCCCGGTTCCAGACGTTCGACTTTGAAGGCATGGACAAAGTCCCGCAAGTCCTGGAGCCGCTTCTGTTCTACATCCTCCACCGGGCGCAGGCGGCCATTTATGATGCTGGCCTGGCCGCCACTTTCAAACTCTTCGTCATCGATGAAGCCTGGCGGTTTTTGCGCAATCCCTCGATCAAGCTTTACGTCCAGGAGGCCCTGAAAACCTGGCGTAAAAAGAACGCCGCCATGATTCTGGCTACCCAGTCTGGCGATGATCTTTTCCGCTCCGAGATGCTTCCGGTAATCGTCGAAAGCTGCGCCACGCAGATCTTCCTGGCCAACCCCGGCATGGATCAGGCGGCCTACTGCGAAGCGTTCCATCTGAGCGAAACCGAAGCCGCGGCCATCGCCGGGCTCGTCCCCAAGCGGCAGCTTCTCGTCAAGCGGCCGGATTTGACCAAGATTTTAAACCTAAACGTCGAAAGGAGCCGTCCATCATGAAACCCGTCATACGCTGTCTTCTGTCTGTACAACTTGTCCTGTGCAGTGTTCTCATCGCCGGTCCGGGAGTGGAAGCCAAATCCCGCGCGGCCAAGAAGGCGCCGGACTCCGAGCCCGCCAAGCTTGCCGCGGCGCCCGAGCCGATCGTTCCGCCTCCGCCCGAATTTCAACTGGCCGGCACGGTGGTTCGCTATAGCGACAAGGACGTCGTCAAGGTCAAGACCAAACTGCGCTACACCACGCTCATTGTCCTGCCCAAAGGGGAACAGATCCTCGACTTCACGTGCGGCGACAAGGAGTTCTGGGTCGTAAACGGGACTCAGAACTTCGCCTACGTCAAGCCCGCCAAGGCCGGGGCTGAGACGAACCTGAACTTGATTACCGCCATCGGCAACATCTACTCGTTCGTGTTGAACGAAGTGTCCGACGTTCCGAATACCCAGCCAGACCTAAAAGTCTTTATCGAACTCGAAGACGAATCCATGGCTTCCGTCGCGGGCGGCGCGCCCAGGTTTGTCTCGCATGAGGTCGTCGAAGACTACCGCCACCAGGCCGAGATCGCCAAGGAAGAGACCCAACAGGTGAAGCAGTCGGCGCAGGCCGCGATTGACAGCGGCATCAGTAAGTTTCTCTCAAACGTCCGGTTCCCGTACCGTTTTGAGGCTGGAAAGAAACCCTTCTTCGTACGCGCCATGTATCACGACGACAAGTTCACCTACATTCAGGCGCGGCCGGAGGAGACGCCCACGCTTTATGAGGTCAAGGACGGCAAGCCCAACCTTGTGAACTTCACTTATAAGGATGGCGTCTATGCCATCGACAAGATCCTCGACGAAGGGTATTTGGCCATCGGTAAGCAAAAGCTTAGCTTTGAGCGCCAGGAGTAGTGTCATGACTGATTCCGAGATACCCGGCGCACCGATAGTTCAAAAGAAGGCCGCGAACCCGCCCGGCATCCTGCCGCGCAATGCGCAAGCCTGGTTCATTGGCGGCATTTCGATTCTGATGGTGCTCGTGATCGCACTTTCGGGCGGCAAGGAATCGAAGGCGCGCGACGCGTCAGGAAAAGTGCAGACACCGCAAACCCAGGACCCGAACCAGCAGCGCATCGAAGAGTATCGGACACGCATAGACGAGCAGGCGCGCAAGCTGGCCGCGGAACAGGCCCAGCTTGCGCAGACCAAAGAGGTTCTTGGAATCACGCCCAACGCGACGGGGATGCGACCGGAGTCGCGCTACGCTGTTGCGGCGAGTCAGACGCCCCTCGCCTATGAGCGTCCTTCTGCTACCGAGAAAAACTGGATCGAAACCGATAGGGAAAAGCGCGAGTATCAGTCGCTGTTCGCGTCCAACGTCGCCTTGAGTTACCGGCCCGAAGCCAAACCGGGCGAACATGAAACAAAACTTTCGCCTGATGCGTCATTACTCAATAATGGTCGCGCGGACTCGGAGATTCGTGTGGAACGGGCGCAGCCGGAACCGGTTTCATCGGGAATCCCATCGGCTCCGGACATGCACGCCGCAGACATGCGCGGCGCAGTCGCTCACGAGCGCGATGCGGAGATCGACCGCGCGCAAGGCAAGAAGTACCGGCTCTTCGAAGGCACGGTAATCGAGACGGTTCTCACGAACCGTCTGGACGGATCGTTTTCGGGGCCTGTGAACTGCATGGTAACCACCAACGTCTATTCCCACGACCGGCAGCGGCTCCTCGTCCCGCAAGGTACGCGCGTCTTGGGCGAAGTAAAGCGCCTGGAGACTTTTGGCCAGGAGCGACTGGCCGTGGCGTTTCACCGGCTCATCATGCCGGACGGCTATTCGGTGAGCTTAGACCAATTCCAAGGCCTGAACCAGATCGGCGAAACCGGGCTGCGCGATCAGGTCAATCATCATTATTTGCAGGTCTTTGGCGTCTCGCTTGCGATCGGTGCGATCGCGGGCTTGAGCCAGGTAAATACCCGCTCGGGGTTGGACGCCTCGGCGGAAGACGCCTACCGGCAGGGTGTGGCATCGAGCCTTTCGCAGTCTTCTCTGCGAATCCTGGACCGATACCTGAACGTCCTGCCGACGTTCACGATCCGGGAAGGCCACCGCATTAAAGTGTATTTGGCCGGGGACCTGCTTCTTCCGGCCTATGAAAACCATCAGATGCCTGGCGATCTATAGGAGGATTCATGATCCAGTGGCTCCATCGTCACATTTTTCGAGGACTCGGAATCCTCATGCTGATCGGTATTCTCACCATCTTGGTGCTCGCCTTTAGCTCGCACCAATAGGTTCAACAACAAGCACGGGAGGTCGTATGAAACGAAAACTGACACTCGTAGTGTGCTCGCTCGCCGTTCTGGCCGGTCCAGCGTTCGCCATTTTCGGCCTGGGCGACATCGTCTTTGATCCTTCGAATCTCGAAGAGAACATCCAGCAACTCCTCCAGATGGAACAGCAGTACACGCAGATGGCGGAGACCTATGAAGTAGCCCTCGGCCAGTACCAGCACATGATCCAGATGGCCAGGACCGTGCCGGTCAATATGGTGGCCCGCTACCGCGCTCTGGCGACGCCGTGGCGGTTTTCCTCCGCGACAGATACTTACGGAACGACTGGGGGCTGGATCAACGGCATCAATACCGGCGCGGGCGTCGCGTCCGGTTATTTGCGGGCGACTCAGAGCCTAATCGACTACGGAGCCGCCCTCAGCAACATCCCCGCCGATCAATTGGAGCGTGTCAAAACAGGATACGCGACGGTCGAGTTGACCGATGGGGCGAATCGCGACGGGATCGAAACGATTGGCCGTCTCCGAGCGAACGCTCCGTCGGTAGCCACCGCCATTCAGGGCCTCGAAGACGATTCCCTTTCATCCGCCCCAAACATGAATACTGAGATCGCCGTCTTAAACAAGATCAACGCGGCGAACGTGATCTCGCTGCACGGGTCCCAAGACACCAATCAGCTCCTGGTAGCGCTTGCGGAGCAGCAGATCATCGACGCGAAACGCAAACGCGACGCCGAGGCCCAGGCCATCAACGACCACGTGCGCTTTGTTTCTGAGGGAAAGGCGGTGATGGCCGCCCAAGCCGCCAACGCCAGTTCCGCCATGCTGGCCTGGCGCATGCCGTAACAGCTGATTGCCTTAAGGAGATCCCCATGCCTCCCAGTACGATGAACGACCTTTTTGCGTTCCTGTCCCAGTTGATGACGGAGCACGCCGCCCTGTTCGAGACGATGGGCAGCCATATGTTCAAGGCGTTTGCGGTCATCCTGATCAGTTGGTTCGGCGTGAAGAGCGCGCTCGCCTCCGCCTCGGGCGGCATGGTGCCGGCCCTTCATTACGACCAGCTCGCGGGCCTCTTGATGACGATTGCCTTCGGGTTCGGGATGATTACCTACTATTCTCATCCTATCCCCGGCTTCGGTGTGAGTTTCTACCATCTTGTCATCGACCAGGGTCTCGATCTTTCAAACCAACTCAACCACTCCATCGTTCAGGACTTGTGGGACCGCCTGACCAATCTGTATTGGGGCATGGAGACGCCGGGCTTGACGATTGCGCTGAACATCCTTGAAATCCTCCGCTACGCCATCACGATCCTTTGCATCGTGGCGGCCCAAGCGGCTGTATTTGCGGTGATCGCGTTCGGGTACGTAGCCGCGGCCATCGCCGTCATGCTCGGCCCAATCTTCATTCCCTTCTTTATCGTGCCGCACATGGAATGGCTTTTCTGGGGATGGCTCAAGTCGCTGATCCAATACGCCTTCTATCCCGTAGTCGCGAACGCCTACGTGTTTGTCTTCGGCAACCTTCTGATCCACTTCATAGACGCCCACCAGCCGCCTTATGACGGCGCGACGATCCTGTTGCTGTTCTTTCCGCTGGTCCTCCTGCTGATCGCCTTCACGTTCGGGATTCTGAAGATCCCGTCGCTCGTGAATTCACTATTTACCGGCCGCTCCGGGGAATCCGCGATCCCGCTCCTGTGAGGCGACATGTCTGATCTCATTCCACCGCCCGGCAAGGATTTCAACGCCGCCAAGCAGCAGTACATGGAACTCTACGGCTCGCTTGCCGTGATGAACACGTACCTGAAGATCGCGGTGCTGTGTCTGTCCCTGGTGTGTCTTGGGCTGATCTACGCCAACGTCAAAACCTACCAGCTCTTTCGCAATTTCAGGCCCCTGGTGATCCGGATCAACGACCTCGGCCGGGCCGAGGCCGTAAATTACACGAGCCTGGAATACCAGCCCCGAGAGCCCGAGATTAAGTACTTTTTGATGCAGTTTGTGCAACAGCACTACGCGCGCACAAGAGCCACGGTGCGCGAAGACTACGCCCGCTCGCTCTACTTCCTGGACGGTCGGCTTGCCGACACGGTGATCGAGGCCAACAAGAAGACCAAAGCCATCGAAAGCTTCCTCACGGACCAGTCGGATGAGGTTGAGATCCGCGTGAATGGCGTCTCGATTGAAGACCTGCGCACGCCGCCGTACCGGGCGACCGTGGATTACGAAAAAGTGTATCTGGGCTCGGTGGATCACGCCGAGAAGAAGCGCGAGAAGTACATCGGTAACTTCGTCTTCGAATTCCGCGAGCGCGTCCCCAACGCCATGATTCCGGTGAACCCCTTGGGTCTCACGATCACCTATTTCCGAGCCGACCAGGCCTTCCAGCCATGATACGAAGCGCCCTCTTCGTGACTGCCGTGATCTTCCTCGCTCTGGGGTTGTTCCTCATGGGTGAGTGCCGATTCCTGATCCCGTACCGGGCGCTCCTGCTGCACGAGTACGGCGAGACCATTCTTCTCTTCTCGGTGGCCCTTTTCGTAAATGTGTTCACCGCTATCTACCTTATCTGCCGCGAGCTTTTCCTCAAGGACACGGGTCGTAAGCTTGCCCACGTCGATAAACAGCTCCGCAGTGGGCAGAGCATTTCTGAGGAGCTGTCGCGGTATCTGGAGGACTGACATGGACAGGGACATGGACCGAGAGCCGATTCAGAGCCCTCAACAGCGTGACCCTGCGGATCGGGACGGCGGGCGCCGGCTGCATGAGCGCGTACGCGAAGGGCGGCATTTCTACCGCCTAAGTCCTGATGAGCGCACGACCATGTACGACGTGGGACGCTTCCGCATCGCCACGGCAAAGGACCTTTGCGAACTCCGCTACAAGGGAAACGAGTCCCAAATGGGGGCGGATCTCCGATCCTTGTCGGCCCAGGGGCTAGTCGCGGAGAAGACCGTTTGGACGGGCCGCGACCGCGAAACCGACACGTTCTTCACGCTCACCAAACCGGGCAAGAAGCTGCTTAAAAGCCTGCATCTTGGCCCTTCAGACCAGGCGATCTACGCCGGATTTGTGAAACCTGCCGAGCTGCGCCACGATGCGGCGATCTACCGGATGTTTCACCTGGAAGCCGCCAAAATCGAGCAGGAAGGTGGGCGCATCCGACGGGTCGTTCTGGACTTTGAGCTCAAGAAAAAGGCGTACTCGCCGCTGGCCAAAGCCAAGGCTCTGGCGCCCGCTGAATACGTCCGCCGCCAAGAAGAAATCGCGCGCGACCACGGTCTCAGAGTCGTTAACGGCCACATTACTTTGCCGGATCTGCGGATTGAATACGAGGACCGTCACGGCGTGGCCGCGCAGATCGATTTGGAGGTGGCCACCGACAGTTACCACGGCTCACATGCCGCCGGCAAGGCCGCCGCAGGATTCAAGATTTACGCTTCCTCAGAGACAGCGGCGCGCCTCAGCCGGGCTCTGGAAGAGCGCGAAATCACAGCCGACATTCTTTCCTTATAAGGAGGACGACGTGACTAACACCGAACGGATTCAAGCCCTGATGCGCTTCGGATACACCGAACGAGAGGCGGCATTCATCTGTCTTGTCGCTCTCAGCGGAGGCTTCTTCTTACGCCGTCAATACTGCGAGTTTGCCAAGGCCGGGGACGGCGGCACAGTAACCGCGTTCATCGAAAAGCTTCTCCGAAATGAGCATGGACGGATGGTCACGGGTTTTGGCAATCTTCGCGTCCACCACATCTTTGCCAGGCCCATTTACAACGCCATCGGCCAGGAAAACAGCCGCAACCGGCGCGAGCGGGCGACGGTGGCCATGAAGAACAAATTAATGGGCCTTGACTTCGTTTTAGGGCACCCCGGCAACACATATCTGATGACCGAGCAGGAGAAGTTTTGCTACTTCACCTCGACGCTTGGCATCGCGATCACCGACCTGCCTGTGAAGGAATTCCGCTCACCCACTGCTGAGGATTCGACCAGCAGGTATTTCATCGACAAGTATCCGATCTTCCTTCCCCTCACCGCCGGAGAGATCCCCTCAGTCTCGTTCACCTTCATTGATGAAGGCATCGTGACCAGCTCGCGCTTTGAGACTTATTTGCGTCAATACGAGCGGCTCTTTGCGCGCCTGGCTCGCTTCGCGATCGTCTACGTCGCGACCTCAGACCAGCCGTTTGGCTCCGCCGAAAAGGCCTTTGAAAGCTTCCTTTCCGGGGGCGGGCGGCACTATCTCGACCGCCTGAGAGTGGCCGATCCGAAGCGTCTAGCCGAATATTTTGCGCGCCAGCACCTGTCGGAAACAAAGCAATTCGACTCGTGGAAGACAGCCGACTTTATTCAACTGCGGAACTACCGTGAAGAGTTTTCGGGGCCGTTCTACAAGGCTCTTTACAACCGCTGGAAAGTTCTCGGTGATCAGGCGTTTCAAGATGTCTTCGGAAACCGCCAACCGGTGATTGACCCTTCACATGCTTGCTTTACGACCTGCCTCTTGCCGCACAACTATGACATTTTCGGGAAGTAATCCATGCCAAATGAGAACCCCTGGGCCGAGCGCATTTCCCAAAAGGACGCAGCATGAGCCTCTGCACGGTCTCTGCCACTGTCTCAATATCCCCGTGTTCAAACCGCTTGAAAATACACCAAAACCGAGAAAACAACCGCGGGGAAAGTGTCCGAGGAAAAATTCGCGGCGTGGGCCGGAGCGACCCCGGATTGGGCGTTCTTCGCCCGCCCAATCCTTCCAGCGCCCGAAGTCTGGCGCCTGAATCGCTCCGGCCCACGCTCTTGTAGTTAGCGGGCAATTGCCCGGCGGAAATAGGAGGAGTTAATGTCCTACATGCCAAAGCAGGTGAAGCCAGCCAGGGAGCGCGTTGAGGCCAAACTCGAACGCGAACTGATCCGGCAATTGGAACTGTACTGCGAGTACCTGGAGAGTGATCGGGATTATGTCGTCAGCCAGGCGCTTGAGATCGCGTTTCAGAAGGACAAAAGTTTCGCCGAGTGGCGGAAATCACATCCGGGAGCGCAGAGGCAGTGATGCGAACTGTGCCTGATAGCAGAATCGTTCTGGTGATCGGCTTGAGCGCTGCGCTCGGCGTGGCCGCTCTCTACCGCTGGCCATTCCCGGAAGATAACGACCTACTGCAGCTCATCGAATCCCAGAAGCCCTGGCTCTTCGATGGGATCAAGTATGCCTATCAAGCGATGCTCTTCACGACGCCTTGCATTGCGCTTTCGGTAGCCTCCTCGCTCGCCTACATCTTCGCCAGGCGACCCGGAAGAACTACCGGATTTCCCAAACTCCCGGCGTACCCTAATCCAGCCGGACGGAAGGATCTCTTCGTTGTCATCGGGGAGCTGCATCATCCGAAGCGTCCCGAACCGGTGGAGGGGCCGCGTTGGCTGGTACTGCCGAGTCGGGGACTTTTCACGGGCATCGCGGTCTTTGGCGCGATCGGCACCGGCAAGACCAGCGGCTGTATGTACCCGTTTGCCGAGCAGTTGCTGACCTACCAGGCTTCCGATCCTATGCGCCGGATCGGAGGGCTGGTGCTAGAGGTGAAAGGCGACTTCTGCCGCAAGGTTCGGGAAATCCTCAAACGAGACGGACGTGAAGCCGATTACGTGGAGGTCAGCTTGGAGTCGCCTTACCGGTACAATCCGCTCTATAACGACCTAGACGCATACGCCCTCGCTTACGGGATTGCGTCTCTCCTGAACAACCTCTATGGAAAGGGCAAGGAGCCGTTCTGGCAGCAAGCGTACACGAACCTGGTGAAGTTCATCATCTTGCTTCACAAGGTTCTCTACGACTACGTGACCCTCTTTGACGTTTACGAGTGCGCGATCAATCCGCAGCTTATCGAGCAAAAGATCGCCGAAGGCGACCGGCTCTTTGAGCGACGTTCGCTCTTGGTCACGCTCGACGATTTCATGGCCGACAAGCGCCTGGAGAATTACCCATTCGAACGCGACTCCGACGCGAACCGCATGAAGGCTCCTTATTCGGGCGAATTGGAGGCGACTCTTAAGGAACGGAACATCGGCTACGAGCTACAGACCGAGTTGGACCAAACCGAGAGATCTGGCAGCGTAGCGACGGATCACAAGCGCCAGCAGTTCGAGGCCGTCAAACGCTGGTTTGTTCACGACTGGTCTCAGATCGATCCCCGGCTCCGAACCTCGATTGTGGAGGGCATCGCTGTCTTTCTGTCGCTCTTTGACGATAACCCCGCGGTGAAGCGCATCTTCTGCCCACCGAAAGAGGCATACGACCCGGTTGCGAACGCCGATGGCAGATTTGGGAAGCCGCTTCCTCCTTTCAGCGAACTGATCGAAACGGGAGCCGTGTGCGCGCTCGATTTTCCCGTAGCCGCGAATCCGGGTCTTGCCAAGATCATCGGCACGCTGATGAAGCAAGATTTCCAGCGGGCGGTCTTGACTCGGATTCCACGGATTGAAAGGGAGCCCGACCGGCACTTTCGGGAAGTGCTTTTCCTTTGCGACGAATACCAAGGCTTCGCCACAGTGGGGGAGAACGATCCCTCCGGCGATGAGAAGTTCTTCGCGCTTTCGCGCCAAGCCAAATGCATTCCGATTGTGGCCACGCAGAGCATTAGCTCGCTGCGGTCCACCTTGCCCGGCGAATCCTGGCGGACGCTTCTTCAAACCTTTCGGACCAAAATCTTTCTGACGTTGTCGGATGACTTCAGCGCCAGGACCGCGAGCGATCTCTGCGGCAAGGAGGAGCAACTGAAGCCCAGCTATACTATCTCTGAAAACGGCCAAGATGCCGGCGTGAGCGTTCTCACCGGGCGGGCGACGGCGCAGAAGGCGACACTGAGCGCGAGCAAGGCATACCATCTTCAACGGGACTTCACGTTCGAACCGAAGATATTTGCGGAACTGAAGAACGCCCAGGCGATCGTGCTCGCCTACGACGGTACCAACCCGCACCCGCCTACCTACTGTTATCTGAAACCGTACTACCTGGACCGGAACCGGTCTTATTTCGAGCAACTCGCCGGAGGTGACCTATGAGTTGGGATGTTATCATTCCGTTCTTGCGACCCATCGAAGCCCTGATCCGGGACCCGGAGATCTCCGACATCATGGTCAACGGCTCCTCCCAGGTATTCATTGAGAAGCACGGAGAGCTCATGCCCGTGCCGAGTGTCGCGATCTCAGAGAAGTCCTTGCAGGTTGCAGTTCGCAATATAGCCCGTGTCTTGGGCGATGAAATCAGCGAAGAGAAGCCGCTCCTTGACTCTCGACTGCCGGACGGATCGCGGGTGGCAGCGGTGTTCCCGCCCTGTTCAGTCAGCGGTACTATCCTGGCCATCCGGAAATTCCACAGCAAGCGGTACACGGCTGATGAGCTAACCCGGATCGGAACGCTAACGCTCCCTCTACTAAACGACCTCCGGGACGCCATCGAAAAGCGCCAGAACATCCTGATTTCAGGCGGTACTGGGACCGGCAAGACTACGCTCTTGAACGCGCTAGCCTCCTCCATCCCGGACGGCGAGCGGGTAGTCGTGATTGAGGATACCTCCGAGCTTCAGCTCCAGAAGCCCAACCTCGTTCGCCTAGAGTCCCGGCGGGAGCATCCGGGACTTCCGGCGGTGACGATTAGGGATCTCTTGCGAGCCACCCTCCGGCTTCGACCAGACCGGATCTTATTGGGTGAGGTGAGGGGCGGGGAAGCGTTTGACCTGCTGCAGGCTCTTAATACTGGCCATGCTGGGTCGCTCTGCACGATCCACGCGAACTCCGCGGAGTTGGCCCTGTCCCGCTTCACGAGTTGCGTCCTCATGTCCGGGATTGAACTGCCGTACGCCGCGATTCGGGCGAACATCGCCGACGCGCTCGATCTGGTCGTGCACATCGAGCGTCGGCACGGGAAGCGGTTTGTCGCCGAGGTCCTTCAGGTCGAACGCTATGTGCCTGCCACTGACAATTTTGAGTTCGTCCACAAGTTCCAGCGCTCGGAGGCATCATCATGAATCGGGGCATCGCGGCCAATTTTGTTCACGGCCTATTCCAACCTTCGGACCGGCTGGCGGTCGTCCTAGTGAATAAGCGTACGGGAGTCGTGACACAGCGGATCGCCTCCGCCGAGCGGATCGCCGCGCCGGGGATTCAGGGCTGGCTCCGCTACCAGAATGCCCAGAAACACGAAGTCTATATCTCAATGAACCCCCTGAAGACCGATGCCCACGGTCGCACCAAGGACGACGTGGCGACGATACGTCACATTTACCTTGATTTCGACCATAACGGGTCGGCAGCGCTTCACGCGCTTTTCAGGCGAGAAGATACTCCGATGCCGAGCCTAATCGTAAATACGTCGCCGGACAAGTGGCAGGTCATTTGGCAGGCTGAGGGCTTCAGCAAAGAACAGGCGGAGAGCCTCCAAAGACACCTTTCGCGTGATACGGGCGCAGATCCGGCTGCAACTGATTGCTCTCGCGTCCTTAGGCTGCCGGGTTTCTACAACCATAAGTATGATCGGCCTTACCTGGTTCGGGCCGAACCGCACGCGGCCTTAGCCGGGACCATCTACCGGCTTGAAGATTTCCCAAGATTTCCGGAGGCTCTCCCGAAGTTACGACCGCACCGAACTGGGACTACGTCGAGAATCAGCAGTTCTTCCCAGTCGGAATACGATTGGGCGTATGCCAAACGAGCTCTTGCGAGAGGAGAACCGGAAGAGTTGGTGGTTGCCGCGATCGCTATGCATCGCCGAAACGACAAACATGACCCAATGTACTACGCTGGTCTCACGGTCAAGAACGCCAAAGCCTCTCTCAACGCTGACAAAGATCTCTCGCGATCTTTAGCCGACCCCCCGCTGGAACGGTGACAGGAAAACCGAAATTCCCAGCAACCAGCTAACTCTGCGACTCTTCGCGCATGAGAGGATATGAAAGCCAACCTCATCTTCATTGCGTTACTAGTCGGATCGTCGGCCACAGCGCAAGCTTCGACGATCGTTTTTTCGAATCTCCAAACAGGCGATGCTCGGCAGTGCGGGTGCGCCATCGAGTGGGGCCGCCAACTGGGAACTCAGCCCGGCGATCCGCTGGAATCCCTCTCGGCGGGCGACGCCTTTACGGTTCTCTCCGGAACTGACTTCACGCTCGATAGCATCGAACTTGCGGCAGGGATTATCTCGGGCGACAACCGTCTCAGCATCTCTCTTAACTCGGATAAGAACGGTATGCCCGGATCGATTCTGGAGTCTTTCGAGCTTGACAATCAAATGGGACGATTTGGGAAGGACCATCCGCCTCTGGTGGCCGAGTCCGTCTTTCACCCGGTGCTAATGGCTGGCGTGACCTACTGGGTCCTGGCCACAACGACCGATCCTCTTGCCGAGGCAGGATGGTTTGCCAACAACACCCTCGATACAGGACCGATCTTCACGCGAGACTCTTACTTCTATGCTTTCGATCCGTCCTGTTGCGTTCGCACGGATTTGAGGGACGCTTTCTCCGTGCTGGGGATACCCGTGCATGCCATCCCGGAAGCATCGACGGCGGGGACTGCGGCGGTGGGACTGGCGTTCATCATTGCCGGTCTGATCCCACGCCGGAGCGCCGGGTGAAGTCCTGCTCTCTCGCTCGCCAGCAAGTGCGCTTACTTAGTTGGGATGCCCCTACGGTTTCGAAAGCCGCAGCGGCAACCCACGGAATCAGCAGGTACCCATACGCGAACCAGACGCCGGCCCGCCGGACGCAAAAACAGCGCGAGCCCCTGCGAACGTCGAGTTCCCGTACGCCAACCCTGGCAGGGGTGACGTGTCACCCTCCTGCCGGCGCGCCAGCGCCGCTCCGCCACGCCCCGGCCGTTAGAGACCCTTAAGGGTCTCAGTCACAGCGGAGCTTTTTAGCTTCCAGTGGTCGTCAAATTTAAAGAGTATTTGAATGTCACGCCGGACTACGACCGGCCAATTGTGTGACGCATTACGAATGACGGCGATCTCGGCGTTGCCGTAGTCCGGTGAGTCCTTCAGCTCATCCAAATAGCGGTGCTCAATTCCCTTCCGTTCCAGATACGCATCCACCACTGTTCTCGGTGTACCAGGAGGCAGACTTTGACGGATTTCGTTTTCAACGCTTGTGACATCGATCGTAGCTTGCAATTTTGTTTTTCGGGCTATGCGAATTGCCACAATGGTCAAGCCCACCAAGACAATGCCAAGGTACAGCCATTTAGCCATAGGCGCAGGGAACCTCCCCGGATGCGAACCAAACGATCCTTCCGATTTTACCCATACGCAAAATCAATAGAGGATGTGGTCCCAACCTGGCGCCCAAACAGGCGTTGGTGGAGAAACCAGACCACTCTTTTCTAATATCGTGTGGGCGAAAGAGTTACTGTTCTGCCGAATGGGAAGGTATGGCAAATGAAGATTCTCAATCGTGCTCGCGGCAGCGTTGAAATTATTGATCGCCGCGTCGTAGGAGAGGGTCCCGCTAGGAACCTGCATGCTGGCCACGTCATCGGACGGACCCTTCGGGTAATCCTTGAAGTTGGTATCGAATGTCGTCCCACTTCCGGCTTTAGTCAGGTAGCCAAATCCGGGTGGAGTCAATGGGAGGCCAAGCACATCCCTGAGAAGATCCGAACTCTGATTCGGATCGGAGAGAGTAGGGCCGCCGCGGAAACCAATAGTGGCGCGGTGCGGCTGCTTCACCAGAACGTACGCATGATGATAGGGTGTGTTCGTAATCGGTATCGTCCCCAACAGGTCAAAGTGTACTTCTATTCTTGTTTGACTTACAACCGGGGCCTCCACAAGATCTGGAATTGTCAAGATGATGGACGCAATCGCCAATTCCAGCGAAACCGACGCTATGTCGAATTGATTGCCGCTGGGGTCCAGCCGCAGCACCGGCTCATTACCGGCGTATGTGTACTTGTGCAGGGAAACCGGCGAGTCTGCGTCGCCTTCAACGTTATCAATCGTCCAGAATCGCCCTGTGGACTGGCTCAGGTATCGTGCGCGCAAGTAATAGAGGCCCAGATTCGGGTCATTCTGCTCGCCGGAATACAGATACACGTTTGGCGTCGTGCCGGCCTGGCTGATGATGTTCCCGAATGCGTCGTAATCGTAACGGTCGGTCACCGTTCCGGTGGCATCGGTTAGCAGCCGCACGCTGCCATGTCCGTCATACCCATAGAAGCTGGTCCCGGACGCCTGGCTCTGGCTGATGCGATTGAGACCGTAGGTATAGACTCGTTGAACCGCGCCACCACTGATCTCCTCCAGCACCTGCGCGTAGCCGGTCAAGTTGCGGTCATCCACGAGGTACTTGGTTGTGACGCCCCCAACCGTCTTTGCGATGCGATTACCGTCGCCGTCATAAACGATATTGACGGCGGTGCTTCCAGTCTGAGTCGTCAAGTGGTTCTCGAAATCGTAGGCGAACGTGTTTCCGCCCGAGGCGATGGTATTGCCGTTGTTGTCGTAAGCGTCACTCGTCAACCGGTCGTTGGCATCGTAGCTGTAGCTAGCTGCAGGAACGGGAGCAACGGTCGAGGTGCGCTGCTGCCGGTTGCCTACAGGATCATATTGATAGCCGATGGCGCCGTTGATCGAGCCGCCTGAAATCGTCTCCGCCTTCAGCCGGTACAGGGCGTCATAGGTATAGCCCACCTGGCGGCCACCCAATTCGGTTACCTGCGTTCGGTTGCCCGCTGCGCCGAGCGTGTAAGCGAAGCTCGCCAGCGTGCCGCTCTTCGTGATCGCCATGTTGGTGAGGCGGTTGAGCGCATTGTAAGAGTAGCCGGTCTGCACTCCGTTGGGGTAGAGATAGCTCTGCAGATTTCCGGCGTTGTCATAGCTGTACGTCGTGATCCCGGCAGCCAGGCGGTTGTCCTTCGCGGTTGAGAGCCGGTTGAGCGAATCGTAGGCGTAATCAACGGAAGTTCCCCCGATGTTCGAGGAACGCACCGTAGCCAAATCCCCGGCGAGGTCATAAGTGTAAGTGAGCGTTCCTTCGGGCGTTGCCTTCTGAGTGAGCCGGTCCCGCTGGTCATAGGTGTACGACGTGGTTCCGCTGGCATCGACCATATTCTGGCGCTGGCTGGTCGCGGTGTAGGTGAAGCTCACCGCAGGCTCGCCGAAACTTGCGTCCGGTGCTTTGCTGGCCAACCTGTTCACACTGTCGTAGTTGTAGGTTGTAGTCTTCCCGTTGAAATCTGTCTTGGCCTTAAGATTGCCCGCCGCGTCGTAAGTCATCGTTTCAAACATGCCGAGCGGGAGAGTGCGCTTGGTGCGCCGCCCCAGCTTGTCATAGGCGAAAGTGGTTGTATCGCTATTCGCGTCGATTTGCGACAGGCGGTTGCCTAGCTCGTCGTAGGTGTACCGGGTAAGCTGACTGAGAGCATCCGTGACCTTCGTGAGTCGGCCCAACTTGTCATACTCGAATTGCGTTGTCTGGCCGGCTTGGTCCGTCTTTGCAGTCGTGCGGCCCAAGGCGTCGTAGCCGGTGGAATCGAAGGTGGTGTCGGGGTAGGTTACCTTCGTCCGGCGGTTGAGAGCATCGTACTGATACTGCGTCGTGTTGCCATTGGCATCCTTCATCGACGCCTGGTTTCCGGCCGCGTCATAAGTGAACGAAGTCGTACGAGTCAACGCGTCTGTCACGCTGGCCCGGCGCCCGGCGTCGTCGTAGTCATAGGTCGTCGCGTTCCCTCGCGGATCGGTCACCTGCGTGACCTGTCCCGCCGCATCATAGGTAGTTTGGGTCACGGCGGCGTCCGCGTAGGTCGTTTTCTTCAGCCGTTTGAGTGGATCGTATTCATAGGAGGTCGTGCGGCCTCCCCGGTCGGTGGAAGACGTGCGGTCGCCTTCAGCATCGTAACCAGCTCCTTCGTGCGTGCCGTCAGGATAGTTCGTCTGGGTCAACCGGCCCATGAGATCGTACTGATAACTCGTCTGATGACCGAGTTGGTCAAACGTGACGCTCTGTTTGCCAATCTCGTTGTACTGAGTCTGCGTGGTCGATCCATCCGGATAGATGGTCTTGGTCAGGCGGCTTAGCTTGTCATATTGATAGTTCGTCACCAGGGTTTCCGGCCCGGAGGTCGTGGTCCGCGACTTGGTTTCCGTCAGCCGGTCGCCATTCCCGTCATAGGTGTAGGTCGTGATATTTCCGAGTGCATCGGTCTGCTGGGTCAGGTTCCCAGAGGCGTCGTATTGGTAACTTGTAATGCCACCCAGCGGATCGGTCATGGAAGTGCGCAGACCGCTCGCGTTGTATGTGTAGCTCGTCACACTGTTAGTGGCGTCTTTTGTGGACAGCAGATTCCCGCCCGCATCGTAAATGTTTGTGGTCACGCCGAGGCGCGGGTCTGTAATCGTCAACACCTGGGCGTGGCTGTTGTAGGTGTAGATCGTGGTGTTGGCCAGCGGATCGGTTTCAGAAAGCCGGTTGTTCTGGCTGTCGTAAGTGTACGTTCGCTGCTTGCCGAGCGGATTGATCTCCGTGAGCACGTTGTCTTGGCTGTCGTACGTCCGCGTCGTGACGCCGCCCAGGGCATCGGTCACCTTGACCACGTTGCCGTCGGCGTCGTACTGGTTTACGGTGATGTTCCCGAGCCGGTCGGTGACGATCTCCTCATGGGTGTTTAGGCTGTGGGTGTAGTTGATGACGTTCCCGAATGCGTCTATGTGCTGGATCAGACGGCCGCTGTTGTCGTATACATTGCGGATCGGTTGGATTCCGCGCGGATCGATGATGCTCAGCAGGCCGTGATTGCCGTCATAGGTAAAGGTGGTGACGTTGTTTTCGCGGTCTGTGACGCTAAGGAGATCTCCGCCTAAATAGCTGTAAAAGATTGAGTTTCCGGCGGGGTCGGTGATCTGAGTGATTCGTCCGACGTTATCGCGCGTGAAAAGAACGCTCTTGCCGCCGGAGTGAATTATTCCGCCGGGCGTGATGGTGAGCGTGTTTCCATTTAGATCAGTCATCTTCTCCAACCCGCCAGTGGTCTGGTTGATGTCAAGCATGCGGCCGTCAGGAAGCGTGAGGCGGTATTGGTTGGGATCGAACAATTGGACGTTGTCCAAATCCAAGAGCTGCGCGGGACCGGGGAAGGAGGCGGAAACCTCCGCCACGTTATTTCCGATAATGCTGAGCGACGCGACAGTGCCGGGCCTAGCCGCGAAACCGACGGTCACCTCAGACGGCGGCGCACCTAGCTGGCACCCCCCGGTGAGACTCAAATCGAACGTGTAAGTCGTACCGTCGGGCAGGCTGACGGTGACCACGTGAGGCTTCACCGCTACGATGCAATAGTTGGGGATGATCCCGCCGCTCTTGGTAGCGATCCAGTGGTCGCCTGCGACGGTGCTTTCGCTGAGGCGAACCGTCCTCAAATCGAGTGTCCAGCCCGCGCCGAAATCGCCCATAATTCGGGACCGGCTGTCGTAGGTCCGAACGACTTGAATCGGCAAACCGGCGACTGGGACGGAGAGGTCGTTGAAGGATACCGTGAAATTTCCGATCTTTTGGTTCTTCGTCAGCTCCACGCTGATCTCGGTTGTAGTCGTTTGACCGAAGGTATCGGTAGCGCTTAGGCGTATCTGAACGATCCCATTGAGCAGGATCGTCGGATCGAACGTGCCCAGGACGCCATTAGTCACCGGTGCCGTGCCCGTCGCTAGTTGGCGATAAACGGTTTCCTCAATGGGTTTGAATTCGAGGGTCCAGCTCGCAAGATTGGGACTATCGGCCGTCCCTACGACGCTTGACGGCGCCGTGATTTCCGCCCCGTCGATGGGGCTGGTCAGACTCACGGTGGGCGGGTCGATTGGATTACCAGTTACCGTGACCGTCACATCCTGTGACACAGTGAACTGGGTATCAGTAGACGTGATGCGGAGCGTATAGCTGCCCGGATCGCTAAAGCCGGCCGAGATCGATGTGAGCGTCTGGTTCAGGTATCCGACAGTTGCGCCTGCCGGCGTCGCGATCGTGTCCCACGACGTGGTAAGGGTTCCTCCGAACGGTAGCCCATCGTCGGTGACCGTATAGGTGAGCGTCAGACGATCTGGCAAGGTGACCGACCACGTAGGGGCGATGGTGATCACCGGCGGCTGGTTCGTTCCAGGCGTAACCGTAAAACCGTTCGGTAGCGTCGCAATTTCTGCTCCCGTAGTAACAACGATTGTTCGAGCGACGGGCGCCGCGTTGACGGCAATTGAAATGTTCGCGGTGAGGTGGGTGGCGTCCGTAACTGTGACGCTATTTACCACCACCGCCGTGCTTCCGAATGTGATCTGGCTAGTCCCCTGAACGAAGTGCGTATTGAGACCTGTGATTGCAACGGAGAGATTCGACTGTCCCTCCTTGCCGGAGTTCGGGCTCGCGCTTACAAGACGAGGACCGGCGGCGACAACATCGAAGGCATTCGGCGCCGAATCGACTTCCGTGCCGGTAGTTACGGTGGCTGTGCGCGACCCGAGGGCGGCGCTTGCGGCAATGCTCACCTGGGCGGTGAGGTGCGTGGGATCGGTGACCGTGACCGTGCCTACCGTTATGTCCGCACCCAGGCTCACGGTTGTCGTGCCTTGGACCCAATTCGTGAATTGGCCGGTCAGCGCGACGGGAAGTGACTGCCCCTGCTGGCCTGAAGCCGGGTCGATGAACGTGAGGATCGGCGTCCCCGATTGAACGGTGAATCCATTTGTCAGGGAAGCGACTTCGCTCCCCGTGGTGACCGTCACCGTGCGCCCGCCAACAGCGGCGTCGGCTGCAATCGTGATTTGTGCCGTTAGCGTGGTGGGACTCGTCACCGTCACGGTGCCTACCGTGATACCCGCGCCGAAGCTCACCTGGCTAGTCCCTTGAATGAAATTCGTTGACTGACCGGTGATCGTCACCGGACCGCTCTGCCCCGGTTGGCCCGTATTGGGGCTCACGCTCACGAGAACCGGTCCCGTCGGAAACACAGCAAAGCCGTTGGTCAGCGACGCAACTTCGGCACCGGTCGTGACCGCGACCGTGCGCGGTCCGGCCGCCGCGTTAGCCGCGATCGAGATGTTGGCTGTGAGACTGGTCAAAGACGCCACGGTCACCGAGTTCACGGTGATCCCGGCACCAAAACTCACCTGGGTCGTTCCTTGCGTGAAGCTCGTGAACTGACCAGTAATTGCGACGGATAGGTTGGTCTGGCCCTGCTGACCGGTGTTCGGATTTACCTGCGTGACCACCGGTAATCCTGCGAGCACATTAAATACGTTCGTCGCCGAAACGACTTCCGTGCCCGTGGTCACAGTGAGATTTCGAACGCCCAAAGCCGCGTTGGCGGCAATGGTCAATTGGACGGTCAGCAAGGCCGGATTGGTCACCGTGACGCTGTTGACTGTAATGCCAGCCCCGAGACTTACGCTAGTCGTGCCCTGGACCCAGTTCGTAAACTGGCCAGTTATTGTGGAAGTGATAGTCTGCCCTTGTCGCCCGGACGCGGGCACCATCGACGTGAGAATCGGCGTCCCCGCGAGGACCGTGAATCCGTTGACAAGCTGAGCGATCTCAGTGCCCGTCGTTGCCGTGACCGTGCGCGGACCCAACGCGGCATTGGCAGCGATACTGACTTGGGCCGTGAGGCAGGTTGCACAGGTCACAGTGACAGAACTTACAGTAATACCGGGACCGAGATCGAGCGCCGTGACGCCCTGGACAAAATGAGTATTCAGACCGACCACGCCGAGCGGTCCGCTTTGTCCCTGTTGGCCGGAGTTGGGGCTCACCTGCGTCAACACGGGCGTCGCCGATACGGCGCTGACCGAGAAGCCACTAGCAAGCGCGGCGACTTCACTACCAGTAGTGAGTGTTACCGCTCGCGCGCCCACCGCCGCGGCGGGATCGATGTTGAGCACCGCAGTGGCGGTCGTCGCTGAACTGACGGTTAGAATTGAAACCGTAATCCCCGCACCAAAGCTCGCCGTCGTCGTCCCCTGTA
This sequence comes from Terriglobia bacterium, assembly GCA_020073345.1. Classification (GTDB taxonomy): domain Bacteria; phylum Acidobacteriota; class Terriglobia; order Bryobacterales; family Bryobacteraceae; genus Palsa-187. The sequence goes on from JAIQFI010000026.1 coordinate 60,543, forward strand.
CCCAATGCGTGAGCAGGCCCGTGATCGCCACCGAAAGATTCTGCTGCCCCTGCTGGCCCGCGTTCGGACTCACCGAGACTATCGTGGGGACGGATGGCGGTGGATTGACTGTAATCGTGACGCTTGAGCTACTGCTTAGCTGGGAATCACTGCCCGTGAGGCTGAGGATGTACGTACCAGGAACGCTAAAAGTGGCCGACGTTACAACCGGATTCGCCTGGTTTGCAACATCCGGGAACGTCGCCGTCGGATTGCCAAACGAAACGTGACAGCCTCCGCTGATTCTGTTCCATACGGTAGTGAGTGTGGCACCGACGGGTAATCCGTCGTCCGTTACGCTGCCAGTCAAGGCGGCGGTTACCGGAGTGTATGGGAAATTGGCCTTGCCAATCTTGTTCGCGTTTGTTTCGGTGAACCACAAATTGCAATCTGGCCCGGTAGTAATCCCGTACGGCTGGCTGCCGATGGTGGGCACCGGGAACTCCGTGATGACTCCGGTGGTTGTAATGCTCCCGATCTCGCTCCCAATTTGCTCCGCAAACCACAGATCACCGTCTGGTCCCGCCGTGATCTCGACCGGATGGCCGGCGGAGGGGACCGGGAACTCGGTGAACACTCCGGCAGCGGTGATTCTCCCGATCTTGTTCCCAATGTTCTCTGTGAACCATAGATTGCCGTCCGGCCCCGCGGTGATCCAGAATGGCACGCTACCGCTAGTGGGTACTGAGAACTCTGTAATGACTCCGGCAGTTGTGATTTTCCCGATCTTATTTCCGCCTTGTTCCGCAAACCACAGATTGCCGTCTGGCCCCGTGGTGATCCCAATCGGCTGGCTACCGCTGGTGGGAATCGGGAACTCGGTGATTACACCTGCCGTAGTGATTCTGCCGATATTGTTTCCAAACCTCTCAGTGAACCACAGATTGCCGTCCGGTCCAGCTGTGATTCCCCACGGAGTGCTACCGGTCGAAAACGGCGTGAATACTCCTGCGGTAGTGATTTTCCAAATCCTGTTTCCGAAGTACTCGGTGAACCAAAGGTTGCCGTCCGGTCCTGCCACGATATGCACGATGCCGCCACTTCCGGAGCAGCAACCTCCTGTGGGGACCTGAAACTCCGTGATGACTCCGGCGGTCGTGATCCTTCCGATCTTATTTGCACTATTCTCTGTAAACCACAGATTGCCGTCCGGCCCAGTGGTGATTCCCAGCGCTTCATTAATCGGTAGGGTCGGGACCTGATACTCGGTGATTGTGACCGGGGCTGACGGAATAGTAATTGTCTGATTGGACCCGGCGGTGACCTGCGGTGGCTGATTCGTAGTTGTCTGGACGGTGAAAGCGTTGCCCAGCGTCGCCATTTCGGTGGCAGTCGTCAGTGTCACGCGGCGTGGACCTACCGTTGCCGTTGGACCGATGTTCAGGACTGCCGTGGCCGCCGTTGCGCTATTCACCGTTAAGGAGGCCACCGTGATGCCCGCCCCGAAGTCCGCTGTGGACGTTCCTTGCACGAAATGGGTGAACTGCCCGGTGATGTTGACTGAGAGGCTTTGTTGGCCCCTCAGACCGGTGTTCGGAGCCACGGAGAGGATGGTCGGGACTTGGGGAGGGTTGACTGTGATCGTGACGCTTGAGGTGCCGGTCAGCAGAGAATCGCTTCCGGTCAGGCCGAGCGTATACGTGCCCGGCGCAGTGAAGGTGACCGACGTCATCACGGGATTCAACTGTCCTGCAACGTCAGGGAACGTCGCCGTCGGAGTCCCAAACGAGACGGGACTAGGTCCGCTAGTCTCGCTCCACGTGGTACTCAGTGTTGCACCGCTGGGCATTCCGTCGTCGGTCACGCTGCCAGTCAATGTGGCAGTCGCCGAATTATAGAAAACTCCGAAGTTGACCTTGCCAATTTTGTTTCCAGTCCCCTCTGTGAACCACAGATTACCGTCCGGCCCGGCCGTGATCCCGTCCGGCCGACTGGCGGCCGTCGGGATCGGAAACTCTGTGATCACTCCGGCGGTGGTGATCCTCCCGATCTGGCTCCCTGGATCCTCGGTAAACCACAGATTGCCATCAGGCCCTGCCGTGATCCATTCCGGACCCCTAGCGGCGGTTGGGACTACAAATTCCGTAATCACTCCGGCCAGAGTGATTCTCGCGATCTTGTTCCCCGACAACTCCGTGAACCACAGATTGCCGTCAGATCCTGCGGTAATCGCTTCCGGACTGCTGGAGACAGGAAACTCGGTGATCACTCCTCCGGTCGTGATTCTCCCGATCTGGTTTCCCACGATTTCTGTGAACCAGAGATTGCCGTCCGGCCCCACAGCGATTCCGTGAGGCTGGCTACCACTTGTGGGGACCGGAAACTCTGTGATCACTCCGCCGGTGGTGATCCTCCCGATCAGGTTCCCGAAGCGCTCCGTGAACCACAAGTTGCCATCTGGCCCTACGGTGATCCCATACGGATAGCCGCTGCTGGGGACCGGAAACTCTGAGATCACACCGGCGAGCGTGATTCTCCCAATTTTTTGCCCAAAATACTCTGCGAACCACAGATTACCGTCCGGTCCTGACGTGATCCAGTCCGGACCGCTCGCGGCGGTTGGGACTACAAATTCAGTGATCACACCGGCAGTAGTGATTCTCCCGATCTGGTTCGCCATGTTCTCTACAAACCACAGATTACCGTCCGATCCTGTGACGATCTGCCTCGGGAAGCTACCGGCGGTGGGTACCGGATACTCGGTTAACGTGACTTCAGCCAACGGAAGGGTAATTGTCTGATTGGACCCGGCAGTGACCTGCGGTGGCTGGTTTGTTGGGGCCGTGACTGTGAAGCCGCCTAGCATCGCGACAACTTCGTTCCCTGTCGTCACCGTAACGGTTCGCGCGCCCACCGCCGCGGCGGGATCGATGTTTAGCACCGCAGTGACGGTCGTTGCCGAATTGACGGTTAGACTTGAAATCGTAATCCCCGAACCAAAGCTCGCCGCCGTCGTCCCCTGCACGAAATGCGTGAATTGTCCCGTTAGATTAACCGACAGGTTCTGCTGACCCTGCTGGCCATTACCGGGGATTACAGTTAACAGTGTTGGTGTGGCGGTCGACGGAATGATCCCAACTTTGGAAACTGTATTGCTGAAACCGTTCCCGACCCAAATATTGGCACCATCGAAGGCCAGTCCTTCAGGGTGCGTGCCCACGCTGGTAGCTCCGAGGATCACGCCATCGCAGGCCTGCACCTTGGTCACGGTGTTGTCGCTTCCGTTTGCGACCCAAATGTTAGCCCCGTCGAAGACCAAAGCATTGGGTTTGGCGCCTACCGGAAGATTTCGCAGATGAACGCCATCGCTGGCGCGAAGCTCATCTACCGTACTGCTGAAGTTGTTGCTCACCCAGATGTTGGCCCCGTCAAACGCAATGCCAAAAGGCCCGGAACCCACATCAAAGGTACCCAGGACTGTTCCATCGCTGGTAATCTTGGTCACGGTTCCAAAGGGACCATCACTTACGACCCACAGGTTGGTACCGTCGAAGGCGATGTTATTGGTATTCGTACCCACCGGAAAAGTTCCGAGGACAGTGCCGTCACTAGCCCGCAATTTCGTCACGCTATTGCTGCCACGGTTCGCGACCCAAATGTTCGCACCATCAAACGTGAGACCTTCTGGACCAACGCCAACGGTAAACGTCCCCAAAAGTGCCCCATCGCTGGCACGCAGCTTCGTCACAGTGCCGTTTACGACGTTATTTGTGACCCAAATATTGGCGCCATCGAACGCTATTTCATAAGGTTTCGACCCCGCTGCAAACGTTCCCAGCACCGACCCGTCGCTCGGACGAAGCTTCGTTACGTTGTTGCTGATGAGATTCGCGACCCAAATGTTGGTCCCGTCAAACCGGACTCCGTCGGGAAAGGAGCCCACGGGGAATTCAACGGAACTCCCAATGCCCGCGTTGGTGGACACGGAGAAGCCATTGTTGAGAGTAACCACTTCGGTCCCGGTGGTGACAGTTACTGCTCGACCTACGCAGGTCGGTGTGTTGGCCGCAATGCTGAGGTGGGCAGTAAGGCTTGTGGCACTTGCCACCACGATATTGCTTACCGAAATCCCCGCTCCGAAGCTGGCGGTGGTCGTCCCCTGTGCAAAGTGCGTGAAACGGCCAGTAATCGCCACTGATAGATTCTGCTGGCCTTGCTGACCCGTGTTCGGGTTTACAGTCAGTAACACTGGCGTGCCCGCCGTTACCGTGAAGCCGTTGTTCAGTGTCACCACCTCAGTGCCCGTCGTCACCGTCACGTTGGTGGCGCCGAGCAAGGCTGTTGCCGTGATCGATACCGGAACTGTAAGGCTGGCAGCTGTTGCCGTGGTCGGAACTCCCGCCATTACCGCCCCATTGCCAAAGGTCAACACCGAAGAGTCGCTGAAGTGCGTGAGGTTCCCCGTGATCGTCACCGGCACGTTCGTTGCGCCCTGCTGTCCTGTGTTGGGATTGACCTGTGTGATCTGCGGAATTTGGGCGGAAGAAATCGTGAAAGTGCTGGAGGCCTGCTGCACTCCCGTAGCTACGGTGATGGCGTGCGGACCGGCGCTCGCCGATGGGCTGATTGTCAGTTGCGCCGTGGCTGATGTCTGGCTCGTCACGGCGACCGGACCGAATGTCCCGGCCGCAGCGCCTCCAACCGAAATATCCGGGCCGAAGTTGGCGAGCGTGCTGCCGTTGACGTAATTCGTGTATTGCCCGGTGATCGTGACCGAAAGTTGTTGTCCACCAGCACCCGCACTGGGTGTCAACGATATGGCTGCAGGAGGGTTAACAGTAAGATTTGCCGTGTTGACGCTGACGAAGGTCTGGCCAGCGGTCGTACTGCCCGAGACAGAAACCTTGTAAGGAGTCGGAGTTGTTAAATTTGGTCCGACGATCTGAAAACTGATTCGACGGGTGGAACCGACAATCGTTGTCACGGCGGACACCTTGGCAGATAGAGTGGGCCCGGTAGTGGCCGGAGTCCCGGAAGTGGCGACAGATAGCGTTACCGTAACGAGACTCGGCGCAATTGTGCCAGAGGGAAAGCCGCTGCCTGTGATATTGATAATCGTGACGCCGGGCTGTCCGACGGACGGCGTGGTCTGTGGACTCAAAGTGATTGAAATTTGTGCCGTGAGGGGAATCCACAAGGCTGCAGCGACTAGGACTGCTCGGATGGACTGTCCGACCATTTTCCTCCGATCGATTGGAGCTGTTTAGACGCCTAAGGGTCGGCGGCCTCGACGCGGAGAGCGCACCAAATACGCCGCTACAAACGCGACGCACAAAATATATCCATAGCTCGGTTCTGGAACCGCCGACCTTACTTCCGTAGCTTCTACGGTGATCACTGCGAAGTCCAAACTTGGACTCAAATTCAAACCCGAAAACGGCAGCAGCTCGACGCTGAGGGCTCTGTCCGTTGCTTGGAAGGTCCGACCATCGGATAGAGCAAATATCGTCTGGCTCAAATTAGCGGAAAATGTGGCGGACGAGAACAAGGTCGTCTCAGGGAATTCCAATGCTGCCGGACTCGTCGATCCCGGCACTACGGTGCCGATGTTCACCGTGCCATTGAAATCGCCCGCGAGTGTCAAGGAGCTTCCTAGAAACGAGAGGTCTGTCGCGACCGGAAAATCCGGTGATAGTGAATTACTCCCGGTGAAATTCGTGATCGAGAATGCGTTGACGCCTGGAAGCTCGGGAGCACCCGGAATAAGAATGTCAAAAGAGACGAAACCGAGAGAGATCGTATCCGCATGCGCCGAAACAGAAGCCAAGGCAAGAAGCGCACCTAAGCTGAATAGTCGCAACGTGGCGCCCGGTCCTTGTTTTATTCCCATTGTGTGACAATTTCTAAGCGAATTCCTGAGGCTAACACCCTCGTACGGGGCTGTCAATGTCGCCTTAGAACAGTAAAGTTCTGGTAGTACCGGCGATTTCTCCGTTCTGTTGCGCATATTCCATATATGGCTCAGAACTCGGAGATTCTTAGCGTGGCTGAGGTGACCGCCGTATTGGCTGTTCCAGCCCGAGCTCTCGCATTACACGTTGGAGGTAGTTCATGGGATTAAGGACAGGTTTGTTCTCGATTTTGACGCTCAGAACCGTATCGGCAGGGGTGATCGCCAGCTCGTTCGGGCCCGCTCCCAGTCCAAACCGGAAGCGTGCCCCCTAACTGTTGAATCACTACTTTTCAGAGGGCCTCGACGCAAATGTCTTGCGCGGCCGCTTAACAGAATTCGTTAGTCCCCAGGCACTCAAGCGCGGGCCGACCGAACAGGCCCACTCACCCCAGATCGCAGCACGCGAGACTGAACTCCATTATGCTAGTGCAATATGGATGCTGGAAAGGCGGCTATCATTGGCGCGGCGGTGAGCGCTGTTGGCGCAATCGTCGTAGCTATCATCGGCACCTCTGCGGGGGTGGTTCATTTCGGGAAAGCCGATCCGAATCTCAGGTTCCCCGTCGCGGTTCTCGATAGTGGTTCAGGAAATGCGGGAATACCCGACGCGGAGGTGACCTGCCCCCGTTGTTTCTACCAGTCATAACTAGAGAAACTCGCGTTACTGCGGAAAGCTTTCCGGCCAGTTCGATGAAAGGAGGATGCCGTGGCACCAAACTCGTTGACCGCGCACCCGGAAATGGATCTCTTTCCGAATCGGAGCCCGATTGGGTGTATGCGAAAACGGCCCTGGCGAGAGGGGAACCGGATGGAGTCGTGATCGCAGCCTACCACCCATCGGCGCTGCGACAAACCCGATCCTTTTCACGATCTCTATCCGACCCCCGTTGGAGCGCTGACGAGGTCGCCTTCCGGACAGGCTTGAACGTGTTTGTTTAACTCGTTCCAGATCAAAAAATCGTACAGTTCAAGTACTCCTTGGGTATTTTGGAACTATCGTTTCGGATCGGTGGTGCTAGTATGGAGATCTGATCGGTGCACCGGAAAAGGGAGAGCCGAATGCGGAGTCATTTCTTTCTAGCCCTGTCGCTGATGGCTGCAGTCATACTAACGCCCGTCCTTAAGGGCGAACTTCTTACCGTGGGGTCAGCCTCTGTGGGGGTTGGCAGCACTTTCAGTGTACCGGTCACAATCTCGGGAACATCCGACCTTTACGCATTTCAGTTCGACCTCAGCTTCGATCCGAGCATTCTGCAGCTTCAGTCCGTCGCCGAAGGCCCGTTCCTTCCATCCGCCGGAGCGACCTTCTTCATTCCCGCCACCATCGACAACGTTCTAGGCGTTGCGAGTTTCACAGCAGACTCACTTCTGGGACCGGGCCCCGGGGCCGCGGGCGCCGGGATCCTAGCTTCTTTCAATTTTCAGGCTTTCGCGGGCGGTACGAGCACACTAAGTCTTGCTAACGTCATTCTGTTGGATTCCAACCTTAACGACATACAATTCGAGACCACCGGCGGAGGTGTCATAGTGACTTCAGTTCCAGAGCCTGCATCAGCGTGGCTCATTGTAGCAGCCCTTGTTGGCCTTAGGTTACGTCGCTCGGACAACGAACCACGTGGCAGTTGATGATAATCCTCTTACTGACATCGACTGCCGGCGGGCAGTCGCTGGGAGACGAATGCCAAGTCGCGCACATCAATGCGGCCATCCTGGTTGACATCCGCGAACGGATCAAATTTGCCTTCTCCCGCACGCGTACCGAATACATTTCTAACCATGGCAATGTCCGTGCAATCGATCTTGCCGTCAATATTGATATCGCCGGGGATCCGAACTGAATCCGAATCGACAGTACCAGACACGTGCGAACCATCGCTCAGCTTCAGGTCAAAATGAGCAATTTTGTAGCGGTTACTGGCAGTAGAAACGCTCACGGCGAAACCGGATAAGCTTTGACCGGCAGCGACTACTTGGGTAGCGGTTGTCCAGCGTATCCAGATGCTTTCGCTTTCCTCAGGACTAATTACCAGAACGCTCCAGCCGCTCGGCGAGGCAACTAGCCCGGAGTCGGTTCCGTCCTGATCAGCAGCCCATCCTGTCGGAGGTACGTTTAGCTCTGGCGATTTCGTAGCAGAGTCATACCCGAGGACGAAGCCGATTACATTGTACGGGGTGTTGTTGTGAATAGTATACGCGTACGTAGGGTTCACAACAGAAATCGGCAAGGATACCGTCACGGTGGTAGTTGACTGCGCGACCGCAATGCCAAATCCGAAAAGCACTGCGACCAGAGTCTTTGAGATCAAACTATAATCGAATGCGTGGTTTCTAAACTTCATAATGATCTCAGTGATCAAGCCTTAAGCCTAAAGTGAACGCGATCGCGCCGTGGTCGCGGTCGTGTCAATCCGCAGCTATCCGCCAATGCATCAATTGTATAAATTGGACCGGGATCAACGCTAGCATCGAAGGCGCAAGCTAGCGGTCCTGGGCAGGTTACAGTACCCCCGGTGTGATCGGAACGAAGGGCTGGCGGCTGGGTCTCTAGCAAGCAGTGGCCACTGACGCACTTTCCTTGAGCGTCCCTTCGTCCAAATTCCGAGTGGATTTCCTCCTTGAACTTCTGGCACTCAGGCGCATCGTTGTCCTTCAACCCCTCCAGCGGGTCCATCCATTTGAACCATACCTCTCGAAGGTGTTCTTGGTATGCCTGAGTACGAAAGCCCGAACTAAATGCAAAGCTACCCCCAACAGATGGGACGAGTAATTCCATGTTCCCCAGTGCGACAATAAGACTTGGTGTTAGGTGCACACGATCGTGTGGATCGTCGCTGTGTGTGGTCATCAGTGCACCGACGGAACACGGTGCTGCTTCGATTGCGGTCTCAGTAAACTTAGCGCCGATACAGCCACCGCAGGATACTGCCACCGGATAATCTCCCGGTAAGTTCCCGAGCTTGAGTTGGGCCAAGCCGATTCCTTGAGCATCCGTAATGACCGCAACAAAGGTTGGTGAGCCGCTTGGAAGCCCCGTTGGACTCGACAGCATAGTGCCTGTCGCGCCCGAAGGAGGCGTGACTTCAAAGTCTACCCGCGCGTCGGGAACCGGAGCGCCGTCAAATACTGCCGTGAGTCTGATAACGAGGGGCTGGGACAGCGTGTCCGAGGGGTTACCGGTTTGCCCATTCCCGGAAACAATCGTTACTCTGACACAGTCCACGCATACAATCTTCGGCGCGATCCTGCTAGGACGTTCTTGTGCTGAGAGCGTGCTCAGGCAGGAACCAGCTATTAGGCAAAGAATCGCGCCATGATTGAGGTGACGGAAAGAAATCATGCTTACCCTCCGACAGGCGCTATCCGAAATTAGTATGAAATAGCGTGAACCGAAACGCAAGCACTCGAAGAAACCGAAGCGTTGTGTTAGCTATAGCTTCCGTGTTCTACGCATTTACCTATGTGGCACCGAAGTCAGAGATTCTTAGCATCGCCCAGGTAGCCGCCGTACTTGGATGCTCCAAGGCCCACGTCTGCAAGGCGGGGGAAAAGTCACCGGAGTGACTCGGCTGCCGGCCATCTCAATGGGAACGCAAACTTGTACGCCGGCAGAGCCTCGAAGCCTGGCTCATCCGCCGAAGCACCGAAGAGAAACTGTTTTTAGAGCCGCCCTTTATGAGGTTAGATGTGACCCAGGCAAGCGAGAGCGATAGCCGGCGAGTCCCAAATGCCCAGGCACCGCGAAAGCTCATCAACATTGACGAACTATCCGTGCTTTGGAGCATACCCAAGTCAACCCTGTACAACTGGGTGAACCAGCGTAGATTGCCGTACGTGAAACTCGGGCGATCACTTCGTTTCGACGTCATCCAACTCGAAGAATTCTGCCAGCAGAGTACAATGGGCGTGGCTGGTAAGAGGTAGAAGGAGCCAAGATATGGCAATCTACCGACGCGGCCGAGTCTGGTACGTCGATTATTATGCGAGAGGTGAGCGGGTGCAGGAGAGCACCGGCGCCACTAATCGCCGTGAGGCCGAGAAGTTTTATGCCCTGCGGCGGTCGGAAGTGGAACGGGGCGTCTACGCCAAGCCGGTGATAATTTCACTGGCGGAATTTGGCGGGCGCTATCTCGACTACGCCAGGACGCACAAACGGTCCTGGAAACGGGATGAACAGATGTTGGGTCAGCTTCAGAGCTTTTTCGGAAACGCCAATCTGGGAGACATCAGTCCTTTACGGATTGAGGACTATCAGCAGAAGCGTGTACGCGAAGTCTGTCCATCAACGGTCAACCGCGAACTGGCCCTCTTGAAGCACATGTTCAATGTCGCCGAGAGATGGAGCCTTCATCGCGGTTCGAATCCCGTTCGGCTGGTGAAATTCCTACGTGAAGACAATCTCAAGTTTCAGACCTTGTCCGAAGAGGAGGAACGGGCGCTTCTCGACGAGTGTCCGTCCTACCTTCAGGACATGATTGTCTTCGCCGTCAACACCGGACTCCGGTCGGGCGAAATCTTCAATCTCAAATGGGAGGATGTGGACTTTGAAAGAAAACGACTGAAAGTAATTGTGCGAAAGACGCGCCGTCCGCTGGAGCTGCCGCTCAACGAAAGGGCGGCCGGCGTACTCCAGGCATGGCACGGGATGAAGCGCGGACCGTTTGTGTTTTTCAATCAAGTCACCGGCGACCACTTCAAGGATGTCAAGCTTGGGCTTAAGAACGCGTGTAAGCGTGCGGGCCTCAAGGGCATCACGTGGCATACCTTCCGGCACACGTTCGCCTCGCGTCTTACGCGAAGCGGGGTGGACATTGTGACCGTGAAGGAACTCCTGGGGCATTCGACTATCGTCGTGACGATGCGCTACGCGCATTCAAACGATGAGACGAAGCGCCGGGCGGTGGGTAGATTGTCTACTAGTGACAAACCAGTGACAGTCGTGCCAGAAGCGCAAAACGCAGTACCTTTGTACCAGTGACAGTCTTTGCCAAATGATTGGGAAATCAGGTACTTTGAAGATGGAGGAATGGCCGAGTGGTTGAAGGCGGCGGTCTTGAAAACCGTTAGCGGGGTGACTCGCTCGGGGGTTCGAATCCCTCTTCCTCCGCCACATTTTCTTTTAGGCCGGCAGCCCGCGCCACCTTGCTACACTGAGCCACATGCTCGCCGATAAGAAAGCCCTTACGCTGGCGGTCGCCAAGCGAATTGCCGCTGCCGCCGAACAGGAGGCGAGGAAGAACAACTGGAACATGTTCATCGCCATCGTTGATGACGGCGGTAATCTCATGTATCTGGAGCGCATGGACGATTCCCAGCTCGGCAGTCTGGACGTATCCATCGCCAAGGCCCGCAGCGCGCTGTTGTTCAAGCGTCCGACGAAATCGCTGGAGGAGGCCGTCGCCGGCGGCCGCATCGTGGTCATGAAGCTGGCCAATGCCGTTCCCGTCGAAGGCGGACTTCCGCTGATGGCATACGGCAAAATCGTGGGGGCGATCGGGATTAGCGGCGCGACGTCTCCGCAGGATGGGATCGTCGCTAAAGCCGGTGCGGACGAACTCGAGAAAATCCTGCAGGGTACGAAATAAGTTCAGAGCGACCGCACCGCGGCTTCCACACGCCGCGCAAGTGAAGTGTAGTCGTCTCCTTCCAACCGCAGTGGTGCGCCGAACTTGATCCGCGCACGGCCGGGACGGGCCATGTGCCAGCTCTGGTGGAGGATCCGGTCCAGCCCCTCCAGGCGTACAGGGACCACCCGTGTCGCCAGCTTCGACGCCATCATGCCCACGCCGGGTTGGAAGGGATGGATCTCGCCTGCTTCGGTCCGTTCCCCTTCCGGAAAGATCAGCACGCACCAGCCGTCGCTGATCAGGCGTCCGGCGTAACGAAGCGCCTCCATCGCGCCGGCTTCGCGCTGGGGCAGCGGGAAGATATTGAAGAACAAAGATGCCAGGTAGAAGCTCAAGCCGCTCGAGAATCTCTGCCGGCGGGAAAAGCGCTCCGGATGGAAATGGGCTGCGAAGAATTCGCGCGATGCCGCAATCGCGACCCGCCGGCGCAGGCGATAGGGCAGCGCCATGAGGATCGCAGGGCCGTCGAAATGGCTCTGGTGATTCGACGCGAAGATCACGGGCCCGTCCAGATGTTCGAGGTTCTCGCGGCCTTCGATCCGCAGCCAGGCGAAGACGCGGGCCAGTGGCAGGATCACCAGCACCAGTCCCATATCGCGCACCAACGAAGCAATTCGCGACCGCGGCCAACTCGGGATCTCCCGCGCCGGAGTCGCGACAGCAACGGCGGGACGCTCGCGGATCGAGGCCAGATCGCCGACCGTTCGTGCCGCCTGGAAATCCGGCTCGTTCACGCCCAACTGGATCATCATTTCCACTCGTTCCAGGGAACTGAGGCCCAGTTCTTCAAGCGTAGTCTCCGGTGTGAGTGTTCGCCCATGCGCGTACTGCGCGATGAGCTGCTCCATCGCGCTGCCGGTTCGCGAGGGCTCCACTCGTCCTCCCGAGTTCACCCATTGCCAGATCGCCGCGCGCTTCAGTTTACCCGTGCCTTCGGTGCGCGGCAGCTCGCGCTCCGGCCACAGACTCACGCCTTGGATTCGCTGATGATCTTCCAGCTTGCTATTTGCCGCGCGCACGATCGCTTCTGCGGTGGCTCCGGGTTCAAGCACCAGCACCGCGTGCACACGATCTTTCCCCACGGCCGCCGATTCCTTGACGCCCGGAATTTCGTCCAACACACGCTCGACGTCTTCCGGAAAGACGTTCAAGCCTTCCGGCGTGACGATCATCTCCTTCTTGCGACCTTTGATCGACAGCCTGCCCTCGGCGTCGAATTCGCCGATGTCGCCGGTGTGCAGCCAGCCGTCTTCGAAGGACGGTTCCTCAGTCTGTCCGAAGTAGCCCGAGCTGACGTTCTCTCCGCGCACCAGGATTTCCCCGTCTGGCGCGATCTTCACTTCGACGCCGCCGATGGGCGTTCCGACCGTACCGCGGCGCGAGTGGAAAGGATGATTGAGCGTGACGATCGGGGCGGTTTCCGTTAGCCCGTAGCCTTGAATGGTAAGAAACCCGAGGCGCGACCAGAATTCCTCCACATCCGGCGGAAGCGGTGCGGCGCCCACCACGAACGCCCAGAACCTCCAGCCGAACAGGCGATGAACGCGGCGATAATGCCACCAGCGCCGCGGCCAACGCGCGCCCGGAGGCAGAGCCGTCGCAGCTTCGGGATAGTGTCGCACGACGTACTCGCGCAGGATCTCGAGAATCTTCGGCACCGACACCAGCACGGAGATCCGACGCCCGCGGATCTGCCGGATGATTTCTTCCGGGCTGTATCCCCGCATGAACACCACCACGCCCGGCAGGATCGGCGGGATGAACGTCGCCATGGCCTGGCCGAACATGTGGCTCAGCGGCAGAAGGTTCAGGAATCGGAGAGGAAAGAAAGGACCGCCATAGCGCCGGTACTTTCGGATCTCAGTTTCGACGGGCACGACGTTGGCGAGGATGTTGCGATGGGTGATGATCACGCCCTTGGGATCGGCCGTGGCTCCGGAGGTGAAGACGATCTCGGCCACATCGTCGCGGCTCACCGTCTCGGGGGAAACCGTACGCGTGTCCGACCAGTCGACCTCGGCCAGGCGCCACGGGCTGGGTTCGGCGCCCTCGGGCCACACGACTTCATCGCCGATCCAGACGATGCGGGCTTCCACCTTGTCGCGGATGCGCAACAGAAAACCGGAGGAAGCGCGGTAATCCACCGGGACTACAATCGCCCCTACAAGCAGGCAAGCCCAGAATGCCGCGATCCACTCTGGCCGATTTTCGCTCCAGAGGACAACTTTGTCGCCCTTGCGAACGCCCGCCACGCGGAGCCTCACAGCTAAACCGCGCGCCGCCTGGGCAGTCTGGCGATATGTTCGCTGCTCGACACGGAAGCCGTCGTCATAGACCAGGAACAGATCAGGAAGATCCGCAAAGTCCGCGAAGAAAGCGAGCAGCGTGTCGCGCTTCACGCTGCTATTATGACGGCTATCGCTGATCCGGATGCTTGGCTACTATTGCATCGGGGCGCTAAAGCAGAAGATTATTGTAGTCGGCGTGAGAACCGATCCAGGTCCAGGTAATTTCCCCGGCCTCCATCTGGCCGATGGCGCGGTATCGATCGCCTATTCGCACCGTATACAGATCATCGCTACCTTTGAGCCGGCGGAATCGAAGCGAGGGATGCTGCGGGTCCTGCTGCCAAAGCTGGTAGTTCTTCGCTGCGAGCTTCTGCGCCTCGCGAGGGAGTGACGCGAAACGTCGCCAGAACTGCGGTGTCGTATTCGATTTCACCGGGAAATGCTGTCTTTTCGCTGGACAATCGGTCGTAGAGCTGTGGAATTGGTCCGCGACCATTCTCGCAAGCCAAAGCCTGCATCAGTCTTGACCAACTCTGACGATTTCTTCGCACACGCAGCGGCCAGCACGTTGAAGACCGTGCGGTAAAATGCCCTCGATGTGGACCGATACCCTCCGGCAATCAGCGCGCGCGCGATCTCCGTACTGCCTTGAGGCTCGCCACGCGAACGCAGGAATGTGATCGCTCCCCGCTTGATGGACACATTTCGATAAAAGGTTCCTTTGGCCGAATTGGATGGCAGCTCAGTTAACTCCAGCGCCGCGCGAGCCTTGCTAAGACCGGAGATAGCGGAGCGGACGCCTGCGAGTTCTGATAGCAGGTAGCTCTCTTTTTGCTTGAGATCCGACAAGATTTTTGAGTAGTCAGTAGCTCCTAACACGGTAGCCCGAAGTTATCATGATCAGTGCTCGATGTCCAGGGGGGTGGATATCCACTCACACATAGGCCTGGAGGTCGCCTGTAAATTGAGTTGGTATGCTCAGAGCGTGGCCAGTGTAGAGGAGATCGAAGACGCGATTCTTAAGCTAAATCCCCAGGACTACGCTCGCTTTCTGGAGTGGTTCCGCGAGCGCGACCAGCAAATCTGGGACGAGCAAATGGATCGCGACGCAGCCGCAGGGAAGCTCGACTTTCTCCGCGATGAAGCTCGCGAAGCTCGCAAGGCCGGGCTCGTTCGCGATTGGCCTCCCAGCGAGTAGCCTGACCGAGATCGCTACTGTTTCGCCGGTGCTGGAGCAGCCTGCCGCTGTTGCTGGAACCGCCGGGCTGTTCCGTTCTGGACGCCCGATGCGATCGCCTCTCGAAGGCGCTCGGCCAGGAACTGCTGCAGCACCGGCTCATCTTCCTTTTGTGCTGCCACCGCCAGCACGGTGACGCTGCCCATCTCGTCGAAAGACTGCTCGCCCCACATCACGCGCTTCGGCGGATTGCTTGGATTCCGGGGATTCTCCGCCGAATTGTCATAGGTAAGGCGAACGTCGATACGGGTGCCTTTGGGCAGGATGACAGGATCCTTATAGTTGTAGCGATCCTGCCAGGCGAAGTCCCAGTCCTGAATCCACAACAGCGGTTTCGTGCTGCCGTCCGGCAAGGTCGCCGTGGCTTTCATTTCCTTGGCGACATAGTGGGCGTGCGCACTGACCGCGAAGCCTTTCACGTCCACCGGAAGCGTCATGGAATCCTCGATGGTATACGTCTTCTGGTTCGCCGCGATATCCAGCCCGCTTCCGAATCCAAACAGAGCCGGCGCCTGCAACGCCATGATCTTTCGCTCCGGAGCCCGATCCGCGAAATAGAGACCCACCGTGGATCGTTCCGTCTCCGGTTTGCCGGTCAAGTGAAAATGCATTTGCAAAACGATATCGGAATTCTTGGGCAACGGAAATGCCAGGCCATCGGGCAGGAACACGGGAGTGCCGCCCACGGCCCAGCCTCCCAGGCTTCCCGAATTGCCGGTGCCGCCCGTGATTCCGATGCTGCTCATGCCGCCGAATCCGGGATGCCCGTCGGCGCCATCCAGCTTGGCAACCGCGCCCGTGGCGTCATACGCGTACAGCACGTGATGCACCGCCTTGCGCGCGCTGGGACGAAACTCCACGGCTCGCACCCACTTGTCCTCGGTCAAATGCGTCGGGATCGCGAAGTTCCGGTAGATGTCCGGACCGCTGGCCGGCAGTTCGAACGCGGCCGGCATTTCGATAATCAGGTCGGGCTTACCCAGATGCCATCCGTCCGGGAACTGGGGCAACTTCGGCATTCTTGCCGGATCGCCCTGCGGCATTCCTTGACTGACCCAATCGCCGATGGCCGCGATCTGCGCGTCGGTCAGCCGGCGCTCATCGTTGAACTCGCCGTACCCGTGCGCCGCGTGCCAGGGAGGCATGTAGCGGGCCTTGGTCACGCTGGCGATTAGCGTGCCGCGCTTCTTCACGTCTTCATAAGAAAGCAGGGAAAACGGAGCCGCTTCGCCGGGACGGTGGCACGTCGCGCAATTCTGATAAATGATCGGCGCGATGGTTTCCGTGAACGTGACTTTGTCCGCAGCTGAAACCAGGGCCGCCGCGGCGGCAAACAGTCCGACGAAGTTGGCGCGCATGCTCCTATTATCGCTTGGCCAGATTATTGCTTGGCTGGGGCAGGCGGAGCGCCTTTCGCGCCTCTCCCCGCTGGGGGCGGAGGAGCGGGAGGCATCTGGGCATTTCCGTCCAGCGCGAACGTGAACACCCGGGAATTCTGCTGCGGCCGCGCGAGCATTGAGATGTACTGTTTGCCGTCGAGCATGTAGCTGATAGGCGTCACAGCGTTGCCGCCCAGGTCGATCTCCCAGAGCTTCTCGCCCGTCTCGGCGTTGTAGGCCTTTCCGCCTTGGAAAACGAGGTTCCCGGCAGTCGCCATCGTGGGTCCGCCGACGCCCGTGGTCAGACGCCAGCGATCCTTTTGCATCACCGGGTCCCACGCGGCCAGGAATCCGCCGCGCACGTCGGGAGCGTTCTCGGCGCCGGCTGGTTGTGCAATTCCGCCCTCGGGTTTGGGAGGCCCAACGGCGGGCCGATCCGGCGGCCGGGGTCCGGTGGTGGTGCCTGTGTTCGTGTAACCCGGAACGAATTTGAAGTTCAAGTCGGGCGTATAGGTGCCGGTGCTCTCGTTGCCCGGAATATAGACCAGGCCGGTAATCGGACTGAAGGACATCGGCGCCCAGTTGTGCGCGCCGCCCGCGCCCGGCGAGACCGTAACGGCAGCCGTGCCGTACCGGGCTCCTTCGGCCTCGATCGGACGGCCTTTCTTATCTAAACCCGTTGCCCAGGTCAAACGCTTGACGAACTTATCGCCCGAGATAAATTCTCCTGTGAGGCGGTCCAGCACATAGAAGAAACCGTTCTTGGGCGCTTGCATGAGGACCTTGCGCGAGCGGCCGTTGATGGTGAGATCGGCCAGGATCATGGGCTGCGTGGCCGTGTAATCCCACGTGTCACCCGGAGTGGTCTGGAAATACCAGACCATCTTTCCGGTATCAGGCTTTACCGCAATGATCGAGGACAGGTATAGATTGTCGCCACCCTGCGGACTGCGGATGTTGCGATTCCACGGCCCGCCGTTGCCTGTTCCGACGTACAGAAGATCAGCGTCGGGATCGTAGGCCATCGCATCCCAGACCGTGCCGCCGCCGCCCAGCTTCCACCACTCGCCGGTCCACGTCTTCGCGGCTTCTTTCAGCTCTGGATGCTCGAAAGGCTTGGACGGATCGCCCGGGACCGTCCAGAATCGCCACACCTCTTTGCCCGACTCCGCGTCCAGGGCGGCGAAGAATCCGCGGACTGCCTGCTCCGCGCCGCTCGATCCCACGATCACTTTGCCCTTGACCACCCGTACGGCCGAGGTTAGGATCAGATCCGGATCGTTGGTCACGCGCGTGCGCCACAGCGGTCTTCCGGTTTCCTGATCGACCGCGACCACGGTTCCGTCCAGCAGGCCCGCATAAACTCTTCCGTTGTAGAGCGCGACGCCGCGATTCACTGGACCACAGCAGCGGTTCTGCATCTTGTCGCGAGGAATCTCTGGGTCCCAGCGCCATTTGTACTTGCCGGTGCGCGCGTCGATCGCGAACAGCACGTTCCAACCGAGGCTCCCGTACATGACGCCGTTCGATACCAGAGGAGTGGTTTCAACGTTCGCGCCCGCCGGTGACTCCGTCGCCCAGGTCCACGCCAGGCCGAGCCGTTTCACGTTGGTCGTGTCGATCTGCTGGAGGGGGCTGAAGTGCGTCTCGGCGTAATCGTGGCCGTAGGTCAGCCACTCGTCGCCGTTTTTGGCGGCGTTGCGCAGGGCGTCGTTATCGACCTTCTTTGGCTGCTGGGCGATACCGGCCAGCACCGCCACCAACGCTAGCGCCGCGAACTTTACGCCTCTGGACATGCGAAGTATTCGCAATGTTATCAGACGTGGAGGGCCGACGGTTTAGAACTGCCGTGATGCCGCCAGCCCTCGAACAGTCTATAGCGACCGCAAGAAATTCAGAATGTCCTGCTTCTGCGATGCAGTAAGCCCATCGAATTTAGTGATCACCGCGTTTGCCTCGGAGCCGCTGCTGGCGTGGGCGTGAATCGCCTCCATTAGATCGGAGGTCCTGCCATCATGCAGGAAGAACAACCGTTGCCCGAGACCCCAAAGCGGAGCTGTCCGAAACTCGTCGGGACCCGCCGAGCCTTGGCTAACACCGTCGCTCAGATTCGAGCCCATATGATGAACCGCGAAGTCTGAGAAAGGATGGTAGGTCTGATTCGACATTCCCGTGTACGGGGAGAGCCCCGTGGTCAAAGACGGCGTATGGCAAAGCGCGCACCCTATGTTATTAAACTGGGCAGATCCGTTCTTCTCCGACAGCGAATCCGTCGACGATGCTGGAGGAGCGGACAGACGCATGAAGATTGCGAAGTTCACCAGGTCCGACGACGTCTTTGAAACCAGCCCGAAAGAGGAAAGGATAGTCCCGACGTTGGTTGCGTCCTCTGGAGTTGAGTTGTAGACGCATCCCTGCACCGCGGAGCGTTCATTCGGGAACGCTTCATTCGACACGCCCTGCTCCACGTTATAGGCTTCACCGGCAAAGATCAGCAGGGACTTGTTTTGGGCCTTCCACCCGAATCTGGTGACTGAGCCGTCATTGCCTGTCGTATTCAGTCTTCCACCGATCCCCAACGTGTTCTTTAGCGCCTGGTTCGCGGCCAGGTTGGCTTGAAGTGCCGCGTCCGGAGTGTTCTCCGCGAAACCCAAGCCAAACGTCGGCGTCGGGATGCGGAAGACCACGTTATGATTGCTCACCTGCGTCGCGAAATCCGGTTGCGCGAGATTGCAGCCGGGTGCGTCTGATCGCCCCGCGATTGTGAAGAGTCCATGTACGCCGCCGTCCGGTCCATTGGGCCCCGAGATAAAGCGGGCTTCTCGGACCGGGCCATCCAACGTGATGAAGGAAGGCACTTTGTTATTGGCTCCGTGCAGGGTCGCTAAAGCCACCTGGGGATTCGGAGTGGATTGCTGCGGGCTCTTCAACCCCGGGCTACTTCCACCCACGGCGGGTTGCGCGTGGCACTGCGCACAGCTATTTCCGTTGAAGGTCGGCCCCAGGCCCACGCCGTCCTCTCCGCTGATTTTCCCGGATACCGAATCGACTTCCTGGAAAACGCCTGCAGCTTGTTTGAACAAGAACTGCTCGTTGAAATTTAGTGACGAGTACGGTCCTCCGGCCGAAGCACGTCCACCCCGCGGGCCGGGGTCGTGTTGCGCAAGACATATGCCCGCCCACGCAAGGCACACCAAACCAACGTAGGCACACTTATAGTGTAGAAACCTTACGAACTGCATACACGCTCCTCTTGTGATCGTTGTCCCGAGAGACACGATGGTTGCCGATGTTAGAAACGGTGGGGAAATTGCAACTCGGGTAATAGGTAAAATGGAGTTGTTGAGTAGGGTGCCACTAAACCTGGTATCCGAGAGACGGCCCTCGCCCACACGGGGGCCGTCTTGTTTTCAAAGATCTATTAACGGATGGGCACACATCAGCGCCGTCACCCACATGATCGGACGCGAAATGCCCAGACCATCAGCTACGACAATTCGGTTTGGATCAAGCTAGCACGATGGCTTCCATTTTCAGTAAAGTTGCAAGTCACTCAGTTCGCGGACCTTCATAGCTAGCTGCTGGGCTCAGTTGCGACCCACTTGCAAGGATTACCGAACCAGGTGACGGCGGCGAACGCCGAGGGATTCGTCAAGTTTGTTTAGCGCATTCGTAAGTCGAAGCAATCCCAACGGCGCCCTAGCGCGGATCGCGAGGAGCCGCGGCGATCGCAAGGCTTGCGGCATACTTAGGAATACTTTCAGCCTCACGGAAATTTTTCCCGCTTGCACTGTCGAAGGTTGCTTCGTGAGCACTCGAGCGCTGGGAGAGGTCCGTGAAAGTTTACAATCGGGCCGCCGGAACCAGTCCTGCGATGAGCGCTAAAGCCTCCACTTCCATGCGAAACATGCGTGAACAGCCATCATGGACCGCGCATTGCGCGCCCGGTCTGTTTTCAAGTCATGCCCCTTCCCACTTCCGCCCTCGATTTTGGTATCTTCAATGATCGCCGGTACCCTCTGCCGGAAGTGAGCGCCATGACCGAAACCATTAATGTAAACATCAATGGCACTACGTATTCCCATGACGTAGAGCCGAGACTTCTCCTGATTCATTACCTCCGCGAGGTGGTCGGACTCACTGGTCCGCACATCGGCTGCGAGACGTCGCTATGCGGCGCCTGCACGGTGGAGCTGAGCGGCAAAGCCGTCAAGAGCTGCGCCGTCTTCGCGATCCAGTGCGATGGCGCCAAGATCCTGACCATCGAAGGCATGGCCGCCAACGGCAAGCTGCACAAGATCCAGGAGGCCTTCTGGAACGAGCACGGCCTGCAGTGCGGCTTTTGCACGCCGGGCATGATCATGACCACCAAGCAAATCCTCGATCGCAATCCCAATCCGAGCGATCAGGAGATCCGGCATGGTCTCGAAGGCAACCTGTGCCGCTGCACCGGATACCAGCACATCGTGAACGCGGTCAAAGCGGCTGCCAAGGCCGCGGGAGCATAAACCATGGCCACCACCACCATCACCAAAACCGAGAAGCTGGTCGGCAAGCGCATTCGGCGCCGCGAAGATCCTCGCCTGATCACCGGCACCGCGACCTATGTCGACGACATCAAGATGCCGGGCATGCTCTATGCGGCGATCTTGCGAAGTCCGCACGCCGCGGCCAAGATTCGCTCCATCGATATCAGCAAGGCTAAAGCGCTCAAGGGCGTTCATGCGGTGTTCGTCGGTGAGGACACAAAGAACGCTGGTGCCGTGCCCTGTGGCGCCTCCCTGCCGGGTCTGCGTGTCCCGCATCACAATGTACTGGCCATCGATCGCGTATATCTCGTGGGGCATCCGGTCGCCGTGGTCGTCGCGACTGATCGATACATCGCGCGCGATGGCGTCGAGTTGATCGAAGTAGACTACGAAGTCGAGAATGCCGTAGCCGATCCTGAAAAAGCGCTCGCGCCCGGAGCACATGCGGTGCATCCGCAGTGGCCGGATAATGTCGCGTTCACGTTTCACCAGGAAGGCGGCGACGTCACCAAGGCCTTCGCCGAAGCGGACGTGATCGTGAAGCAGCGCATCGTCAGCCAGCGGCTGATTCCGAATTCCATGGAAACCCGCGGCGTGGTGGCCGATTGGCATGCCGCGGATCGCACCATGAACCTATATACCTCCACCCAAGCCCCGCACCTGGTGCGTTCGCTGGTAGCGCAGATTTTGGGCCTGGAAGAGAACCGGTTCCGCGTGGTGGCTCCCGAGGTCGGCGGCGGCTTTGGCGCCAAGATCCAGACCTACGCCGAGGAAATTCTGCTGGCGTGGATTTCCATGAAGCTGCAGAAGCCGGTGAAATGGATTGAATCACGCCGCGAGAATTTTCTATGCACTATTCACGGCCGCGGCCACGTGGATTTCTACGAGATCGCCGCGAAACGCGACGGCACCATCACCGGGATCAAGCTCAAGATCATCCAGGATCTGGGCGCGTATTTTACAGTGTTGACTCCCGCGATCCCTACGCTCAGCGTGCTGATGATGCCGGGCTTGTACCGCACGCCCAGTATCTCGGCCGATATCGTGGGCGCGTTCACCAACTGCACGCCCACCGACGCGTATCGAGGTGCGGGGCGTCCGGAAGCCACCCACGGTATCGAACGCATGGTGGACATGGTCGCGGCCGAGCTGAAGATGGATCCCGCCGAGATTCGGCTGAAGAACTTCGTCCGCAATGAGGAGTTTCCTTTCCCCACGGCGACCGGCTTGGTTTACGATTCGGGTGACTATTCGGCGCCGCTTAAGAAAGCCATGGAGATGGCCGGCTACGATAAACTTCGCAAGGAGCAAGTCGAGGCACGCAAGCAGGGCAGGTACATGGGCATCGGCCTGTGCGCGTATGGCGAGATTTGCGCGTTCGGTCCCTCCCCCGCAACCCCTGCCGGTGGCTGGGAAAGCGCCACGGTGAAGATCGAGCCGTCGGGCCAAGTCACGGTCCTGACCGGAATCTCCCCGCACGGCCAAGGTGAGGAAACCACCTTCGCGCAGATCGTGGGCGACGAACTTGGCGTGGGGATCGACGACGTGCTGGTCGTGCACGGCGATACATCAATGGTGCCGTACGGCATCGGAACCTTCGGCAGCCGTTCGACAGCTGTCGGTGGAACGGCTCTGTATTTCGCCTTGCAAGATTTGAAGGCCACGATCAAGAAGTTCGGCGAAATGCTGCTGGAATCGGATGACGTTACGTTCGCGGGTGGCCAGTGCACCTGTAATAAATCCGGCAAGTCGATCGGCGTCAAGGGAATCGCCGCAGCGGCCTACCGCGCTATGAAGCTCCCGCCAAATACGGGACCCGGCCTGGTGGCGACGCATTTCTGGGAACCGCCCAACTTCACGTTCCCGTTCGGAGCGCACCTGGTGGTTACGGAGGTCAACGGCGAAACCGGCGACGTCTCCATCAAGCGTTATATCGCCATAGACGACTGCGGCAACATTCTGAATCCTCTGATCGTCGATGGCCAGGTGCACGGCGGCGTCGCGCAGGGTATCGGACAGGCGCTGTGGGAGCAGGCTGTCTATGACGACAACGGGCAGCTCGTCACCGGCGAGTTCATGGATTACACCATGCCGCGCGCGCACATGATGCCGTGGATCGAAAGCGGCCACACCATAACCCCCACGCCGGTAAATCCATTAGGGGTTAAAGGTGTGGGTGAGGCGGGAACTATCGGCGCATCGCCTGCCGTCGTGAACTCAGTGGTGGACGCGCTGTCGCCCCTGGGCGTGCGCCACCTGGATATGCCGCTTACGCCGGAAAAGCTCTGGAAGTTAATATCCGCAGGGAGAAACGCATGATCCCCCAACAGTTCGAATACTCCGCTCCCAAGACGCTGGACGAAGCGCTGGGACTGCTGGCCGAAGGCGCAAGACCCCTTGCCGGTGGAATGAGCTTGATCCCCATGATGAAGCTCCGGCTCTCCAACCCGGAACACCTGGTGGACCTGGGCCGCATCAAGGATCTGAGTTACATTCGCGAGCAGGGTACGGTGATCCACATTGGCGCGACCACCACTCACCACGATGTGGAGAGTTCGCCATTGCTGCGCGGAAAATGCCCGCTCCTGGCGGAAACCGCTTCCCACATCGGTGACGTGCAGGTGCGCAACATGGGCACCATCGGCGGCAGCGTGGCGCATGCTGATCCGGCCGCCGACTATCCGGCCGCGCTCCAGGCGCTGGAAGCCAAGATCGTGCTGAAGGGCGCGAAGTCGGAGCGGACTGTTTCAGCGGCGGATTTCTTCGTCGATACGTTCACCACCGCGCTCGAGTCCGGCGAAATCGTGCGCGAGGTGATCGTTCCGGTGGATGGCTCCGGCACCGGCACCAGTTATCAGAAGGTGCTGCAGCCGGCCAGCGGCTTCGCCATCGTGGGCATCGCGGTGCGCGTGCGCAAACAGGGTGACAAGGTCGCGATGGCTCGCATCGGGGTCACCGGACTCTCAAACCGGGCGTTTCGGGCGACGGCCGCGGAGAAGGCGCTGGAAGGCAGAAGCGGTTCGCCGGCCGAGATCCAGGCGGTAGCGGCGCTGGTAGGGCAGGGAGTCGACGCCAACTCCGATCTGCACGCCTCGGCTGATTATCGCCTTCACCTGGCCAGCGTGTACGCGGCGAAAGCCCTGGCCGTGGCACTCGGTCGGATCGCATAGCGTGAAAATTTCCGGATCGTATTTTCTTCCGCTGCCGCCCGAGCAAGCCTATCAAAGACTCCAGGACTCCCAGGTCCTCGCGGAAGCCATGCCGGGCTGTGAAAGCCTGGACAAGATCGGCGAGGACGAGTACCGCATGAAGATGAAGATGGCTCTCGCCAGTCTTTCCGGCAATTTCGACGGGAAGGTTCGGATCACGGAACAGTCCCCGCCCAACAGCTTCAAGCTGATGGTCGAAGGCTCCGGAAAAGTCGGCTTCATGAAGGGTGAAGGGCTCCTGAAGTTCACGCCCAAGGACGCGGGCACTGAAGTCTCCTACGAAGGCGATGTGCAGGTCGGCGGAACTATCGCGGCGGTGGGCCAGCGCCTGATCGACGGGACCGCGAAGATGATGATCAAGCGGTTCTTCGATAAAGTCGCGGCCTAAATAAAAAAGTCAGGGACGTCTCACAGCGGGATGTTGCCGTGCTTCTTCCGCGGCAAGGTGTCCACCTTGGTTGCTAGCATCCGCAGCGCCCGGATCACCATCGGCCGGGTCTGTCGCGGCTCGATCACGTCGTCAATAAACCCGTGCTCGGCCGCGACAAACGGATTGGCGAAGCGTTCCTGAAACTCCTGAGTTTTTGCGCGCCGGTCCGCCTCCGGCAAGGATCGGTACAAGATATTCACCGCCCCCTCGGCTCCCATCACGGCGATCTCCGCCGTGGGCCATGCCAGGTTGACGTCGCACCGCAGATGCTTCGAGCCCATCACGCAATACGCTCCGCCGTACGCCTTGCGGGTGATTACGGTGATCTTCGGGACGGTCGCTTCGGCGTAGGCGTACAACAGTTTCGCTCCGTGCCGGATGATCCCGCCGAATTCCTGCGCAGTTCCGGGCAGGAATCCGGGCACATCCTCGAAGGTCAGAATCGGAATGTTGAAGGCATCGCAGAATCGGACGAAGCGCGCGCCTTTCGTGGAGGAATCGATATCCAGGCACCCGGCCAGGTGCTCGGGCTGATTCGCCACGATGCCCACGGTGCGGCCGTCCATGCGGGCAAAGCCGATGACGATATTGCGCGCCCAGCGTTCCTGGACTTCGAAGAACTTACTGTCGTCCACGACTCGGCGGATCACGTCCTTGATGTTGTAGGGAAGATTCGAGGCTGCTGGCACCACCGAATCCAGAGCTAGATCCTCACGATCAATGGGATCTGTACTGGCGCGCTGCGGAGCCGCGTCGCGATTGTTCTGCGGGAGATAACTCAGCAGCTCGCGGATCATCTGGAGACATTCCGCATCGCCATGCGCCAGAAAGTGCGCGACACCGCTCGTAGTGTTGTGCGTGACCGCGCCGCCCAACTGTTCCTTGGAAACATCCTCGTGAGTGACGGTTTTAATCACCTCGGGCCCGGTGATGAACATGTAGCTGCTGCCGTCGACCATGAAGGTGAAATCGGTGAGGGCAGGGGAGTAGACCGCGCCACCGGCGCAAGGGCCCATGATCGCCGAGATCTGCGGGACCACGCCGCTGCCGAGCGTGTTGCGCAGGAAGATGTCCGCGTATCCGGCCAGCGAAAGCACGCCTTCCTGGATGCGGGCGCCTCCGGAATCGTTCAGGCCGATCACCGGCGCGCCGGTCTTGAGCGCCAGATCCATGATCTTGACGATCTTCTTCGCGTTGGTTTCCGACAGCGATCCGCCGAACACGGTGAAATCCTGCGCGAAGACATAGGCGGTGCGGCCGTGGATCAGCCCGTAGCCGGTGATGAAGCCGTCGCCATCGATCACCTGGTCGGCCATGCCGAAGTCGTTGCAGCGGTGGCGGACCAGCTTGTCGGTCTCGACGAAGGTGCCGTCATCGAGCAGTAGATCGATGCGCTCGCGGGCGGAGAGCTTGCCTTCGGCGTGCTGGCGTTCGCGGCGCTCGTCGCCGCCTCCGGCTTCAGCGCGGGCGTGGCGGCGGCGCAGCTCGTCGAGGCGGTCAGACATAAGAAACCAGGGTAACGCGATGGCATCTCACGATGCCGCCCTGTTCACTCGGCTAAAGCCTCGATCCTATAGGTGTTCCGGGATGGTGTCAACTTGACCACTGAGTCCGAATTGAAGGGTCCAACCCAGAGACGGTACGGCTTCCCCCGGAGAGATCCAAAGTAAAACAGCCGGTCACGCCGGAGGTCAAGACCAGTCTTGATGAACGCGGGCGCCACGGGACGCTTTGAAAACGGGCCGTTGAATACGACCAACGTGAAATTATCCGTGCTCGCCTTCGCGTCGATCAACGCGACTGCGAAGTCTTCGACGCCATCGTCGTTGAAGTCGCCGGTTGCCGCGAAGGGATGGTAATCAGGCAGGGCATAGCGCGGATCACTGTAGCCATCTCTCATTTGCTTGATATCGATGGCGCAATCGCAGTCGGCATCCGTGGCGAGCCGATAGTTGACATGCTGCGCAAGCCACGACGAAAGGGTGTTTTGCTGCTCAGCGGTCAGCGTGCTGCCACACCATGAGGGAGTCGCCAGGATCGATAGACCGAGCCCGATTTTCGATAGCCAGCTACTCGAACCCGTGGCCTTATTCAAACATGTACAGCGGAATGCCCGGTGCGGGCGGAGCTTCCTCCGCCGGCGGCGCGCCCTCGCCCGCGGCGACGGGCTGCGGCTGGGGTTCACCAATGGGCTGGAGCTGGCGGCAGTAGATGCCACCCTCGCCCAGGTACACCTCGAACTCGGCGGGCCGCGCCAGCGACCCCTGGATCAGCGCCTCGCTGAGCGGATCCTCGATGTACTTCTGAAGAGCCCGGCGCAGCGGCCGCGCGCCGTAGCTGCGGTCGGTGCAGGTCTTCTCCAGAATGTAGCGGGCAGCGTCCTCGCGGATCCGGATCTTGATCTGCTTGGCCACCAGATTCTTGTTGATCTGCTCGGTCAGCAGGTAGACGATCTTCAACAGGTCGTCGTCCGTCAGCGAAGTGAACAGAATGATCTCGTCCAGGCGGTTCAGGAACTCCGGATTGAAGGCCTTCTTCACCTCGGTCATCACCTGATCTTCCACCTTGGCCGGCATACCGGTGCCCGAGGAGAAGCCCATGGGGCTGCGCTTTTCCAGGAATCGCGCTCCCAGGTTCGAAGTCATGATGATGATGGTGTTCTTGAAGTCCACCGTGTTGCCGAGCCCGT
>JAIQFI010000027.1 GCA_020073345.1 Terriglobia bacterium
TTGTCACTATGTTGATCGGTTCCATCCGGTTCTTCGCCGCATGATGCAGGAACCGGGCGTCGTCGATCTCAACGTGCACGAATCCCCCGAGGTGTTTCTCGCTCGCATGGCCGAATGTGAAACCGTGATTAGCTCCTCTCTGCATGGACTCATCTTTGCGGAAGCGCTAAACATTCCGAATTTGTGGATCAAGGCGAGCGATGAGATCGGCGGCGGCGATTTCAAGTTCAGAGATTGGTTCACGACGACTCGGCGGCCGCAGGCGAGTCACCATGTGCTCACAGCCGGCGATACAGCCGAAGCCTTGGCCAAGAACGCGGAGTGCCACGAGAGCACCATCGACGTGGAGGCATTGACCGCCGCCTTCCCGCATCGTCATTTGGAGGAAATGGAGCTTCCGCCCGGGACGCGTACCGTGCCAGCCGGTGATTGCCGGACTCGTCCGGTACCCGTCTTCCTAATATCGTTCAACCGGGGCGGCATTCTGAAGCGTGCCATCGCTGCGATCCGCCGCCTGTCCACTCCAACCGAAATCGTGGTTCACGATAACGGCAGCACCGACGCAGCCACCCTCGCGGTTCTGGACGAACTTGAAAAAAGCGGCATCCAGGTGTTTCGCTATCCCGCCATTCACTTGGACGCCGAGTTGAATCGGGTGGACGAGACCGTAGCGAGCTATTTCGCGGAGTGGGGTGAGCCCGGCCGCTACGTAGTGAGCGATTGCGACGTGGATGTGTCCATTGCCGACCGACGACTCCTGGACGTTTATGATGAGTTACTAAACAAGTTTCGTCAGGTCGAATGCGTCGGTCCGATGCTGCGGATCCGTGATGTTCCGCGAACCTACCCGTTGTTCAACCGGGTGATGAACCGTCATATCGAGCAATTCTGGCAGCACATTCCGAGCATCACGGAAACGTCTTTCGGTGAAGTTGCCATCCTTAAGGCAACGATCGATACTACCTTCGCTCTTCACCGGGCTGGCGAAGCTTTTCGAAGGCTGAAGTCCGGTTTACGTGTCTACGAGCCATTCGAAGCGCTGCACCTCGATTGGTATTCGGATGAGAAGGACCAAGCCGCCAGCGCCTATGCACACAGCTCCAGCCCATTGATTTCCCACTGGAACAACAACGAAGAGCTCAGCAGACACCGAACCGCGCCTCTTGAATACTCCGATTTTTATGCCGTGAGAAGGACTCCAGCGGGTGCTCTGGAGGTCTATAAGGATCAGGTAGCGGCCAGCGTGGAAGCCGCATGCCCGCCGATCCCCGCTTTCTCCTCGGCCACCACTGCGGAACGAGACGAGCGCATCGGCCATACGGAGGCTCTGCGTGCGTCCGGTGCGAGCGATGTCGCCCGTTGGAGTCAGGCTGCCTACCACTACGGCAGTTGGGGGACGAGGGGGGCTGCATTGGCGCACCTAGTCAAGCCGGGAGAGAGGGTTTTCGAGTTCGGCGCCGGGCGGTCCGCCGTGCCTGGGGAGCTTCCTCCAGGATGCAGCTACACCGCCAGCGACATCGCTCCGCTGGCCTCTGGAATCATCTCTTACGACCTGAATGCGCCCACCCTGGCGCCCATCGCTGACCACGATGTGGCCCTGTTCAGCGGAGTGCTCGAGTACGTACATGATCTTTCACGTGCCGCCCATTTCCTGGCTGGCAGCTTTGCAGGTGTGGTGTGTTCATATGCTGCTCTGGGAGACGGGTCTTCGGAAGAAATCGAACGAAGGCGGTATTCCGGCTGGTTCACCGATTTGACGGAGGCTGATTTCATCGCGCTGTTCAGCGGCCGCAGGGTTTAGCCTCACCAAGCGCAGCATTTGGGAGACACAGATACTCTTCCGCTTCGACCAAGATCGGCCGGGATAGGGCTCCCAGCCGTCCTCGGATGTATCTCCTTGCTCTTTTGAGGATTTCGGTTCAGGAAATACGCCGAATGGGGGGGCGGAATCCTTAAGTTGACAAGGCCATCCACGTCGGCTATAGTTCTGAAGTACTGAGCTATCAACGATTTGTCGAGACTTGGCGATGGCAAACGGCACCGATGAACGGGATCTCGAAGTCGCCTTCACAGCGGAAGACGATCTCGAGCATCTCATCGAGGACTATAGCCATCTAGCACCGCCCTCGGAAGGCGAGCTGCTTCAGGGTCACGTCGTCAAAGTCACTCCCACGGAAGTGATCGTCGACTTCGGATACAAGCTGGAAGGTATTGTCCCCATTGAGCAGTTGCGCCAGCCGGACGGTTCGGTGGCGGTCAAAGCGGGCGACAGCATCGATGTGATGATCGACCGGCACGGGCCGCAGCCGGAAGGCTACGTCCTGCTGTCCTATTCGCGGGCCGCGCAACTGCGGATCTGGGACACGCTGGAGCGCGCCATGCGCGAGCAGCTCCTGATCTCGGGCCACGTGACCGAACGGACCAAGGGCGGATTGATGGTGGACGTGGGCGTGCCCGCGTTCATGCCCGGCTCGCAGGTGGATGTGCGCCCCTCGCACGATCTGGATTCGCTGGTGGGGCAGGATATTCCCGTCAAGGTCATCAAGCTGAACCGGCGGCGGGGCAACGTGGTGGTTTCGCGCAAGCTGGCTCTGGAAGAGGATATGAAGGCGCGCAAGGCCAACGCGCTGGAACATCTGTTCGAGGGCGCAGTGGTGCCGGGCGTGGTCAAGAACCTCACCGAATACGGTGCGTTTGTGGATCTGGGCGGCATCGACGGCCTGCTGCATGTGAGCGACATGTCGCACGGACGCGTGGGGCATCCCTCGGCCGTCGTCCATGTGGGTGAAGAAATCACGGTGAAGGTCCTGAAGTTCGACCGCGAGAAAGAGCGAATTTCTCTGGGCATCCGGCAACTGCGGCCCGATCCGTGGGAGACGCTCGCGGAGCGGTATCCGCCCGGAAGCCGGGTGATCGGACGCGTGATGACCACCACCGATTACGGCGCGTTCGTGGAGATCGAGCCGGGCGTGGAAGGCTTGATCCACATCTCGGAAATGACCTGGAGCAGGCGCATGAAGCATCCCACCAAGCTGGTGAAGGTGGGCGATCAGGTGGAGGCGGTGGTCCTGGAAGTGAAACAGAAAGACCGCCGCGTGTCTCTAGGAATAAAGCAGTTAGAGGCGGATCCGTGGACCACGGTGGGCGACCGCTACAGCATCGGCAGCGTGGTGGAGGGCCGGGTGCGGAAGCTCACGGATTTCGGCGCGTTTCTGGAAATCGAGGAGGGCGTGGACGGGCTGGTGCACGTCTCCGATCTGTCCTGGATCAAACACGTCAAGCATCCCTCCGAAGTCGTGAAAAAGGGCCAGGTAATGCAGGCTGTGATTTTGAATATCGACGCGCCCAACCGGCGGCTGTCGCTGGGCGTGAAGCAGCTTCAGCCGGACTCCTGGGAGAGTTTCTTCCGGTCGCACGAAGTGGGAGATCTGGTCCGCGGCCGTGTATGCCGGGGAGCGCAGTTTGGGGTGTTCGTGGAACTGGCGCCAGGGGTGGAGGCGCTGTGTCACAAGTCGGAGATTCCGGTCATGCCGGACCGGGGAGAAGCGGGCGACACGCCGTTACCGATCGGGGATGAGTACGATTTCAAGATCGTCAAGATGAACGAGGCGGAAAAGAAAATCGGACTGAGCTTGCGCGCCGTGGCCGAAGACGAGGAGCGGACGCGCCTGGAGGATTACCAGCGCCAGGCCGCAGCCGCGACCATGACCATCGAAGAAGTCATCAACATAAAAGGAAAAGGGGAAGGCCGGTAGCAAATGACCAAGGCTGAATTGATCGAGGAGGTCTCGCGCGTAGTCGAAATGACCCGCAAGGACTCGGAGGTGATCGTCGAGGCTATTTTTGACAGCGTCGTAAAATCCTTGCGAGGCGGGGACAAAATTGAAATCCGGGGATTCGGAAGCTTTCGGACCCGCCAGCGGCAGCCGCGTGTCGGGCGGAATCCAAAAACAGGCGCGCGGGTGGATGTGCCGGCGAAACGGATTCCTTATTTCAAACCGAGCAAAGAGCTGAAGGACCTGGTGAACGGGGAGCAGGGGCCGGGCACGCCGAGCTAACCAGGCGCCCATCACCAGAACAATGGACCGTTTGTGGACCCCGTGGCGGTACCGCTACGTGTCTTCTGCGAAACCTACGGCCACGGGTCGTCCGGATAGCGGCTGCATCTTCTGCGAAAAGGCGGCGTCTTCCGACGATCGCGGCAACTACGTGGTGCTGCGGGCGGAGCGCAATTTCCTGATCCTGAACCTGTATCCCTACACGACCGGTCATCTGATGATCGCGCCGTACGAGCATATCGCGACACTCGGAGGCGCGCCCGTTGAAACGCTCGAAGAGATGATGCGGCTGACCGCGCGGGCGGAGCAAGCTTTGCGTCAGGTCTACGGACCCGACGGGCTCAACATCGGGATGAACCTGGGCGAATCGGCGGGGGCGGGCGTGGCCGGCCACATCCACATGCACGTTCTGCCGCGCTGGACCGGCGACGGCAGCTTCATGACCACGGTGGCGGAGACGCGCGTGCTGCCGGAGACGCTGGAGACCACGTACGAGAGGGTAAAAGCGGCTCTGAGTGCATAAGTCGAGCGTATAATCGCGGCAGATGGGCTACACGCACTACTGGGAGCGGCCCCAGGAAATCCCGCAAGATTTGTTTAGCCGGATTCGAGCCGACTTTGAACGCTTAATTCTGCCGCTTAGTGACATGGGGGTTGATCTGGCCGACTGGGACGGGACAGGCGCGCCAACGATCACGGATGATCTGATTCGGTTTAACGGGGTGACCGATTGCGGACACCCGGAGAACGAAGACTTAGTCATTCCCTATCCCACCCAGGAGGCGCAAGGGGTTGGCGCGAGTTCGACCGCAGTCGCGGGAGACTTCTATGGTTGTGGCGTCACGGTCCGGCATCGATCCTGTAATGGCCACTGCAGTTATGAGACCTTTACCTTGGCCAGAAAGAAAGACCTGGGGTCTGGCGAAGGTCCAGATGAAAACGGATTGTATGGGGAATCGGTCAAGACGGGATTTCGGCCCTACGACGTTGCGGTAACTGCCGCCCTGTTGATTGCCAAGCGACACCTGTGTGATCGCTTTGTCGTTCAGACGAATGGCGCCGAGGCACAGTGGTCGGACGGGAAACGGCTGTGTCAGAAGGTATTGGGGTACGGCGACTGGTTCGGCATCGTGGAGGAGGAGGTCGAAGAGCACGTGCCCGGGCAGAACGAACCGCGAAGGTTTCTGCTGCGCATCTTAATCGGAGTCCCCGAACCCAGGTTCATTTGAGCTGTAGTGGGTCTATTTGAAATAGACCCACTACCATCTTGACTGGTTCGATTGACAAGTGTTGTCACATATGACAACATGAGAGCATGAAGTAACAGACGGCCAATGATCCGAAGGACACGGCCCGTTTCATGGATCAGGGCGGCACTGAAGGAATTCGAGACCTTTCCGGAAGGAGCCAGATTGATCTGTCTTGCGGCCCTGACGATCGCTGCAGAGGGCGGCAAGGCCGATGTTGCCAAGCCCATGCACGGCCTGGGCTCAGGCGTGTTCGAGATCGCGCTGCCGTTCAAGGGCGATGCGTTCCGCGTGGTCTATGCCGTGCAACTGGCCGATGACATCTGGGTTGTTCACACGTTCCAGAAAAAGTCGACACAGGGGATCAAGACGCCGCAACGGGAACTGGACCTGATCAGGGACCGTTTGAAGAGACTGAAGGAGATGTTGCGATGAAGAGCCAGAAGCTGGAAATGGTGCGGGGAAGCGGCAACGTGTTCCGCGACCTCGGGCACAAGAACGCCGACGCGGAGCAGGTCAAGGCTATCCTAGCCGCCGAAATCATCAAGGCTCTCGACCGGGAACACCTGACGGTGCGCGCGGCGCACGGTCGAACCGGCATCGCCGCGGCCGACTTCTCGCGAATCCGACATGCGGACCTAGGGCGATTTACCGTCGATCGCCTCATGTCGATCATCAACCGGCTCGGCTCCCGCGTAGAAGTGAAAGTTCGGGTGCGTCGCGCTGAAAGCGTCGCGCAAGAGGCGCGACCTACCTAAGCATCCACGCCGATCGCGATCGTGGTCAGCCCCACGGGGATTCTTCGCTCCCGATTCGCCCATTCACACATGACTGTCTGATGGCACGTCAAGCTCCACCTACTGGAACATCCCGACCCAGTTCATTATCGGAATCGATGAGAACGCGGCACCATTGAACCTTATACCCATGGCGGCAAGGCGGTTTGTATCGCTCGTCACATACAGCGTACCGAGCCGGTTCGCCAGCGCCGGAAGAACAGAACTGATGGCAAAAGCAAGATGCCCGTTGGGCGGCAGCGTCACTGTAGTCTGGTCGATGAAGTTGCCCTGTAAGTCGTTCGCCGTGAACCAGCAGGCGAAAGATCGCATAACCTCCGAGCCGACCAATCGAGGAATCATATTGAATTGAAGAGTTGCCCAGCCGACGTGAAGATCGGGCGTAACAGAGAACAAGGCAAAGTTGAAGCTGGTTCCCGGCGGTAGCGTTCCTGCGGCGGCAGTGGTTGTTGTGATGTTCGAGTTTGGATAGTCCTTGAACGTAACCGACATTGGCGAGCCATCTTCCGCGTAGAATCTCTGGGTGAAGTTCCAGAACGACGTAAGTACTTAGAAATATGGCGGTAGCGACCAAAGGAACGTCCCTTGAGTATGCAGCATTCCGTGGAAACCTGATACCCATTGCTCACGTCTCCAGACAAGGGTAAAATCTATCTCAGGTGGATAAACCTATGCGGTCTAGAGTGTTGCTCGCTTTTTGCGCGATTTTGGCGCTGGTGGTGGGGTCCCAGGCGGCGGACGACAAGAATGCTGCTAAGGATAAAACCAAGCAGAAAGAAACCATCGCGAAGCCTATGACCGATAGGCAGAAGCGGCAGGCAGAGGACCGGCTGCGAAAAGAGCTGCAGTCGCCCTACAAGAAGTGGCTGGACGAGGAAGTGCGCTGGATCATCAGCGACGAAGAGCGTACGGCGTTCAACCGGCTGCAGACCGATGATGAAAAGCAGGCCTTCATCGAGGAATTCTGGCTGCGCCGCGATCCTTCACCCGACACTGAGGAAAACGAATTTAAGGAAGAGCACTACCGCCGCATCGCCTGGGCCAATGACCGGTTTGCGTCCGGCGTTCCCGGATGGAAAACCGACCGCGGGCAGATCTACATCAAGTTCGGACCGCCGGACGAGAACGACTCGCATACGTCGGGCGGTCCGGGCGAACGGCCTATCGAAGAAGGCGGCGGCAGCACCACGTTCTTCCCCTACGAGATCTGGCGGTATCGATACCTAGAGTGCTGTGGCTCGGATGTAATGATCGAGTTTGTCGATCCGTCCATGACCAACGAGTATCACCTCACCATGGACCCGTCGGAGAAGGACGCGCTCGCGCGCGTGCCCGGCGCTGGTCTGACGATGTACGAGCAAATGGGGTTGGCCAATAAAGCCGATCGTTTCACCCGCACCGATGGAACGCTGCTGGGAACGGGGACCATGCCCCTGCCGGCGCGCATGAATCAATTCGACCGGCTGCAGCAATATACCAACCTGCAGAAGGCCCCCGGCATCAAGTTCAAAGATCTGGAAGCGTTGGTGCAATCGACCATCAAGTACAACCTGCTGCCGATGAAGGTGCGCGTGGACTACTTCCCGCTCACCAGCTCCAACGTGACCACCAATCTGACCCTGCAGTTTGAGCGCAAGGATTTGCAGTACAAGCAGAAAGACAATTACTCGGAAGCCGCGGTGAATGTCTTCGCCAAAATCGAGACGCTGACTCGCCGCCAGGTGATCCGTCCCATCGAGGAAGTGGTTTCCATTCCCCCCGTACCAACGGAAATGCTGCAGCAGGCGACCCAGGGCTCGGCCATCTACCAAAAGCAGATCTACCTGGCGCCGGGCACCTATCGGCTGACGGTCGCGGCGAAGGACATCGTGAGCGGCAACACTACCACCTACGAGCAACGGCTCGACGTTCCGCGGGCCGAAGACGACCGGCTAACCATGAGCTCGCTGGTGCTGGCGGACCTGATCGAGACCTTGCCCACCCGGAACATCGGCGAAGGACAGTTTGTGATCGGGGCCAGCAAGGTTCGCCCGCGCGTCAATTCCACGTTCCGGCGCGACGAAAAAGTCGGGATCTACCTGCAGCTTTATAACTTCCAGATGGACGAGCTCACCCACAAGGCGGATGGCGAAGTCCAGTACGAGGTGATCAAGAACGGAACCAATGAAAAAGTCCTGGATTTCAGCGAGGATCTGACCACGCTGACGGGCGGCGCATCCCAGATGATTATAGAAAAGCGGTTGCCGCTGCTGAATTTCGAGCCCGGCAGCTATACGCTAAAAATAAAGGTGACCGACAAGAAACGGAATGAGACGCTGACCCCCACCGCCACGTTTACGGTATTATAGGGTCTAGCGCTCCGAGGCATGAGCTTGCCGAAGTTTGCCATTAAGTTCGGCTTGATCGCAGGCATAGTTGGCCTGACACCCGCGATGCACGCGGCTGAGCCGGGCGCTATTTTCTCACCTACCCTCTCCGGACAAATCCTGGGCGAGGTCCGAAATTCGAACGGTGTGGTTCAGATGGGCGCGGCTGTGTCCCTGTACAACCGGTACGACGAGTTGATTCACCGGACCTTTAGCAACCAGGATGGGAAGTTCGTCTTCGAGAGCCTCACTCCGGATATATATTCGATCGGCGTGAATCTGGCAAGTTTCGTGCCGGCGTTGCGGCGGAATATCGCGGTCGTGGCGGGATCTGAGAAGCTTCTGAGGATCCAGATGGCCAGCGCACTCAGCACCATCGAGGTCGTTCCCATCGCTTCCCCCGAAGGGGCGCTGATGAACGATTCCTGGAAATGGGTGTTGCGCTCCTCGCATGCCACCCGGCCGGTCCTGCGGCTGCTTCCACAGACGAGTTCGTCCCGCAGCTCCATGGCGTCGCTGTTTTCAGGAACCAGCGGCCTGGTGAAGGTTTCGGCCGGCGACAGCGATCCCTTCAGCGGCGACCCGCAGGATCTGGGCACGGCTTTCGTGCTGGCGACCTCGGTCAACGGATCTTCGCAGATCCATGTAAGCGGGAACGTCGGCTACGCATCCAGCGGCTTTCCATCGGCCGGCTTCCGGACGACCTACCGCCGCGATAATGGAACCGGCGAGGGCCCGCAGTTGGCCCTGACGGCCCGGCAGATCTACCTTCCCAGCCTGATGGGATCGGGCGCACCCGGTTCGGATACGCCTGTGTTGCGGACCGGGTCCATTTCCACTTTCGACAAGATGGACGTGGCCGGCCTCATCCATCTGGAATATGGTGTCAGCTTGGAATCGGTCTCGCTGTTCGGCCGGATGAACTCCGTGAATCCATTCGCGCGAGCCACCTACGATCTGGGGGACAAGAGCGCACTCCAGGTGGCGGCGAGTTCGGGAACGCGGCCCATCGAACTGCTAGCGAGCGCAGCAAACGATTCCCGCCAAGATGGGAATGGCGGTCTGAATGGGGACCTGCTGGCGCTGGGACAAATGACGCGGATCTCGCGGCGCGGCAACCAGGCCACGGAGGAGCGGAACAAGGTGATCGAGGCGGGGTATCGCGCGGTCCAGGGTTCCCGGACCTATCGGGCGTCGGTGTACGGTGAAGAGGTCTTCGACGCTGCATTTCTCATGTCCGGCGAGTCGGGGTTCGTGGACCCGGGCGACTTGCTTCCCGATTTAGCCTCGCGCGGGGTTGTATTCAACCTGGGCGACTATCGCCGGATGGGCTTTTCCGCATCTGTAACGCAATCGGTAGGCGATCGCGTGGAAATCTCCGTGGCAGCCGGCCGCACGGATGCTTTGCAACTTCAATCATCGCCGGATGTCCTCCCGGCCAGCGGGGACGAGCTTCGGTCCGCGGTTCGGAACACGCCACGGCCTTGGGTGACGGCGGAGGCAGAAGCTTCTCTGCCGGTCACCGGGACGCATCTTGCGACCAGCTACGGCTGGACGGACCCCGGCGTCCTGATGCCGCTGCACGTGTCGTTGACCGGCAAGAGCGATCAGCAAATCGGCTGGAACATCTATGCCCGCCAGCCTCTGCCGGCGATCGGTGGCATGCGCATGGAGATGACCGTGGACCTGCGCAACCTGCTGGCGCAGGGATATGTGGGCATCCAGTCAAACGGACGGCACGCTGTGCTGACTAATGTTCCGCGCGCAGTGCGGGGCGGCGTCAGCTTCATTTTCTAAACTGCCAAATTGAGACTACGCGGGCTGCTGCTGAGTCATGCAGTGCAGCGTTCCCAGACCCAGAACCAAGTCGCGGCAGGGAATGCCGACCACAGCGCGATCGGGGAACAGAACCTCGAGCGCGCACAGCGCCATCGTATCGTTCTTGTCGCCGAAGGTCGGCGCCAGCACAAGTTTGTTGGCGATGTAGAAATTCGCATAGCTCGCGGGGAGCCGCTGGCCGGCGAAGTACACCGGCTCGGGCATTCGAAGAGGCGTAATGCGCAGATCTTTCCGGGCGAGTAGACGCTGCAGGTTCTCCTGGAGCGGCTCGTGATTCACGTCGGACTTATCGAGCTCGACCATCGTGATCACCCGATCGGCGGCGGTAAATCTCGCGATATCGTCAATGTGCCCGTGGGTGTCGTCGCCCGCAATACCGCGGTTCAGCCAGATCACTTCTTGAATACCAAGGTATTCTTTGAAGGTCTGCTCCAGCTCGCGTCGTCCGAGGCCGGGGTTGCGGGCTTGCACGTCCGAGAGCAGGCACTCTTCGGTCGTGAGCAGCTTCCCCGCCCCGTTTACATCGATGCTGCCGCCCTCGAGCACCAGCCCGGGCTCAAAGCGCTGCATTTTTAGCTTTCGGGAAATGAAGGCCGGGGTACGCGCGTCCTCGCGGCAATTGTCATACTTGGCCCAGCCGTTGAAGCGCCAGTGCGTGGCGGCGACCTCCCCAGCCTGGTTCTTTACAAACAGCGGGCAATAGTCGCGAGTCCAGCTTCTATTCGTAAGGTGATGGAAAAATTCCACCGCGGCCAGCTCGGCGTGGCACTTTTTGAGAATCTTGCGGGCCCTTTCTTCGGCGTCACGATCCTGAACCAGGATGCGGACTCGTTCCACTCGCGCCAGGTGGCGGACGATTTCTCCGTACAGCCACAGGATCTGCGCGAACTTGCCGGGCCAGTCGGATGTCTCATGGGGCCAGGCCAGCCAGGTGGCTTCATGCGGCTCCCACTCCGCCGGCATGCGGAAGCCTGCGACTATTTGTCGAGCCATCGTTGCAGAATGGGAGCGTAGGCGTCGATGCGGCGGTCGCGCAGGAAGGGCCAATTGCGGCGAACTTCCTCCACGCGGCGCGGATCGCACTCGGCGATCAGGATTTCTTCCTGGTCGCAGGAGGCTTGGGCAATCACCTGGCCAAAGGGATCGGCGACAAAGGAAGATCCCCAGAACTCGAGCCCGTGATCGGGCGGTCCTTCGTAACCGACGCGATTCACGGCAGCGACGTAAATGCCGTTGGCAATGGCATGCGCGCGCTGGATGGTGCGCCAGGCATCCAGTTGAGCCGCTCCGTACTGGGCTTTTTCGGACGGGTGCCAGCCGATGGCAGTGGGGTACACCAACAAGTCCGCGCCGGAAAGCGCGGCGATGCGGGCGCCTTCCGGATACCACTGATCCCAGCAGACTAAGACGCCGAGCCGGCCGTAAGGCGTGGCGATGCTGCCGAAACCCAGATCGCCCGGCGTGAAATAGTATTTCTCGAAATACAGGGGATCGTCCGGAATGTGCATTTTCCGGTACAGTCCGGCGATTTCCCCATCGGCCGAAAGCACCGCGGCGGTGTTGTGATAAAGACCCGCGGCGCGCCGCTCGAACAACGAGGCTACGATCACTACCTTCAGCTCACGCGCGAGCTTGCCCAAGGTATCGGTAGAGGGCCCGGGGATGGACTCGGCGAGCGCGAACAGCTCAGCATTCTCCTCGCGGCAAAAATACTGGGACCTGAAAAGCTCCTGCAGGCAGATGACCTGCGCTCCACGAGCGGCAGCTTCGCGGACTTTCCACTCCGTCTTGGCCAGATTCTCGTTGGGATCGAGCGAGCAGCTCGACTGCACCAGGCCGATCCGGAAAGATTCTTGCATAACTTTCTATTCTCGCCGATACTCGGCTTATGCGCGCGGAGACCGTCCGGCGAATTGCCCACGAGTGCGGCTTTGAGCTCGCAGGCGTCGCTTCCTGTGATCCGCCGGAGGATTTCGCGCGGTATCAGGACTGGGTCGCGAGCGGTATGGCTGGTGAGATGCGCTACCTGACCGATCGCCGCGCGGAGATGCGCCGGGACGCTCGCAATCTTTTGCCAAATGCGCGGTCCGTGATCTGCGTCGGCAAGCTGTACAACACACCGGACCCGCCCAGAGAGGAAGGTCACGCCCGGATCTCGCGCTACGCCTGGGGGAAAGATTATCACGTGACCATGCGCGCGGCGCTGGAGCGGATGAGCGCGCGGCTGCTCGAAATCGAACGCTTCGATTGGAAGATCTGCGTGGATACGGCGCCGCTGCTGGAGCGCAGCTTCGCGCGGCTGGCGGGCTTGGGCTGGATCGGCAAGAACACGTGCCTGATCAACGAGCCTCTGGGATCGTGGTTTTTTCTCGGCGAGATCCTCACGTCTCTAGACCTCGAACCGACCTCCCCGCCGCCGGACCGCTGCGGGAGTTGCACGCGCTGCATCGAGGCTTGCCCCACCGATGCGCTAGTCCCGGATGGGAGTGGCTGGACACTGGACGCTCGGCGCTGCATTTCGTATCTGACCATCGAGCTGCGCGGTCCGATTCCGGAAGACTTGCGCGCGGGCATGGGGGAGCATGTTTTCGGCTGCGATATCTGCCAGGATGTCTGCCCGTGGAACGCCCGCGCGCCCGTCACACAGGATCCGGATTTCGCCGGCGCCCCGATTCCGCTTGTTGAACTCGCGCGGTTATCGGCTGAAGATTTTCACCGGCGCTTCGGTAGCAGCGCGATCGCACGCGCGAAGCACGCGGGACTGCTACGCAACGTTGCTGTCGTTACCAGCAACATGGCCGGTCCGGGTGGCCAGAATCACCACTAACGCACACAGATACAGTGCAGCGCCCACCAGCAGCGTCGAGCGCAGGCCGATGTAGATCGCCAGAAAAATCGCGCTGGCCGAACCGAGCACGCTCGCGGCCGCATTCAGTGACCACGCCCAGCGTACTGACGGCGCGTGGCGCTTTTCCAACCGCCGCAAGCCGCTCGGGAACGGCATGCCCATCAGGAACGCCGCCGGAGCGACGGACAGCGTCGTCAGAAGCACCTTGGCGGCCAGCGGCCAGCCAGCCGCAGCGGTGACCAGCGGCGCGGATACGAAAGCCAGTATTCCCACCAGCACGGCGACGGCGGATAAGATGAGCACCAGCCGCGTGTCGTCGCCGGCGACCACGCGACTGCTCAAGTAGCTGCCAATGCCGCTCGCCACCAGCATCGAGAAGACGATCACGGTCAAGGCGTAGGTCGGATGACCCAGCAAGAGCACGAACTTCTGGATCAGGGCAACCTGAACCAGGATGTAGCCTGCCCCCAGGCACAGGAAATACCACAGAAACGAGATTACATTCTTCTGTTTGGGAAGACGGCTTCCCAGAACAAGCCGGGGTAAAACCAGAATCAGACCGGTAACCACGATGCTCAAACCCATGAGCCCGAACAGCAGCGGCACGGCTCGGTTGATCTTATAGTCCGCGCTCTGCTGATTGGCGTTGCGAACGAAATTCCACAGGTCGCGCGGCTGAACGGTGTAGAAGAAGAACGGGCGATCGTCGCCCACGGGCGAAACGTCGTATTGGTAGCTGTTCCAGAACTCGGCCGGATTCGCGCTGGACAGTAGCTGTCCGAACGCGTTGTTGGCAGGCTCCCCCGGCAGATAGACGATGTCCATGTGTGACTCCGCGGTCAGCCGGCGGGCGTTTTCGAGATCGGCGGCGGAGAAAGGCTTGCGGGAAATGAGCACCGTATCCTGCGCACCCCAGCCGTTGATCTTGGTGGCATCGTCGCGCACGGCGATTACGTGGGCGGCAGCGCTCGGCTCGCCCAAACGCGCCAGGGCATCCATGGCCAGCGATACCAGACGCAGCGATTCGCGCGGCGGCTCGAATCCCCAGCGTGTAAATACCAGCAGACCGTCATCGGTCAGGTGCGATAGATAGTCGAAAAAGGCATCCGAAGTGTAGAGATTATTCTCGGACAGCGCGAACGCCCCCGCGGCCGTGGAGGCCCAGGTGTCGACCAGCGTCGCCTGCAGCACCTGATACTTCTCCTTGCTGCTGCGTACGAACGAGCGGCCGTCTTCGACATACAGGTGAACCTCGGGACGAAAGTAGATCCCGTAGTTCTCTGTCACCATGACATCCTGCATGATCTTATTGGCGATCAAAGGATTGATCTCGACGGCGGTGACATCCTGGCTGCCGGACGCGAGCGCGCGAGAGACGTCGTATCCGCCGCCTGGACCGATGATCAGCGTCTTGGCGCCGCGCCGTAGCGCATAGGGTAGTCCCTGGCCCTGCCGAAGCAAACCGGCGCGCTGCTCTTCGAAGAGGCCGCGAGCCCAATCGTAGGTGGCGATCCCGGTGGCGGCGTCGGCATCGATACGAATCAGCCAGTACGGGCTGCCATCCGGATTGTGGTTCTGAATGACGCCGACGCGCGAGAAGCTGTTCCACGCCGAAAAGCGCTCTTCGGGTATGCGCTCTCCTTTGGCCCACCGGACATCGAACCAGTGGGTCTTGCCGTTGACCACCAGCAGCGTCACCATGAGCAGCGCGGCCAGCACGGCCATGATGCGAAGACTATCTTGCCGGGCCTGGTTATACCAAAGCGCGGCCGCGATCGCATATACAGCAGCGGCGGCGATCACAGCGCCGGGTCCGCCGGCCACGTCCAGAAAGAGGATCAGCAGGAGACAGCCTACGGCCGCGCCCGCCAGATCGAAGAAATAGGCGCGATGAACACGTTCGATAGCTTCGTCGATGGCGATCGAGACGATCGCCCCGGCGAGGAAAAAGGGAACCGCCGCCGCGAAGTACACCGCAGTCAGCGTCCAGACATCGTTGTTTTCCCTGGAAAGGATAAACCAGAGAACAAACAGGACCGACAGGCTGGCGGCCAACGCGAGCGAGCCCAATTTCTGATACACGTTTCCAGGACGCGCCGCGATGACGTACGAAAAGACTCCTCCGGCGCCCAATCCGAACAGGGCTACGGAGATCGCCAGGAACGCGAAGTGGTAGTAAAAGACCACAGAAAAGATCCGTGTAAGCGCCAGCTCCATGATGAGCGTCGCCATGGTGGTGAAGCCCAGGCCCAGATAGAGCTGGGTCCAGAGGACACCGCTGGCCGAACCCGAATTTGGGGAGGATACGACGCGAGACAAGTTATTACTTTAACAGGTGGGATGCCACACCGATGATCTGCTTCAAGAAGTTCAATCCGATACGCGCGTCAATCAGCGCCACGGGTGCGAACGCCAGCCGCGGGCGGGTATCTTCCGCAGCGTCTTCTGCAGCCAGCAGGACCATCAGCGGTGTCACGACACGGCCGTAGCCAAACGCGTCTTCCCACACGCTGCGGCTGCCGATAAAAATGATTGCGGCCGCGAAGACGTAAATCGCCGCGGCGCGGGCATTCCAGCGCCGTGCCCAGGCTAGCCAAGCGGCGTGTCCGAGCATCAGGGCGACGCCTGCCAAAGCGATGTAATCCAGTTCGATGGCAGCCAGCGCCTGCCAGCGCGGTAGTGGATACGCAACCGGTTGCGCAACCCGCTCGATCCATCCGGCCAGGGGAATCAGAGTGCCAACTTCAGGCGGCTGCTGGTGCGGCGTATGGCCGTTCACGTACACGTACCAGAAGATAGCCGGTAAAACGCTGGTGGCGGCCCAGAGCAGATCGGCAAAGCGGCGGCGCGAAAGGAGAAACACGCCATAGCCGGCCGTCAGCAGCAGTCCGGTTTCTCGGGCCAAGGCTGCACAGACTAGAATCGGAAGCAGCTTCCACCGGGAGTCAGAATACAAAACGAACCCAACCGTGAGCGCAGCCAGAGCCACGTCCACGGTCATGCGGTCCATGGACACCAGGGTGGCGGGCATCAGCACGAACATCAGGCCCCAGGCCGGATGCCGGCCTCGTAATACCATGGCCCGTGCCAGCCAATATACGCCCAGAAACACGAACCCAAGAATCACCGCCACATAGGCCGCATGGATGGAGGAATCGCGGCCCAGCGCCACGGCCCACGCCAGCGCGGGAACCAGAATGCGCCGATAGCGCAGGGCGGGATCGTCCAAGGCAGCGATGGTGCCTCTCTGTATCCACGGATCATGGGCGATGAAGTGGTACATCTGGCCGTCGTAGCCCAGTGAACCCGGCGGAAAAGTATATATGTCCTCGGACGCGAGGAACGCCGGGCGCGGCCAGTTGGGTGCAGTGTTGAACAGAGCGGTCCAGTTGCCGCCGTAGTTGAAGTGAACCGTGGCGAGCTGCCACAGCCACATCCCGAGAACAGCCGCCAGCGCAAGAACGGCAGGGCGCTTCACAAAGATCAAGGGATCACATGATCACGGCGGGCGGAGCGGGATCTTCCGGCCGGCCGGCTTTTGAAAGCGGCAGCTTGACCATCAGCATCCCCAGTAGCGCCATGACAATCAGGCCGGCGATATAGGAAGGCGACGTGAAAACCTGAGGGATCTCCAGGTCCCTGAACTTGAAATAGGCCACCACCAAACCGGTGAGGGCTTCTCCGGCGATCAGGCCACTGGCAATCAGGATGCCGACGCTCTCGACGCGCGCTCGCTGCGCTTCATTGTTCCCTGCCCGTAAGCTGAAGGTGTCCGACGCCCAGCGGAGCATGCCACCGACGAAAATGGCGAAGGTCGTGGCGATGGGCAGA
The DNA here is from genome assembly GCA_020073345.1 of Terriglobia bacterium. Taxonomy (GTDB): domain Bacteria; phylum Acidobacteriota; class Terriglobia; order Bryobacterales; family Bryobacteraceae; genus Palsa-187. The sequence continues at coordinate 16,987 of JAIQFI010000027.1, forward strand.
TACATGCCGACGGCTACCAGCATGGGGCTGCGGACGCGTAGCAGGATCAGGGCGAATCCGAAGAGGATTCCGGTAACAACCAGCGGCCAGGGCATATCACCGCCCACGATGCCCTGCGAGAGCACGGCCATCAAGCCGGCTTGCGGCGCGGGGAGCTTGGGATCGCCGAATCCGGTACCGCCTCCCTTGATGTTAGCCACTTGCAGGATGTAGACCGGATAGTACATGACGACGCTGGCCAGAACCACCGCGATCAATTCAACGATCTGAATGCTGCGCGGGGTGCCCCCCAGAATGTATCCAGCCTTGAAGTCCTGCAGCAATTCGCCCGCCACAGCCGAGGAAACACAGACCACCGCGGCCACGCCCAGCACCACGGCGACGCCACTGGTTCCGCGCACACCCAGGGCGACCATCAGCAGCGCGGCAATGATCAGAGTGGAGAGCGTAAGCCCGGAAATCGGATTGTTGGACGATCCGATCATGCCTACCAGATTCCCGGATACAGTGGCGAAGAAAAAACCCACGATCAACATCACGACGGCGGCCACCAGCCCTGCGATCCAGTTACCGGAAATATAGACGTACAGCCCGATCATCACCAAGAACATCAAAGCGATCAGGGAGAGCACGGTTTTCGAACCCATATAACGTTCGGTGCGCGCGACGGACTCCATAGGTGGAGCACCCTGGCGTACTTCACTCAGCGCGCGTCCCAGGCTGGAGGTTAGTTTGCTGCCCATGCGGAATAGCGTGTAGCCCGCGCCCACCAGCATGCCGCCCACGGCGATCGGCCGAACAATGTAGCGCCACACGGCTGCGGCCTGCCCTTCCCATCCGGCTTCGCCAGCGCCTGCCGGTATGAACGCCTGGAGCTGGGGTCCCAAGAAGTACATCATCAAGGGCACCAGCAAACCCCACGCCAGAACGCTGCCGGAAAACTGCAGGGCGGCGAGTTCCGGTCCGATTACGTATCCCACTCCCATGTAAGCAGGGCTGACCGTGGGACCCGAGAGCACCGACACGCCACCGGTCTGGAGGACGTTAGTGCTGCCGAGCGCACCCAGGCGCACGCCGCTGCGGCCCAGTTCGCCGATCGGAATAGCGACGTCTTTGTCCGTTCCGTATAGGCCAAACGTCCCCAAAAGCTGCACCAGAGAGCCCACGCCAATATTCCAGAAGAGATAGCGGGCAGCTTCGGCGCCACGCTGTCCGGCTTTGTGGATCTCCGCGGCGGCCAGGGATTCCGGGAACGGAAGCGAGGGATCCTCCACCATCACGCGTCGAACGAGGGACACGAACAAGACGCCCAGGATCGCGCCCACAATCATCATGGATGTGGATTTCCAGTAGGCCTCACCAGGCTCGAAACTCACCCAGGCGCCGGTGATGACGAATGCGGGCAACGTAAAAATGGCTCCCGCCGCAACGGATTCGCCGATGGACCCGGCGGTTCGGGCCAGGTTCTCCTCCAGCACGGACCCTTTCCATATACGCAGCACGGCCATGCCGATCACTGCCGCCGGATACGTTGCCGCGATGGTAACGCCGGATTTCAGGCCCAGGTAGGCGTTGGCGGCACCGAGGATCACACACATCACCAGGCCCAGCAGCACCGCCCGCAGCGTGAACTCCTTCATGCTGGTGTTTGCAGGGACGAAGGGGACGTGCTTAGGCGGCGTGGAGGTATCCATCGCACGATAGTATCATTCCGGCCTACGTTAGAATGAGGTTCTCGTCATGAAAGCCGTGTGTTTATTGAGCGGAGGGCTGGACTCCTCCACGTGCCTGGGCGTGGCCCGCCGCGACGGCTTCCAGTGCTACGCGCTTTCCTTCGATTACGGCCAGCGGCATAAAATCGAGCTGCAGGCGGCGGCGAGCATCGCCTGGCACTTCGGCGTGCGCGAGCACAAGGTTATCCAGATCGACCTGCGAGCCTTTGGCGGCAGCGCGCTGACCGCGGATATCGCCGTACCGAAAGACAGCCTGGAACAAGGAACACAAGGCATCCCAATTACGTACGTCCCTGCGCGCAACACGATCTTTCTTTCCTACGCGATGGCGTGGGCGGAGGTGCTGGAATGTTCGGATATCTTCATCGGCGTGAATGCGATCGACTACTCCGGTTATCCGGATTGCCGGCCGGAGTTCATCGCCGCGTTCGAACACCTGGCGAACCTCGCCACCAAGGCGGGTGTCGAGGGGCGGACGCTGCTGCGGATTCACACGCCGTTGGCGCAGCTCGACAAAGCGGGCATCGTAAAGCTGGCATTGGACGTGGGAGTCGATTTCGGGCTGACGCATAGCTGCTATGATCCCGATCGGGAAGGCCACCCGTGCGGGCACTGCGATTCATGCCTGCTGCGGCAGAAGGGATTTCGCGAGGCAGGTCTGGTAGATCCTTTAGAGTATCAATGAAGATCTCCGAGATTTTCTATTCTATTCAAGGCGAGGGGATGCTCACAGGCGTTCCCAGCGTGTTCGTGCGCACGTCGGGATGCAATCTTCGATGCGTGTGGTGCGACACGCCTTACACTTCGTGGGCGCCGGAAGGGGCCGACATGACCGTCGAAGAGATTCTCGCGGCCGTGCAAGCGCATCCGGCCAGGCATGCGGTGGTCACGGGGGGCGAGCCGATGATCGCTCCGGGGATCGTGGAACTGACGCAGGGGCTCAAGGGGGGCGGCCTGCATATCACAGTCGAAACCGCGGGGACTGTCTATCACCCGGTCGCCTGCGACTTGATGAGCATCAGCCCGAAGCTGGAGAATTCCACGCCGCGCGAGCGCGAAGGCGGCAAGTGGGCGGCGCAGCATAATCGGCTTCGCTATCAGCCTGAAATACTCAGACAACTGATGTCGGAATACGAGTACCAGCTTAAGTTCGTGGTGGCCTCGCCGGGCGATTTGGTGGAGATTGCGAAGATGATCGAGGATACCCACGCCGATCGTAGCCGGGTCGTCTTGATGGCCGAAGGCACTACATCAGACGTGATCCGCGAACGCGCGCTGTGGCTCGCCGAGATCTGCAAGCGCGAAGGTTTTCGCTACAGCCCGCGCCTGCACATCGATCTATGGGGCAATCGAAGAGGCGTTTAAACACCGCAGCGCTTTTTTGGCCGCCGTGCTTAGGGGGATTTCGCCTAGCTTATTTTCATCCCACCACCGGCATTCGCGCGGACGGGTCGCAATTCGCGCTTCGCGGACTTCAAAGTAATACTGGCTATTCGTGATGGCGTGGCGGAACGCGCCCAGCTTGGTCCCCAGCCGGACGCCTGGGAAGACTTCGGGCAGCTCCCAAAATCCCGAGACGCGGGCGCTGGGGGTTAGCAGAATGCGGCCCTTTCGGCGGATGACCAACAAGGATCGCTCCTTTCGCACGATCGCCGGCTTCTTCTTCGGTGGCGGCAGGTTTCGTTGGATGCCAAGACGGTGCGCTTCGCATTCTCCCGATACAGGGCATCCCGCACAGAGTGGCTCCCGTGGCAGGCACACGACCGCCCCGAGCTCCATCACACCCTGGTTCCAGCGCCCTGGGTCGCGCCGGGACATTAATTGAGTCGCTGTCGCTCCGACATCGACGGAGGGATCACCCGCCAGACGCATGACCACGCGCCGGACGTTGCCGTCGATCGCCGCATGCGGCAGCCCGAAGGCAATACTCGCCACGGCCGCGGCGGTGTAGTCTCCCACGCCGGCCAGCGCCCGGATGGATTCGTAGTCCCGCGGAAAACCGCCCGCCTCGACGATCTGACGCGCGGCCTTCTGCATGTTGCGCGCCCGCGAATAGTATCCAAGTCCGCTCCATAGCGACAGGACCTCGGCCTCGGCTGCCTGCGCGAGATCCTCCACACGCGGGAAGCGCTTCAGGAAGCGTTCGTAGTAGGGGATCACCGCCACCACGCGCGTTTGTTGCAGCATGATCTCGGACACCCAGATGGCGTAGGGATCGCTGGTGCGCCGCCAGGGAAGGTCGCGCCGAGCGCGATCATACCAGCGCGTCAGTTTCCGCCGAATGGCCGCTTGGTCCAATTTCCTATACTAGTAGGTACTCCTCCCTTGAACGACTCCATTCGTATTCGTGGCGCCCGGGTTCATAACCTGAAGGGCATCTCGCTGGCGATCCCGCACGACCGCCTGACCGTGATCACAGGTGTGTCCGGATCGGGAAAATCGTCGCTGGCATTCGACACTATTTACGCCGAGGGCCAGCGTCGCTACGTGGAATCCCTGTCGGCTTATGCACGCCAGTTCCTGGAGCGGATGGAGAAGCCGGACGTGGATGACATCGACGGCATCGCGCCGCCGGTGGCAATCCGGCAGAAGAACACCACCCGCAATCCGCGTTCGACCGTGGCGACCTCCACCGAACTGTACGATTTCCTCCGGCTGCTGTGGGCGCGCGCGGGACGCACGTTTTGTCCCAACTGCAATATCTACGTCGAGCGCGATTCCGTGGACCAGGTGGCCGCACGGATGATGGCCCAGGCCGACGGCTCGCGCTGGTACGTCTTGTTTCCCCTCACCCCGGAGAAGAACACCGATGCCCTGCGCGACAAGTTGTTCGACCTACGAAAGCGCGGCTTCAACCGGCTCTATCAGGGTGGGAAGATATTTGAATTCTCCACACCAGAGTCGCTGCTCGATGTCGATTTCTCAAAGCCCGTATTCATCCTGGTGGATCGTCTGGCGATCACTCCGGATATTCGCCAGCGCCTGGTCGATTCTGTCGAGATCGGCTATCGCGAATCCGGCGAGGTACTCTTTGAGCCTCCCGCAGGCGGCGGGCAGACGGTTCGTTTCAACGAAAAGTTCTCCTGCAAGCTGTGCGGCAAGATCTTCACCGAACCAGAACCCAGCCTATTTAGCTTCAACAGCCCTTACGGCGCCTGCAAGCGTTGCCAGGGGTTTGGGAACACCATCGACTATGACCTGGACCTGGTGATTCCGAACCGGGCGCTGTCGATTCAGCAGGGTGCCGTGGATCCATGGACCAAGCCGCAATATTCCGGATTCGCGGTCGATTTCAAGAAGGACACCAAGGGCAAGGTTCGCCTGAGCGTACCGATCTTCGATCTCCGAAAGGACGAGTTGGCGATCGTCCACGAACATATTCGTGATTTCTTCAAAGAAGTGGAGAAGAAAAAGTATAAAGTCCATGTGCGCGTGTTCTTAAGCCGGTATCGCGGTTACACGCTGTGTCCGGACTGCGGCGGCTCGCGTCTACGGGCCGACGCCTTGTGGATCCAGGTGGGTGGGAAGAATATGGCCGAGGTCACGCGCATGAACATCGCGCAGGCCCAGGAGTTCTTTCTTTCTCTCCAGCTCGCGCCCGAGGAAATGGCGATCGCCGACAAAGTGTTGATCGAAATCCGGCAAAGGCTGAAGTTCCTGAACGATGTGGGATTGGAGTACCTCACCCTCGATCGGCTTTCGGCGACCCTTTCGGGCGGCGAAGCCCAGCGCATCCAACTGGCGACGTGCCTCGGTTCGCGATTGGTGGGCGCGTGTTACGTGCTCGACGAACCGTCCATAGGTTTGCATAGCCGTGACACGGCCCGGTTGGTGGGCATCCTCGAGGAACTGCGCGATATCGGCAACACGATCCTGGTAGTGGAGCACGATCCGGACGTGATGCGCTCGGCGGATCATATTGTCGATCTGGGGCCGGGCGCAGGTGAGAACGGCGGCAGCATCGTCTTCGAGGGCGACTACAAAAAGCTCATTTCGGACGGAGCCACGTCGCTCACCTCCAAGTATCTGCGCGGCGATCTGCAAACATCCTACATCAGCGGCCGCCGCACGCCGCACCCCAAGCGCGTGGTTCGATTCTTAGGCGCGCAGGCGCACAATCTCAAAGGTATCGACGTATCGATTCCGCTCAACCTGATGGTCGCGGTCACGGGTGTTTCAGGATCGGGCAAATCGACGCTGGTGCATGACGTGATCTATCAAACATTGGAGAAGCGTCTCAGCCACGAAGAAGGAAAATCAACACTACTGACGGGCACGTCACCCGAGGATTGGGGCGTACCTCCGGAAAAACTCACTTGCCGCAAGGTGGAAAAAGCGGAGCTGTTGAAGGCGGTGGTGCTGGTAGATCAGTCGCCTATCGGCCGCACGCCGCGATCCAATCCCGTCACTTACATCAAGGCGTTCGATTTGATCCGTGAGCTGTTTGCATCCACGACTGAAGCCGATCGCCGCGGCTACACCGCCGGGCATTTTTCGTTCAACATCCCGGGCGGACGCTGCGAAACCTGCCAGGGAGACGGAACCGTGACGGTGGAGATGCAATTCCTGGCGGACGTCGAACTGGTCTGCGACGATTGCAAGGGCACGCGCTTCAAGCCGGGCGTTCTGGAAGTTCTGTATCACGGCCTGAACATTCACGAGGTGCTGCAGCTCACGGTGAAGGAGGCGATCTCGTTCTTCTCGGCGACTCCCCGCCTGGCGCAGAAACTGGAGGTTCTGGCCGATGTCGGCCTCGGGTATCTGCGCCTGGGCCAATCGGCTACCACGCTCTCCGGCGGAGAAGCCCAGCGCGTGAAACTCGCAGCCCACCTGTCGCAGGCCACGACCGGGGGTACGCTTTACATTTTCGACGAGCCGACCACCGGACTGCACTTTGACGACATCGCCAAACTCCTGGACGCGTTCGAGCGGCTATTGCGATCCGGCGCGAGCATCCTGATCATCGAGCATAATCTGGAAGTGATTCGCAGGGCGGATTGGGTGATCGATCTGGGCCCGGAGGGCGGCGATGGCGGCGGACGTATCGTGGCCGAAGGCACACCGGAGCAGATCGCGCAGGTCGCGGAATCTTATACTGGCAGATATTTAACTGCCACACACTAATGCCACAAACTCTGCACGTTGAAAAACATTTCGAGTCATCGCTGGTGGTGCGCGACGTGGTCATCGGTATGGCCGATGGCCTCACGGTGCCCTTCGCGCTGGCCGCGGGCCTCAGCGGCGCGGTGAACGCTTCCACCGTGATCATTGTCGCCGGGCTGGCCGAAGTAGCCGCCGGCTCGATCGCCATGGGGCTGGGTGGATACCTGGCCGCCAAGGGCGATGCGGAACACTACGCGAGCGAGCGCCGGCGTGAAGAGATGGAGATCGTCGAACGGACCGACGACGAACGCCACGAGGTCATCCAGATTCTGGAATCCTACGGCCTGACGCACGAGCAGACCACGCCAATCCTGGCCGCGTTCGAAGCCCGGCCGAAAGTCTGGGTGGATTGGATGATGCGATTCGAGCTCGGCCTCGAAGAGCCGGACCCGAAGCGAGCCGTCACCAGCGCCATGACTATCGCGGGCTCTTATATCGCCGGCGGACTAATCCCGCTGGCGCCTTACATGATCACGCCCGATACCCACACCGGCTTGCTCTACTCGGTGGGCTCCACGATCGTAGCGCTGGCTGTTTTTGGATATGTGAAGGGACATTTCACTGGCGCGCCCAAGCTCCGCAGCTCTTTGCGGACCACGGCCATCGGCGGGCTGGCCGCAGGGGCCGCTTACTTGATCGCGCGTTTAATCAGCTGAGCGTCTACTTGTGTTCGGGGGCGGCGGGAGGTTCTTCCGTCGCTTCCACCAATTTGTCCACCGCGATACGGTAAACAGCGGGTTTCCCGTGCTGATCGCTCAGGAAGAATACATTCTGGCTGCTGGGTGAAAAAATCGGCGACACCATGGCTGGATCGCTGGCACGATGTTCGCATAAGGTGAATTCGCGATGCACGGCGCGCACCAGCAACAGCACGTACGGCGAGGCTTTGCTGGCGCTGGCGCCCACCAGCACGCTGCCGTCGGCGTTCCGCTCGAAGCAGGCGTACTGAGTTGTATCCGAGACCGCTTTATCCTCATTTGTGTCCGGGGTGAACTCGCGGATGTTGCGTAGCTTGCGCGGATCGGGCGGCACGTTGAGATATAGAACACTTCGGCCATCCGGATTCCAGGTAGTGGTGGTGTACTGGCCATCGGCTAGCCTCAGCCGGTAATTCTGTTTGCCGTCCACATTCGCCAGCCAAACGCCGCCGGCACGCCGGTAGAGCACCGACGCGCGACGTGGGCGCGGCATGGGATCGCTCAACTCCTCATCCGCTTCCGCGAGCGTGGCGGCAGTGCCGTCGATCATGCGGATCCACTGCAGGCGGTAACGCGGACCTTTCTCCACAAGCGCAGCCGAGAGCCCATCGTCGGTGACGCTCATGCTGGCGGGTTGATACCCCTCCGGAGACCGGTACACCTCGCGCGGCCGGAGCGACGTCAGGCTGCTCAGGTACAGGCGGCTGCCGTCGATGTAGCAAAAACTTCGCTCATCGGCGGCCAGCGTAAAACAGGCGGGATTGAAGTTCTCCGCATCGGTCAGAAGACGCGTCTGGCCAGTCTTGAGGTCCAGCCGGTATGCCTGCATCGTACCGGATGTGTCGGAGGCACACAGCAGAAAGCTTCCCTTGCGCGAGACGGCTCGTGCATAGTGCGGCGGCAGCGCGCTGGTGTGTGCAGGATCGGTAAGCCGGAAAACGGGGAGTTCCGTGGCCGGATCGGAGTAGCGCGAAACGGCCGAAGGGAGCAGACTGCCCTTGCCGGTGGTGGCAGCCACGCAAACGCCGGGGATCGCCGCCAGGAATAATCGCCGCGAACACAGAACGTTCGCAGGGCTCATTCTTCGATGGTAACGCTAGAAGGGGAGGTCGGGAGGCGCGGGCTCTACCAGCGTGGATTTCGCCAGATAAGGATAAGGGTTTACAGGATTGCCTTGACGGCGCACTTCAAAGTGCAGATGGGGAGAGGTCGCGCGTCCGGTTGCGCCCGAATAGCCCAGGATCTCGCCACGCCGGATTTCCTGGCCGGGAACGACCTCGAAGCCGGACAGGTGCGCATACCAGGTCTGGATTCCGTTGCCATGATCGATCACAACCAACTTGCCGTAGCCGCCCGAGGCCCACTCGGCATGTTCCACCACTCCGTCCGCGGCCGCGCGGACCGAAGTTCCCTGGGCGGCAGAGATGTCGACTCCCGTATGAAACGCTCCTTCGCCCGAGAACGGATCCTGCCGGTCGCCGAAGTGGCTCAGCAGCCTGCCGTTGACCGGCCAGATGGCGGGCATGGTGTTCTTTTGCCAGGCTCTGGGATAACCGCGTTGGAGGCGCGAGAAACTTGCCGACTTGAGGAAGTTGTATTCGTCGATGGACTCGCGGAAAGTAGGCACCAGCAGGCCCTCATCCACGAAATCGCTGGAGCTATCCAGCGTTCTCTTAAGTCCCAAGGCCAGGGTTACTTCACTGGCTAACAGTTGCAGTTCCGCGAGCTGGGCATTCTTCTGATCGTTTTCCCGCTGGAGCGCATGGTATTGGTTACGAAGGGTGTCAACCTCCGTACGAAGGGTGTTGTAGTTCGATACTTTCCAGGTCATCCGCAGGTAGCTCGAGACCATGCCAAACAGCGAGAATGAACCGAGAAGTGCAAGTCCTAGAAGGACATACAGCGCCTGGTGGGGTATGTGAATGCGCCGAAGGCGTCCGTGAAGCGAGTGGGCCAAGACGACCACGAAATAATGCTGCTTCATAACTCTCTCATTTAACCTTCGGCTGCGCCCCTCGGGGATTGTACCCCGGGGCCAAGGGGCGAGCTGGACATCTTACCGCAGGCGAATTAACAGAAGATGAACGAACCGTAAGGATAGCGCAACAGAGCCATGTAGTCAAGTTCGGGGCGTGACGGACCGAGGCCGCCTAAATAGGGGCTACAAATCCGCAAAGAGCCCCGCCACCCGGCAGGGTGGCGAGGCTTGATTTTAGCGCGGAGTATGGGACCGGATCAGAACTGGAACCGTCCCACCAGCAATCCGGACCGTTCGCCGATTACGGCGTTTGCCCCGAGGGTCTGAATGACCCCAAATCCGGAGTTGTTTACCTTCAGTCCGCCGGGAACGCCGTTGACTATCCCGTTGGTGGTGCTGACCGCCGAAACGTAAGTAACCCCCGTGAACCCGCCCGTCCCGTTGAAGGGATTCGGAACCTGGGCACGGTTGAAGGGATTGGTGAACTCCGCGCGAGCCGTGAAGGTGACGTTTTCCTTGATCCGGAACGTGCGGCCAAAGCTGAAGCTTTCCCGGGGAATACGACGGTAGCGGTAGTCGTTGTAATAAGCGGCCGACGGGCTGAAAGTTCCCGTCGCCGGATCCTTCCACGCCGCCGGATTCAGCACTTGCGTCTGGGCCGGATCGAAGCAATGGCAGTTCAGATCCTGCAGGAACAAGGGTACGCCCGGAACTCGCTCGGCGTACGTGCCGCGAAGGAATGAAGTAAGCAGGTTGCTGGTGGCCACGGCAGTGGTCGGGACCTGGATCGGAAGGCCGCTGGCGTATTGGAACGAGCCAGCTACAATCCAGTCGGCCACTGCGTACCGGACCCACTTGTTCTCTCCCCACTTGGGAGTCGTATAGTTCAGAGCCAGGATGCTGACAAACGGTCTGGAGAAGCTAGAGAGTTGCTTGTTGCTCCCCCGGTTGAGGATGTCATTGATCGCGCCCCCGCCGCCATCGGTATCGGCGCCCAACTGGAGTTCCTTCGCCCAGGTGAAGGAGTAGCTGGCATCCAAGCCGTGGGAGAAACGCTTGGTCGCCTTCGCCTGGAGTGAATCGTACCAGGTATCGCCCAACGGTCCCGCTCCCTGCAAATTTGTGAACTGCGGGAAGGGACGCAGCGACTGCGCCACGCTGTTAGAGAGGGAGAAACCGGTGTAGGGAATCTTGCCCTGGAACTGCTTCGCACCTACTTGCCCCAATTGAGATGTCAGAATGGCGCGGTCAGCGGCGTTGGTGATGTCCAAATTGTACTGGGTTTTCAGAAAGTCTTGAGAGTACACGTTGAGGTTCGTGAGCGCGTTGGTGCGCCACCAAGCGCCGCGATTCGCTACGTAAGAGGCCTCCACCACCAGGTCGCGGAAAATCTCGCGCTGCAGTCCGATGCTCCACTGCACCTGCCGGGCCGGGCGGCCGCTATTCTGGTCAAACACCAGAGGGGCGCCGGAGATAGTTCCGGGAGCCGGGAACAGGCCCGGACGGATGTCGGGCCAAATGGGCCGGAAGGGCGCGGTGACGCCGTTGACGGTATTAGTGAATCCGCCGCTAAGGATCATCGCGGGATCAGCCACGCCCGGAGCGTTCACGGTTTGGTTCGCGCCCGGTGCGCCGGCGTAACGGCCGCCAGTGTAAGGCGCGTAGGTCACGCCAAACCCGGCGCGGAACACGGTTTTCGGATCGATCTGATAAGCGACTCCGAGCCGCGGTCCGAAAGCCAATCCGTAATTGTTCGCCAGATTGCATCCGCAGCGGCCCGGTCCGTCGCCTTCAAAGATGGAAGCGCCGGGATGGCCGCCAGCCGTCGGATTGGGCGTGGTCGCCGAGAAGCCCGGCGCGCGGCCGTATTGCTCCTTGGCGTAGGTGGAGAAGTCATAGCGCAAGCCGTAGTCCAGGGTCAGCTTGCGAGTTACCTTCCAGGTATCCTGCCCGAAGAAACTCAGATACAGCCGGCCGCCGCGGAACGCCGAAAGAGGCGACAGCTGGTAACTGGTGACGTGACCTAGGAGGAAGCTGGCGAAGGGGAAGCCCGAAGCGCCGCCCGACAGCACGGTACCGTTGTCGGAGAACCAGGGATTGGCAGTCTGATCCGCGCCGATGGTGAAGTTCCCGGTGGTGTTGGAGAAGGTGTAATCGATGAAGCCTTCCACGCGGCTATCGCCGCCAAACTTGTAGGTGTGGTTGCTCTTCACCCAGGAAACGCTGGCGTTGAAAGTGGGTTTGATTTCGACCGCGCGAACCTGGCCCGCGCCAGGACCCATTCCGTTCATGCCACCCGAGCTGTTTTGACCCGTCATTGCGGCGAACACCGGGAAGCGGCCTCCGTCGGTTCCGACCGGAGCGCCAGCGATGCCCAACACGCCAGCCAGATCGAAGTTCGTGATGGGAGCCTTGTCCTTGAAGTCGTTATGCGCGAGGCCCGCGCCCAAGTGCAGCAGCATTGTGGGTGTGAGCGTGTAATCGAAATTCAGGCGCTGGGTATACGACTCGATAAAGGTTCCACGAGTAGCCGTGATCGGATCGGGCAAACCATCCGATCCGCACAGGGGCGTGCAATATTGCACGGCGGTCTCGGTGGTGGACCAATAGTAGGAGACCTTCATCTTCGAGCTGAGCGAATGGTCCAGCTTCAGAGCTGGAATGGGAGTCCTGCGGTCCGTGTTGTACGGTTGATTAAAGTTGCTGACCAGCGCACCGGATGTGGCATGAGGAATTAGAGCAAGAACTTTCTTCGCGGACGAATCAAACAGCGCGGGCTGGATGATATTGCCCGGGTACGGAAGCCTCACTCGTTTGCCGTCGGATCCGGGGAATTGCGAGGCTGGGTCGAAGATCTGCCCGTCGTAGGCGATCTGGCCGGTGATGTCCTTGATGGAATTGTTCAGCGGCTTCAGTGAACCGCCGGGACCGGTCAGCATGGCTTTCGAAAAATCGCCCCCGCGATAGGCGTCGGTCGGAACCGTCGGAAACTGATTGGAGATAATGCCGACTTCCCGAAACATTTCATAGCTGAAGAAGAAGAACGTGCGATCTTTACCGTTGTAGACCTTGGGAATCCATACAGGGCCGCCAAACGTTCCGCCCATATCGTCGCGGCGCGTCTTCGGCCGGTTGTGCGTATAGGATTGGCCCGCATTGTAGGCTTCATTCGAGTTGTAATCGAACAGCGATCCATGGAAACTATTGGTGCCGGATTTGACGGTATAGTTGAATACTCCCGCACCAGCCGTGCCAAATTCGGCGGAGTAGTTACTGGACTGGACCGTGAGTTCCTGGAGCGCCTCCACGCTCGGCTGCGTCTGCGCCTGGGAGAACGTCACAACGCCGTTGGTCACGTCCTGGCCTTCCACACGCACCGACTCGGTGTTGCTGGGAGCGCCGTTGACGCGCACTTGCAGGTTAGGATCGAAATACGTACCGGGAGACAAGGTGGCCACGGCCATCGGATTCCGGACGCCGTGTGAGCTCGAAAAGCCGTTTCCGATGGGCAGCACGCCGAGGTTGACCAGCCGGTCTCCGGTGACATTCACGCTGACGTCGCTGCTTTCGGTCTTGAGCAACGAAGTTTCCGCGCTGACCGTGACCGACTCAGCCGCGGAACCCACTTCGAGTGTCGCGTCGATGCGCACTGTCTGCGTCGCCTGAACGGTTACGTTCTGGCGGACGAACTTCTTGAAGCCCGCGACTGTGACCGTGATTTCGTAGCTGCCGATAGGCATCTGGGGCAATGTGAAGTTGCCCGTGTCGCTGGAGGCGGCCTGATACGTGGCTCCGGTCTGCGTGTTCTTCACTTCAATGGGAGCGTTGGCAACCACGGCGCCTGCCGGGTCTGAAACTGTCCCTGTAATAGTGCCGCGGTCAGTTTGCGCAAAGGCAGCGAGCGCGCACACACATAGCATCACGAAAACGGATAAAGAACGCACAGTTTCCCCCCTGGTGAGTTTCAAGTTCAGAATTCCCCAACGATAAGCGTACTTCTGGCCGATGTTACGCCGGATCATTAACGTATGTCAAGAAAAAAGACACATTTCTGCCCCTCTATGACTTCTGGAAGACTGGCCCGGCTTAGCTCCGGTTTACTGGAGAACGGACGGACCGCGCAAAGTCGCGACTCCACATGGGCTGGGGGCGTTCGGGAGGGTTCAAGAAGACCCGCAGATGAAACCCACTATTGAATACCGAAGGAGTGCGGGATGAGTTTGGGGGCCTTGCTTTCCTCGCGTGGATGAACTAAACGTAGTGTCGGCAAACCGAGGGCGGGAAGGTCCTAGGTCTAGGGAGGTTCTATGATGAACATTCTGAGCATAACGTGGGGATCGGTAACTTTGATTCTGGTGGCGCTGCTGATCTACCGGGCGCTGATCGGACTGCGTGAAGAAGACCAGCTATTCCTTGCATCCGGCGAAGAGCACCTGGCGCGTGAGCAGCAGGTCCTGCAGGCGCGCATCTCCACAGTGAACAAGGCCGCCGTGTGGCTAGGCATCCTTTCCGCCGTGCTGCTGATCGCGGTGGCTGCCGTGTGGGTTTCAGCCAATCTCGGCCAGCGCTAGAGCTCAGACGGATCGCGTCCGGCTTAGTAGAATGAGGTGGCTTGCAGCCGCTACTCATTTATGATGGCCGGTGCGGTTTCTGCCGCATCTGGGTCGACTATGGGAAGCGGCTCACCGGCGAGCGGATCGACTACGCTCCGTCGCAGGAAGTGGGCGGCCGGTTTCCCCAAATTCCTCCTAAGTCGTTCTCCGAAGCGGTTCAGCTGGTCCGCGCTGACGGCTCGATTGCCAGCGGCGCATGCGCGGTATTTGAAACCCTCGGGCTTGAGCGGATCTACGAATCGTCACGCTGGGTTGCGGCGTTCTCGGAAGCCCTTTACCGCTTCATCGCTCGGCGGCGGAGTTTCTTTTACTGGCTGACGCGGCTGACCTTCGGCAAGCGGATTGAACCGGCGCGGTTCGCCCTCACGCAATGGCTGTTCCTAAGATTGCTTGCGGCGATCTACATAGTGGCCTTCGCGTCGCTGGCGGTGCAGATGACCGGCCTTCTGGGCGAGCACGGCATATCTCCGGCCCATGAATTCTTCGAACGGGTGGGGACGAATCTCGGCTGGATGCGCTGGTGGGCAGCGCCCAGCTTGTTTTGGTGGAATTCGACCGACCTAGTGCTTGCGGGCGCCGCATGGGCGGGCGTGGCGCTCGGAGCTGTTCTGCTCGCCGGCTACCTGGAGCGCCTCGCTCTGGTGTTGCTGTACGTGCTGTATCTTTCCTTCAGCCTGGCGGGTCAGGAGTTCCTGTCCTTCCAGTGGGATGCCTTGCTGCTCGAAACAGGATTCCTGGCGATCTTTTTCGGCCACACCAGAACCACGCAAAAGACCATCGCGTGGCTGTATCGCTGGCTCGCATTTCGTCTGTATTTTCTGTCGGGGTTGGTGAAGCTGGCGAGCGGCGATCCGACCTGGCGCAGTTTGAGCGCGCTCGATTTCCATTACTGGACGCAGCCCTTGCCGACCATCGTCGCCTGGTACACCGATAAGCTGCCGCGATGGTTCCAGCACACGTCTACGTTCCTGGTTCTCGCGGTGGAACTGGGCGCGCCGTTCCTGATCTTCATGCCGCGACGGATCCGTTTGTTCGGCGCAGGATTACTGCTGGGCTTGGAAGCCCTGATCTTCCTCACGGGCAATTACACGTTCTTCAACCTGCTGGCGGTGGCGATTACATTGTTTCTCTTTGATGATCAAGCGCTGCGCGGCATCGTGTGGACGCCTCGTCGGGTCCGCGAATGGCTCATGTCGGAGCCGGCGCGAACCGGACGAGCGGGCCGCCTGGCCGCTGCGGTGCTGACGCTGCTCATCCTGCCGCTCGGCCTGGTGCGGATCTTGGAAAATATGACGCCGCAAGTGCCGGAGCCGCTTCAGGCGCTGGCCCGCTACACGTCGCCCTTTCAGGTGGTCAATTCCTACGGGTTGTTCGCAGTGATGACGACGGAGAGAATCGAGATCGTGGTCGAAGGGTCGGAGGATGGCGAGCAGTGGCGGGCGTACGAATTCCCGTATAAACCTGGAGATGTGTCCCGCGCACCGCGCTGGGCCGCGCCGTATCAGCCCCGCCTGGATTGGCAGATGTGGTTCGCCGCCTTGAGCGATTACCGCACCAACCCCTGGTTTGTGGCTTTCGTCGAGCGCTTGCTCGAAGGCTCTCCCGAAGTAGCCGCCTTGCTCGGGAAGAACCCGTTTCCGGATCATCCGCCGCGCTTCGTACGGGCGGTGACGTACGACTACCGGTTCTCGACGTGGGAGGAGCATCGCGAAACGGGTGCCTGGTGGCATCGCGAGCCGCGTGGCCAGTATCTGCCGCCGGTGGGATTGCGCACTACGGCTTCAAAATAGTTGTGATAGTCTCTGGTCATGCGAGCCCTGGTTCTGCTCCTTCTGGCCGGTATCCTGCTAGCCCAAGCTCCTCCCGCGCCGGCTCCGGCGCCCAAGGCTGTCGGGACTATGAGCGAGCTGATGATCGATGTGGTTTACCCGACCTCGAACGCAGTGTTCTATATTTTTCGCGAGCCGCCCAAGAACCAGGTGGATTGGGACAACTTCAAGACCCAGGCTTTGACGCTGGCTGAATCGGCGAACCTTCTAATGATGCCCTCACGCGCGCGGGATCAGGACAAGTGGATGGCGGACGCGAAGCTCCTGTGGGATGTCGGTAATAAGGCGTACCGGGCAGCGCAGGCCAAGAACCTCGAGGCGATTCTCGCGTTGAACGACGAACTCAACACCGCTTGCGTCCAGTGCCACATGGACTATCGTCAGGCGTACGGCCGCCGTCCGACTGGCGCCAAGCAGCAGAAATAGGCCCGCGGGCGCCCGCTCGCCTTGACTCTGAAGATCTTGTGCAGTAACATCTTAGCCGTGCCGCGGGCACGCTCAGGAGAAGCGAGTTTCATGCGAAATTGGATTTCGGCGGCAACCGCAGCGATGGCGTTGTTGATGCTCGCGGCGACCCCCACTCCCAGCCGGGCGCAAGCTCAAAATCAGGCTTACAAGGCGCCGAAAGCCGCCGATGGGCATCCCGACCTGGGCGGAATCTGGCAGTACATGGGCACGGCCAACTGGGATCTCCAGGATCATCCCGCCGAGCCAGGTCCAATGTGGCAAACGGGGGCGATCGGAGCGGTTCCTGCCGGGCAGAGCGTGGTCGAAGGTGGCGGCGAGATCCCCTACCTGCCTGCGGCGGCGGCGAAGAAGAAGCAGAATTTCGAGAACCGGCGCACGCTCGATCCGGAAGCGAAGTGCTATCTGCCGGGTATTCCTCGAGCGAACTACATGCCGTATCCGTTCCAGATCGTGCAGTCGCCGCGCGGGATACTGTTCGTTTACGAGTACGCCACCGCCAATCGCATGGTCAACATGGGGAAGCCCCAAGAGGCGGGCTCCGATACATGGATGGGAACCAACTACGGGCATTGGGAGGGCGACACGCTGGTGGTGGACGTCACCGGCCTGAATGGGCTGGCGTGGTTTGACCGCGCGGGCGATTTCGCCAGCAGCAAGCTCCACGTGGTGGAGCGCTTTACGCGCACGAGTCCTTATCACCTCACCTACGAAGCCACCATTGAAGATCCGTCGGTCTTCTCGCGGCCCTGGAAGATCAGTCTGCCGCTGTACAAGAGAATGGAAAAGAACGCACAACTGCTGGAGTTCAAGTGCGTGGAGTTCGCCGAAGAGCTGCTGTACGGACAGTTTAAGAAACAACCTGCCAAGTAAGGAGCGTTGCGATGAAGAAATTATTGTGGGCTATGAGCGTTTGCGTGGGGCTGCTGCTGGCCGCATCGGCGCCGGCGTGGGCGCACCATGCGTTCCAGGCGGAGTTCGACCAGCGCAAGCCGATCAAACTGGAAGGCAAAGTCACGGACATGGAGTGGATCAACCCGCATGCCTGGATCCACATCGACGTGAAGAATCCGGACGGCACGGTGACCAACTGGATGGTGGAATGTGGCAGTCCGAACATCATGCTGCGGCGCGGATTCACCAAGCGGTCTCTGGAAACGGGCACGGATATCGTCGTGCAGGGTTACCAGGCCAAGAACGGATCATTGCGCGCCAACGGCAGCAGCGTGACGTTCGCGGATGGGAAGAAGCTGTTCGTCGGCGGGTCGAACCCGGACTTGCCGGAGAACGATCAAAAGAAGCAATAGGAGGTTGCCATGCGACGACTTGTGTTCACAGCGATCGCGCTTACGGCGTTGCCGCTGGCGGCGCAGACGGCGAAGCCCGCCGCCAAAGCGAACAAATCATACACGGCCCCGAAAACTCCTTGGGGCGATCCTGACTTGCAGGGACAATGGCCAGCGACGGCCAACATCCCGATGCAGCGGCCTGCGAACCTGGGCGATCGGGCGACGTTGACTCCGGAAGAACTGAAGCAACGCGAAAGCCAGGCTGCGCGCACAGCCGAAGCGGACAGCGAGGAGTTCGTCTCTTCGGACACCACGGTCAACATCAATCCGCCCGGATACTGGGTGGAGCACGGCAAGCCGCACCCCCAGGCGTCGCTGGTAGTGGATCCGCCCAACGGGAGAATTCCGCCGTTGACACCGGCAGGCCAGGCGTACGCCAAGAGCCTGCGCGGCGGGCTTGGACCCGGCAGCCATTTCCCGGAGAAGGTGGATACCTACGAAGATTTCGATTTCTACAGCCGCTGCATCACGCGCGGCCTGGTGAGCAGCATGCTGCCGACGCTCTATAACTTCGGCAATGAAATCGTACAGGCTCCCGGAGTCGTGGTGATTCGCAATGAGATGATCCATGAGACGCGCGTGATCCCGCTCGACGGGCGCCCGCACGTCGGCAAGGGATTACAGACCTACATTGGCGATTCACGCGGCCATTGGGACGGCGACACGCTCGTGGTCGAGACCACCAACCTGAACAACAAGACCGGCACCGGCGGCGGTTTCTTCAGTGACGCGGCCGTACTGACCGAGAAGTTCCGCCGCATCGCCAAGGACGAACTGAGCTACGACCTGACAGTCAACGATCCGAAGACCTGGACGGCGCCCTTCACCATCCACATGCCGTACAAAGAGGATCCCAACTACACCATCTACGAGTACGCCTGCCACGAAGGCAACTATATGATGATCGACGCCCTCACCGGGGCTCGCGCTCTGGAGAAGGAAGGCGTGAACGTAAAGGTGGATAACGACAACTTCGTGCGGAAGCTGGGAGAGGCTCCTAAGAAGTAGTTAATCCCAGTACACGAAGGCCATTGCGTTACCAGTGCCGGCTTCCGAGCGATAGCACGGGACGTAGTCGACCTTGTGATACTTGCGCCCCGCCGCGTTCATAGCGGCGATCACCGGGTACCAGTTCTTAGTTTCGGCGGTCCCGACCTTGAAGACATTCTCGGGAATCTTCTCGAGCGCAGCCTCATCGCCCTTCTCCATCGCGTTGAGGATGGTCTTGTCCAGATCCTCGTCGATCACGAAATGCGTCAGTCCTCCAGAGGCCATGAGCGCCACGCGGCCGTAACCC
Source organism: Terriglobia bacterium (assembly GCA_020073345.1). Lineage (GTDB taxonomy): Bacteria > Acidobacteriota > Terriglobia > Bryobacterales > Bryobacteraceae > Palsa-187. The sequence goes on from JAIQFI010000027.1 coordinate 36,112, forward strand.
TTGAAATTCTTGATCGCGCGATACAGCGCGTGACCGAACTGGAGGCACCGCGCGTTCTTGGGCACGTTGTGCGGGAAATGGACGTTCAGGATAATCGGCACGCTAGGCGGAGGCGTGTCGCCCAGGATCGAGTGATACAGAAATCCGTACGCGTGGGGAATACCGCCGCGCGGCGCGGCTTTGGGTGTGATGTCCGATTGCGCCAGATCAAAGTTCTCCGCGGCCAGGGAATCGAGGATATGATCCGCCAGCTCCGACGCGCCGGGGTAGGTCGCGCCCTCCGTCGGCGAATTGCCGGGCTCGGCGATGTTCAGGCCAGGAGCGTCCTCATGCAGGTGCTGCACGTTCTTGATCTGGGCGCCGCGATAGACGGTGATCGAAGGCGTCAGACCTTCATCGAAAAATTCGCGCTGGTCATTACCCAAAATAACGACCGCGTCGGGCGCCGTTTCTTTGAACTTTTTGCCGAGCACTTCCATCGCCCTGCGGCACTGCTGGAAACGGTCGCGCCGGACCTCTACGGTGACCTGGTCGGCGAATCCGGGCGCGCGCTCCTTCAGTAAAGTTTCGAAGTCGTAGGTCTTACCGCGGAACCAATGTTTCTTGTTCTCGCGATCGGCTTTCGCGCGCAAATCCCATTGCTCCGGTGGCGTCGATAGCAGAGGTCCGTGAGACGATCCAATACCCAGTACGATTTCTGCCATATGTGAATCTTGAGTGTACTACTACTTGAAAGCCAGTTTGGCTTTTTGGTCTTGCTCCGCCTTGACGGAAGGGCCGAACAGATTTTCGAAGAAATGTTCGCGGACCAGCCGCTCCACGACGCTGTTATCGATCACCTTGTGGAAGTCGTAAGCCTTAAGCTGGGCGCCGATCTGCGCGTCGGCCTGATGCTCTTGGATCCACTGCACCGCCGGAGCCAGCACGTAGGGTACGCGCTCGTAGGATTCAGCTTTGCGGTCATGATCGTACAACCGTTCCACGTCGGCCGGGGTCTGCGGATCGTACACCGCGTAGGCCTTCACCGCCATCGCTTTGTCGTCGTAGTAGCGCTTGATGCCTTCGGCCTGCGCCTTGATCAGCAGCTCAGGCAGCTTCGGATTGGCCGCGATGACGCTCTTCTTGAAAACATACGCCATGGGCGCGTAGAGATCCTGATAATCCGCCAGATTGGCGATTTCCTTGAAGCCCTGCGACTCGAGCTTGAAATAGGCAGGAGGAGGCAGCATGGTCGCGTCGACGCGTCCGCTGACCAGCGCGGCGACGCGGCCGTTGCCGTCGGTGCCCAGCGGGACCCACTGGATATCCCGGGAGGTCAGCCCGTTCTTCGCGAAAATCGCCAGCGCGAAGTTGTAGGGCGGGTCGCCGATCTGGCTGACGCCGAATCGCTTGCCCTTCAGATCCTTGACGCTTTTGACGTCCTTGCCGGTCATCATGGCGAACAAGCCGCGGTTCATGGGACTGCCCATGATCACCAGCGAGCCGTCCTTGGAGGCCGCGAGCATGGCCTGCTCCATCGGGTAGTTGGTGGCCTGGGCTTCCTCGCTCACGATCATCGCGATGCCGGCGGGATGGACGCCGAACACCATGGTCGCGTTCACGCCGTACTTTTGGTAGTAGCCGCCCTCTTTGGCGAGGAACAGCGGCCAGTTGGCGGGAGCCTTGGCCGGATAGTTGATGGTGACTTTCTGCGACGGCGCTTGCGCCTGCACATTTATTGCAACGACAGTGAGCGCGGCGGCCGCGACGGCGGCCGCGAGCAGACTGGTCAGGGTGAAGGTTCGCATGTTGCCTCGCAGTCTTATAATGCCTTGCCAGAGGGGATTATAGCGGCTCTGTTCGGCGAGCGCAAAGCTCAGCTAAGATGAGAGCAGGGTGTTGCATGGTCACACACGACGCATTTAGGCTTGCGCTGATGACGACGATCGTGGCAACGACGATTGTCATCGTGCGCCGCGTCGGTCCTCTTTTTACGGACGCGATTCAAGATCTTGCGGATCACTTTCGAGGCGGACCCCGGCCGCCATCGCACCCGTTACCTGGTGATGATTCCGTAGTGATCAGGCGGCGAAGCACCGCGCGGGATCAGTAAAGAAGAAACGGACGCCGGCGGTTCATAAAGCTGGCGATGTCGTTCATCAAACCCTGCTCGATCACCCGTGGATCGTCGCCTGCCTTCAGTGCGTCGATCACCTTGCGGTTGCCGATGAGCTGTTTCGACAACTCAAAGTCGATCTTGCCGGGGTAGAGTTTTTGCAAAGCATGAGCGACTTCCAGCCCCAGGCGAATCGAGTCGAACTGATCGCGGTCCGTAATGACGAATCGCATGCCTTCCACGTTTGAAGTAAGGTGCGTCGGATATACGCGCACGCCCGGGATGTAGCGGGCGTTCAGAAACTCGGCCAGTTCCACGCCTCGCACCCATTCCGCGCCGATCTGCTCAAAAGGAGCGTCGGTGCCCCGCCCTACCGAATAATTCTTCGAAGACTCGATCAGCGCCAGGCCAGGATAAAGCGTCGCCGCGTTCAGACTCCGCATATTGGGTGAAGTGTCGGTCCACGTTAACCCGGTAGAATCGAACCAGTCGCCGCGCTCCCAGTTCTGCATTTTGATGACATGCAGATCCGCGTTCCACTTGCGCTCAGCATTGGCCATGGTAGCGAGCTCGCCCAGCGTGAGCCCGTGACGGACCGGCAAATCGTAGCAGCCCGCAAAGCTTTGGAGATTCGCGTCCAAAATCGGCCCTTCGACGTGCAGGCCGGTCACCGGATTCGGCCGGTCCAGCACGTAAAAGGGGACCTTGGCTTTGGCGGCTTCTTCCAGCGCATAGAGCATGGTGCAGGAGTAGGTGTAGAAGCGCGTGCCGACGTCCTGGATGTCGAACACCAGTGTGTCGACGCCGCGCAGCATCTCCGGCGTGAGCCGGTAGCGACCGTTGTTGTAGAGGCTCCGGATGGGAAGCCCGGTGGCCTGGTCGCGCGCGTCGCCGATATCCGGGCGGTCTTCGCGGCCCGTGATTCCATGTTCCGGTGCAAATAGCGCGGCGACCTTTACACCCGCCGCGAGCATCACGTCGACATTACGCCGCCCCTGGCGGTCGATTCCGGTCTGATTGGTGATCAGCCCGATCTGGTGGCCTTCGAACGGCGCGAACTTCGCTTGCGCGAGCACTTCGAGCCCCGTCAGCACGCGAGCGTTCCTCGGGCCGAGGCCCAGACCATCGGCAGCGATGGTGGCGACGGTCCTGCGCCATTCGTTGATGCTGCGACCACCCTTGGGATGGACGCGGTTAGTCATGATCACTACGAACGATTTGCTGGCCGGGTCGATCCACAGCGCCGGGCCGGTGAATCCGGTATGCCCGTAAGATGTCCCGCGGGGAAAAATATCGCCGCGATTGGACGAGTACGGCGAGTCGATATCCCAGCCCAAGCCGCGCAGAATCGGCTGGTCGGGCGGGCCTGCCGGCGAGGTGAACAACTCGATCGTAGCCGGCGCGAACAAGTGACCGCTCAGCATCATTTCTGCATAGCGCGCCAGGTCGTCGGCCGTCGAGAACACACCAGCATGCCCCGCCACGCCGCCCATGAAACGCGCGGTCGGATCGTGCACGACGCCGCGCCACGGCGTGCCGGTGGAGGCGTCGACTTCCGTAGGCGCGATGCGCGCGGCCAGTGCAGCAGACGGCTTGAAAGTGGTCTCCCGCATCCCCAGCGGCTCGAAAATCTGCTCGCGCGCGAACTGATCGAACGGTTTTCCGCTCACCCGCTGCACGATTTCGCCTAGCAATTCGAAGTTGATGTCGCTATAAACGAAATTCCGCCCGGGCGGCCCGGTGGGCTTGTCGATCAGCGCCTTGCGAATGCCGGTTTCATACCCGGTCCACGGCGGGTCGATATCGAGATCCGGGCGCAGTCCTGAGTAGTGCGTCAGTAGGTTACGAATCGTGACGTTGCTCTTGCCGCCCTGAAACTCGGGGAGGTACGCAGTGACTGGATCGTCGAGCTTGATCTTGCCCTGCTCGTAAAGCTTCATGATCGCCGGCGTAGTCGCCACGACTTTAGTAAGGGACGCGATATCGTAAATCGTGTCGGGCGTCGCAGCTTCTTTCGCAGGGACCAGCGCGCGGGATCCGTATGCTTTGCGATAAACGATCTTCCCGTCGTGGCCGATGAGAATGACCGCGCCGGGGATCAGGCCGTCGCGGATCGCCTGTTCGGTAGCTGCATCGAGCGCCGCAGAGCCTGCAAAAACCTGTGCTGACGCAGACGACACTATCAACGTCACCGCCAGCAGAAGCTTCATAAGAGCTGTTTCGCGATACCCTCGAGCAGCGTCGCCAAATCGAGGTCCTTCTGCGTGATACCGCCGGCGCTATGGGTCACGAGATCGACCGTCACGCGGTTATAGACGTTGGCCCACTCGGGATGGTGGTCGTTCTTCTCGATCGATGGAGCGGCGATGGCCATGAAGCCGATGGCGTGGGGGAAATCGGCAAACTTGTATTCACGGTGAAGCTTGCCGTGCTCGACTTTCCAGCCAGGCAGCTTACTCAATCCCTCTGAAATCTGCGAATCGGTAAGTTTTGCCATTCCACTCGCATTGTAGCGTGTTGCTCACACGTCCAAACCGACTGCGCGCATCAGCTCCAGGGCGTTCCCCCGCGCCACCACGCCGGGACGCAAATGGTAATCAAAGCGGATCTGGCCGCCCTCCAGGTGGTCTTCGAAATGAACATTGACCGCGCGACCGTTGAGATGCTCGGCGATCTCGGCCAGCGCCAGGTCGTGGGTGGTTGCAAGACCGATCGCGTCGCGATCCACTAATCCCATCAACAGAGCCTGCGCGCCGAGCCGCCGGTCATGGGAATTGGTGCCGCTGAGCAATTCGTCGAGCAGGAACAGCAGCGGTTGGCCGGAACGCGCCAGGTCCACTACGTCCTTCAAGCGGCTGATCTCGGCGTAGAAACGGGATCGGTGGTCGATTACCGAATCGCTGGCGCGCATGGACGCGCCCAAACGCAGCCGCGTAAGCCGGAGCCGCCCGGCAGTGACCGGCGCGCCCGCCCACCCGAGCACCACACTCAACCCGACGGCGCGAAGCAGCGTGCTCTTGCCCGACATGTTCGACCCGCTGACGATCCACAGCCTAGTCTCGCCTCCCAGCTTCACGTCATTCGCTATGGCCTCCGCGGCGGGAATCAGCGGATGAATAAGACCCTCGGCGTCGTATAAGCGCTCGGAAGAGTCCACGAGTTCGGGAAACACTGCGTCGGGACGCTCGTACGCGAAGCAGGCTAGAGAGCTCATCGCCTCGAATTCGCCGATGGCGGCAACCCATCCGCCGACGTGAGGACCGTAGCGGATGCGCCACTTCTCGATGGCCATAGCGAACTGTGGCATCCAGACCAAGGCGGCGGCGATGGGACGGAAGAAGAGATTCTGCGCCCAGTCCAGCCGGTCCACTAAACGCACCAGGCGGCGGATCTCCCGGGTGGCCGGCGTTCCATCCACGAGCAACCGGCCGCGCAAGCCTGCCAGCCCAGGCGAGGAAAACGGCTCGCGTTCCACGCGTTCGAGCAGCAATGCGATCAGCCGCAATTCATGCGCGGGCGTGCCGATGCTCCCGGCCACTTGGGCGGTGGCTCTGTTCGTCGTCATCATGAACATGAGCTCGGCCAAAACTACGAACAGGAACGGACGGAGGCTAGTCCAATCGAGCATCGTAGTGACGGCACTCGCGACGGCCGCGATCGCCAAGGCGAGCGCCACCCAGCGCGCCCCCCGGAAAAAGATCACGGGAGGTTCAGTTCCCCACGTACCCAGTTTTCGATCGTCCAGCGCGGCGCGGAGATCGTCGCCCATCAATGCGATCTCCTCCCGCAGATCCACCCCCGGCCGCAGCTCCTTCACGGATTCCTGGCGCTCGGCGACCTCCTTGGGCTCGCCCGGCGTAAGCAGCCATCCGGCGAGCACGCGTTCTCCTATGCGAGTCCGCGCTGTGGAAAGCAACTCAAAAAGCGATCCGCGGCCAAACAGATCCAGATCGTCGGCGAAAACGTGGCGAGGATCGCGAAACCGCTCGCCTTGACTGCCGGTACCGATCCAGCGGTTGTCCAGGCGCGCTACCGCCCGCTCGTAATACGCGTTGGCCCGCGCGGCCCGGCGCAGGGCGCGATCCACGCGGTCGTGAATCACCACCAGCACCATCAACGCCACGATTGGCAGCAACAGCCACCACGGGGAAATTCGTCCGGCGCCCAGCGACAGTGCGGCGATCACCACCGCTAACACACCGCTGGCCAGCCGGGCGTTGCCCAGCCGCCGGTGTAGCAGGTCGCCTCGGGCATGTTCGCTCCGCCAGCCGTCCAGGCGTTGCCGATATAGGTTGAGGGGATCCAAGTCTTTAAGGTACGCAATGGCGCGGTATGCTTGGGATCTGGTGGTTCCCCATGCTGGCTCGCCTGCGTCCCACGCTGGACTTCATGCCGTCCCCCATTCCGGATCGACCTGGCCTGCTTATCCGTGATCCTTTCCAGTTTTCCGACGCCACGCTGGTGATTCCACCGGTGCTGGTGGAAAGCCTGACCTTCTTTGACGGTGCTCACAGCTCGCTCGATCTGCGGGAGCATCTGGTCCGTTTGACGGGCGATCTGGACGTCGGAGAGCTGGAGCAGCACCTGATCGACACGCTCAGCGAGGCTGGATTTCTCGAAGACGAAAAGTTTTTTCGCCGCAAAGAGGAGGCCGAACGTGGGTTCGCCAACGCGCCCAGGCGGGAACCCGCGCACGCCGGCTCAGGTTATCCCGAGGATTCCGCCGAACTCACGTCCACGTTGCGGGGGTACCTAAACGGAAGCTCGACAGCCGCGCCGGGCGGGACATCGGGAGAAAAGATCCGGGGCATCGCGGCTCCGCACGTGAGCCCCTTCGGGGGCATTGAAAGTTATCGAGCGGCGTACGCCTCCCTCACTCCCTCCGATGCTGAAAAGACCTTCGTGATCCTGGGCACCTCGCACTACGGACAACCCGACCGTTTTGGCCTAACACGCAAACCCTTCGTTACTCCTTTCGGCGAATCCGGCATCAACCTGGCCCTTGTGGACGAGATCGCGCGGGCCGCAGGCGACGGTGCCTTGATGGAAGACTACTGCCACTCGGTGGAGCATTCCATCGAGTTTCAGGTGGTGTTTCTGCAGCATCTGTTCGGACCAAATGTGCGTGTGCTGCCGGTGTTATGCGGGGCATTTTCGCGCGGAATGCGGATGGGTGCTCGGCCCGAGGACGACGAAGCCGTGCGGCGAACCATCGGCGCCCTGGGCGACATCGCGGCTCGCGAAGGGGACCGGCTGCTGTGGGTGTTGGGCGTCGACATGGCGCACATGGGCCGCCGCTATGGCGACGGATTCGAAGCAGCCGCCGGTCGCGGAGAAATGGAAGAAGTCGCCCGCCGCGACTGCTCCCGCATCGAGCGCATGGAACAGGGCGACGCGGCCGGCTTCTGGGACCAGGTGCGCGAGAATCATGATGACTTGAAGTGGTGCGGCGCGTCCCCGATTTACACGTTCTTACGCGCGATGCCGAACATCCGCGGCAGCCTGCTGCACTATCAGCAGTGGAACATCGATCCGCAGAGCGTGGTCAGCTTCGCCGGTTTGCGGTTCCACTCCTAAAAAGGTGACTTAGTTCGCCGAGGGCGGCGCGCCGTTCGCCGGAGCGCCCCCGCGGCCATTCTGCGCCGGAGGCTGCGGCTTCGGCAGCGGCTCGCGCGGCAGCATTTCGTCGCGAGTCGCCGCATTGTATACGAACGACGCCACAATCGCCGCCATCTGAGCCATGTCCGCGCGCTGGACGCGATCGTACACATCCATGTTGGAATGGTGTGTCCGCGAATTGTATTCCAGGCCGTCCTGAATGAACTGGAATCCAGGCAGGCCCACGGCGTCGAAGTTCGTATGATCCGTCCCAGTGGTGTTGCGGATGCTGATAGTCCCGGCGCCCAGGTCCTGGAATGGCTTGAACCACGCCTCGAAAACGGGACGCATCGCGTCATTACCCTGCAGATACACGCCGCGGATTTTCCCGCTGCCGTTGTCGACATTGAAATAGCCGGCCAGCTTGGCGTGCTCGGGTTTCAGTTTCATATCCTCGCGATTCGCGAAATGCTCATTGACGTAGGCGCGCGAGCCGAGCAGACCCTGCTCTTCCCCGCCCCACAAGGCCATGCGAACCGTGCGATCCATGGGCAGATCGAGGGTCTTCAAAATGCGCAGCGCCTCGATCATCACGGCACAGCCCGCTGCGTTATCCGTCGCTCCGGTCCCACCCTGCCAGCTATCCAGGTGCGCGCCGATCATCACGATCTCATCGCGCTTGCGGCCGCCCGGAATCTCGCCGATGACGTTCACCGAATCGGTACGGTCGTCCAGAAATTTCGCCTGGATGTCGAATTCCAGCTTGACGGGTATTTTGTTATCGAGCAGACGCAGCACCCGATTGTAGTGTTCCGGCGTCAGCGCGACAGTAGGTGGCGGAACCGGATCCTTCACATCGCGCGTTCCGGCGGCTTGGCCGAACACGGTGCCGCCGCTGCTTTGCCCGCCGCCCAGGCGAACCACTACAGCCACGCCCTCGTCCTTGAGAAACTTGTTGATCCGGTTCTGGAGCTGCTGCTGAGCATTTTGACCTCCAGGACCGCCCGGAGCGCCTGGACCACCCCGTCCGCCGCGGCCTCCGCGACCGTCCCCCAGAGCAGCCGCCCCTGGGGCGCCGCCGCGACCACCGCCGTCCGGGGCGACACTTAACTTGGCAAGTTCATCATCGGTGTATCGTTGGCCCTGCGACGTCGTAATCATCGGCAGCTCCCGGCCCACGCCCATGAACAGAATCTTGCCCTTCAGCTTGCCCTTGTACTTGTCGAAATCGGTCTCGGCGGCAATGTTGGCGACCATCGCCTCTCCGGTCACCACGCCATTGGTGCCAGGAGAGTAGGCCAGTGGAAAGCCGATCAGCGGGGCGTATTGCGGCTCAATCAGGTTCGCCGAAAAGTGCGTGTAGGTCCAGCCCCGGCCGAACGGACCCCACTTTTCCTGGCGCCCTTCGATGCCCCACTCCTTCAACTGCCTCACGACCCAGTCAGCCGCCGCGAAGAATCCGGGTGAGTTGGTCAAGCGCGGGCCGTAGACGTCGGTGAGCTGGAAGACGTGGTCCATCACCTTGGAATTCTGCAAAGCCTCTTCCCGGATCTTGTGGATCGCGGACAGGTCGACACGTTCTTCCGCCGCAATCGGCATCACCGCGAAAGCAACCAAGGAGGCTAGGATTGGGAGGCAGCGTGTATTCGTCATTAATTCCTCTTGGAGTCCATATTACAATTTCGGATAGCGTGCAAATAACCATATCCAAGGAGAATTACTTAAAGGCCATCGCCGAGGCCGAAAGCGAGGGCGAAACCGTCATCGCCGCGACCCTGGCGCGCTGGCTCGACGTCTCGGCGCCCGCCGTCACTATGGCGATCCGCCGGCTCAAGCGCGATGGGCTGATACGTGTCGCCGCCTCCGGCGAGTTGAGCCTGACGCGGGAAGGCCGCGAGATCGCCAACCGCGTGCTGAACCGGCATCACCTCATCGAGCGGATGCTGACGGAAGTTTTCGGAATGGAATGGTACAAGGTTCATGATGAGGCCGAGCAACTGGAGCACGCCGTCTCGGCGGATTTCGAACGCAAGCTTTTGGACAAGTTGGGCGAGGGCGAGGCTTGCCCTCACGGTAACCGCGTCGGCAGGGATCGCCCACGCGACCGCCGCGAGCGTGGCTGGATCCCCCTGGATGAAGCGACCGGCGGTGCAGGCGTCCGGGTCATGAGCGTGTTCGAGCGCGATCGCAAGCTGCTCGAGTATCTGCACGGCCTCGGCATTCGCCCGGGGGCGCAGTTAAAAGTGGTCGGAAAGAATTACGACCAGACCATGACGCTTCGTGTGGATCGCAAACCGGTGCAGCTCGGCGGGGCCGCAGCCGCGAAGGTGTGGGTTGCTGAGGGTTAGGCCGCCGCGGTCTCCGGCAGATTCATCAGTTTCGCTAGTGCGGGCCACCACGGAGTGGGCTGGAGGAACGGCCCCAGGTTCTGGACGAACGGCATGTCCCGCTGCTCGATCGCAAGCTCCGCCCATTTCGCGGCTCGATCGAGATCCCCGCACACGGCGTGAAAAATCACCAGTCCGCTGGCGGCTCCGGGCGCCGTGCCGGGCCCGAGCTTCTCGATCAAATGGTCTGCCTGGCTTGCGGCTCCCGTGCGCACCAGCAAGGCCGCGAGCTGTCCGATGACCGGGTTTGACCAAGGCATCACAGCATTCGCCTTTCGAGTGACCGTCAGCGCTTCCTCAAACCTCCCCTGCTGCGCGCAAATGGAACCAAGCGTAGCCAACGCGTGCGGATAATTCTCATCGATCTCCAGGACGGCGCGCAATTCGGCCTCCACGTCATCCAGCCTTCCGGCGAGCCGGAGACCGCGAGCAAGTAACCACCGGTACATAAGGTTCAACGGATCCCCCTGGAGTCCCCACTCCATCGCCTCCACCGCCTCCGCTGTGCGGCCAATCGGCAAGAGGTGATGGTTCCCGTACCAGAAGCGAATGTCGCGCGACGCAGGCTCGCGAGCCATCGCGAGGCGCCAGTGCCGTTCCGCTCCGGCCCAATCGTACTCATAGCCGCCGATACACACCGCCAGGATCGCGTGGGCCTCCGCCAGCGAAGGATCGACGCGCAGCGCCGCTTGTTCGGCTGCCAGCGCCAACGGGACCACCTCGCGCGCCAGCTTCAGGGAAAGGCTGGCTTGCATCGTGTAGTAAATACCGAGGAAGCTGTGCGCCAGGGCGAATTTCGGATCCAGCTCAATGGCGCGCTCCAGCAATTCCTTGAACCGCGGCAGCAGTTCCGGCCGCGCCCCGTTAAACCATAGGTCTCGAGCCTTAAGATATGCCTCGTAGGCGCGCAGCGCCGGCACGTGACGCTGGGCAGCGGGCTCCGGCGAGAGCTTCATCTGGAGAGCCGCCGCGATGGCTCGCGTGATCTCGTCTTGTATCGCGAAGATGTCCGTCAACTCGCGGTCGTATCGCTCCGACCACACATGAAAACCGTCCGCAGCCTTGATGAGCTGCGCCGTGACTCGGATGCGATTGCCCGCCCTCCGGACGCTCCCCTCTAGAATATGCTCGACGTTCAGCCTCCTGCCGATCTCTCCGAATTCGACGTCCTTTCCCCGGAAGAAGAAGGAGGACGTGCGAGCGGTCACCTTCATGCCGGGCACGTTGGCCAGCACATTGATGATCTCCTCGGCCAGACCGTCGCCGAAATACTCGTTCTCTTTGTCCGCGCTCATGTTCGCGAACGGCAGCACTGCAATGGAGGGCTGCTGCTGGGACACGCTGCCGGCCTGCCCAGCCTGTTCCAGTGCCTTCCTCACCTCGGCCATGGTCTGAAAGCGTTGCGTCGCCTGCTTCGCCAGACACCGCCTGACGATGCGTTCCAGCGCTTCCGGCGCAGCGAGCGGTGCAGGCTCATCCTTCACAATCGCCGCCAGGGTCGCCATCGGAGTATCCCCGCTAAAGGCGCGCTTCCCGCTCAACATCTCGTACAACACTAGGCCGAAGGAGAAAATGTCCGATCGCGTGTCAACGGCCAGCCCCTGTGCTTGCTCCGGCGACATGTAGGCCACTGTGCCGACCACAACTCCCGCCTCGGTCAGCCCCACCGTCAGCGTCGAGAAGGTATCGCCCCGCGGACCCGGCTCCTCCAACTTCGCCAGTCCGAAGTCGAGCAGCTTGGCCTCACCCTTTCGCGTGATCAGAATGTTTCCAGGTTTCAGGTCGCGGTGTATGATGCCTTTGGAGTGCGCTTCCTCGAGGGCCCCCGCGATCTGAATCGCGAGTCGCACGGCGTCGTCGACCAGCAGAGGCCCCTTCAGCGGTTTGCCTTCGACATGCTCCATCACCAGATAATCCACGCCGGCGTCGTAGATCTGGCAGATATGCGGATGATTCAGCGCAGCGATCGCGCGGGCTTCACGCTGGAATCGTTCGGCGTGCTCACTCTTTAGCCGCTTGATGGCGACCACGCGGCCCAGGCGCGTATCCCGAGCTTTCCACACCTCGCCCATCCCGCCCGCGCCGATCGCGCCGATCAGCTCGTAAGGCCCGAGTTGCTCGCCGGCCCGCCAAGCGGTCATGAAGCCGCCTCCGGCAGGTTCATCATTTTCGCCAGCTTGGGCCAGTGGGGACTGCAGACGAGAAGATCACCGAACATGTGAGGGAAGATCCAAGGCGCTCTGGTATCGCGCTGCGCAATGATTTTCTCGAACCAAAGCGCGGCCAGATCGATTTCCGAGCGCACCATATGATATGCGAAGAACCCGCCCGGTGCGCCGAACGCTGTGCCGTCCCCGAGTGTTTCAAGCAAATGTTGCGCGCGGCTTGCGTCGCCCGTGCGCTCCAGAATTCCGGCGAGTAGTCCGGGCATGCTCGGGTTTCAGGGCGCCAAGGAATACGCCTTTTCCGTAAATGCTAGCGCTTCGGCTAGCTGCCCTTGTACCATGCGAAGAGCGCCCAACCACCCATAGGGAAGCCAAAAGTTCTCGTCGAGTTCGAGGACTTGCCGCTGAATCGCCTCCCCTTCACTCAATCTGCCGACGGCCAACAGGCGCCATCCCAAGGATGCGCGGAACAGGAGGTTGAGGGGATCCTCCTGAAGCGCCCGCTGGATCTCCTGATCGGCTTCGATCCCGCGGTTCAGCGGCGAAAGATAGAACCCGCTGTAGAAGTAGCGCACCATAGGTGGAATCGGCTCGTGCGCCATAGCCAGGCGAAATTGCCGTCCGGCCTCGTTCCAGTCGTAATCGATCACCGAGGCCATGGCCAGAACAGCGTGCGCGTCCGGCAGCGACGAATCGATCTCCAGGGCTTTCCGCGCTTCCGCGCTCATCAAGGCGGCCGCTTCTCGCGGAGGGATTTTGTTCTCGGTAACCAGCGTGAAGAAACACCAGCCCAGATCGCTGTGGGCGAGCGCGAATCCCGGATCGATCGCAACCGCCCGCTCCAGACACTCCCGAGCCTTGGCCGCTGAGTCCGGGGTCCACCTTTGCAGATAATGCCGGGCCTTCAAAACCTCTTCATACGCCGCCAGCTTGGGTGTGTACTTTCGCGGCGCAGCGGACAGCTTGACCTGCAGCGCCGCGGCGATGGCGGCCGCAATTTCATCCTGCACGGCGAACACATCGGCGAGTTCCCGGTCGTAACGTTCCGACCAGAGATGGCTGCCGTCGGCGGCGGTGATTAACTGCGCGTTCACCCGGATGCGGTTGCCGGCTTTTCGAACGCTGCCTTCCAGGATGTTGGTCACGCCCAGCGCTTCGGCGATCTTGCGGATATCGGTCTGTTGTCCCTTGAACGCGAAAGCCGACGTGCGCGCGATCACTTTCAGGCCGGGCACATGGGTTAGAGAATTGATAATCTCCTCCGCCAGGCCGTCACTGAAGTATTCGTTGTCCTTGCCGGGACTCATGTCTGCGAACGGCAGCACCGCGATCGAGAGCTGCTCCGCGGGTCGGGCATGCCCGATTCCTACCAGAGCCGCATGCACTTCCGTCATCGTCTGGAACCGCTGAGCGGGTTCCTTCGCCAGACACTTCATCACAAGTTCCGAGGCGGGCGACTTCAGCGGCTGCGGATCGTCGCGCAGTAGCTCCGCCAGACTGTTGAAAGCCCGGCGGCCGGCAAGCAACTCATAGAACACCAGCCCAAAGCTGAAAATGTCGCAACGCGCATCGAGCGGTTTGCCTTCAGCCTGCTCTGGAGCCATGTAAGCCGGCGTGCCCGAGACCCCGATTGTCTGGGTTACAGACTGACCCGCTGAATCTCCGGTCAGCTTCGCCAATCCGAAGTCGAGCAGTTTGGTGGAGCCCTTGGAGGTGACCAGGATGTTCGCGGGTTTCAGGTCGCGATGCAGGATTCCGTGCGCGTGTGCTTCTTCCAGCGCCCCAGCGATCTGTATCGCTAGCCGCACGGCCTCCTCCGTCGGCAAGGGGCCGTGGACGGGCTTCCCTTCGACGTACTCCATTACCAGGTAATCCGGCCCGATATCGTGCAGCGTGCAAATATTCGGATGGTTCAGCGCGGCGATGGCGCGCGCCTCCTGATCGAACCGGGCCGTATGCTGCCCCTTGAGCCGCTTGATGGCGACAATGCGATCCAGCCGCGTGTCGCGAGCTTTCCACACCTCACCCATCCCGCCCGCGCCGACTGGCGCCAGCAGCAGATACGGGCCGAGCTGGATACCGGTTGCCCACGCTGCCATGGTCCTTCGATTCTAGCGGAGCGCTCCGCTATTCTGTAAAAGGATGAACTGGACCGCTGCCGCCGCTATCATGCTCGCGCTAGCGGTTTCCATCGGCGCGTTCGGAGCCCACGGATTGCAGGGCCGCCTGGACACCTACTCGCTGGGCGTTTACGAAAAGGGCGTGTTCTATCATTTCATCCACGGACTGGGGATGCTGGCGGTGCCCTTGCTGGTTCGTGCGGGCTTGATCTCAAAGTCTGCAGGCGCGTGGGCAGGCTGGCTGCTGCTGGCGGGGATCGTGCTGTTTTCCGGCAGCCTGTACGCTCTGGCGATCACGGGCATGCGGACGCTCGGCGCGATCACTCCATTCGGCGGCGCTTCGTTTATCGCCGCGTGGGTGGTGATTGCGGTTTGCGCGTTACTGTCACGCAGGGGTTAATCTCGATTTGAAGTACGCCACCGTTTCCCGCAGCCCATCTTCCAGGTTTACTTTCGGCTCCCACCCGAGCACTTTTTTCGCTTTGGCGATATTCGGCTGCCGCCGCTTGGGATCGTCAGACGGCAGAGGCTGGTGCACGATCGGCGCCTTGATCCCCATCAACCGTTGAATTCGCTCCGCAAACTCCAGGATGGTGAGCTCCACGGGATTGCCGAGGTTCACGGGTAAACGTTCCTCGGAGTTCGCCAGCCGGACCAGTCCCTCGACCATGTCGGAAACGTAGCAAAAACTGCGGGTCTGCGAGCCGTCGCCGAACACCGTCAGCGGCTGGCTGCGCAGCGCCTGATCCAGGAACGCCGGCACCACGCGTCCGTCGTCCAGTGCCATGCGGGGACCGTAAGTATTGAAGATCCGCGCTATGTTCGTGCGCACACCGTGTGTTCGGTGGTATGCCATGGTGACCGCTTCCGAGTAACGCTTGCTCTCGTCGTAACACGAGCGAAGCCCCACCGGATTGACGTTGCCCCAGTACGTTTCCACCTGGGGATGCTCCAGCGGATCGCCGTAGCATTCCGACGTCGACGTCACCAGGAACCGCGCGCCGTCGCGGCGGGCGATCTCCAGCATGTTGCGCGTTCCGGTCGATCCGGATTCGAGCGTTTCGATGGGATATGCCAGATAAAACTTCGGGCTCGCCAGCGACGCCAGATGCCAGACGTGATCGAACTTGCCCGGCTCGGCAATGGGTTTCGTGACGTCGAACTTGCGAAAGCTGAACTTCGCTTTGCTCTCTAAGTGTTCGATGTTGCGTTCCGAGCCCGTGATCAGGTTGTCGAGACCCACCACTTCGCCGCCATCGGCCAGCAGCCGGTCGCATAAATGGGAGCCGATGAAACCCGCAGCCCCGGAAACAAGATGACGCATGCTCTAACATTCTACCCGGTTGACCCCGCATGCTACATTTTTGGGTGACCATGTTTGAGAGGTTGCTGCTCGCCGTATTGTTGGCCGCGTCCCTCGCCGGATTCTGGTGGCGCTTCGGCGCCGTGCTCCGCAGGATCCGCGCGGCTAAGCCGGATGCCGATTTCTCGCTGCTTCCCATCGGCCCGCGAATTCGCGAGCTGGTCTGGGAAGTGATGCTCCAGGCCAAGGTCATCCGCGAGCGGCCTCTGCCCGGCCTGGCCCACGCCCTCGTGTTCTGGGGATTCTGCGCCTTCTCCCTGGTCACGCTGAATCACATCGCGATCGGTTTCGGCGGAGCCTTTTTATCCCCTGGCAGCTTCTACTTCCAACTGGCGGCCGTATTCGCAGTCCTGGTGGCGATCTCAATCTCGGCACTATTCGTCCGCCGGTTCATCCTGCGCCCGAGGTGGCTCGGCGAGCTTTCGTACCAGTCCGGCGTAATCGCTTTTCTGATTCTGGCGCTCATGCTGACCTACCTGGCGGCGTTGCGGATGGCCGATTCCAAACTGTTGTGGTGGTCCCACACTGCGGCGTCGCTCGTGTTTCTTCCTTTGATCCCGCACACCAAACATCTGCACCTGGTGTTAAGCCCGTTTTCGATATTCCTCTCGCGCGGCGGCTTCGCCAAAATTCCGCCGCTCGCCGACGATGAAGACTTCGGCCTCGACACCGGCAAGGACTTGACGCAGATCGCCGCCCTGCAGGCCTACTCTTGCGTCGAGTGCGGCCGTTGCACCGAACACTGTCCGGCCAACAACACCGGCAAGATTCTCGATCCCAAGAAGATCGCGCTGGGCGTGCGCGGCTACCTGAATGAGTTCGGGCCGGCATCAGAAGAGCCGCTTTTCGGCAAACATCTCTCGCAAGAAGCTGCGTTCCAATGCACCACCTGCGGCGCGTGCGAATACCAGTGCCCGGTGGGCGTCGAACACGTTCCCATCATCGTGGGGCTACGGCGCGGCGCGGTGAATACCGGCAAGTGGGAGGACAGCTACGGCACCAAGTTGTTTCTCGCGCTCGAGCGCAACGGGAACGCGCTCGGCTTCAGTTCCGCCGAACGCGACAAGTTTATCGCCAGGGAACAGTTGCCGATCTTCGACGGAACGCAGGAGTACTGCCTGTGGCTCGGCTGCATGGGCGCCTACGATCCGCAGGGCCGCGAGATCATCACCGCCTTCGCCCGTGTGATGAAACACCTAGGGACCACTTTCGGCGTTCTGCAGAAAGAGAAATGTACCGGCGATCCCGCACGTCGCTTGGGCAACGATCTCGTGTTCCAGCAGCTCGCCGAATCGAATCTCGAAGCGCTGAAGCAGAGCAAGACGACCAAGATCGTTTCCATCTGCCCGCATTGCGTTCGCACCATCTCCACTGATTGGCAGGAATACGGTCAAGCCCCACCCATCGAACATCACAGCGAATTCATGGCGCGCCACATCGACCGGCTGCCTCAGTCTAAGGGCGAAGATATCGTCTATCACGATCCCTGCTATCTGGGCCGTTACCGCAACGTGTATGACCAACCTCGAGCGGTGCTCGCTCGATCCGGTGAAGTCTTGGATCCCCCGCGTGCACGCGAACGAAGCTTCTGTTGCGGCGCCGGCGGCGGCCTCGCATTTCTGGGCGAAGAGCAAGGCGAGCGCGTCAGTCACAATCGTGCACGCGAGTTAGCAGCGACGGGAGCAGGCACCGTGGCGGCGGCATGCCCCTTCTGCAACACCATGTTTCGCGATGCTCTCGCGGCCGTGTCACCGGCGCCGCCGAAGTTATTAGACATCGCTCAGATCGTGGCCGCCTCACTTCCCACCAAGAGTGAGATCCTATGAACATGCGAGCTGTCCGGCTGATCGCAGCATTGCTGACCGCTGTGACCGCCTTCGCCGCATCAAAAACTCCCAAACCTAAGCCCGCTCCGCTCACCGCCGATCAACGCGCGGCGCAAGCCTTGATGAGGCCCATGAGTTTGCGCGATAAGGTCGCGCAGCTGGTAATCGTCGTCTCCAATGGCGACGTCTACAGCACCAAGTCACCGGATTACGAGAAGTTCCGCCACTGGGTCGCCGATCTGCGCGTCGGCGGCATCATCGTCAACAACGCGTCACAAAACGGACTGGTTCGCAACGCCGAGCCTCATGCCATGGCGCTGTTTCTGAACCAGATGCAGAGGCTGGCGAAGACTCCCCTGCTGGTCGCCTCCGACTTCGAGCGCGCCGCTTCCATGCGCGTCACCGGCGGCACGCGTTTCCCGCACAGCATGGCCTTCGGCGCGGCGGACGATCTTGCCGCCACCAGGTATGAGGGCTTGGTCGCCGCACGCGAGGCTCGTGCGCTGGGCATTCACTGGATCTTCGCGCCTGTAGCCGATGTCAACAATAATCCACTGAACCCGATCATCAACCTGCGCTCCTATGGCGAGAATCCGGAAAAGGTATCGCGCCACGTGGCCGCGTTCATCGAAGGCGCGCATTCCGACCCCGCCAACCGTGTCCTGGTCACCGCGAAACATTTCCCAGGGCATGGCGATACCGATGTGGATAGCCACCTCGGTCTGCCGCGTCTCGAAGTCCCGCGCGAACGTCTCGACGCCATGGAGCTGAAGCCGTTCGAGGCGGCCATCATGCGCGGCGTCGATTCCATCATGACCGCGCACATGGCGGTACCGGCGCTGGACCCTTCCGGCATGCCTGCCACCGTATCGCGAAGTGTGCTCACCGCACTGCTGCGCGACGAGCTCAAGTTCAATGGCCTGATCGTCACCGACTCGATGGCCATGCAGGGCCTGTCCATGCTGTTCGACAGCGGCGAGGGCTCAGTGCGTGCCGTGATCGCGGGCGCGGACGTGCTGCTGATGCCCCCGGATCCCGACAAAGCCATCCGCGCGGTGGTGGGCGCCGTGGAGGACGGCCGCATCTCTCGCCAGCGGCTGGAGCAGAGCGTTGTGCGTGTGCTCACCGCGAAGATTGCGCTCGGGTTGAGTAGTAAAAAGAAGCTGGTCAACCTGGACGCGATTTCCGACGTCCTGGACTCGCCCCAAGCCGTCGAGAGAGCCCAGGCCGTCGCCGATCACGCGGTCACGCTGATCCGCAACGACCGCGACCTGCTTCCACTAGCCGCGTCAAGCCGCCCTTGCCTGATCGTGGTAACCGAGCTGCGCATCTCGCAATTCGGTCAACGGACTATGCAGGAATTTCGGCGCCGCGTGCCCAACGGACGCGTGGTGGCACTCGATACTTCACTGCCTCTCGCCGCCCTCGAAGCCACCGCTGGCGACATGACCGCGTGTTCGGCGATCGTCGCGGCATCCTTCGCCTCCGTCTCCGCCGATCTGAAGGACGTCAAGCCATTTCTCACAGCGCTGTCCATGAGCCCCGTGCCGCTGGTGCTGCTGCCGTTCGAGAATCCTTACCTGTTGACGAGTATCCCGAACGCAACCGCCTTCGTCACCACGTTCAGCTCGTCGCTGCCCTCGGAAATAGCCGCCGTCAAGGCGCTGTTCGGCGAGATCCCGATCACAGGACACACGCCTGTGACGATTCCGGGTTTCGCCCAGCTTGGCGACGGCATCCAGTTACCGGCGCGAGCCCGCTAAAATCGTTTTGGAATACAAAAGAGACCATGCAATTCACCAACTTCGGAAATACCGGAATCACTGTGTCCCGCCTGTGCCTGGGCTGCATGAGCTACGGCGGCGGCGATCTGCCGGACTGGGCGCTGGGCACCAAAGGCTGGCACGTCAATAAAGAGGATGCGCGCGAGCACTTCCGCATCGCACTCGACGCCGGCATCACTTTTTTCGATACCGCCGACGTGTATTCCATCGGCCTCAGCGAAGAGATTACGGGAGCGCATCTCAGAGAGATGGCTGTTCGCGATCATATCGTCGTCGCTACGAAAGTCCATGGCGTCATGGGGCCGAGCCCGAACCAGCGCGGCCTCAGCCGCAAGCACATCATCGAAGCCTGCGACAATTCCTTGCGCCGCCTGCAAATGGATTACGTCGATCTCTATCAGATCCATCGCTGGGATCCCAAGACACCTGTCGAGGAGACACTCGAGGCGCTCGATTCGCTGGTGCGAGCCGGCAAGGTACGCTACCTGGGCGCCAGCAGCATGGCTGCCTGGCAGCTCTCGAAAGCCTTGTACACGGCCAAAGAGAACGGCTGGCACCGGTTCGTGTCCATGCAGAACCATTACAACCTGGTCTACCGCGAAGAAGAACGCGAGGTCATTCCTCTATGCGTGGACCAAGGGCTCGCCGTCATTCCCTGGAGTCCTTTGGCGCGTGGATTCCTGACCGGAAACCGCCGGCGCGACGGCGACGCGACCACTCGCGCCACGGTGGACACGTTCGCGAAAGACATGTATCACTCGGAAGATGACTTCCTGGTGGCAGACGCTGTTATCAACGTGGCTAAGAAGCGCGGCGTTTCGCCCGCGCAGATCTCCTGCGCGTGGGTCTTGCAGGCTCCCGGCGTCACTGCACCTATCATCGGCGCCACTAAGGCCGCACAACTCCAGGAC
Source organism: Terriglobia bacterium (assembly GCA_020073345.1). Classification (GTDB taxonomy): domain Bacteria; phylum Acidobacteriota; class Terriglobia; order Bryobacterales; family Bryobacteraceae; genus Palsa-187. The sequence continues at coordinate 56,361 of JAIQFI010000027.1, forward strand.
CTGATCGGCGCGGTTGATCTCAAGCTCACCGCGGAGGAAGTCGCGGCATTGGAGAAGCCTTATCGTCCGCATCCCATCCTGGGGCACGCCCAGCCCTCCGCGAAGAGCATGCTGAAGCGCTGAGCTTCTCCTGCCCGAAGGCGCCCCTCAGTTTTCTGAAGGCTTCTCGACATGGTCGATAACAAGAGTATCCATTGATACTTTCGCAGACTTCAGTTTCAGTCCAAGTTGATCTTGCAGAGCCTCGTGAAATGTCGTTCCCTGAGTATCAGGCTGAACTTCTTGTGCGGGTACAGGGTTATTTGACTCCGGAGTCCATTCGAGCGTGAAATCGAACCGCCCGCCCAGTCCGGTTTGGTCCACCACCGCATGCGCCAAGTGTCCGACTTCGCCAAGGAACGCTGCTATCTGAGCCATAGTCACATTTCGGGAGCCTATCAAGATCGAGTGATTGGGCTTAGGTATTGCCTGGAACTCATCGCAGACAGGCGGAAAGACGTCACTGGGATTTGTCGGGGAGCCCGGAGGCTGCGGAGGCTTTGAAACATCGCAAGGAAGACCACGAGAATGAGGATATAACTTTGGCCCTGTTTTTCCTGGCTTGTCCAGAACGAGAGCGAGCACCGGCCCTTTCTTGGCCTCGAAATGAACCGCCAACTTGAAGCGATCCGCAAGCAAAGATTGCATCATTAGGCGCATCTGGTCCTTTGTAGGATTACCTTCCGCCTGCGCATTAATCGCATAGCTATCCGTAGAGACCCACTTCGGTAAGTGGGCAAGCATGGTGTCCATCTGCTCTCGTGAGAGCCAAAGCTTATAGGCGAACTCGATGTGGGTTTCCAGTGGAAACTCAGCGACGAAGTGTCCGTGGGGACTCGCACCACCGAAGGAGTCGCTGTTATCCAAGGCGAAGTTCGGCGGCGTGAACGTCCCCGGCTTGCCCTGCTTGATAGAGGCAACCTCAAATGACCGCTTGCCGCCCGCCACTTTCTGCCATTCAGGAACCTTAGGCGATTTAATCGACAGTGTACTAGTAGCAGTTTGAGCCTGCACAGCACCTGCGAGGCTAAGCCCAACCAGTGCGGCGATGCCCGCAACTCCACAGGTGCTAACCAACAGGCCGTTCCGGAGTTTCATCTTCAAAATCCAACCTCTCCTGCGTTAAGAAGCAACGCTACGAGCCAAGACGCGAGTCGAAAGCAATCCGCACGCCGGCAACGGTCGAGCAACGAGTTCCCTTCCTGCGAAGGATAGACGATGTCAAGGTTCAGAACGTGTAGTTGATCTCTCAAGCCCAATCCTGTCACGGGAACGCCGGCGCGGTCCCGTCCCGCACCCACGTCAATGTCCCGCCGTTACTGCAATTTCCCGCTCCGCCCGCTCGGCCTCCCGCTCCCTTGGGCTATCGTTTGACCAGGAGTTCGAGTGCTCTTCCATCGGAGGACTTGGACCGGCCCAGTCTGGCGAAGAAGCGGCATTGCCGCGCAAAGGGCCGCCCCGGCGCCCGGTCTGGTCGATTAATCGCTTCGACACTGGGGCAGGCTCCGTTTTGCGCGGCTGACTGCTTTAGAAGATCCTGCGGTGAAGGGCCTGCGTACGATAGATGTTGCCGGCATAGTGACCGGACTCCCGCCGCTATTCGTAGCGCAAAGCCACAGTGGGATTCACCGTTACTGCCCGCCGCGTGGGGACCAGGCAGGCGATCAAAGCCACGGCCCCCAGCATCAGCGAAACTGCGGCGTACGTTGCTGGATCGGTCGCCGTAACTTCGTAAAGCGCGGACGAGAGATAGCGCGTGAGGACCAGAGAGCCCGCGAGGCCCAGAACCAGACCGGCCCCGAATAGAATGAGGGAGCGCAACGCGACGAGCTTGAAAACATCCCCCGCCTGCGCTCCCAAGGCCATCCGGATTCCAATCTCCCTGGTTCGTTCCGCCACGGAATATGCCATCACGCCGTAAATCCCGACTGCGGCCAGCACCGCCGCGATCGCGCCGAAAATACCCAGCAGCAGAACATACAGCCGGACATATCGTACCTGTTGATCCAGGAGGTCTTCCACGGTCCGAACGTTCGCCACCGGATGGGTGTGGTCCACTTCCGCCACAGCCAGGCGCACGCTCGGAGCCAGGCTCAGCGGCTTGCCCTTAGTGCGCATCACGAAGAACATCCCCGCGCGCGCTCCGTACCCTGCGCCCATCCACCGGGGAGTCTGCTGAAGATACGGCACGTAGATCGTGGGCCTCAGTTGGCGCTGCTGGCGATTCATGCGGATGTCGGTGGCTACTCCCACGATCTCTCGCAGGGGTTCATCCGGGACGTAGTCGAGCCGAATCTGCTTCCCGATCGGACTCTCGTCGGGCCAGTAACGTTTCGCCATGGTCTGGTTGATCACCACCACGTACGGCGCGCTGGCGGTATCGCGATCGTTAAATTCGCGCCCTTGTATCACCGGGCTTCGCAAGGTAGCGAAATAATCCTGAGTAATCGCGATGTAATTGGCAGTTTGAGACGGTTGTCCGTTGGCGTCCGGCGCTGGCGCGGGGCGTCCCAGAATCAGGAAACCCATGTTCAGCGCTCCTGCCAGCGGCGGTGTACTTGCACCGGCGGCGGACACTACACCCGGAACACTCCTAAGTCGCTCATAGACCCGCGTGAACGTCAGCGTGGTTACCGGCAGAACGTCCCACAGGCCGGCATTCCGGTATCTTGCATAGGGCTTGATCGCTTCATCGCGGGAGAAACGGAAATCGAAGGTAAGCAGATCCTTAGGATCGGCGCCGAGGGCATTGCTTTGAATTCGGACGAAGCTGTTGATCATCAATCCCGCTCCGATCAGCAGCACCAGGGCCATGGCGATTTGGAGAATCACCAGACCGCTGCGCAAGCGCTGCCGGATCACTCCGTCCGTGCCGCTCCGCGTGCTTTCCTTGAGCGAGCCGGCTAGATCCGTCTTGGACGCCTGAACCGCCGGAGCGATTCCAAACAGTACCGCGGCCAGGATGGAGATCAGCAGTGTAAATCCCAAAACCGGCAGATCCAGCGAAAGCTCATTTAGCCTCGGAAAGCCGGGGGGAGCAGCCGCTACAAACAGCCGCAGCCCGCCCCAGGCGAGGAGAATCCCTACCAGTCCGCCCAGCAGGGCCAAGGGAATATTCTCAGTCACCAGTTGCCGGACGATCCTTCCCCGGCCAGCCCCGATCGCTGTGCGGACGGCAATCTCGGTCCGGCGCGAGGCTGCGCGAGCCAATAAGAGTCCGGCCACATTCGCGCATCCAATCAACAGCACGATGCCGACCGCTCCCTGCAGCAGCAGCAGGGGAGATCGCAGCTGGCCGTACAGTGATTCCGTCATGGTTTGCAGCACCGCGCCGACATTCTTATTTCGAGCGGCATCGGAGCTCGCCAATTGTGCCGCCAGGCCGTCCAGCTCGGACTGCGCCTGCCGGATGTCGACTCCAGGTCTGAGCCGCGCCGCCACGCCCGAGGTGTACTGCGTGCTCTGCATCTCAGTCCGCGTCCAGTACACCGGAGTCCAGAAATCGGCCTCTTCATCGAACAGATAAAAGTTCCGCGGCATTACGCCGATGATGGTCTTGTCGACGCCGTCCACGCGCAGGGTCTGGCCGAGCACGTTGCGATCCCCGTTGAAATGCCGCTGCCAGAAACGATCGCTGATCAAGAGCACCGGCACCTGGGTGTCCACCGGGTTCTCGTCGTCCGCTAAAACCCGCCCTAAGAGAGGCTTCACACCAAGGGTCTTAAAGAGCGACGGTGTGAAGTTCTCGCAGTCCACTCTCTCGGGCGGCTGCCCGTGTTCGTCCGACCCGATGTTGCAGACATTGGTTCGAATGAGTCCCATCGCCTCGAACGACTTCGCCGTCTCCTGGAAAGAGAGATAGTTGTACGCCGTCACCCCGTTGAGCTGATCGCGATGGTCCAGCGGCACGGACCAGATCATCACCAGCCGGCCCGCATCCGGGTACGGAAGAGGCCGCAGGAGCGTGGTGTTGATGAGGCTGAAAATAACGGTGTTCGCCCCGATCCCCAGCGCCAGTGACAGCGCCGCAATGATCGTGAACGTTGGCTTCCGGAGAAGCATCCGAAAGCCGAAAAGGAGATCCTGCCGCCAAGTCGTCATAGGCTATATCACACCCCCGGGGTGGCGACTGCTTCATATTATGACGCAGCTAGTCCCATTTCGTTCCCTTCCGATCCTGGGAAATCCGCCGCCTGTTTGACCCGTTCCGCTTGCAGCAAATGGCGGTGCTGATGTCTCGTGACGATGAGCAGCCCCGTGCCGGCGGTGAAACGCAGCACCGGGATAAAGGGATTCCGGTATCGAATGCGGTTTACGTCGTAGCCGCTGGCACGGCGGACCAGCTCGCGTACGGCCAAGTTGCTGGTCAGGAAAAGGTCCAGAATATGAGGGTCCACTTGACTCGCCGGCGCAATCTTCCCGGGAGCCCGAGCCCGTTTGGATTCGGGCGACGGCTCGATGTAGTTGCGAAGGAACCACCGCCCGAACCAGCCCGGCATGATGTCCTCAACCGCATGGAGTGGGCGGCCAGTCAAGGAATTCGTGATCGCCGGCAGCATCACCTCGTTGGCGGCCCGCAGGTGTTCCAAACATTGCCCGACACTCCACGAGCCTGGACTCGGCCTCCAGTTGAGCTGGAATGGAGTGAGTCCCTCGGCGACCGTTTTGGCGCGCTGATCGGCTGCGTCTAACTCCGAGATGAGTCGCGTCGCCCAGGACACACAGTAAGTTTACCGGTCCGAAGTGCGCGCTTAGGCCGATCCCCGCCCCTGCCGCGATTGCCGACAGACCAGCTGGTTCGTAAACACTGCGCCGTTACTCGCGAGTAATCCTCTCCCTCGCTGCGAGTACCTTCGGTTATCCATTGAAATCTAGCGATCTTTGTAGCCCGGCATGGTGGCCTTGTCCCAAAGCAGGACGCGATACCCGTCTGGATCCAGCAGTTCGGTGCCATATCCCCACGGTACATTTTTCGGCTCGTGCACGAACTGGATGCCACGCGCCGAAAGGTCGGCGTGCTTGGCGTGAACACTCTCACACTGGAAACTCAGGGAACAGTCCCGCGCGCGGTCTTGCATGACCGTCTGGACCAAAATCAATTCGGTGTTGCCGTCATCTTCAAGTCCGCCAAAACCCGCATTCAGGTCTTCAAACTCAACGCGCAGACCGAAATTGTTGGCATACCAATCGCGCGAGGCGACGTAGTCGGATACATTAATCGTGATGTGATCGAGCCGGCTCATAAAGATATTGGCAGTAGGAAACGCACGAACCCAGGTGTTCCGAGCGCGGCCTCCAGCGTTTCACAGCGCCTCTCATCCGAGAAATGAAACCCGGCGCGTTCGTAGACGGCCATGGCCTCGTTACCGATATACGTGCTAACTTGCGCTAGTTTGAACCCCTTCGCGCGTGCCTCCTGCACCGTTTCTCTGAGGAGCGCGTCAACTGCTCCCTGTCCTCGAAACTCGGGCAGTACCGCGACGTTTTCGATACCCCAATCCGCACCCGCATCGGCGAGGAAGCAAGACCAAACAGGGGCCGTCCGTTGTTGCGAGGCTGCCAGATCCGCTTCGGTCCAACCTAGACCTTGCTGAACCTGAGACAGAGCCGCGCTCACGCGGCTCCAGCGGCTGGCATCGAGAGGGAATCCGCCCAGTGCCGCAGCTTGCGTTCCTTCAATTTCGGCCACCTGGAAAGACTCATTGTGGTACAGCGACTTTGGCTCAGCGACTACTAAGCGACTTAAGTACTCAAGACACCCCTTATCGTCCTTGCCGATGATAAGATCCCAAACGCCGCGCGGCAAGTGTGCACGAGACGAGGATAGTAGAATACTTGCGAGGAAGGGTGCATCGTCGGCGCTGCCTCGCCGAATCTTAATGGTCATTTTGATGCTCCGTTCGCAATATTAAACCATTCCTCCCACAAAGTCGGGTAGCGTTTACCAGCCTCGCGATGACCTGGGACAGTCACCTGTCCGCTTAATGGCCGATTCGTATGACCCGCGGCCGTGCAAACACCCCGATCCCGCCCCTCTCCCGCATCAATCTCCCGCCGCGACCGCGACTTGCCGTTCCGCCTCGCTTCGCCTCCGCTCCTTTGAGCTATCGTTTGACCAGGAGTCCGAGTGCTCTTCCATCGGAGAACCGGACCGGTCCAGCGAAGCGAAGAAGCGGTATTCTAGATCCTGCCGTGAAGGGCCTGCGCGCGATGGATGTTGCCGGCACAGTGACCGGACTCCCGCCGCCGGGAGTAAAACGGACGGCAAAGGGATCCCTGAGAAACAATCCGAGCAGCTAAAATCGAAGGATGGTTGAGATCACCTGGCTCGGTCACGGGACATACCAGTTCCGCCTGACTACCGGCGAAGTCATTCTCGTGGACCCGTGGATCGAAGGAAACCCCTCGTACCCCAAGGGTTACTCCATCGACCGCGTGGACGTCATCCTGGTTTCCCACGGCCACTTCGATCATATTCACGATGTGCTCCCGCTTGCCAAGAAGTTCTCGCCGCAAATCGTGGCGATTTATGAGACCGCTCGCTGGCTCGAAACCAAGGGAGCCAAGAACACGCTCGGCATGAACAAGGGCGGGACCGCCGCTGCGGGACCGGTTTCGGTCACCATGACGCACGCCATCCATAGCTGCGGCATTCTGGACGGCGATCAGATCATCTACGGGGGCGAAGCGGCCGGGTACGTAATGCGTTTGCCCGACCGCCGCGTGGTCTACTGCGCCGGCAACACCAACGTCTTCACCGACATGCAGCTCATCGAACGCCTGTATCATCCCGAGCTCGCGTTCCTGCCCATCGGCGATCTCTACACCATGAGTCCGCGCGAAGCGGCGCTCGCGTGCCGCATGCTGAATGTGCGCCGAGTCATTCCCTTGCACTTCGGAACATTTCCGGCGCTCACCGGCCGGCCCGAGCAACTAGCCGAACTGCTCCGCGATCTTCCTGGCACTGAAGTCTGGACGCTGAAGCCGGGTGTCCCCGTTCAGTGGTGAAACAGACCCTTGCGATCGTCGCGCTGGCGATCCTGCTGCGGCTGCCGTTCCTGAATCAGCCCATCCAAGGCGACGACGTTTACTATCTCTACGGCGCCGAGCACGCCCAGATCGATCCACTGCATCCTCTGAACACTCGCTACATGTTTCTCGGTGACATGGTGGACATGCGCGGGCACCCGCACGGCCCCCTGAACCCTTGGATCCTGGCGATCCTGCTGGCCGCCTTCGGCGACGTCCGCGAAGTTCCATTTCACCTGGCGTACACTTTGTTTTCGGTGATCGTCTCGCTGGCGATGTGGTCGCTGGCACGCCGGTTCTGCGAGCGCCCGTTTGCCGCCACGCTGCTGTTCCTCGCGGTTCCGGCCTTCGTGGTGAATGGGAATTCTTTCGAAGCCGATCTCCCCTTCTTGGCGTTCTGGATGGCGTCTGTTGCGCTGTTTGTAAAGGCCGTAGATGATCACTCCGTAGTCGCGCTGGCAGGTTCGGCCGCCGCGGGCGTGCTCGCCGGACTAACAGCGTATCAGGCCGTATTGCTCACCCCGGTTCTTGCCGTGTACCTGTTCGAGAGGCGGCGTAACTGGCGTGCAGCATGGACCGTCGTGCTTGCCGCACCCATCGCGATCGCAGCGTGGCAACTCTTCGAATGGACCACACGCGGCGCGCTTCCCGCAGCGGTGCTGCTGAGCTACATGCGCAGTTACTCCTTCCACAAGACGTCCAACACGCTGCGCAGCGCCGTCGCACTGGTGGTGCACTCGGCCTGGATCGTGTCTCCGGTGCTGGTGATCGCCGCCTTCTGGCCGAAAAATAGATGGCGCTTATTCGCCGCGGCCATAGCAACGCTGGCGGCGGCGTTTTACGACGTGAGCCCATTGTTCTGGCTCTCAGTGGGATGCGGCGTTCTAGTTCTGACGTGGCTGATCGCGGAGGCCGTGCGCCGCGACTTCCTGGCCGCCTGGGCGGCCATCTTCTTCACCGGGGCACTGGTGATTTTCTTCGCGGGATCTGCCCGCTACCTGTTACCCATCGCCGCGCCCATTTCAATCTTCGCTGCGCGAAGATCATCGCCGCGCTGGCTGGTGGCGGGATTCGCGCTGCAGCTGATACTTGCCCTGGGCCTGGCAACCGCGAACTATCAGCATTGGAACGGCTACCGCCAGTTTGCGAAAACCCTCGCTATCGAAGCAGCCCAACACCGCGTCTGGGTCGACGCAGAATGGGGCCTGCGCTATTACCTGGAATCGGAAGGCGCGCTGCCTCTCGCGCGAGATCAAGTTGTCCAAGCAGGGGACACCATCGTGTCGAGCGCGCTGGCTGCTCCGGTTACTGTCAATGCTCCCGTCGCGAAAGTGAGCGCGGCCGACATCATTCCGAACATTCCGCTGCGACTGATCTCCCTGAGCCGCCGTTCGGCCTATTCGAGCGCCGCCGAAGGCCTGCTGCCCTTCGAAATCTCGAGGGCTCCAGTGGATCGTGTGCGCGCCGATACCGTGGTCGACCGGAAACCTGTGCTGAGCTACCTCAACCCGCGCGATCCCCAAGCCCCCGCGCACGTCCTTTCCGGCTTGTTCCCAGATGGATGGATGAGCCAGCGCGCCACGGTGCTGCTGAAAACCCCCGAGAAGCAAACCGCCGTGGAGGTCGTGCTCTACATTCCCGACAGCGCCCCAGCACGGCATATCCAGTTGTCGGTGGATGGCCAGCTCGTCGCGGAAGACACTTTTGCGAAACCCGGGTCCTACAAACTGTCAGCCCCGTTCCAGTCTTCAAACCCCACCGCCGCCGTGACCGTCACTGTCGACAAGACGTTCACTGTGCCGGGCGACCGGCGCCAACTTGGGGTCGTGATCACCGGTATCGGGTTCCGCTAAAACTCAGCTTTTTCTATCAGCCCGTTGAGCTCGCCGTCGAGCGTAGTCTTCTTGCGCTGCAGAGCGCTCTCCTGATCCCGCAGCCCTGTCAGCTTAACTTCCGCCGCCGCGAGCTGGCCGGCATATTGCTGCACCAGATTTTGTTGGCCGGCGACGTTCCGCAGGCTCTCGATGTTCCTGCGCTGCCGCTCTTCGTCCTGGGTCAGATTGTTGAGGTCGGCTTGTGCCTGCCGAAGCTGGCCGTCGTTGGCCGTGATCTCGCGTTTCTTTTGCGCGATCTGGTCCAACTGGCGGCGGCCCGCCTCGCTCAGCGCTTTATTCTGAAGGAACGTCGCGATCATGTCTGGCGTGACACTGGAGACACTGAGGGTCTGGTCGTAGACCCGCTCCTCGCGCACCGCGAACGCCTCGGTCGCGTTGCCGCCCACGTTCACTTCGAAGCGATAGGCGTCGGCGGTGGTCTCGGACGGCTTCGCGTCCAGGAGTTTATAGCCCGGGCGCTGCTTGTGCTCGATGATCACGGTCTTGCGCCGCGGGTCCACGTTCTTGATGGTGTAGGTCTTGGTCTCTTCGATCGCATTACGAGTCGTCAGAATGCCGCGTGCGAAATGAATCTCGCGAACGTTGGCCCGCGAGGAATCGAAGGCTGTTGTTACACGAGCTCCCAGATCGACTCCATAGGTGATCAGCCGCTTGTCGCCGGCCTTGAGTGTTTCGACCAGGGCTTCGCCCGCGTAGGTGTTGGCGTCGTACACCGTGATCGGTCCGCCGTCCAGCGTCTTTCCGGTGGAATTGGCGATCTCCGCGGCGTTCATCGGATGCAGCCCGAAGCTTTCCATGTAGATCAACAGTTTCCGCGTGTTGACCTTCTGCTGCAGGAACGGCAGCATGGCCGATTCGCCCTGTTTCACCGACACCGGGCTGGAAAAGCTGTATTCGAACAGCTCACCGAGATCGCGGGTATCGGTGGTCGGAGCGATGGACGAAGCTTGGCCCGACTCGGTCTTGAGCAGGTTGTCCGCTAGAAACTCTCGGGCCTCCGCCTGTGGCCGGATTGCTCTCGGGGCCGCGAGATTCGCGGTGCCGGCTCGGCCGGCTGCGACTGCGCCCTGTAGCACCACCGGCGCCACGGCCTGATTCTCCGCCAGTTCCGCCGTGGGACGCGTCACGTACCGTGGTTCGTACAACTGCGTGATGAACGAGATCGGCCGCCCGGAAACCACCGAGAGCTTCACGTTGCTCCAATCCTCGCCCGAGGTATTGTCGATAATCGCCCAGCCTTCCAGTGTCGCTTCCGTTTGCGGCCCGAAGATCAACCTATAGCTCGACTTCCATACCGCCGACGGCGTCATGTAGCTGGCGCTCAACTGCCGCGTGGCCGTCCCGCCCGCGTCGATATACACGCTGCGGCGATCCTTCGAACGCGCGCCGCTCAATACCGTTAGGTAGTCCCTCAGTAATCCTTGGAGCTTGGGGTCCGACAGCTTCACGGAGCTGGCCGCGCCCAGGTCAAATGTCCGGATCTCGCCGGGATCGGTCAGCAGCACCACCGTCTCGCGCTCCGGAGTCTTTTCGTCGGGCTTGGACGTCCGCGCGCTGATGATCGTCCCGGCGAGGGTGTCCGAACCCAGGCGCAGCTCCAGGCGGGCGCCTTTCATCTGGTCCAGAAAGGCCGCTAGGGATGCCTGCCGGTCCACCGCGAAGGGGAAGTCCTGCAAGCGCTTTTCGAGCGCCTCGGCGGCGTCATAACGGACGCCCCCGATCACGCCGCCGCTCCGGTCCACAATGGTCAGCGACTTCAGGACATCATTCATGTCGGAAGCCTTGAAGTCGAGCCGGGCTGTGTCTCCCGCCCGCAATTCTCCCGAGCGCTCGAAGTAGCCCACACCGTGCTTATAAAGAATGACTTCCCGGATCGGCAGGTCGGCGGCAACGGCCGTCCCCACCAGAGCTATCTGGGCCAACAGAAGGAGGTTTCGCATTGAGGAGATCCTTTCGTTACAGGAATGCCGTCTGGCCGCCGATCCTTTCAGACAGCCCGCGAGTTGACACAGCCAATTGGACGGCGTCAGACTCGGTATTGTTGCTGCCTTGAGTCTACCAACCGATTGAACCGGAGGAATCCTCTTGAAAACCCGAATGATAGCGATAGTCCTGGCCGGTTGTTCGACCATGACCGCGCAAATCAGCAATTACCTCGGGCCAGGTATCCTGAGCCGCGGCGCCGGTGATATCGGCACGCGGGCAGGCCAGGACGTAGACCTGCGCTTTTTTGTCAACGCCACAGGAATTTATGACAACGGCCTCCAGCCCTATTCGGTGGATGGCAAGGGTCAGTTAGTGACGGTAAACGGGCTATGGGGGACCCAAGTCTCTTTCGGGGCGTACGGTGTCCACACCTTCCGTCACGCGCGGCTGGGGCTGGACTACCAGGGAGCCTACCGGCATTACACCGAGAAAACCTTCTACGACGGCACCGATCACACGCTGGCGCTCGGTTACACCTATCAGAAATCGCGGCGTCTGGTTTTCGATCTGCGCCAGATGGCCGGCATGATCACGCAGGGCGCCAGTTTAGTCGGCGCTCTTCCCCTGATGACCGATAGTCTTGTGACTCCAGCCTCGACGCTATTTGACAACCGCATGAGTTACCTCCAGTCTTCCCTCGACGTCAATTTCCTCAAATCAGACCGCACCACCGTTACCTTCGGAGGCGAAGGGTTCGGCATTTGGCGGAAAGCAACTGGTCTGATCGGCATGCAGGGTTACATGCTCCACGGTGCAGTCACGCATCGCGTGTCGCGGAGGATCACGCTGGGGCTGGGCTATCAGCATTCCCATTACGATTACCCCAAGGCCTTCGGCGAGTCCGACATCAATGCATACTACGGAACCTGGGCCGCCCAGTTGAGCCGAAACTGGACCCTATCGCTAAACGCAGGAGCATTTCAGGCAGAGGTGCAAGGCCTTCAGCGAGTTTCCGTGGACCCGCAGATCGCCGCGCTGCTCGGCGTCACTAGCACGGTGCAAACGTTCTACCAGAAAAGCATGTTTCCGCAAGGAAGTGTGAAGCTGGACCGGAAGTTCCGGCGCGCCGATTTGGCGTTCGGCTATCAACGCGGCGTTTCTGCTGGAAATGGCGTCTATCTGACCTCACAGCTGGAACGTGAAACCGCTTCCTTCAGCTACACCGGCATACGCAAATGGAGCTTTTCTGCACAGGGCGGGTACAGCCAGTTGAAGGGAATCGGGCAGGGCTTGCAACCCTATTCGCAGATCATTGGCACCGCGCGCGTTACTTACTCCATCACCAGTCCGATCCACGTGTTTGTCGGGTATGATAACCGCCATCAGGATATCGTCAGTACCTTTCACCAGAACAGTTTTCGGGCTTCGGTCGGGATTTCTTTCAGCCCGGGCGATGTCCCCCTCTCTTTCCACTGATTCCCGCTGGAGACCGGATGGACCCCCATCGGCTGCTGATTGTCGACGACGAGGCGAACCTTCTGGACCTTTTGCGGCGCTACCTGAGACGTATCGGATACGAGGTCGAGGCCTGCGGTAACGCTGAGGATGCGCTCGCACTGTTTCAAGCGGGACCGGACCGTTTCTCCATGGCCATCACCGATCTTTCACTCCCCACGTTGAGCGGTGAAGAGCTGATCGAGCGGATGCGCGAGCTCCGCCCCGGGTTTCCCGCCATCATTACCAGCGGCTATCCCTACGTGCCACGCGGGGCCGGCATCGGATTTCTGCAAAAACCCTTCCTCCCGCAGATGCTGCTGGAGGCAGTCGAAAAAGCGCTAAAGGGCTAGTTCCGTCCGCACAGGTCCGGTGTGCGGCACATCCCGGAGGGACAAGAAGGCGTCATCTCTTCCGAGGCCCCTTTGGAGTGTGAGGCGCCGTTGGCGTGTGCCGAGAAGGTCGAAAACTGCTGCCTGAGGTGCTCCTGGCCGCAGGACGGACAATGGACGCCCTCCGAGCCTTCCCTGGATTCGGCGCGCCGCACCAGCTTCTCGAACTTGTTACCGCAGTCTTCACACAGGTATTCAAAAATGGGCATAAGTCACTCCACAAGCGCTAAGGCTATTCTATCAACCCAGGCCCGGACCTCGGCCTGAGGGGCAGAAAAGTTGTTGACCAGAATCGAAAAGGCCAGTCGTCCGCGGGTGCGGCTGTCGGCGTAGCCTGAAAGCGCGACCGCCCGCGTCAAGCTCCCGGTCTTGGCGCGCACCTTCCTGGCGACACTCGCATCGGAGACACAGCACAGGCGGTGTTCAAGCGTTCCGTCCTCTCCTCCCACGGGAAGCAGGGACAGCCACGCAGTTCCGTTCTTCGATGCGGCCATATGGCTCAGCAGGCTGGTTACCGCCCGCGGGGAAACCTCGTCATTCCGCGACAATCCCGAGCCATCTTCAGCTCGCCATTCTTCGGTCTTGATTCCGATACTGGTAAGCCATGTTCCGAGCTCCTGGAGACCCGATTCGCGCGTGCCAGCCCCGCGAGTGACCCGGGCAACTTCCCGGAGCATCAGCTCGGCGTGCAGGTTCTCACTAACTTTTTGGATCACCTGAAGTATTTCGACCATCGGGGGAGACGTGCGGGTCGCGATCACTTCTCCTTCGACCGGCCAAGGATCTTCTGAAGCCGAGCGATGGCGGGCAACCGGACGCCCCCGGATCGCCACTCCGCGCCGCGCCAGAGCGTCGTATAGAGCACAAGCCGCGAACAAGGCTGGATCGTCCAGGGCTACGATTTCACGAGCGGTTGCTCCGGCCAACGGAATGCTGCCCCACACCAGAAGCTGCCGTGAACCCTGCAGTCGCGTGACACGGATCCGGGCTTCCTTCTCGCCAGCAACCGTGAGCACGCGATTGTCGACGGCGAAATACTCGATGGCGGGTTCCAACGATACCGCCGCCAGCTCGCCCGCACGCGCCGCGGGATGAATCGCCAGGGTGATGGCGTTGTCGTTCACCGTGAGCGCGCTCACCGGAGCGCCGTCCTCCTGGGTCACGTCGTCCACGGTCCAACTGGGCGGGTAGGGCGCCCACGGATACAACTGATCGTCGCCCACGATATCGCCGTCCACGCGCACGATCCCGGCCGCCACGGCCCGATCAGCCAGTTCCTCGATCGCCCGCAAGGGATTGGTTGCCGGGGCGTCCTTCTGGTACGGAAGCTCTTTCTGATATGGATAGGTCCGGCCGGACATCGAAGGGTCGCCGCCACCCACCAGAATCAGATCGCCGGAGGGCGCGCGGACCAGGCGAGTAGTCAGCCGGTAATCGGGGCCCAGCCGCTCCAGCGCGAGCGCCGCGGTGAACAGCTTCATGTTGGAGGCGGGCAGAAATAGCCGGTCCGCATTGCGCGTATAGAGAACATTGCCGGTCTTGAGATCGACGACCTGGATGCCGACGGAGGCTCGGGCGACCGGACTGGCTCCCATGAGCGCGTCGATGGCCTGCGGCAAGTCCGCGGCGGCGCATGGGATGGAAGCCAGAAGGAGAGCGGCCCAGAATCGTCCCATGCTCCGAGAATCGCACATTCCGGCGCGAAAAACGCAGCGACAAAATGAAGCCAGAAAGTTTGCTGTAATTAGTGAAATACGGGAGACTTTCATGGCGGAAAAGAAACTGTCCAAACCGCTAGCCTGGATCGGCACGCTGACCGCGATCTTCTCCGTGGTCGGGGGCGCCTATGGAGGCTGGACCTTCTTTTCCGGCCAATACGAAAAGCGCCGCGCTATCTCCGGTCTGCTGGCCGCGGAAGCTGTACAGCTCTCCACGCAGGATTACGCCGCAGCCTGGAAGACGCTGGAACAAGCCTCCGCCATCGACTCGAATTCCGAGAAAGTCCTTCAGGCCCAGGAAGACGTCGCGATGCAGTGGCTCGAGAACGTCCACGCCACCGAAGACAACACCTTCACGCAGATCAGCGAAAAGCTCGGGCCGGTGCTGACGCGCGGCGCGAATTCCGCAAAGTCCCCGCAGCGCCAGGCGGACCTGCTTGCGCACCTGGGCTACTCGTATTTCTTGCGCCTCCGCGAATCACCCTCCGGCCCCGACCCCGAGTCGGCCTATCGCGAAGCGCTTCAGAAAGATCCCACGAACCCCTACGCGCATGCCATGTGGGGACACTGGATTCTGTGGAACGACCAGGGATTGGCGAAGGGCAACGAGCATTTCGCGGCAGCGCTCGCGTCCCCTCGCAACCTTCGTCCGTATGTCCGCACCCTCCAGGTTGCCGCCGTGCTGAATGGGCACGGCTACGACTACGATGAGGAGGCTGTCCGCGTCGCCAACGGCATCCGTAAGGAGCAGGGCGATCTCGACGCGCACAGCCGCGGCTCGATCCTCTTTATCTACTCCGTGCGAATGATTCCGCCCGGCGCGAGCACGCCTGCTTTTCTGGCAGCGGTTCCACCCGCCGAGCATTTAGCTACTTTCGAATGGATCGCGCAGAACACCACCGATCGTGTGTTAATGCGCGGCTACTGCCGCAGCCGGCTGCTCGAAGCCGCAGGCCGGAACGACGAGGCACTCGCCGCGTACCGCGAGCTAGAAAAGCAGTTCAAAGACGCATCCTACTCGATCGTCAACCCAACGCAACAAGCCATCGCGCGACTGACGGGGAAGAAATAGTCGAAAGAACACCGATGGAATCGCGCCCGGACGTCATCGTCGACTTCGTATTCGAGGACGGAATGCTGTTTGTCGCCGTTACAAACATCGGCTCTCAGCCCGCGCAGCGCGTCCACATCGCTTTCGATGTTCCATTCAAGGGCCTCGGCGGGACCGTGTCCATTCCCGAGTTACCGCTGTTTCGTAACATCGAGTTTTTGGCGCCTTCCCGCTCGATCCGAACGCTTCTCGATTCCAGTGCCGCATACTTCGCTCGCCGGGAGCCAGAACGGATCACTGCCACGATCACTTACTACGACCGGTCGGGCCAGGAATTTTCCTGCACCATAAACCACAATCTCGCTATCTATCGCGACATCACCTTCGTTCCAACTTGAAAGGATTTTTCAGCTTATGGCCGTTTTTCGTGATCTGCCTTACGGGAATCAGCACTTTCTTGTCGATCTCGGCGACGGGACTGAAGGCGCCGCTGCCGGGTTCTCCCAAATTGTGCTGCCGGACATCTCTATCGATGTGATCGAGTACCGCACCGGGAACGACAAGGAGTCCGGAGTTCACAAATTTCCGGGACTGGCGCGCTATGACAATGTGGTTCTCCGCCGGGGAATCATTGGCTCGCTGAACCTCTACAACTGGATCAACCAAGTGCGCAACGGCGATGCCAACGCCCGGCGAACGGTAACGATTTCTCTGCTGGCTGAGGATCGTACCGTGGTACTCATCTGGAAGCTGCTTCGTGCCTGGCCCGTAAAGTACGGTTTCGGAGAGTTGGATGCCGAAGGGACAGATGTGGCGATCGAAGAGCTGGTCCTGGCTTACGAACGGCTGGAAATGGAATGAGAATCGCCCAGCGCCCGCGCGGCCGGATGTGTTACACAGGTCTGTCATGCCGTTGGGGACCAGCACCGCCGAAACAAGGAATACGCGCAAGGCAGTCGCCACCGGTTTCCTCGGCTGGACCATCGATGCCTTCGACTTCTTCGTTCTGGTCTTCTGCGTCTCCGCCATCGCGAAAGACTTTGGCCGTTCCGTACCCGACGTCGCACTCACCATCACGGCGAGCCTGATGACGCGCCCGATAGGCGCATTCGTCTTCGGCCTTCTCGCGGACCGCTTTGGACGCCGTCCCATCTTGATCGCCAACATCGCGTTCTACACTCTGATGGAAGTTCTGTCCGGCCTTGCTCCCAGCTACACTGCGTTTTTCGTTCTCCGATTGCTCTACGGGGTCGGCATGGGCGGCAATTGGGGCGTGGGGGCTTCGCTCGCGCTGGAATCGGTGCCAGTCCGATGGCGCGGCATTGCTTCCGGAATACTACAGGAAGGCTACGCCGCGGGCAATGGTCTGGCGGCAATTGCGTACTTCACCATCTTTCCCTACCTCGGCTGGCGCGCCATGTTCTTCGTCGGCGCGATTCCGGCGCTGATCACTATCCTGCTTTGCGTGGGCGTTCGGGAATCCCGCGCATGGCACGAATCGAGAACGGATGCGGCCACCTACCGCGCGGTTTTGTTCTCGAATTGGAAGCTCTTCCTGTATGTGTGCCTCATAATGTCCGCCATGAACTTCACCTCTCATGGCACCCAGGACATGTACCCGACCTTCCTCCAAAGCCAGCGGGGCTTCAGCCCGCAGGACACTTCGATCGTGACCTTCATCGGCGTGCTGGGCGCGATTATCGGCGGGGTCACGCTCGGGCATTTCTCCAATACCTGGGGCCGCAGGCGGATGATCGCCAGCGTGACCGTGTGTGGACTGCTGGTGATCCCGCTTTGGATCCTGGCGCCCACGAAGCCCCTGCTCATGCTCGGTGCTTTCCTCATGCAGGTGTCGGTACAAGGCGCCTGGGGAGCCATTCCCGCGCACATCAACGAACTTTCGCCGCCGGAAGCCCGGGGCTTCTTTCCAGGTTTCGCTTATCAGATCGGAGTGCTGGTCGCGTCGGGTTCGGCTTATATCGAGGCCCGCTTTGCCCAGGCTTTCAGCTATTCGACGGCGATGGGGGTCATTGCGGCGCTGGTTCTTCTCCTGGCGGCGGTCACGGTGGGCCTGGGACCAGAGAAGCGCGGCCGGGAATTCGTCAGCGAGGAGCTCTAGTGCTATGCGTGCCCCGCGGGGTTGAAAAACAATCTTAGAGATTTGAGATCGCTTGGCGGCACTTACTTCTGATGCCGATGAAAGTGCGCGAGGTGATTCGTTTGCTTAAAAAGCGCGGATGGGTGAAGATGCGATCCAAAGGAAGTCATCGGCAATTTAAGCATCCTGATTATGCCCTGGTGATCACCGTGCCGGGTAATCCAGGCCAGGAACTCGCGCCCGGCACGCTCAGCGATATACTGAAGATGGCAGGGCTCAAATGAGCATGAGACGCTATCCAGTAATCATCGAACCAACAACAATGGGCTACTCTGCCTATTCACCGGACGTCCCCGGATGTGCCGCAGCTGGCGATACCGAGGAAGAGACGCGCCGGAATTTTCAAGATGCCCTGGTTGTGCATTTCGAGGCCATGCGCGAGGTCGGCGCACCAATCCCGGAACCACATACCTACGTCGATTACGTGGAAGTCGCGGCATAGTCCCCAAATTTGCAGCTCTAGGTCCCAGCGATTCAATCGCGTGACTGTTCCTGAAACTCCTTGGCTCCCAAGTGAGGCTCCGCTTCTAAGTTCAGGCAAGCCAGCTTGGCCATTAGAAGTTCGCGAAGATCGGCCTCCAGTGCTAGAACACAACGAAGATCATAGCCGTCCATCAGGAAAATGCACTTGTCCGGATTCTGCTTCAGGAGCGGCGGTACGTTCTTGGACCAGCCATCAATCGACAGAAATAGGCCCATGGTCTGCTTGCCCGACCTTTGGACCTGCCCGAGTAAACCATCGAGCTGTCTTATGTCAGCAAGCTTTTCTCGCCATCGGCATTCAACCACATAGTGCCAGCCTTCTAGTTTGAACGCGCCGTCTATCTGTTCGCCACCACTATTCCTCGTAAAGGACCGAACCACCGGTATTTCGTGAAGATCAAAAAGACGATTCAGCAGATCCTGAAGGAGATACCCGCGCTGATGCGGCTCGCCAGATCGCGCTGTTTCATCGAACATCATCAAGAGCAACTCTGATTGCTTCCTAAGAACGTTCGCCCTCTCGCGCGAAATTCTACCGATCTCCTCTTGCCTTGCTGTCTCCCTGATCTGGGCTTCCCTCGCGTCCATGGTTTGAACGATGTCGAGTACCTCTCTTGCCTTTTGGACAGTGGCGCGCGCGGCGTATTCGTCCTTCGCCAGATGAAAGCTGCTCCATGAGGCTGCAATTTCGACGATGCGCCGGACAACCCGCTCCGCGCCAGGCCGGTTTTCGCACGCACCCAAAATCAGTGGTGCGAGCTCACGCTTCGATAAGGCGCGTCCCATGTCGTCGCGTTTATACAACAGCGGTTGATACACATCCTCTGGGACACGGGCTGGCTTGAGAAGGAGCTCAACCATCGGGCGCTTTACATAGCAGAGTGTCGCTATCGCTTCGATGGCGACGCGCTTTTCATCTGTGCCCAGATTGTCCATTCTTGGACAAACATACCAGTTTTCGGGTAATGGCCTCTAGACCGCTCCTGGGTTGTGTGATGCGGTATTCAGGGACTACCAACTGCGGGGACCGCGTCGAATTAAGCCGAATGCGCTGATGACGCCGGCGGCGAGCTATAAGCCCTCAGCCGGGATTCGAGCCAGATCAGTAACAGCAGAACAAACACCACCACCGATCCGATCAGAGGCATCAGCATGATCATGCGGAGGCCGTACACCGATGCGATGTAGCCCATCACTCCTGGAGTGAGAAGTCCTCCTGCCATCGCAAGAGAAAAGATCCCGTTGTAAAAACCCGGGTGATAATACGGGAACCGATGGCCGATTTTTTCCACCACCAGCGGATAAATCGGCGCGAATGCCAGGCCCACCAGCAGCACCCCGGTGATGGCTCCAAACCTGTTGTCGGTGACACTTAGGATGATGCAACCAAACATGGCCGCGGTAACCGTCGCCAGCAGTAATCTTCCATGCCGCGCACGCGGCAGAATCCATTGCGAGGCTGCTCGTCCTACCGTCAGTGCGAGCCAGTACAGCGCCAGCATCCCGAGCGCGGAGGGCGGGCTGATGCCAAGCCTTTGGCTCAGGAAAAGCGGAAGCCAGCCGGCCAAAGCCCATTCGTTTCCCAGTTGGAAGAACAGCAGGAGGCTCAATAGAACGGCTCCGGTGCTCCGCAGCCCGGAGAAAGTCGCGCCGGACGCCGGATGCTGCTCAGGGGATTCAGCCGGGAACGGCGTCTTCCAGTACATCCAGCCGAACAACGCCGGGATCACCGCAATCCAGACTTGGACTGCCGCGGCAGTGTAAAGATAAAACGTTCCCGAAATCAGGATCGCCAGGGTAAAACATCCCGCCCCGAACAGGATGCCCGCCAGGTTTACTGTGGCCGCCGGATCGTGGCGGTACATCGGAGAGATCGCATGAAATATTGCTGTGTGCAGCAGACCGGCCGCGAATCCCACGATCGTCATACCCACCACGCGCCACCATGGCGAAAACGGCGGGGAGACGAACGCCAGGTAGAGGAATGACGCTCCGGCGAGTCCGCACGCCAGCGCCAGCGTCCAGCCGAGCCCTTTGCGTCGCAGCAGAGCAGGCGAAGTTCGCGCCGATCCCACCAGTCCCGCGATCAGCCCCGCGTAATACAGCCCCACGATGCCATATTGCGACGTGAGGTGATGCTGCCAGGAAAACAGGATGGCGCCCAGGAACGACAGCAGCACGCCGGATACGAAGAATCCGGCCAGGGCGCGCCGCGCGCTGGAAGATCCGAGAAGATCTCCGGTAGCGGGATTTGTCGTCGTCGGTTCGGGGGAGTGAACCTGCATCAATCAGACCTGGCCGATCAGAGAACTCCTTCGCCTTGCTCGGCGAGCGTGACTTTCACGTCCATCGTACGGCCGTCGCGCCAGATCGTCAGATCCAGTGTGTCACCGGCGTGTTTCAGCGCCACGGCCCGGGTGATAGCATTCTCTTCTTCCACTTTCTTTCCGTCCACGGCGGTGATGAGATCGCCGCCGACGCGCAGGAGTCCGTTACCGATGCGGACCACCTGAGTGCCGCCGCGCAATCCGGCGGCGCTCGCCGGAGTGCCCCGGGCCACCTGACCGATCAGCAGGCCGCCGGTTCGGGGCAATTTCAGCGCCTCCGCCCAATCGCCGGAGATCAAATAGGTAGAAACACCGATGGTGCTTGAAGCCGGCCGCCTTCCCGACCTGAAGTCTCCCAGCATCACCTTGGCCCGGTTGATGGGCATGGCGAAACCAATGCCGACACTGCCGCCGTTGGGACCGTAAATAGCGGTGTTGAGTCCGATGACGCTGCCTTGCGAATCGAGCAGCGGTCCGCCGCTGTTACCGGAATTGATGGCGGCGTCGGTCTGGATCATATCTTCCAGATCCCCGCGTTCCTCGCTTTGGATCTTGCGGTGCAACGAGCTCACGATGCCCGTGGTCAAGGTTCCCGCCAGGCCGAATGGATTGCCGATCGCCAGGACCTTCTGCCCCACCTGCAGGCTGTCGGAGTCGCCCAGCTTGAGAAATGAGGTCAGCTTCTTCTTGGGGTCAATCTGGATCAGCGCGAGATCATGAGCCTGGTCGCGCATCAGAATCCGCGCCCGGTAGCGGCTCTGATCCGGGGGCATAGTCACCTCGACGTCCGAGCTGCCGCTGATCACGTGATAGTTGGTGAGAATCTGCCCGTCGGCATTAATGATGAATCCGGAGCCCAGTCCTTGCACCGCTTGCACACCGAAGAAAAAATCCCGCTGATACGTCGTGCTAGTGATGTACACCACGCTTTCCTTAGCGGCTTTGTAGATTTCGATGTTATTGGTCTCGTCGGCGCTGAGCCCCGCGGAGTGCGCGACGGTTGGCCCGGTCCATTCGCCTCCGCGGCCGGCCCAGAAGTTGCGCACCGTCGAGTTCTGCCGGCTGGTCAGGAAGACAAACACGCCCACCAGAGCCGCAGCGATCAAGAATGTTCTTAGCTTCATGGATTCAATCCCCGTAACGATTCGTAGACCGTCCGGACTTGCTTAAGAGTGTTTTCCTTGCTTCCGGACGTATCGATGATGAAGTCAGCATACTTCACCTTGTCTTCGAGCGGCATCTGGCGGCGCAGCCGGTTGAGGACTTCCTCGCGGCTGACCCCGTCCCGCTCCATCGACCGCGCGATCTGCTGCTCGGGGCTGCAGACGGCGACGATTAAGCGGTCGTAATCCTTATAACTCCCCGTCTCGACCAGTATCGCAGCTTCGGTAACGGCGATGCCATCGGGATGGTCGCTGGCGAATTCGGCCGCCAGGGCATGTTCCCGCGCCTTGACGTGCGGATGGACCAGGGCGTTTAGTTGCGCGAGCCGATTCGGATCCGAGAAAACGAGAGCCGCTAGCCGCCTCCGGTCGACTTTGCCGTCGGGGCTCAGGATTTCCTTACCGAACAGCGCCACGACGCCATCGTAGGCTTCCCCGCCCGGCTCGATCACCTGGTGGCCCAGCTCATCGGCTTGGATCAGAAAACAACCCAGCTCGGCTAGACAGCGCCCCACGAAACTTTTACCGCTGGCCAGGCCGCCGGTGAGGCCCACTTTGAGCATTGTGCTTCAGTGTGAGGCAGCGGCAGCCTGATGCTGCTCCGCCAGCGCCACGGTGTTCGCCATCAGCATGGCGATGGTCAGCGGTCCCACGCCTCCCGGAACGGGCGTGTACGCCGACGCGACTCGAGCGACATCCAGCGGATGAACGTCGCCCACCAGGATGGAGCCCTTGCGTTCGAACTCGTCGGCCTTGCCCAGCCGCACGGCCTCCGCGCGATCGGTGACGCGATTCATGCCCACGTCGATCACGGTCGCGCCGGGAGCCAGGAACTCCGCGGTCACCATCGCCGGTCTGCCGATGGCTGCGACCAGGATGTCGGCCCGCCGGCATTCATCGGCCAGCTCGGCGGTGCGCGAGTGACAAATGGTCACCGTGGCGTTCTCATGCAGCAGCATCAGCGCCATCGGCTTGCCGACGATATCGCTGCGCCCCAACACCACCGCGCGGCGCCCGTCGATGGGAATCTCGTAATGCTTGAGCAGTTCCATGATGCCTGCCGGAGTGCACGCGCGCGGCGCCGGCCTGCCGGCCACCAGATGGCCGACGTTGACAGGATGGAATCCATCCGCATCTTTGTCCGGTGCAACCGCTTCCAGCACGCGGCGCGTGTCCACCTGTTTCGGCAAGGGCATCTGGACCAGAATGCCGTCGATATCGGGACGGCGGTTGAGATCGGCGATCACCGCCAGCAATTCTTCGGTGCTGCAGGTTTCCGGAGGCGTAAGCTTGTCGCTGAAAATTCCGACTTCGCCGCAAGTCTTGATCTTGCTTCGAACGTAAACTTCGGAGGCCGGATTGTGACCCACCAGGACGACCGCCAGTCCAGGCTGGTGCTTGAGTTTAGCAATGCGCGGCCTCAGTCGCGCGAGGATTTCGTTGCGGACGGCGATGCCGTCCAGGATTTGAGACATTCAACAGCGAGTGTACCAAACGGCGGCCGGATTCCCCGCTAAACTCGCCGAAACACGCTGTATTGAAATGACTGCGACTTTCCCCCGGGCGTCACATGAGCCTCCGCTACGCTTTTAAGAAGCTGGAAGTTCGCTCCCAGCTCGGCGAGCAGCGTCTGCCCGCTATAGCGCCGGACGTCCAGGCCGCTGCATTTCTCTGGTCCGTCAAGCGCGAACGTTGCGATTACCGCATGCCGCCCAAGCGCAAGAGTCCGTTCCAGCAGCGCTACATATGCCGCCCGATCTGCCGGGTCCGTAAGGAAGTGAAATACCGCACGATCGTGCCACACATCGAAGCTTCCCAGGGCGGGAATGGCGGTTACATCGGCCACGATCCAATGGACCATAGCGGCTCTCGATCCAAGCCGGTTCCTTCCCCGATTGACCGCCGCTTCGGAAATATCGAGTACGGTAACCGAATAGCCGCAGTCCAGAAGTTTGCGGGGAAGGAGAGAAGTCCCGCCGCCTACATCAATCACGCGGCCAGCCGGACATACTTCCGCGATCAGGGACAGGGACAGACTGGGATCTGCCTGGGTCCAGCTTAATTCCTTGTCAGTCCTGGACGCATATACTGATTCCCAGTGGTCTTTGGCGGACACCTGTACTGTGCTCCAAAACCAAGAATATACGGAAAACCTGTCACAAACCGGCGTCGAGCGGCGTTGTAAAGGTGTGGATGCATCACACGAAGCAGTTGCTGAGATCGTTCCCAACGCCAGCCAGGTCGATATCGAGGCAATTTTTCATGCTCAGTACGAGCGAATCGCCCGGGTAATCGCACGCATCCTGCGGGACCCGGCACGGGCGGAGGAACTTGCGGTCGAGGTCTTTCTGAAATGGTCCAGAAATCCCAAGGCGCAGGGTGAAAACGCAGAGGGCTGGCTTTACCGGGTTGCGGTGCGAACCGGCCTGGACGAGCTGCGCCGCGAAACCCGCCGCGCTCGAAGCGAAGGCCCACTGCAGATCGTGCGAACGCCAAATCCCGAGGAACTGCAGGCCTGCAAGGAAGAACGTGAAAAAGTTCGCGCGGTGTTAGCCGCGATCCAACCCCGCCAGGCTGAGTTGCTGGTTCTTCGCAGCCAGGGCCTCAGCTATGACGAGCTGGCGTGCGCGCTCGACCTGAAACCGGCATCGATTGGAACTTTTCTCAGTCGCGCGGAACAAGCCTTTCGAAAGGAGTACATCAAGCGACATGGACAGCAATAGCGATCAATGGGTGGAGGAGCGTCTGGCGGAGCTTACGCCCGGCCGTGAATGGCAACCGGATATATCCCGGGGCTTGGCCCGGTTTCAGGAGCGGCGAGCGAAGGTGATCCATCGCAAGCGGCGGTGGGGCTGGCTGGTCGCCGGCACGATCGCGGCCGGTCTTCCGCTCATGGCGTTTCCCACGACGCGGGCGTTCGCGCAGCGCTGCGTTTCGGCGTGCGTCAGTCAGTCCAGCTGGGTTCGCGATTTATTCGTGGGCAACCTGTCGAGTTCTGCTCCAAGCAGCGTGTTTTTGAAGCCGGAGAACCGCAAGGTGGCTCCCGATTTCGTCCTGGATGACGCCTCCGGCAAACCCGTAAGGCTGTCGCAATTTCGAGGCAAGGTGGTTCTGCTGAACTTCTGGGCGACGTGGTGCGCACCGTGCAGGGTCGAGATTCCCTGGTTCATTGAATTTCAGAAGTCGCAACAGAACCACGGCTTTGCTGCGCTTGGCATCTCGCTGGATGAGGATGGCTGGGACGCAGTCAAGCCGTATATCGACGAACACAAGGTCAACTACCGTATTGTGATCGGCAATGACGACGTGGCGCAATTGTACGGCGCGGCCTCGCTGCCGACCACGTTTATCATCGACAGGTCCGGCCGCATTGCCGCAACCCACGTTGGTATCTGCGGCAAAAGCGAATACGAAGCCGACATTAAAGCAGTACTCGACGAACAATAATGGAAAGGAATAAGAAAATGAGAATACTTCGAATTGGTTGTTTGGCTCTGGTCCTGCTGATTCCCGCTTTCAGAAGCGTAGGCGCCAGCCTGCCGTCACAGGTGGAAGGTCATCGGTCGGGAATGATGGCGAGAGTCGTCTCCGCCGACGGAACAAGCCGAACCGTGAGACTTGAGGGCGTGGGATGCACTGAAAGTATGTGCTCCAGAGTCTTCATCAGGAGCAAGGGTGAAAGTGGAGATCCCCGGCGAACGTGGCTCGATTCGATTGCTTCGATCAAAGACGCGACGGCAAACGATGCCTTGTTTGTGATGAAGGATGGCACGGAAAGGCGGTTGGCTTTCATGACCGACTTCCGCGTCCTCTATGTTTCGAACTCGAACGGCCGGACGGAGAAACTCGACTTGACCAAAATCCAGTCGCTCGAATTCCTTGACTCAGGGAAATGAGGATCGATCAGAACCGGAACAAGTAACTGACCTTCACGAACACTTGGGCGGTGGTCTGCAAATCCGGGTTGGGCGTGCGCGCCAGCGTGACGGGCATGCCGAGAAGCGCGAGATTCTCGCGGCTGTTGGTGTACCCCAAATAGACGGCCGTGCCCGGGTAGGGGAGATAGGCTAGAAGCAAATCGCCCGTGAATTTCTTGCTCGTCTCGTAATCGGCCAGCGCGGGGTTGGAGAGCACCGCGTTGTAATCGACAATGGCACGCAGCGAAAGAGCCGGGCTGAACTGGTAGTTCACGGTATTGCGAAAAATGTGGTTCGTGAAGACGTGCGCCAGACGCGTATAAAAGTAGGTCTGCTGGATGCGCAGCCGGGTATTCGGCCGCAGCGTGATGGTGGTGTTTCCGTATTGATTGCTGGCGAGGGAAGCGTAGACTCCCGCAGCCGGAGAATAGTTCACACCCGTACCATCGCCGAAAAATGCCTGGATACCCACGCGCTTGAAACGGTCCGAATAAAAGAACATCTCCGTCGCCTCCTTGTGGAAACCGATGCCCTGATAAAGCTCGTAAGCCCAGATGTGATTGATGTTGAATCCGGTGGCCCGGCGGAAGTTCAGGAAGAAGTTCCCTCCGGTATAGCCGTCCTGAAAACGGTTCTGACGGTTCCAGTCGCCGTTGCTAAAGCTGTTGAAGCCGAAGTCGGCCAACGGAGTCGCTTTGGGCCTCCATGAGTAGTTAATGTTCTGGTTCGTCATGCGGATGTCCGTGCGCGGCACGAACCCGAGATCGGTATGAAACCCGGGATTGCGATCCAGATAGTTGCCGAAGTAATTGAAGTGCAACCCGCTGCGATTTAATGACGCCACGTACGCCGGACCGGCGGAACGTGTACCGTCCAGATACCGGGTGGCGCTGGCGATGGCCTGACCCACGGCCACCCAGTTCTTCGCGATCTTCCAGCGCGCATCGACTGACCCCACGCGGTTGTGGCTCGATCCAAAATTGTAGTCGGAAAGGAACACGCCCACGGTGGACTCGTCACCGATATTTCGCTGGATGCGCACTACCCCGCCCGGCGCATAGTCACCGGAGCGGGGATCGGTTGAATCGACCCGCAATCCAGGACCGCGATCGGCGCCGGCCAGCAAGCCGATCGACCAGCGGCCCAGTCGTCCCGTTAAACGGGCTCCGCCTAAGGGGTCGCTGATGCGACGTGAGAAGAACAGATTCTCGGGCGTTTGAAAATAGCTGGCGTTTTCCAAAAAGAACGGGCGCTTTTCCGGAAAGAACACCTCGAAGCGCTGGTTGACCGTCACCTGCGGATCGTCGGACTCCACCTGGCTGAAATCCGGGTTAATCGTCGCATCCAGGGTGAGCGATTGGCGGAGTACCAGTTTCGCGTCCATGCCCACGCGCAGGTTGCTATTGGTGTTGAAGAATGGCGGCTGCTCCGAAGGCTGGTTCAGCAGACGCGCCCGCAAGCCGGCGACATAGGGGATCAGCCGGATGTTGCGGCCGGGCGAGATGTTGTCGAATCCGTCGAGCTGGCCGAATTGCGGAACGAACCCGTTCACGCGGTTGGTTACGGAAGGCCAGAAGGAATTCTCATTGCGCGCGGGAATGTTGCGAAAAAACGCGAACCCCCAAGTCTGCATATCCATGCTGGTGAACCGCAGGCTCTTGAATGGGATGGCCATGCGCACGGCGAATCCGTCCTTGGTGACGCGCCCTTCCGATCTCCAGTAGGTATCGAACTTCCAGTCGTCGCCCTGTCCTTCGGTATTGAGACCATCCAGCTGAATGCCGTAGGGATTGACGAAAAACTCGAACGCGTGCTGTCGGTCGTCAAAGGTGTCGAGCAACACGCCGACAAAATCATCGGCGAAGATGTCATCGCGTTTGGTGTAGCGCGCCCGCAGCTCGCCGGGTGCGGATTTGCACACGAAAATCACATACAGATTTTCGGCATCGTAAGCCAGCCAGGCTTTGGTTTCGCTGGTGGCCGGTTTGCCGTCGTCCGGATTGCGCTGTATGAAATTGGTGACCGGCATCGCGCCGTCAGGCGGAGCGCCGCTGATGTAATCGTCCAAAACTGGTGCGGCTGAAACCCGCGTGATATGCAGGTTGCGCCCGCTCTGGAGGGCCGGAGGATTTTGAGCGGATAGCCATGCGGCTGACCATAGCGTCAACAAAATGCAGCGCGAACGCAGCGGCATGCTTTATCGATAGACGCGCGGGTCCACGGAAAGTTCCGGATTTGTTGACTCAGTCTTTTGCCGACCGCTCAAATGCCAATATCGCCGCCACGGTGGCCGGATCCGCATTCGCCAAGGCTGTTGCGATCGCACTAGCCCGGTCGTCGAGCTCAAACGGCGGAGCCACCGCATGCACCAGTCCCCAGGCCAGCGCCTCGGGAGCCGTGAATACGCGACCGGTCAGGGACAGCTCGCGCGCGCGGCGGTCTCCGATCGCGGCCGCCACAGCGCCCAGGATTCCTGTATGACAGTGCCCCTCGCGAATATCGGTCAGGCCAAAACTCGATCCTTGCGCCGCTACCGCTACATGCGCATTGGCGATGAGCGCCACGCCGGCCGAGACCGCCACGCCCTGCACGGCCGCCACAATCGGCTTCAATCCGTCGCGGCCGAACTTGAAGATCTCCTCCGGAAGGTCTTCGGCGAAATCCAGACCGCCGCAAAACACAGGACCCTCGGCGTCCACCAGAATCGCGCCGGTTTCCGCATGGGCCTGTGCGTCGCGCAGCTCGTTCAACAACTGCGAAGCCAGAACGGCGTCCAGAATGTTCCGCCGCGCCGGCGCCGCCAGCGTCAGCCGCCGTACACGACCGTCCTGCTCGACACGCAAACTCATTTCAGTAATTCTACCGGAAGATGCTCGCGATGCCGGCTGGCCGTCGCCGCCTCCAGCGCGAACTCGAGCACCCGCCGTGTTTCCAGCGGATCGATGATGGCGTCCACGTGCCCGCGCGCCGCCGCGTAGCGCGAATCGAGCCACCGTTCATAATCTTCCCGGGTTCGCGCGATGCGGGCTTCGATCTCCGGTGGAACCGGCTGTCCCGCCGACCTGTACCGTTCGAGCTCCGTCCCATGCACCGCCTGCACCGCGGCGTCGCCTTCCATCACGCCGATCCGCGCGGTGGGCCAGGCAAACGTGAAGCTCGGATCGAAGCCCTGCCCGGCCATCGCGTAATAGCCAGCACCCGAGGCGTGATTCAGCGTCACGATGATCTTCGGTACTGTCGCGCACGCCATCGCCTCCACCATTTCGGCGCCCGCCCGGATGATGCCCGCGCTTTCCGCCTCCACGCCCACCATGAACCCCGACACGTCCTGCAAATACACCAGCGGCAATCCCTGGCGCTCGACAGTTTCCACGAAGTACGCCGCCTTGCGCGCTGATTCCGTGTACACGATTCCCCCGATGCGCGGGCCTTCCGGCGTTTTCAAGAATCCCCGGCGATTGGCCATCAGCCCGATCGGCCGGCCGTGCAGCCGGGCATGCGCGCAGAGCATCTCGGGGGCGTGGTCAGGCTGGAATTCCAGATACCCGTCCGTATCTACAATTCGCGCGATCACTTCTTCCATGTTGTACGGAAGCCGATGATCGGCCGGCAGCAGATCGTACAGGCCTTCCGCGGGTTTCGCCGGAGCGGTGCCCTTGACGGCCGGGGCTGGCTCGGGAAGCTCACGGATCCTTTCCCGGAGCTTTTGTCGAATGAGGGCCAGGCACGCGCGATCGTCCTTGGCCGAATAATGCGCCACGCCGCTGATCTTGGTATGGAGCGACGCGCCGCCCAGCGATTCGGCGTCCACCACCTGCCCCACCGCGCCCTTCACCAGGTTCGGACCGCCCAGTCCCATGAAACTGGTTTTCTCTACCATGATGATCACGTCCGACAGCGCCGGCAGATATGCGCCGCCCGCAATGCACATGCCCATCACCGCTGCGATCTGCGGGATCTTGAAACGCCTCCGCATCAGCGAGTTGTAGTAAAAGATTCGCGCCGCGCCGTATTGCCCGGGAAAAATCCCGTCCTGATAAGGAAGATTGACGCCGGCCGAATCCACCAGATACACGATCGGCAGCCGGTTTCGCATGGCGATTTCCTGTGCCCGCAGAATCTTGTGGATGGTTTCCGGCCACCACGCGCCGGCCTTCACCGTGGCGTCGTTGGCGACGATGACAGCCGGCCGGCCCTCAATGTGCCCCAGGCCTGTGATCACGCCGGCCGCGGGAGCCTGCCCGTCGTAGCGGTCATGGGCCACCAGCAGGCCGATCTCGAGAAACAACGTACCGGGATCGATCAGGTGCGCGATGCGTTCGCGCGCCGTCAGCTTGCCCTCGCTGTGCTGTTTTTGGATCTTTTTCGCGCCGCCGCCGGCCTTGAGCTTCTCTTCGAGTTCCTGGAGGTCGCTCACGAGCCCGCGCATGCGGTCCGCCGGAGTGTGGGTCACCACTCTATGGTAATCAGTTACAGAGGACGGATCGCGGGTAGTCAGGCATTTGTAGGTTGATCTCATGGTGGCGGTCTTGCAAAAGTCGGGAACCAGCGGAGGCTCACGCGGCCTCCAAGAGTTCGCGTACGCTCCAGATGTGATCGGCGATCCCCGCTGCCATCGCAGGAGTCGTGCGGAGGGCCTTATGGACGCGCCCGAAGTTATACCAGCAGTACCAGAGCATCACGGCAGCGCAATGGTT
>JAIQFI010000072.1 GCA_020073345.1 Terriglobia bacterium
GTTCTACATCGCGGCGCTGGCGATTGCGGGAGGCGCTGCGTATGCCAACATGCGTCAGGAGAAGGGACGCGAATACGCGCGCAAAGGGGCTTGGTCCCTGATCGTCATTTTTCTGGTGATTCCGGCTCTGCTGATACTTCTGGAGTGGTGGGATTCGGTAACCGAGTCGCTTCACGATTTTTTCTGACCGACAAGATCAACCAACAAATACCTGACTACCGGACGCCGACGCCTTGCTTCGCCACATCGGGGCGATCTCGGAACTCGCCGGCATGCGCTACTGGTCGACTACTCATCAGCAGTGGCAAACATTGATTGCGGACGCCTACGCCCTGACAGACTTGCAACGCGGTCATCGCCGCAAAGACTTCAGCCCGGAGGAGATGAAGGAAGGCGGGGTACTCTACTTCGAACAGGCCGATAACCTCACTGGCAAAGGCATCTACCGCATGCACATCACCGAGGCTTCGGCGGACCGGCTGGTCTTCGATGTCGAGAACGTGAGCACCATGCGCTACCTCTTCGTACCTGTCCTCAGCCCGGGTGAGATGCAATCGATCTACTTTCTGGATCGCGAATCGGGGAACGTCTGGCGCTACTACAGCATGGTGCGCACCGGAAAGAACGCGAACCGGCGGATCGCGGGGAATGGATCTTCCGCGGTCAATCGGGCTGTTGCGTTCTATCGCCACATGATCGGAATACCCACCGATCAGGAGCCTCCGGCTGCGCGATGAAGGCAAAAGTCATCCGTCGCCCTTGGTTCTCGGCCCGTACCGGGCGTCTCTCTTTGTGGTTGGGCGGGGCGGCTCTCGCATTCCTGGTGTTCTTCCGGATTACCAGAGAGCTGATCGAAGTAGATGTCGGCGCCGCAGACCGCTCCATCATGCTTGCTGTGGCGAAAATGCGGGCCCCATGGCTTACGAGCGCCGCAGTGGACGTAACAGCACTCGGATCGATCACGCTAGTGGTGTTGTTCTCCGCTTTCACTCTCGTGGTGTTGCTTGTCTTGCGCGACCGGATGGGAGCCCTCCAGTTGCTCGCGGCTTCTGCGGGAGCAGGAATATTGACGCTCGTCACTAAGAACTTCCTAGAAAGAATTCGGCCCGAGGAAGTCCAGCCGCTGATCGTCGCGTCGGGCTTCTCCTACCCGAGCGGACATTCGGTTTCGACTTCCGCCCTGTACTTAACGATCGCGATCATCGCCGGCCGTCATGTGGAACACTCGGGCGCACGGGCCGCCATATTCCTGGCCGTATCAGCGGTGCTCATCATGGTCGGCGCCTCACGCGTGTACCTCGGCGTTCACTACGCGACGGACGTCTTGAGCGGCATCTCTCTCGGAGCGTCGTGGGCGCTGGTGCTCGCCGGAGCCTTCACACTCTTGGGTCATCGCGGCTCGTCCTGAGTACCACGCCTAGTTATGGCACCGGCGGCGCAGGGACAGCTTCGGGAGCTACTTTCAGCCGCTCGAGCTGATCCAGCAGCTTCGTAAAGTCGGCTCTTTCCTTCCTGGTGGACCTAGTAGGAAGTGTCAGTTTCGGGTCCTTATAGTACGCAAGGATATTCTGGCGAAGGTCGGGCTGCATCCCTGCGAACTTACGGTCCGCCAGCTTGTCGAGCAACTTGGCGTAAGCTTCGTCGGTTCCCTTGTACTTGCCCGCGATGGTTGCGCCGCCGGCGTCGAAATTCTCGTTTGGCAGCTCAGGCGCACCGGCGGAGACGTTCGCCAGCAGCACTTTGTAACGGTCTACGGTTGCGTTGAAACTAGCCATGAACAGTTTCTCCACCTCTGGCGTCGGCGTGCGGACCTTGAGAGCACTGAAGGGACCTGTCCCGGCAGCCATCGGAAGAAGAACGCGAGGATCCTGGTGCCCCAGCCGGGCTTGTGGTATTCCGTTCCCCATTCCTTTTCATAGCTCGAGCGCGAGAGATTGTAGAGAAACTTCTTGCGTGTGACGCCGGGGATTTCTTTCTTGAGCTGGTCCTGCTTGAGCTTCCACGCCACTTTCGTCATGCCCGGAACGATCGACCCGACGGCATACCGGTAGGACCCCAGCGCGAGCGTCACGCTTCCGAACACATCCTTCATCTCCATGCCATATGTATCCAGGAATGCGCGCTCCAGCAAGTCCCGGGATACCTGAAAACCGATGAAGTTCCGATACCCGTCAGGCGCATATCGCCCCGACGCAACCTGGAGCACATCGAAGCCGAACTCCGTCCTGACGTGGGCGGTCGGATTATCCCAATAGGTGACATCATTTCCGTATTTCCGCCGCAGCTCGGGATACAAGATCGGTACGGCGCGGTTAGTGGCAATGCGGTGCCCCTCAGTATCGGCGGCATAGTGTTCCAATGCGCCCAGAGCGAACGCGTATTCGTTGAGGTCCTGCGATTCGCGAATCAGAGCCTCAATGAAATCACCACTGCGAACGTAATGCGTGAGATCGCTGAAGAAGCGGCTGCTGAACGGATAATATCCCATGTCCTGAATGATGCAGCCCCCATACGCGTAGGCGTGCGCCTGCTGCAGTTGTTCCGGGGTCGCGTCGGGGAATCGCTTGAGAAGTAGTTTCTGAAGGGAAGCGTCCCACACCGAATCAATGATCGCTTCGTGGGTGAGAACCGTGTAGCCGTAGGCGATCGACGACGAGAGGATAATCGCCAGCACCAGGCGCACCATGCCGGAGATCCTGGGCCGGTTTCCTCCCGGCCAATCGCGTGCGGGGCTTGAGATCACGGCCAAGTTCCTCCACTTTACTTCAGACGGCTACGATCATTCGTACGAAAACCTTCACGGGAATACTGGTAGTCTCCTGACCGCACCTTGCCGGTGCGGGTGTCGATGTCACAAGAGTATGTGAGATCTCGCGATTCATTCAGGTTCTTGCCGGTGCCCCGGCCCCGGATGAGCTCCCGACCCTGGTTCTGGTTCTGCCGGTCGGCCTGGCCCTCGAAGTCAAGATACGCGCCGCGGCCGTTCTTGCTCAGGAAGCGCTGGCGCACGGCGTCCTGACACGCGCGTATGTCGTCGAAGAATGGCGCCGGGGCATTTGGTCGATCGCCCCCCTCCGAACGCCAGGTTACTTCGAAGGCGTAGTGATCGCCGCCACCTTGATCGTCGTTGATGGCGACCAAAGCAGTGAAGTTGTTCATGCGGTTTGGCTGCTGCACCAGGTCGACGCGGTTGCGGCCGGCAATCTGGCGGATCTGAAAATCGCCTATGGAATTGTAAGGGAGAGGCTGGCTGCACTTGCTGCCTTCGTCGTAGCTCTTGGCTCCTTCCAGGGTACGTACAAAGATCCCGTCACCGCGAATGCGCAATTCCGCATGGTGGTCGACCCAGACGTGGACCTCACAGCGGCCTTCGCGCGCCCGAGGATCCCATCCGGGTTGTTGACCAAACCGGATCTGAATATCGACCTGTGCGAAGCCGGCACTCGAGAACAACAGAGCGGCGGCGATTCTGAAATAGGCTGAATAATTCGTCTTAGACATGGCTACCATTTCCCTTTCGTGACGAGTCGCAGACCTCGCGGGACTGGCGTCACTTGTCCGACTTGTCCTCTTTCGTGGATTTCTGCTGCTTTCCCTTGTCTTGGCGTTGCTGCCGGTCGGCCGCTGGCGGCTGGGGCGCTTGCGCCGGAGCGGGTGCGGCCTGTTGCGGAGGTTGTTGCCGTCCTGGAGGTGCATTCTGCCGGTCGGCCGCGGGAGGCTGAGGCTTTTCAGCCGGAGCCGGCGCCGCCTGTTGCGGAGGCTGCTGCCGACGTTCGACTACAGCGGGCGGAGGCGTAGCTACCTGAGGTTGTGCCGCCGGCTGTTGCTTCTGCCGCCGGGCGTCCTGCTGCTGTTTCAGTTGCTGCTGCCGCTGGACGTCCTGCTGCTGTTTCAGTTGCTGCTGCTGTTGGGCGTCCTGTTGCTGTTTCAGTTGTTGCTGCCGTTGCGAGTCCTGCTGCTGTTTCAGTTGTTGCTGCCGTTGCGAGTTTTGCTGCTGTTTCAGTCGTTGCTGCTGCTGCCGGGCATCCTGCTGCTGTTTCAGCTGTTGCTGCTGTTGGGCATCCTGCTGTTGTTTCAGTTGCTTCTGCTGTTGGGCATCCTGCTGCTGCTTCAGCTGTTGCTGCTGTTGAGCGTCCTGCTGCTTCTGTTGCTGCTGCTGTTGGGGAGGCTGCTGCCGTCCGGGAGGCGCCTTCTGCTGTGGGGGCTGCGGAACCGCGGTTTGTTGCGGCGCGCCCTGCGGTCCAGCGCCGACCGTGGGCTGGACGCGCTTGACCCGACCCATGTCCACGACGCGCACCGGAGCGCTCGGCGGCGGTGCAGCTTGGCGTATCTGCTGGACGTCGGCCGTTGGGAGGGGGCGGCCGGGATTCTTAGCGAGCGCCGGCTGTTGCCGATCGAACGGAACCGGAGCCGGAGGAGGAGCGGTGCGAGCCACCACAGGCCGGCTCTGCACGTTGGCTGGCGGACGCGCAGCACGCGAGGCAGTGTCAGCCCGGGCGCCCAGAACGCTCTCCCGTTGCGGCGCGATGGCTGGAGCGCCGAAGACCTGGACCGAACCGGCTTGAGCAGGCGGTACGGGCCGCGCATCCTGTGCCACACGGCGGCCTCGGGCGAAAGTGTCTTGCGGAACTGCCGTGACGCCGTTCTGGACATTCCGGTTCACATACTGGATGTTGGTAATCGCCGTGTTGTTCCGGCTGGAGTCGTAATAGTTGTTGATGGTGGTGTTATTGATCACCGTATTGGTGTTGTTCACCCGCGTGAAATAACCCCGGCTCGCCTGGTAGGACGGAAAATACGGCTCGCGAGGACCCAGAGGGAACCATCCCACGGCCGCAACCGTGCCGATCGAGAAGCTCAAGCTGAAACCGGAGCCGCCTCGCCCCCCGCCGATCCAGGCCACCAGCGCCGGCGCATAAACGGGAGTTGCGTCATATGGTCCAGGTATCCAGCCCCAACGACCGCCGAAGGTCGCCCAGCGGCCATAGTGGTAGGGAGCGAATCCCCAGGGTGCCTCATCCACCCAGGTCCAGCCCCAGGGCGCGATCCAGGCCCAATGTCCGTCGTGATAGGGCGCCCAACCTGCGGCGACTGAGGTGGGCATCCACACATTGCCGTAGCCGGGCTGGTTATCCCAGCGGCCGTACTGATCCAAGTCGTCATAGCCGGCCACTTCGCGGGAAACGAAACGCGCCGACGGCGATTGGTCTTCGCGGCGGTCGCGCGAGGAGCACCACTGGTCCCATGCATCGGCTCCAGGAGCGGAGGCGAGGTTGTAGGTGATTTGATCGCTTCCCCGAACCACGACCTGTTGGCGGGCGTAGACCGGAAAGGTATCCCCACCGCCGGTCACTTCACCCTCGCCGTCGCGAACCGTAATGACGGTGCTTTGGGAGTCGGGATTGGCGTCGATGCGATATTCTCCCGGACGAACCACAGTGAACGCCACATTGGGTGTGTCCACCTCGAAAGCCTGATTCTGCGCGAAGTTGCGCACGCGAATCGTGAGCGTCCCTTCCGAAAGCCGGATCTGGACTCCCTGGTCGTCTAAGTTGAGAAACTGGAAGGCCGTGTTTGCGCCCAAACGCAGGGCTGTGGATCCGACGTGCAGCTCGCTCCGCCCGCGGTCGCCGACCCAGATGTTGTCGCCGGGAATGAGCGGGCGGTTAATGGACGCATCCTCCCAGTCATTCACGCCGGCAGGTTGAAAAGACACCGGACCATCCATGTAATTGAGCCTTCCGACCCGGCCCGGAGGGTCCGTCTGCGCAGCCAGGAACGCTGCCGACGCGACGATCAATGCTGTAACTCCCGTCATGTGCCGCATGCCTTCTCCCTTTGTGGTCATTTCGTTTAACCTTCCATGCACGAGCAATGCCAACCCAGCGGGAGGGTGAACTAGCGAGAGACACGGGCGTCAGCAGGAGCATCGAGCTTCGCCAGTTCCATGGCAAAGAGTGGATTCCGCGGAAACTCCGCGACCAGCTCTTCAAGCTGAGCGCGTGCCAGCGCAATGTTCTTTTCGCGCAGGGCGGCCATCGCCAGGATGATCTTCGCAAAGGGTCGCAGGTAACGGCCGCGCGCAGCGGCCATTTCGAGTTGTTCCATGCCGCCGTGCTTATCGCCGCTGACTCCCTTGAATTTAAGAAAGAATCGCTTGAGTACCGGCAGGCTGCCGATGATGTAGTTCGCGGCACCCAGTGTGAGGTAGGCATCGGCTGCATCCGGGTTGACGGCGAGTAATCTCTTGGCGAACTTGTCTGCCTCGCGGATCATGCCGAGGCTCTCCAGCTGGTGCTTCTCGATCAAACTGGCATAGTCGGCTTGCATCCCCAGGCTAATGGTCATGGCGAACAACGCGTTCGCGTCATCTGGGTTTGTCTCCAATTGAGGCCGTGCTAAATCTTGGGCTCGCAGGTCCGCAGCGAAAAAAGCATCGCGCAGCTCCGGATCCGGTTTGATCACTATCTTGCCCAGAAAGCGCTTGTCGTTCAGAAAGTGCTCGGAGGTCAGAACACCTTGCCTGTAGCACTCAAACAAGTAGCTCGCCGCTTCCGCGGAACTGCCGAGAGGGTCTTCGGGATGGCCGCTCGCCAAGCGGCAAACTTCGCACGGGCTTCTTCAGGCTTCAGTTCGTACAGCAGGCGAAACCCCGCGTCCAGTTCAGGCGGGTCTGAAACCTCGGCCTGTCCCCACCCAACTGACGCCGCAAGCATAACCAGCGCTAGATGGAAACAATACCCGCGCGAAGTTCGTTGCCGCAGCGACACGCAGCAAACCTCCATCACTGTGAGTGACTAGTCCTTGCGTTCCCGGAACGAGTACCGGTTCAGCATAGCGATCAGTTTCGCGGCTGATTTGGGCGCACGAACGCCTTTCGTCACGATATCCCGGTTCTCCAGTTTCTTGCCGTACAGCGTTGAGTTATCGTCCAGGTCCTGCCGCAGAGTTGCGCCTTCCAGAGCAATGCCGGCAAACAGTCCCTGCGATCGCGACCACGAAAGAATGTCGGCGTGCATTTGCGCGTCGGTTTGCGCCGTTGCCGTGCGTCCCACGGGACCCGCCGCAACGAAGCCTTCCGCGCCCAGCGTGAACTTGCTTTCGAGCAGCTTCTGGGCTCCCCGAGCATTCATCACCAGCATGATCAAGTCCGTGGAAGAACCGCCGATCTGAAAGCCAACGCTTCCGCCCTCGATGCGCACCGTGGCTGGCGCGGACCAACCCGCCCCGCCCTTGTTTCTGCAGGAAAGGTATCCTTTGCCGTACTTTCCGCCAACGATGAAGGCGCCCGTCTTAAGGTCCGGCACAATCACGATGCAGTGGGCGTTCTCGAGCAATTCCTGAGGAATGCCCTTATCCGGGGCGCCCATGACCTCGGAAAACACCGCCGCCGCGTCGCCGAGCCGCTTTGCAGGCTCGTTGTCTTTCGCCAGCAACGGCGTGACAGCCAATACAGCCACCATAACGAATCTCATTTTCCCCTCTTTCCGTCGGCCGGGTTAGTGGTACACGCCTTTGGGCGACTAACATCCTGCTTGCACGAACGGTGCCAAGTCGTTCTGGACTACATTTGGCACCCGAAGGACAGAAGTGGGCAATTTCACCCAATGACCGCCGGCCGACGAACGGTCCCAATCACTTGCGAACCTGCCCGCATGCCCTCTCGCGAGCCGTTGGCTAACGGATTGGCCCCCCGATTGCCCATAGAAACAATAGGAGTAGCAATTTCAAGAAGGAGAACACGCATATGCTTTGGACCATTTTTGTAATTCTGCTGGTGTTTTGGGCGCTGGGATTGGTTACCGCCTATACGATGGGCGGACTCATTCACCTATTGTTGGTCTGCGCACTCATCGTGCTGGTAGTCCGGCTGATTCAAGGACGCAGGGTCGTTTAGCGAGAGATCGGATAAGCGGGAACTTGCACACATGGAAACGATAGACGTCCGCCCGGCAGCCAAAACCGCAGCGACAGCGAATGATCAGCCTCCGACCCTGCCCGCGGGCGGTCATGGGAGGTTCCGAAGCTTCGGGCGGCGCCGCATCGTTTGGCTGCTCGGTGCACTTCTCGTCGCAGCTGCGGGCGCCTTCACCTATTACTGGGCGTTTGGCAAAACCAAGGTCCTCTACGCCACCGCGGCTGTCGAACGCGGCGATATAGAGAGCACGGTTGTGGCGGCGGGCGTTCTGCAGCCCGTCCTGTATGTGGATGTTGGCGCTCAGACTTCCGGCAAGCTTCAATCGCTGAAAGTCAAACGAGGCGACCAAGTGACGAAGAATCAGTTGCTCGCTGAAATCGATCCGGTCCTGGCCGACACGGCGCTGACGTCGGCCAACGCGACTCTCCAAAACATCACCTCACAACATGCCCTGAAACAGGCGCAACTGACACTCGCTCAAGCGCAGCGGGACCGCAACGATAAACTCTTTGCGGAGGGGTTGATTTCCACCGACGAGCGTGACGTCGCCCGGGCGAACTTCGAGGTGGCTTCCGCCGATGTCGCTGCGCTCTCGGCGCAGATGAAGCAAGCTGCGGCGGCGGTGGACACTACCAAAGCCAACCTGGGCTATACCAAAATCACGGCACCGATGGCCGGCGAAGTCGTTTCCATCAGCACCCTGGAAGGACAGACGATCAACGCGAATCAGCAGGCGCCGAATATCCTGCGGATTGCCGACGTCAGCACCATGACGGTCTGGTCGCAAGTCTCGGAGGCGGACATTGGCGATGTCATGCCGGGCCAGGACGTGTATTTCACTGTCCTGGCCGGGTCCCGGCGTTGGAACAGCAAGGTCCGGCAAATCCTCCCCACTCCGGAACTCATCAACAACGTGGTTTTCTACGACGTGCTGTTCGATATTCCGAATCCGGATCGTCAACTGAATATTCAGATGACGGCCCAGGTCTTCATCGTGTTGGCCCAGTCCAAGGGCGTCTTGCTCATACCGGCTGCCGCCGTCGGCAATGCTCCTCAAGGTTCGCAGATCAACGTACAGGTGCTGAAGCCCGATGGCAGCATTGAGCTTCGCCCCATCAAGATCGGTATCAAGAGCGAAATCTCAGCCGAGGTCACGGACGGCCTCAAAGAGAAGGAACAGGTCGTGATCCGGGCAACCTCAGCGACAGGCACACCGACGAAAAGCCCTCTGACCACTCGGAAAGGCCCTTGATGCCGCCACTGCTCGAATTGGATGCGATCAGCCGCACCTATACGTCGGGCGGCGAGCCGTTGACTGTGCTTATCGGAGTAAGCCTGGCGATTGAGAGTGGTGAATTCGTCGCCATTATGGGCACATCCGGCTCGGGCAAGTCCACGCTGATGAACATTATCGGCTGTCTGGACAAGCCGTCGACTGGCACCTATCGCATCCGTGGCGTAGACGTGGCCAGTCTCAGCGGCGATCAGCTGGCAGCCCTGCGGCGCGAAACTTTTGGTTTTGTCTTCCAGCGCTATAACCTGATGTCCGATCTGAGCGCCGTCGAAAATGCGGAAGTTCCAGCGGTGTATTGCGGGATGGCGAAAACCCAGCGAGAGGCGCACGCCAGCGAGTTGTTGCGGCAACTCGGACTGGGCGACCGTCTGCAACACCACCCGAATCAGCTCTCCGGCGGCCAGCAGCAGCGCGTCAGCATCGCCCGGGCGCTTATGAACGGCGGGCCGG
Source organism: Terriglobia bacterium (assembly GCA_020073345.1). Lineage (GTDB taxonomy): Bacteria > Acidobacteriota > Terriglobia > Bryobacterales > Bryobacteraceae > Palsa-187. The sequence continues at coordinate 9,663 of JAIQFI010000072.1, forward strand.
TGATCCTGGCCGACGAACCTACGGGTGCGCTGGACAGCCAGGGCGGCAAGGAGGTCATGGCCATTCTGGAGAAACTGCACGCACAAGGGCACACGATCATTGTGGTCACCCACGACAGCGACATCGCCTCTTACGCGCCCCGCATCGTCCGCATCACAGATGGGCGGATTACGTCCGACGAGAAGCAGCAAAGAGGGGAGGCCGGTAACCGGGCGCAGACGGTCGAGCCGGAAAAAGACGCCAGTGCGGGGGTGGCAGTGCTCGGCGAATCTCTCAAGATGGCGTTGCGTTCGTTGCTACACAATCGAATGCGAACGATGCTCACCATGCTGGGTATTATCATCGGCGTCGCCTCGGTGGTCGCTCTGATGGCGATTGGCAACGGAGCGAAGCAAGACGTCCTCGATCGCATCCAGGCCATGGGCACCGACCTGCTGACGGTTGTCCGCGGATCACCCGGCGCTCGCGCCTCCGCTGGCATCGTAACGAGCTTCCTGCCTGAGGATTTGCCATCCATTCGTAGTGTGCCGGGCGTCGCCATGGCGATTCCGGAAACGAACCAGTCATCCTTGCTGCGCTTCGGCGACCAGGACTTGATGGTCACGGCGGTCGGAACAGGCGAAGACTTTCCGCAGGTGCACGATTGGCCGCCCCAGTCAGGTGTGTTCTTCTCGGCGGAACATGTGACGAGCTATGCCCAGGTGGTCACGCTGGGCCAGACCGTTGCGAAGAACCTGTTCCCCAAAGACATGAACCCGTTGGGCCAGTATGTGCTCCTGGGCAGTTCGCCTTTTCTGGTCATTGGAGTCTTGAGCAGCAAAGGCTTGTCCTCACGGGGAGACGATCTGGACAACTCCGTCTGGCTGCCCTACTCGACGGCCGGAGCGCGCGTTTTTGGACAACGCTATTTCAACAATATCGTCGTGAGAGTGAGTCCAGACGCGGATATGAGCCTGGTGCAAGCTCAACTCCATTCACTACTGATCAAACGCCATGGCAAGGAAGACTTCAATATTCGAAACATGGCCGATACCATCGCCACAGCCAGCGAAACGCAGAACACGCTGACCTATCTGCTGGCGGCGATCGCCGTGATCTCGCTCATCGTCGGAGGAATCGGGGTGATGAACATTATGCTGGTCTCGGTCACGGAACGGACCCGCGAAATCGGCATCCGCATGGCGATCGGAGCTCGCAGCTTCGACGTGTTGTTCCAGTTTCTTACTGAGGCCGTGATGGTCTGCTTTATCGGCGGACTGGCGGGTGTCATCGCCGGTGTTGGCGGCGGATTGTCGACCTCCGCGATTGCGGGCTGGCGCGTGATTTTCACGGTTTCACCGATCGTCCTTGCCTTCGCTTGTGCTTTTCTGACTGGCATCATATTTGGCTATCTTCCGGCCAGAAAAGCCGCACGACTCGACCCCATCGAAGCGCTGGCCCGGGATTAGAAACGCCGCTGAATGAGAAGGCCACGCCGACTCTTCTACGATACTTACCCTTTAGACGTAGTTGCCCTGCGAAAAACAAAGAGTGGGTGATTTGACCCAGTGACCAGCGATCGAAGCGCGTTTTCGCCATCGACGATTCGCGAAGCGCACGCATGATGTCCTGCTACTCCGTTTCCGCGACAGAGTTCTCCTGCGGCGGCGCCCCTAGCCCGCCTGTTGTTGAGCTTAGGGAACGCAGGGTTTGGGTGGCCCTCATCACGCTTCCGAACGCCGGGAGGCCCCTTGGCAGCAACAACGAACCGGAGATGCTCATGAAAGTGGCGGCTTCGAACAGAGTGGATCACGAATTGCCAATATATGGCCCGAGGAGTATAAGCATATGCCTTTGGTAAACATAGTCATCGCGCTGATCATTGTCGGCGTGGCGTTGTGGCTAATCAATCGTTTTATTCCCATGGCCTCCAGCATTAAGACGATTCTGAACATCGTCGTGGTAGTGGCCGTTTGCGTATGGGTATTGCAGGTGACGGGACTATGGGGGCCGTTATCAAGCTATCGACTTTCCCGTTAGACCGATTGGCTCCTCGGCAGCGCGATTGACTGCATATGCGGAACGCCTCGGCACCGGGGTGGACCTACGCGTGCTACCCAAACCGCGTGTGAAACCGCCAAGAGGGATCGCGCAGAAATCTAGAGTAACCAAGGAGAAGAAGATGACATTCTCGAAAGCAGTACCGACCGTGTTTTGTATGGCCTTGTTGGGTACGACATTCTCGCCCAGCGCGAAGGCAGATGATTACGATAAAAAGACCACGGTAACGTTCAGCGGGCCCGTGGAGATTCCACCGGTACACATCACCGGGATGAGAGTGTTGCCGGCCGGAACGTACGTGTTCAAACTGGTGAACTCTTCGTCCAATCGCCACATTGTGCAGATCTTCAACAAGGAGCAGACCAAGATCTACGCCACAATCCTGGCCATTCCAAACTATCGCCTCGTTCCGAAAGACAAGACCGTCATTACGTTTAACGAGGGCGTGAGAGGAAGGGCGCAGCCGATCCGGGCATGGTTTTATCCCGGCGCCAACTGGGGCGAAGAATTCGTCTATCCGAAGGAGAAGGCTGTAGAGCTGGCCAAAGCGACCAATGTGCCTGTTCTGGCTCTGCAAACAGAAGTGAAGGGGGAAGCCGCGAAGCCGGAGGAAGCGCAGATAGTCACAGAGTTGCAGCAGACGCCGGTCAAAGCGGTTCAGCCGACGGGAGAAACGGTGGAACTCGCCCAGGTGGTCCAAAGTGAACCACTGGCGACGGTCGCCGCAGCGCCCGCGCCCGCGCGGGCAGCTGAGAAGCTTCCCGATACGGCGAGTTCCTTGCCGCTGATCGCGCTATGCGGGCTGCTGGCGCTAGGTGGCGCCTTAATCCTTCGATCGATGAGAAAACGTACCCTGTAATCCCGATTCGTCAACAGACGCGCCATATTCTGGCGCGCCAGCGGGTGCGGAAATGAAGGTCAGAGTCAGAAACACATCGCTGAAGCTAGTCCTCCAATGGGCCCAGCACGCCTTGTTTGCCGGCGCAATCTTGATGCTGGGCTATTGCGGATTCGTTCTGGTGGACACCTGGATTTTTCAGAACCAGGAGAGCGCCGCACTCGACTGGTTCGTCCCGGAGCGCCCGGTCACGTTACCAGCGAGTTTGCCCACTTTGCCGGAATCCGTTCCGGCCATCGCGCCTGATGGTCTGATCGGTCGTATTGAAATCGTGCGTCTGGGCGTCTCCGTCGTCGTCGTCGAAGGCACTTCCAAGCGTGCGTTCCGGCGCGCGGTCGGGCACATAGCCGGCACGGCGCTCCCGGGACAGCCGGGCAATGTGGGCATCGCCGGGCACCGCGACACGTTTTTCCGGTCATTGCGAAATATTCAGCCCGACGACATCATCACGCTTACCACGTTGCGTGGTGAATACCGATACCGAGTCGTATCTACCAAGGTGGTTAGCCCCGACAACGTAGCTGTGTTGGATCCCGACGAAAGTCAGATCCTGACCCTGGTCACTTGTTATCCGTTCTACTTTGTGGGCTCGGCTCCCGATAGATTTATCGTCCGGGCCGAAAGGGTCACCTGATCAACAGGCTTATTCAAAGTCCTGCCGCGCGACTTCGGCCTGGCAAAGGCTGCAGAGGAGCCAGTTGGCTTCGATTCGCCGGTCGATTCTACGTTTGCGCTCACCGTCACGCGCACCGGAGTCGTCCTAGGCACCCCCGCGTATATGAGCCCTGAACAGGCTCAGGGTCTAGACGCAGACCGCCGTGCAGACATTTGGTCTACGAATGCGAACAGAACCGTGATGACAACGAAAGAAACCACCCAATCAGTGGCTTGAACAAGGGTCACTGACGGTGCCTCTCCCGGCACTCAGGAACCACCAGCGCCGCCACGAGAGAGAAGGAGTAATCACGGTCTGTTACGACCTGGAAATTGCCGCCCTCGTCGATGAATATCCGCATAGTTACTCACATTCGACCACAGTGGAACTGCACGGCCAACCTGCTAGCCTCCGGTTGGCCACTGGCACCCAACCAGGTACCAATCTGGATGGCCTTCTATACGCTCGGTGAAGCTCGGTGCATTCCTAAAGCGTTTCAGGCCCACTCACACCCTCCGAAATCTCGCCTTCTTTCGAGCTGAAACGTCGGGTTTCACGGACTCACCCGATAATCCGCAATAACGGTTACTGAAGCTCGGCGGTCAAGTCACAATTGTGAGTTTGATCGCGTCGTTGGGTGAATGGACCGAGCCCTGATTGATGCCGAGTTATCTTTCCGTAATTTGAACCGACGCGTGACCAAGAGTTCAAGCTCCCCGCCCGCAGCACGGCAACGCTAGGCGCACGTGCGTCGCAGGTCATATGAGGCGCGATGCCGGGAAGCGTTTCCTGCCCTTCTTCGAACTGTTTGAACCACTTGCGTACCTGCCTAGATCTCACCCTGCCGCACCAATCAGCAGGCGCGTTTGGCAAGTTACCGAAATTCAGCAGGCCTCAAAAATGAATCGAATCTCTAAGCGTGGAGACCGCCCACACCGTTTTCGAAACACAAGGTAACGCTGGAGCTGGAGAGGATTGAATTCCGCGTATCCCGTATCCCGGTGTTTTGGTATCCCAAAGGAGAGTGACGTCCAATCTGGGTGGCTGGACGTCGATTTGAAGTTCCACGGGCCCTCACTTCCTTACTGCGATTACTGCGTTAAGTGGTCCGCAGATCGCAGAAGCCCGGATTTCCGTGGTTTTTGATGGTCGGGATCTAGCGCCATGGTCGCATATGTTGTCTGCTTCCAATCGCTGAGTAAGTTCCCAAGCTGGACGTCGTGGGTTCGAGTCCCATCTCCCGCTCCAACTAAATCAACGGGTTGCAAATCCCCTACCGGCACACTGGCTCCGTTTGGCTCCATTAATTCACTAACAACATACTTTCGAGGCGATTGACCGCCTCCCTGCGGCGGGCTAACGACGTCTGGGTATAAACGTTCTCGTTCACATCCACCGTGTGGCCCATCTGCTCGGCACGGATCTTAGGATCGACATCCAGATCCTTCAGAAGACAGTTGTGAGTCTTCCGCATGATCTGGAAATTCACCCACCCGAGTCCCACCGCCTTCAACTCCGGCGCGAAGTGCCTGCGCCAGCAATTGTCCTTCAGAAGCGGCGTAGTTCTGGATCGCGCGCCAGAACCGCGAGCGCCCGGAGCTTGGCGGTGTTGCGGCCTACCTGTGACCTTGTATAGCCTGCCATCGAATTAACTCCTCGGATGTGATTCCCCCGCCCTGTTGGATTGCCCGCCCAATCTCTTCCAGGCTCCGGTAGCGCTCGACCGTCGTCAGGATCGTTAACGGCTTCGCAGGGGCTGCCTCTGAGCGCGCCGGAACCGATTCAAATGCCGGTCCTAGCGGTTTCGTTCCGGGGGAGTACGCTCCCACACGTCCCACGGAGGTAGAAACGAAGCTTGAACGGACATCCCCTGCCTTCCTGGGCGACGGAGACTCCCGGGGCTCCACGTGAGCCGCAATCAGACGGCGCAAAAGCGCCGTGCCCGATGTTCTTCTTAGAACGGCGATCCGTTTCAGTGCCCGCGTGGAAGGCGTATGGACAGTTCTAATGGCCCCGGACCCGGATCGGAGGAACTGAGCGGGGCCTGCCCTTGTTCCAACTCTTTGAACCATTTCCGTACTTGCCGCGATCTCACCCGTCCGCGCCAGCTTAGCGGGCAACGTAAAGCTGCCTCAATCAAAAGCAGACTTCGAAAGGGCCACTACCTAAATCGAACGGCGGGTGCCGGTGAGCGTCTCCTGGAGCACTGGAAAGCTATCTACGTTCTCGACCTTCGGAGGGTGTTTCCAGGCCCTTTTCCTCCCAGCCGGGAGCTCGAAGAGCTGTGGCGCGCAAAACTGGAAGCGAACGGGCCCTAACATCGATCAGCTTTTCGCCAGGGATCGTTCGGCCAAGAGCCGCCCGGAAATTGAGAAGACGCCCCCAAAAGTGGATGCCGAAAGCCGCGCCGGGCAAAACCCACATAGGCAACGCGCATGTAGCGGAGCGACCCAGAAACGGATAGCAGCGGTGCGGTGGAAACGATGGGCCGCGCCGCGGAAGGTGGAAGCGTAACGCTGGTTGTTTGGTCGGCCCCCTGGCGGCGCTCGTTGCTGGTGGATAAGAACCCCTCCCAGATGCCCGAACCAGGTCGGATTTCGTGCCTGGGTTTCACCTCGATTTTTCGAGAACCTAGTGTAATCACTAACTCGCTAATTCACAAGCATCATTCCGTGGCCATGGCCCTCGCGCGCGCGAGTATATATTTACTAATACTAAAATTGGGCCCGCGCAAAGCAGCTGGGCGGAAACGGAAGACCCGGCGGCACGTGCACGACATGAGCCGACTCGTGGTCGAACCGGCGATACGTCCGGCGGTCCCGAAAGAATACTGCCAAAACCTCTGAAACGAATTGTGGCTCGACGACCCAACGTGGACGGGAATTGGGACCATTCCGCATCACAGACCCCTCCCGGGCGCGCCAAAAACCCCTGCCCAAAGTGAGCCTCGGATTTCGGCACACCAGCACGAGCGACAGGCGAGACTTGATTGTGTCGCCGAGAAATACCCGGTCCTCATCTCGAAATGGTTCAGTCTGACGAGCGAGTATCCTACGCAGGGCAAGACGAGGCGTCAAGACGGAACGTCTCTCTTAGAGCACCTTTATTGATGCTATGAAAGCGCTGCAGCGGGGTTTTGCGTAGACTGCGAGCGAAACCCCTAGCACGAGGAGGTGCTGCAGCAATATGGAACAGTTTATCGGATGTGACGCACACAAGAAGTTTTCCGTCTTCGTCGCCGTGAACGAAAAAGGCCAGGCCGGCGAGGCGCTACGGGTAGCGCACGATCGGCAGATTTACCGCGAGTTTCTGGCACGGCTCCCTGCGCACTCGGCGATCGCGGTGGAAGCTAGCGGG
>JAIQFI010000073.1 GCA_020073345.1 Terriglobia bacterium
GAGGTCAGGTCGGAAAACAGGGAATTGGGCGTCCATAAGGAGCCCGGCTGCGTGGCTTGACGCTCGGTCCCTTGCGCCGCTGCGATTTGTGCCAGTGTTTGGTCCAACGCCGATTCGGGCGGCAGTTTCTTCGGTTTCTCCGCCGCCGTCAGTGTGACGCACAACGTAATGACAGCCACCGCGTGGATTTTCATTGCACGCTTACCTTGCCTTTACCGGTGACGCGGGCCCGGAAATCTTTCCCGCTAGTCAGATTCTTCACCAGGATCATCTTGCCCGTAGTGCCATCGGTCTGCGCTTTCCCTTCAAACTCCAGATGCGCCGCGCCGGCCGTGACTTCGACCTTCACCAAGTCTCCTCTGGCTACCTCGGGAGCCCGGCTGAGCTGGCTTCGAAGAACCGTAGCGCCTGCACGAATCAGCGCTCGGGGGACGTATCCCACCACTTCATCCAGAGACCTCGCCGGACGATCGTCCAGGGCGAACGTGTCGAAACTCTCCAAGTGGACCTGATCCTCGCGAACGGGAGCACCCAAGGAAAGATCCGCTACTGCCACGACTCGTGTGGTAGTGGTGGTGATGCGAGCGCGCGCGGTAACGCCGAAACGGCGATTATTTCCGTACACCACGTATCCCCGCCACACGACTTCCGCCTGGGGATCTGCCGCGGCGGGCAGTTGCAGACCCGTGCGCGGAAACACGACTTTCCCTTGCGGGGCGATTTGCGGAGCAAAAGATCGAAGCTCCATGCGCACATCCGGATTACTCCAGGCGCTGCGCATGGCTTCTAGAATCTCTTCGCCTTTCAGCGTCGCCATGGCGCGCTCAAAGCAAACATCGGGCAGAGCTTCCATCGCTTCCACCGCGACGCCTTGATTGCGCGCGAGCCTCTGCAGCGCGTCGCCCTTGAAAACGCGCCGCGTTCCCGGAGCGGGCGCATAGCCCAATGCAAAATCGGCGGCGACGCTTGAAAACGCGGGTACTGCAGCCGCCACGTCCCGCGCGTAAATCCGGTCGTCCTGGACGGGCAAGCAACCGTCGGCTTGAGGGACCACTTGGGGTGCAACCGCGAGTAACAAGGGAAGTGCCATGATCACTGTTCCAACCATCATTGGGAAACGTTATTCATCTGCTGATACATTTCGTCGGCGGCCTTCACCACTTTGGAATTGGCTTCATAGGCGCGCTGGCTCACGATCAGGTTTACGAACTCGTCCACCACGCTCACATTGGATTGCTCGGTATAGCCCTGCAGGAGTGTCCCCATGCCTTCCTGGCCGCCTGGATTGCCGACAACGGCGTCGCCCGAGGCATCCGTGGGCGTGTACAGATTGCGGCCCAGACTGTTCAAGCCGGCCGGGTTGGGGAAGTTCGCCAACTGGATTTGTCCCGCCACCTGCGCGGCGGTCTGTCCGGGCTGCGTATAGGTCACCGTTCCGTCCGGAGCGATGGTGATGGATTGAGCGCCCTGCGGGATGGTGATCTGCGGATTCAGCAAGTCGCCGTCGGAAGTGACCAGGTTGCCATCTTTGTTCTGCTGGAAGTTTCCAGCGCGCATATACGCCAAGTCGCCGGTCGCACGTTGAATCTGAAAGAATCCTTGGCCTTGAATCACCAGGTCCAGGGGATTGCTGGTCTGGGAAAAGTCGCCCTGGGTGAATACGATCTCGTTGGACGCGGTGCGGGTTCCCAAGCCGAGCTGCAAACCCGAGGGCACCACCGACTGCGAGCCGGCGGCGGCCCCAGGCTGAACGACATTCTGGTACATCAGGTCCTGAAACTGTGCGCGGCGCATCTTGAAACCGGCCGTGTTGGCGTTGGCCAGGTTGTGCGCGATGTTATCGACGTTCATCTGCTGGGCTGTCATGCCGCTGGCAGCGCTATATAAGGCTCGAATCATAAACTTTCTCCTTGGCGCGTTTTAGGCGCCGACGTGAGCCACCTGATCGATGGCCTGTTTATTCATTTCCGCCGCCACGGAGACGGCCTTTTGCAGCATTTCGTACTGCCGCATTAAATCCACCAGCCGCACGGCCGACTCTGCCGGCGCGACATTGGAATTTTCGATCCTGCCCTGGCTCACGGTCGCTCCCACGGCGGGAGTCGGCTTCACTTTCGGATCCGCGACCCGGTAATAACTGTTGCCCACTTTGCTCAAGACATTGGTGTCGGCGAAATTCACCATCTGAATCTGGCCCAGACTCTGGCCGTCTTGTTGGACCGTTCCGTCGGGCGAAATTTGAATCGGGTTTTGCGAGACCGCCTGGATCTTCTTGGCCGGCTGATTCGGGGGGGCGACTCCATGGACTGGATAGCCGTCCATATTGGTCAGCAGCCCGTTGGGGGAAAGCTTGAACGCGCCGTTGCGCGTATACAGCGGGCCGGAGGGGCCGTCCACTGCGAAAAACCCTTTGCCTTCAAGCGCCAGGTCCAGCGAATTGCCGGTCGGCGTGACCAGGCCTTGTTGGAAATCAGTCCAACCCTTCTGAATCACCGGCAACGTGGTCGGCTGCTGGCCATTGGCGGGGAGCGCCTGCTCGCCTTGATACAGGCTATAGAACTCGCGGTCGAGCTTGAAGCCTCCCGTGTTCGAGTTGGCGAGATTGTTGGAGAGAATATCCAGCGCCTCCATGCGGGCACGGAGTCCACTCGCGGCGGTTGCGGCAATCTGGTCCATAGACTGTGCCAGGAGAATTGCACGCGTCCGGCCAAACTCCGAGGAATTCGTTTTCCTTAGAATTTTCCTAGAATTTTAGACGATCTGCGCGATATGACTAACCGGCGTGCTGTGACCGCTTCGTCAGGTTCCCGACGATATTCGTTGAACCTCTGACGATTCCTGCGTCACCTGCATTCGTCGCCTGCCTCTCGCGGATCACGCTAACTGATTCATTGCGAACCGATGCGCTCCTTCGGAAGACGTGTGGCCGCGAACTTGCATATTAGGCACCGACCATGACAGCAGGAGTGCAGAATATCGAGGCCGCGTCTTATTTGCCTCCGCCCCCATCTGGTTCAGCGCCGGACGCCAAAGGAACCGGCGCGGCGGGCAGGCAGACATCAGATGGACCAGGCGAGCCGCAGGATTTCCAGAGCGAACTCGCACTGCAGCAGACCGGCAAAGGGACCGAGCCAGCCGGCCAGACTGGTCCGACCCAGACTGGTCCAACAAAGACGGGCCCCGGCAAACCCGGGAAGAAACTGAATGAGCGCCCGGAAGACACCAATCTTTCCGCAGTAACGCCTGTCCCGGTGGCCGATCCACAAAAGCAGATTCTGCCATTCGCGTTGGCGCTGCCGCAGCCGCAGGAGAACGCCAAGCTCGATGCAGAAGCGACGCCGGGTGAGCACGCCCAGCCCAATGAGACTCCTCTGGATCTGGCAGCCCAGCTTCCCGTGCCGCCACAGGGAAGCAAGTCCGAAGACCAATCTTCGACGTCGGCCAACCCAAGCTCATCCGCAGAAACCTTGCGGGATGCACTGACGCTGCCTGCTACGCCCCCGCCGCCGGTCGCCGCGGCAATTCAGGAAAAAGAAGATTCCCCGCGATCCAGTCCCTCCGCGCTGGCCTTCGCCGCCCGTCTGTCAGCCGTTCCGCAGAAGACCAATGAGGCGGATCCCGATAATCCGTCCAAGCCCCCTGCCGATGCCGGTTCGCAGATGCCGGTCCGAGTCCCCGTTCGCTATGCGGCCACATCTCAGATTCTGCGAGACGACGACATCGGGCCTAAGCAGAACCCGGGCTCCGCTACCGAGCGATCGGCGCGGACAGATATGGTCCTGCCGCGGATCGAGGCAGCGGGCGAAGCGGCCTCCAACTCCGGACGCGCGGCGCCGCAGCAGGTGGTGCCCACGGCACGCCTGGAACGCGTCATCGAGCCTCCCGCCGCGCCGCCAGCCTCGGCTCACGATATCCGCGTACGGGTGCCGGACAACAACGGCGGCTCGACACAGGTTCGCTTTGTTGAATCCGGCGGTGAAGTCCGCGTGTCAGTGCGCACTGCCGACGAGGCGCTAGCGCAGAACCTGCGCGGCCATCTAAACGACCTGACCCAGCGGCTGACTGATGCTGGCATCCCGGCAGAAACCTGGAAGCCCGGCTCCGCCGCGTCGTCGTCACAGAATAACCAACATCAGCCGGACCGCGAGGGTCGCGGCTCGGGCGGACAGCAGTCCGGCGGCCAGGGCGAACAACCGGACCGCCAGCAGAAACGGCCCGCGTGGCTCGAGGAGATGGAAGCCTCGCTGCACGGCCCAGAAAACTAACGGATGACGGATTAGGAGACCACATCTATGCAGATTCAAAATCAGAGCCAGGCCACGGATCCGACGCAGCTCGCGGATGCCACCTCCACCCCGCAGACGACCGCGACGCCTACTAACATCGACGGCTTGGCCAACGAGAATACTTTCCTGCAACTGCTGGTGGCCCAGATCAAGAATCAGGATCCGACCAACCCCACCGATTCCGTTCAGTTCCTCAGTCAACTGGCGCAATTCAGCCAGCTGGAGCAACTCATCGGAATCCGGCAGGAGCTGAAGCCGTCCGGATCGTCAACGGACGCGACAAATCCGAACGGTGGAACCACCGGTACCACCGGAACCACGAATTAATTATTGAAAAGAGGAGATTGAGGTATGTCTTTTTCAACAGCGCTTTCGGGACTGGCGGCGAGCAGCACGGCTTTGGACGTGGTCGGCAACAACCTGGCCAACTTGAACACCACCGGTTTCAAAGCCGACGACATCCTGTTTAAGGACATCATGGGGGAGACTTCCGGCTCCACGGAGATCGGCGCGGGCGTGGCCACCACCGGCACCAGTAAGCAGTTCACGCAAGGATCCATCCAGCCCACGGCGGGAGCCTTGGACGTCGCCATTGAAGGTAACGGACTATTCGTTCTGAGGAACACCGCGGGGACCTCGCTCTACACGCGGACAGGCAGCTTTAAGTTCGATGGAAACGGGACTCTGGTCACCGCGACGGGCGAGCGCGTTCAAGGCTGGTCCGCGGTCAACGGAGTGCTCGATACCAACGGAAACGTCGGCGACATTTCGATCACAGCGCTAGCCTCACAACCTCCTGCCACCACTACAAAAATGACCTTGTCCACCAACCTGGATGCGTCCGGGGCGACCGGCGCCGTCTTTTCGACGCCGCTTCAGGTGGTGGATTCGCTCGGTGTCACCCACGTCCTGTCGTTCACCTTCACCAAGACTGGCTCGAACACCTGGGACTACGACGTTTCCATTCCTGGGGAGGACCTGGTGGGCGGCACCCTTGGTGTTCCCCAGTCTCTGGCGAATGGCAATCTGGTGTTCGATAGCTCTGGCAAGCTGACCACCCCTGCGGCCGGAGCTCCCGTTAACGTCGCGACCACTACCGGACTCGTGAGCGGAGCGAATGATCTGAATATCGATTGGTCTCTGTACAGCCCGGACGGCACTCCGCTGCTGACCCAGTATGCGCAACCTTCCGCGGCGTCTGCCACCACGCAGGATGGCGTTTTAGCAGCACAGCTCACCGGTCTTCGGATGGGAGACGGCGGAAGCCTGATGGCCACTTTCTCCAGCGGAAAACAGGTCGCCGTTGCGCAGGTTGCTTTGGCCGCCATCGGAAACCCGGATTCGCTGGTTTCCGTCGGTAACAACAATTACCAGCTGGGCACTCAGACGCTCACTCCCACCGTTGGAATGCCGGAAACCGGCAACCGCGGGAAGCTCCTCGGTGGTTCGCTGGAATCGTCCAACGTGGATCTGGCCAAGGAGTTCACCAACCTGATTATTTACCAGCGCGGTTATCAGGCCAACGCCAAGGTGATCACCACCCAGGATCAGCTCAGTCAGGTGCTGCTCAATATCAAGCAATAGCATCGGGGACTGACAGTGACTTTGAATGAGCAAATCGCGCGCTACGGCAAGCTGCCCCTGCCGTTCCAACCCGAACTGGGACGGTGCAGCCTGACGGTTGGAGAGATTCTGGCGCTCGCTCCCGGCAGTCTGATCAAGCTGTCCAGGCCGCTGGGCGAAAAGATCGACGTGAAAGTGGCTGGTGTGCGATTCGGATCGGGCGAGCTGGTGCGAGTGGGCGGGGTGCTATCGGTACGCCTGGCCGGATTTCACAACGGTCACGACGAGTAAAACGCACGCGCTGAAACACGAATGGAAACGACTCAACAGTTGTTAGCGGTGATGGTGGTCCTGGGACTGCTCTGCGGCTCCCTGTGGCTCTTGAAGCGCAAGGGGTGGGCGCGGACCAGTTTCCGCCGGCCCGCCCGGCCCGGACAGCCCCGGCTCGAGGTGATCGACCGTTTGTCGCTCACGCCGCAGCATTCTTTACACTTGGTCCGCCTGGCCGACAGGACTCTGCTGGTCGGGCTCTCGCCGCAAGGATGCAGTCTGTTGGAGAGCGGTCCGTCGGTAACGCTGCCGCCGGCTCCCATGGAAAGCTGATGCCTGGAAAGTTGATGACTAAAAAGCTGATGACTGGTGTGATCCGAGCCGCTTCATTCTTCCTGCTGGCCGGGACTGCGGCCGTGGCCGCGCCCGCGTCCAATTCTCCGCTGGCTAAAATGGGCGTTGGCTCCAACGGCGGCACGCTGAGTTTGCCGATGGAGATCGCCATCTCCCTCACGCTACTCACGCTGCTGCCGGCCGCAGTGATGTGTATCACGCCATTTCTTCGGATCACAGTAGTCCTGCACTTCTTGAGACAAGCCCTCGGCACGCAATCGACGCCTTCCAACCAGGTGCTGATCGGCTTGGCGCTGTTTCTCACGATCGTGATCGTGCAGCCCGTAGCCCAGGATATTTTCCACAAGGCCTGGGAGCCGATGGACCAGGGAAAGATGACAGCCAGCCAGGCTTTCGAGGAAGGTTCGAAGCCGCTCAAAACGTTCCTGGCCCGCTTTGCCCGGGAAAAAGACATCAAGTTGTTTGTCGAGGTCACCAAAGCTCCTCCCCCGCGGAACGTGGAAGATTTGAGCCTGTCGGTTCTCATTCCTTCGTACATCCTCTCCGAACTGAAGACCGGATTCCAGATTGGCGCTCTGTTGTTTCTGCCGTTCCTGGTGATCGACCTGGTGGTGGCTTCGGTAACCTTATCCGTCGGCATGATCCAGTTGCCGCCCGTGATGATTTCTGCTCCGTTCAAGATCCTGTTGTTTGTATTAGTCGACGGCTGGAATCTGGTGGTCGGATCCCTGGTGAAATCTTTTTACTGAGTCTATACACAACGGAGTTTGATGCATGACGCCCGAAAACGCGATTCACGTGATTCGAGAAGCCTTGATGGCAGCCTTCTGGTTGAGCGCCCCGATGCTGGCAATCGGCTTCTGCGTGGGCATTGTCATGAACCTGGTTCAGGTGGCCACCTCCCTGCAGGATTCGGCCTTCAGCACCTTCCCCCGGCTGGCCGCGTTCCTGGGGGCCTTCGTGCTCCTGATGCCGTGGATGCTTAACAAGCTCACCTCCTATACCGCCGCCGTTTTTACCGACATTGCCAAGTATGGGCACTGAGCTGAAGCTTGAGATTGGCACGCTTTACTCGTTCCTCCTGGTCCTCGCGCGCGTATCTGGGGTCTTTGTATTTGTGCCCCTGCCGGGCATCAAGGCGGGTCCGGATGCCATTCGAGCGGCGCTGGCCGTAAGCATCACCCTGGCACTGCTTCCCCTCTGGCCGGCGATTCCCTCCGCGAACCTGAGTCTCGGAACGCTGGTGGGATGGCTACTCGCGGAGGCCGGGCTGGGGATGGGCGTGGGAATCGCCGTCGCGTTTCTGGCGGAAGTTTTCCAGATGGGCGCCCAGATCATCAGCCTGCAAGCCGGGTATTCTTTCGCGTCCACCATCGATCCGACCTCCGGGGCCGACTCGAGCGTCATGCTGGCCATCGCGCAGACCGCGGCGGGGCTGTTATTCTTCGCCACGGGTCTGGACCGCGAGGTGTTACTGGCCTTCGCGCAGAGTCTGAGCGTGCATCCTCCCGGACAGGTGGTGCTCCGCACCTCCATGCTCAACCAGGTGATCCAGACCGGATCGGCCATGTTCAGCACCGGTCTGCGCCTGGTGCTTCCACTGGTGGCGATGTTGCTGATTGTAGATCTGTCGCTGGCATTGCTGGCGCGGCTGAATTCGCAACTGCAACTCATCACGCTGGCGTTTCCGGTCAAGATGATGCTGTCGCTGGCGCTGCTGGCGTGGCTCCTGCTAGTATTTCCGAAAGTCTTCACCCAGGCTTCCGGCCCCATTCTGCGCCTGGTGCGTCAGCTTCTGCTGACTTGAGATTCCCGCGTCATGGCCGGCGATTCGCACAGTAAAACCGAGCAACCCACAGCGCGGCGCCTGCTCAAAGCCCGCACGGAGGGAAAATTCCCCACCTCCCGCGAGATGGTCGCCGCCACTCAGTTCGTGGTGTTCATCGTCATGGCCTTCGCTTGGTTTCCGGGTTGGCTCAAGGGAATGAAGGAAATGATGCGGGCTTCGCTGGCCCAGGCTTTCCACGCCAATCTCAGCGTGGCTACCTTTCCCGCCATCGCGTCGATTTTGCTGCAGCGGGCGTTCCTTCCTCTCTCGATCATCGGAGGACTTACCGCCCTGCTGACCCTGAGCGTCCACTTGTTTGTCACCAAGATGGGCTTCAGTCTCAAGAAATTCACACCCGATTTCAGCCGTTTCAGTCCGCTGGGCAAGATCAAGAATATGGCATTTCAGGGCCCCATGGCCGTTCTGCAAGCCTCCGCCATGCTGGTGCTGTTTTCTCTGGCGATTTTCTCCATCGCCCGCCAGAATGCCGATCTGCTTCTCACGCTCCCGTTCATGAGTTTGGATACCGGCCTTCTCAAAGTCGGCGCGTCGATCAAGGACATCCTTTGGAAGGCGGCCGCGATGTTTCTGGTGTTCGGATTAATCGATCTGGTCCGCAATAAGCGCAAATTCATGAAGGACCTCCGCATGACCAAGCAGGAGGTCAAGGAGGAAATGAAGGACAGCGAGGGAAATCCGCAGGTCCGCGGCAAGATCCGCCGTTTGCAACGCGATCTCGCCCGCCGCCGCATGATGCAGAACGTCGCCACGGCGACGGCGGTGATCGTCAATCCCACCCATTACGCCGTGGCGCTGCGCTATGACCACGAAACCATGGCGACGCCCATGGTGGTGGCCAAAGGCAAAAACTATCTGGCGTTGCGCATCCGGCAGCGCGCCCTGGAACACAACATCCCGCTGGTGGAGAATCCGCCGCTGGCGCAAGCCTTGTATAAGTCGGTGGATGTGGGCCGGGAGATTCCGGCTCATCTGTATCGAGCTGTCGCGGAAGTGCTGGCCTACATATACCGCCTGACGCGGGCGCGCCGATAGCGATCTCGATACGGTAAACGTTTTCAGTGGTTTGGCCGATAGAAGATGAGCATGTGGTGGTTCGCAATTTTTCTCTTGCAGGATGTTCACGCGCAGCAGCCCCAGCGTGTTCGCACGGCTATGGCCGCGTCGATTGACAAGCAGCGCGCATCAATCGAGCAGCAACTCAAGTTCATCAAGTCTCCGGTGCCCCCGGTCGTTGCGATGCCACGCTCGTTCGCCGTGTCATCGTTCACCACGACGCCGGTGTCGTATGCCTGCGAGCCCGTGGCTCAGCCGGAACTAAGCAAGATGATCGATAGTGTCGCGCGCGAACACAGCGTGGATCCGGCTTTAGTCCGGGAAGTTGCACGCCAGGAGTCGGGGTTCCGTCCGTGCGTGGTTTCTTCTAAGGGCGCCGAGGGCCTGATGCAACTGATGCCCTCCACGCAAACGCAGCTTGAAGTGCGCAATCCATTCGATCCTCAAGAGAGCCTTTCGGCCGGCGCGAAGCTGCTGAAGCAGTTGCTCGATCGCTACCAGGGAGATCTCTCTCTGGCTCTTAGCGCCTACAATGCCGGCATCACTCGCGTGGACCGGACCTTCTCCGTTCCTGAAATTCCCGAGACCAAGGATTACGTCACGAACATTCTTGGCCGCCTGGGCAAGTAGTTCCGGTCTCCCGGAGTTAGCTGAACGATATCGGCTCGGCGGCGGTCCGCAGGGCCCTGATGATAATCCGGAGGTCAAATCCCGGAGATAAGTTGGCCGTGTAATACAAGTCGTATTCCAGCTCCAGGAGCGCGTCCTCTTCCGGAAAATGGACTTGAGCCCATCCCGTTAAGCCCGGTCGAACCGTTAAGCGCTCCGCGTAGTACGGAATGTACCGGGCCAGCTCCTTCTCGAACTCCAGACGCTTCGGCCGGGGACCTACCAGCGACATTTCGCCTCGGACTACGTTTACCAACTGCGGCAGTCCCTCCAGCCGCAATCGTCTCACCCAGCGCCCTAGCCACGAGCGCGAGCTAAAGCGCAACAGAGTGAATGGAACGTTGTTGAATCCGGCGCATCGCCACCTCTGAAAAATCGGTTGCGACGGGCTTGTCACCTTCAATGCGATCATGATCAACAACAGCAGGGGAAGGGCTACCGTAAGCACCATCAGCACGGCCAAGTTGGAGTAGATCGCCTGGACGGCTAGATTCTTGCGTTTCGGTGTCAGCTCGCCGAACAAGAACCGGTGGGGGCGCAGATGGCGCGCCGAGACTCGCTCCAAGGCCGATTCGTAGAATTCCTCGGCGCTCTCGATCGCCACTCCTTCCGAGCGCAGTTCGAGCAGCAAGGCGGTTGGCAGCTCGCGTTTGGCCTCCTGCACGAGAATGTAATCCGGGTGATGCTCTGTAATCGCGGCGCCCAGAGTGTTGGGAGCCTCCAACGGACCGACAATCTGATAACGCCGGTTACGAAACACCGGTGTGCGCGCAACCGCTTCCAATACCGGGTCAGCGTCCAGCAGCAGGACCTTCAGCGGCGCGCGCGCGGCCGGGACCATGACTCCGAAGATCCAGTACCATCCGGTCAGCAGGACCGCGCACAGCAAGCTCCCGATCAGCATGATTTCGGGCGACAAAGAGATCACTCGCCCATAGGAGAGAAAGGCCTCGATCAGGAATCCTACCCCTAACGCCAGCGAGATCTGCCGGAGCCTGTCTGTGACCGAATCCCACTGCTGGGGGTCGCCCACTTCCAGGCATACAATTACGCACACGAACAGGAATGCCAGTGGACCCAAGGAGCCCCAGGGATCCAGCTGGAGATTGAGCCAGAACGCGTCTCCCGAGATCAGAAGCTGAGCCGCAGGGAAGGAAACAGCCACCAAGATCATATCGCCGATCCGGAACATGCGCTGGTGCGCGCGGCGGGGTCTGGAGCGCAAAGCGGTTGCCAAAAACGCAGTCTAGCACGCTCCGTCCGGGGGAGTTTAAGGCGAGGTTGAACCCTTGAAAACTCTAGAGAACAGCCTCGCTGTCCCAGTTCTGCAACTTGCTCTGAATGGCCCGGCGGACTGTATCGAGAAACGGAGCTACCATCATCGGCAGCACGCCGCTATCGAATGGGCGTAGGAGCCGCAACCAGTCTTGATCGCTCAAAGGAACTTGCAGCGACCAACATTCCGAACGGGGAGTGCTGGTTACGCTCGTCTGCCACCTGCGTCCGCGGAGTGAAAGCTCGACGCCCGAGAAACCGAAGTCGTCGATACTGCCGGCCAGTACCCGCCAGCAGTCCTCCTCGGACTGGGCTTCCCCCAGTTTTTCCGCTAACATCTCAAGCCGTATTTGGCCACCGAGGGTCCGCTGCAACTCGCCACCGAATAGCAGACGGCTGGCCAGACCAAATTCCGCATAGCGCAATTGGCGAATGCCCACCCAAACCACGATGCAAATCACCAGAATAATAGGCCCGTAGAAGCGCCCCGCGTAGGGGTGCGTCAGGAGCAGTGCGAAGGCTGCCGCCGCCGCGCAAACCAGATACAGCACCAATACCGCCCGCGAGGGAGCTAGGCCGCGTTCCAGCAAACGGTGATGGATATGTCCGCGGTCAGGGGAAAAAATCGGCTGGTTACGCAGAAAACGTCTAAGAATCGTGAGCGAGACATCCAAAAGCGGAATGGATACCGCCAGCAGCGGCACGATCATGCCGACCAGTGTCGCCGACTTCTGCGCCGACACTGCTCCGTAGCATCCCAGGAGAAACCCGATGAGCATCGCTCCGGAATCTCCCAGGAAGACCGTGGCCGGGTTGAAATTGAAGCACAGAAACGCGACCAACGCTCCTACCAGGGGAACGCTGGCGTAGGCGAGCTGCATGTTCGGTTCGCGCAGCGCCACGATCACCATCGTGAGGGACGCTACCAGTCCCATGCCGGCAGCTAGACCGTCCAGGCCGTCCACCAGGTTGAACGCATTCGTGCAGGCCAGCAGCCAGAATAATGTGATCGGTAGACTCAACCAGATTTCGTTCGGGAAGAATCCGGCGACACCGGCCACGCGTACACCCGCCCAATAGGCGATCGCCGCGGCTCCTAGTTGCCCGAGCAGCTTTTGCCAGGGCTTCAAGCCGATCAAGTCGTCGGTCAAGCCGACAGCGAAGATCAGCCCCGCGGCCGGGATCATTTTCCAGGCCAGCGGCAGGTAATCCGCCAATAGCCGCGACTCGCTCGAGAACGGGTAGAGCGCGACGACATAGGCAATCGCGATGGGAATTCCACCCACTCGAGGGATGGGGTAAACGTGCACTTTGCGCCGGCGGTCCGGCTTATCGACGATCCCGTAGGAGCGGAAGATATCGCGGACGATGGGCGTCAGAACAAGACACACGAGGAAGGCCTTTAAGGCCAGCCACATTAAGTCTTTCACGTCCTCATCCCCAGTCCATTGTCCGCGCTAGGTAATAGGGGTGTCAAGACTTAAGGAAAAGCCCCCGGAAGCGGGGCCGAATTGCTTGGGTTTAAGTCGTGGTTCTCGCCGGACTCGGTTACGGCGTTCGGCGGCGCGTCAAAACCAGATGGACGGAGGCTCCATAGCGCACCAAAGGAACCGAAGCCAACGGTTCAAGCATCTGCGCCACCTTCACATCCAGCTTCGGAAACCGGTTTAAGGCATAAATGAAGTAATTGGAATATCGGTCTTGTTGGGGCTCCAGTCCATGCTGCCTCAACATCGCGTGGAAGCGCCAGGGTACGCACAGGTTTCTGTGGAGCGCCTCGCCGCGGGGAGCGCTCCGGCGGCCCATCAAACGCTTCGCGATCCTCCAAAGGGGCGCCAGAGCGCGGTTCGCAAGGATATCTCCCATCATGTACAGACTGATTGCACTCGGAATCGCGAACACGGCGGTGCCGCCCGGTCGGAGCACCCTCCGGATCTCCCGGAGCGCCGTGCCGTAATCGGGGAGAAACTCGAACACGCCGAGGCAGACCACGTGGTCCATGGACTCCGGCAGAAATGGCAGCTGGTCGATATCGGCTTGGCAGAAATGCACGTGGCCGTCCCGCTCAAAACGCTTGTGCGCGAACTGCAGCATGCTGGACTCGGTCCGGAGTGAATGGCCCCGGGGAGGATCCTTATCTCCTCAAGCGGCTCAGCGTGGATCCGGGCCTGCCCGATTTTTACTTCAGGGAAGAAGCGGCCGGGCTGCACGCGCGCTGAAAGCAGTAGCAACCTAGTCCAGCCTATGGTCTGCGCTAGGCAATCGGGGTGTCAAGACTTAAGAGATAGACCTCATGGAAGCGTGAGAACTAGTCGATATGATAGAAGTGATGCTTCAACTTGTAGTCGCCTACCTCGTCGCCGCTAGTACGAGTGTCGCGGTAGTTTACCTCGCCAGGCAGAATCGAAAACAGGGATGGCGGCGTCCGGCTGTGAGATGGTTCGGAGTGGAACTTGAAACTCCCGAGACTGGAACTACCGGGGGGTCTAGTACCAGGTCCGATGAAGGCGAACTTCTGCCGCAACTTCTTCAGCTCAACCGCGAGTTGGCCGCTCACGGAACTTCCGTTAAGCCCGAAGTTGAGTCGCCAGTAGTCGAATCCTCCGAAATTCCTGAGCACGCATTGGTCCCCCGGGTATAATAGGCGGCGATGGGCGGCGGACGCGTTGTAGCGTTACGAACATTGAGCCAACCCGATTTAGGCCAGCCAGAAAGTCCGGAGAGAAACGGCGAATTGGTGTCCTCCGGTCCCGGCTGGGCCGAGCTTGAATTGACCGATGGCGGAGCGCCCATACCTGCGGGTACTCTGGTCGGATTCCAGACCGGTGAGGCCATCTGCCTGGGACACGTGGAGGCCGGCCAAATCCGAGGCGGTCTCCACCACTTGCGCATTCGCGTCGACCACTCGCTGGTCCTTCAGGACGTCTCTTCCATTCAAGCGCACTGGAGCCAAGAGCAACCGAACTAGTCTTCCGCCTTCTCTGCTCCGACTCTTGTTCGTTTCCACAATCGCTGGGGCGATACAAGAAAGACCGAAATCGAACACATGGAAGCTGCCAGCATCACTAGAGTGGTGCGGGCCGGCGAGCTGATGCGCTTCAGCAACGAACGCTGCGGAAGCAACGAGTCCAAGGCCGCCAATGCAAGAAACACCCCGGCCAATCCCAGGGCCCCTTCCCGCCACGGTGAGTCTAGCCAGAACGCGCTTCCTAATGCCGCAAGCGCCAGCCAGGGGAGCAGCAGCCGTCCAACTTTGTGCGATACAAAGTGGAGCCACATCCGGTCCCTGAGACCGAGCAGTTCCGGCCGGCGGACCAGGGTCTGCCACAGGCCCGCCAAAGTCCGCATGCGGCGGTCGAACTCCGAACCGAGCGGGGAGGCCAGGTCATAGGCTTTCGCTTCCGCATCCAGGATCATACGATAGCCCCGAAAAAAAGCACCCAGAGGAAACGCGGTATCGTCGCCCAGCGTGTCCGGCGGAATCGGCTCCACCAGTTCCCGGCGCATGGCGTAGATGCATCCGGTTGCTCCGAAGATCGAGTCGATCTGGGTCATTTGCTTCCGGGCCCAAACCTCATAGCGCCAGTACAGTCCCATGTCGGCTTCTTCCTGGCGGTCGCCCGTAACGATGTGAAGTTCGCCCGTGACACTGCCCACGGTCGGGTCGGCCAGGCATGCCACTAGGTGGCGGAGGCTATCCGGCGCCAGCCTTTGGCGCACGTCGGTGAAGAACAGAATCTCCCCCCGTGCCTGCTCGATGCCGGCGTTCAAGGCCGCGGCCTTGCCGCCACGCGGAACGCGTAGCAGGCGAACACCGGAGGGGATGAATTCGTTGGCGATGGTGTCTGTTGCGTCGGTGGAACCGTCGGAAATGACCAGAATCTCAAGAAGGTCCCGGGGGTAATCCAGGGCGAGAATCGATTCCAGCTTCTGGCGAATGAAGCCCGCGCCGTTATACACCGGCAGGAGAACCGTGACCAGCCGAAGTCTCGCCGGATCTTTGGCGATCTGCGGACGGTGGTGCCAGGGGTACACCGCCAACAGAAGCGGGTATCCCACCACCAGATAGACTAGCAGGCAGGCCGCAAGTGTGAACAGAAGTGTGGAAATGGAGGGCAAACGGCGGATCCTGAGATCAACATTTTATCTCTTTATTCTCCAGCGCCGTCCGTCACGAAACCTGAAGCGAGCCCGGGTTGAGCGTTTCCACGCGAGTGTTGCCGGTCACTGAATCAGAACCCGTACGATGTTAGCCGTTTGGCCGTTCAGCCTCAGGACGATGTCCAGGGCACCCAGGCCGCGCAGTCGTTGCGGGAGGAGCACACTGACCATGTCCAGGTCATCGTAATAGAGGGCAGCGCCCGCATAGACCACGGATACTGGCACATCCCCGACCGTTACGGACACGGAATCCAGACTCGGACGGAACCGCCATCCGGTGCCGTAGAGCGTCAGGTAAACTTGATCCGTACCGGAGCCTAGGTCGATCGGGATGCCCACGAATTGATTGGTCGCAGCATCCAGCCGGACAATCGATTCATAATCGGAAGAATCTCCTCTGACTCGCAGTAAGCTGGCATTGGCCAACCTATCCTGGTTCAGGACGAACAGCGCCGGTGCTGTGGTTAGGATGTCCAGGCTCCCGACGCCACGAAGCTGGCTGCCGCTATATATGGAGACTGTGGCGGATCCCACGGCCGTGCCGGCCGGAATCGTGAAGTTGACGTGACTGGGCGAAACATAGTTAAGGCTTGCGGAACGCTCTACGCCGTTGGCATCCCGAACCATAACTGTGGAGTCCCCAAGTTTGGTAGGAACTGGGGATGCCGGCATCGAC
Organism: Terriglobia bacterium; assembly: GCA_020073345.1. GTDB lineage: Bacteria > Acidobacteriota > Terriglobia > Bryobacterales > Bryobacteraceae > Palsa-187. The sequence continues at coordinate 16,157 of JAIQFI010000073.1, forward strand.
GCTGTTCCGTCCGCAAGCTGCGACCCGAACGCGGCAGCCCACGATTCCGGCGCGACTGGGCCAGGCATTAGGCTGGCGGCCGATACAAGCATGAGCCCGCTTCCGAAGTACGGGGAATACCCCGTCAGGGTGCGCCACTCAACATACTTTTGGCTCCAGCGGTAATTCTGAGAGAACTGTTTGCCACCGTCCAGCCAGGCGCCTGCCACACCGGCATTGAACAGCTGATCGCCTTGATCGCGATAGATTTGAGCTCCGGTCCGCTGGTACACCCAGCCGTACATGGGGGCTAAAAGCAAGTTCAGGTCGGAGTAGAG
>JAIQFI010000074.1 GCA_020073345.1 Terriglobia bacterium
TATCTCTGCGAAGGGATGCGGTTTACCGCTGAACAAAAGCGGGAGCGTCAACGCTTCGTGTGGAATCAGGGCCTGGTTCCACTCTTAGTCTTCTTGACGCCAAACCAAGTCGAAGTCCACAGCACTGTAAAGATGCCCGAGCGGGCCCCGACAGGCGAAGGACTTTTCGATGTTGGCGTCTCCAGCCTGATTCCGAATCTCGGCAACATTGCTAATGCACTTGAAATTGCGCGCTTTGTACGCTCCATTGAGACAGGCCAGTTTTTTCAAGACCATGCCGAGTTCTTTCCACCCGACCAAACTGTCGACCGCTGCCTCCTTAGAAACTTGGTGCATACCGCGCGGAAGCTAAATGCGGAAGGCTGGAGTGTAGATCGAGCGCATGCCTTGCTGGGTCGTACGTTGTTCGTATGTTTCTTACACGAGCGCAAATTCATTAAACCGGACTATTATCCGGACGGCACCGCGTCCCTGCTCGACATATTGAGCCAACCGCGAGTTGACGAGATCAAGCGTCTTCTATACCGGGAGTTTTTTCCTCGCCTCAAGAAGGAGTTCAATGGCACTATGTTCGACACCGCTTTGGCGGATGAAGAACGGCATATCAACAAAGTCCATCTTGACGCTTTGGCGCACTTTCTCGGACGTCATGACGTAGAAACCGGTCAGATGGCGCTTGGTTTTTGGGCCTACGACTTCCGGTTTATCCCGGTGGAGATCATCAGCGCCATCTACGAAGAATTCATGAAGGATGCCGATCTGAAAAAGAAGCACAAGGACGGTGCTTACTACACTCCAAGGCATCTCGCCGAAACGACCCTCCATGTTGCACTTGAGGGACGATATTCAGGAATTCTTGGTTGGCGGGTGCTTGATCCTGCTTGCGGTTCCGGCATTTTCCTTGTTGCAATGTTCAATCTGCTCGCTGAGCAATGGAGGCGAGAGAACGCCTCACGCCGCAAACAAACAAAGGCGCAGGCTCTCTTAGACATTCTGCAAAATCAAATTCGCGGGGTCGACGTAAACCCCGAGGCCTGCCGGATCACCGCCTTTAGCCTCTACTTGGCGCTTTTTGAAAAACTGCAACCGATTGACGTCGAGGAGTTCAAGGACAAGGTAAGTAAAGGACCATTTCTGCCCGCACTGCTCTGGAGCGCGGCGGTCCCGACGTCTGAGCCGGTCGTACTTGAAGGCAACTTCCTAAAGGATCAACTGCCTCTAGAGAATGACTTCGACCTCGTGATCGGCAATCCACCATGGGAGAGTCGGGGTGTAGAACAGATCGCTCTCCATTTTGCGCAGCGCTCTGCGGACTTTCTTCGCAGTGGCGGAATAGGTTGCCTGCTGCTGCCTTCGGCCATCCTCGTCAACCGTCACGGAACGCTCGACGGGGACTGGTTCCGGAAAGTTAGTGTTGAAAAGATTGTTCAGCTCGCGGACTTCCGCTTTGTGCTGTTTGAAGCCACGCATCCATGCTTCATTCTGCGCTACTCCAACCTTGTTCCGACCCTGGAGCACACCGTTTCCTACGAAACACCAAAACTGAACAGGTTTGACCGGCGTCAGGGCGTGATTGTCGTCGAACCGGATGATCAAAAGCTTGTCCCGCAGCGCGATGTCTTGGAAGCAGCTTTGCAAAACCGTCTTCAATCTCTTTGGAGTAGGAAGTTTTGGGGAACGCCGCGCGATGAAACCTTCCTCCGCAGGTTAGACTTCTATCCACACCTGTCTGATGCAATCGAGACCATGGAATGGGGGGGCGGTGTTGGTTGCAAACCGTACTATCCGGGTGCCTCACAGGGTGAGCCGGAACCTTTAGGTTCATGGAACCTATCCAACAATTTCATCCCTAATAGCCATGATTTTCCTGATCTAGTTCTGCTTACGCGGGATTTGGTGTCGCTGAAGGACGCTTTAGAGGTGGCCGTTCATCGGAAGCTAAAGATAAAGGCTTCATTGAAACACCTACATCGTAAGCCGGCTGATGATGTCTTTACCCCACCGATGGTGGTCTACAGCAAGGGCTTCACGAAAAGCGCCTTTTGCAATCTGGACGGCAAAGTGCGTTTCTTCGACGGCCTCCGTTCCATTACTGGCCCCAAGCGCGACGTGGATCTGCTTCGTTTTCTATCGGCCGTGCTAGGTTCGCGATTGTTCAAGTACGTCACCTTTCATTCGGGCTCTAACTCCGGCATTGGCCGTGACCAAATTCATGTCTACGAAAGCATGGCTTTGCCTTTCCCTTTGCCGGACCATGAACTTGCGTCGCCCAGAAGCGCTGAAATCATTAAGGATGTAGCAGGAATTTTCAAAGAGCTGGAGCGCGGGAAGGCAACAGCCGTCGGATTCGATCGGCAGGACCTCGCAATAGATGCCTTTGCGAGAATTGAGCCACTGGTCGAAGAGTACTATTCGGTGACGGATGCCGAAAAGATTCTTATTGAGGACACGCTCAGTGTCAGCCAACCAAGTATCCATCGCTCCAACCTAGATGGCGCTGTGCCCTCACTTGAATTCCCCGATGCGGCGGATCGGAAGCTTTATGCGGACACGCTTGTTGAGGTACTCAATCGCTTCGTTCGGAAACGCGGAATAAAGCTCCAGGCCGAAGGTAAGGTCTCAAAGAAATTGAACCTGTTCTTTTTCACTGTCATTTTCGGCGATGAGCGCAAGCCTTACAGCGAAACAGCCGGTGAGGAAGGGCTCTGGAATGCACTAGAGAGGATTGGCAAGGCGGCACAACATGACGCTAAACCATTCAGCTATCTGCGGGGGTTTAGCTATTTTGAGTCTGATCGCCTGCACATGCTCAAACCCGCCACTATGCGTAACTGGTCTCGAACCGCGGCGCTGAACGACGCTGACGCCATATTCGAGCATCTTGTTGAGCAGCGTGCATGAGCGGTCGACGGTTCAGTGGCACGCTTGCGGCAAAGTTTAACCCTTTTGAAGAGGACTACCTTTGTGAGATTTTGGAGGCCACGGCTCATGCTTGGTCTCGGATGAAGCACCCAGATGCGAATGAAATTGAGGATAGGATCACTTTTCGTGTCGCGGGCCGCTTGGCGAATGATCCAAAATTCGCGGAGCTCCCGTATGATGTGGCGGCGCAGCACTGGTTGGTGGGTTTGGATGGACAGCGCTTGGGACGTTTAGATCTCCGTTTCCAACATCGTCAATCTAAGCGTGACTACTTTGCTTTCGAAGCCAAACGCCTGCACGTGACGTACCCAAGCGGTCGTTCGACTGAGTATCCGACCTACGTCGGCGCGGACGGAATGATGGCCTTCGTAGCAGGGCAATACTCCACTGGCCTCTCAGCAGGTGGAATGCTTGGTTACGTCATGGATGACAAGGTGGACAAGGCCTGGACCGGTCTTGAGGCCCGTATTGATTCTCAGCGAACCCCGCTTAAGCTGGTGGGCCGCTCCAAATTCGTCCGGTCGGTTCTTTCGAACGCGATTGCGAAAGGAATGGAGGGCACTCTCTTAGGCGAGACCAAACACGGCTTGAGAACCCACGAACTCCGCCTTTTTCATCTATTGCTTCCCGTGCGCTACGGGTATGCAGGCAGAGGAAGCGGTCGCGGTCGACGACGTCGGCGATAAGACGGCGCCGGCGGGCGAGTTTCAGAATCATCCTCTTTGCTTGGATGGTCGTCCCATAAGCCCGGTTCGAAGGATAGCGTTGTCGAGCATTTTAAAAATGAGGCTAAATGCGAATTTGAGTTGCGTGAAGTCAACCCAGTATTCCGCGTACTTCAAAGTGCCTGCCTGATCGTCGGCGTAACGAAACGCTGTCCCATAGGGGTCGAGACTATCAAGTTCGGTTATCCACCCTCGTACCGGCGAACTGATCTTTTCGTTGTGGCGTTTTTCCACGAGACGAACACAATCTTCCAATGAATGTATTGGTTCCTGAATTTCTCCGATGATCTTCAAATACAGCTCCAGGGTATGACGATAGGCGAATAGCACGGGATAGCCCCAATATCGTGGCTCCCTGCTTTTGAGCGCTGAATCGAGGAGCGCCTCTGCGCTTTGTCTATAGCTCCGCGCTAGCTCCAGATATTGTTCCACGCCGCCCCCATTCAGGAAGATGCCGTGGTTCCACGTCTCATCGAGGTCCTCTGGCGGCTCCTGTAGGAGTGGTGTGTGGGAGTAGAGGATTTGGCGGTAACGCGGATTCTCGCGGTGGTCATCACAGTTCAACCCAGCTTGAATTTCTTCGATGTCCGGTTGCTCCTCCCAGTGCATCGCAATGTGCATCAGGGCAAGAACGTCTGGGTCCGTAAACAAGCGTGGACAGCCCTTTACAGGATTAGCCTGACTGCTGAGTTGGTTCTTGAAAAGCCACGCCCAAGTCTTCACCTGCGGAACATCTACGCCGAGGATGCGGGCCGTTTGGGATACGGTTCGGTTCACTGATTAAGAACCTCATCAAGGATGCATTGAGTGAGGGAGAGCGCCTCGCCATTCTTCTTCACGCACTTCTGTGTTGCTTGGAATTTACGGAACTTCTCGCGGTGGACAAACAGTGCACGGGCGTTTTCAACCGGAAGCATCCACATCCCCTCAACTCGATAGTCCTCCGCCAAATTGACGAGCACGAGATAATCGAAGTCAAAATTGTTCACATCTACATTGAGAACATCGCATCCGCGGTGTTTTACTTGATACCGTTTTCCGTCCCCCCCAATCAGGTCAAACCCTTGCTGGTTCGAAATGGTGGCGGGCAGAAGATCCAATTCCATCGCGACGTAAAGTTCGGCCAGCAACGATGCCGTGAGGTCGCGCTTGAATTCGCGCTTGAACTGAACTAGCGCCTGCACGGCATTTCGGATGGCATCTCGTTTCGTGTCGGCGGCGGATTGCCGCTCAGGCAAGGTCTCTTTCATTCCACTTTCCCCCTCAGGAGAAGTTTCGCCACTACCGCCGAGACTTGATTTTCGTAGCCTTGTTTGGCCATGCGCTCCAAACGCTCGCGTAGCCAATGCTCGTCCCAGAATTCCCAGCCCTGGGCATCAAAATGGGCGCGAATCGCGGCGCGGTCAGCTTCGTTCCGTACCTTTCCAGCCGCGAGCGAAAGTTTTACCTGCGCTCCCTCACGGCAGCCTCCGGATTCTACCAATTGCAAGCAGAGGCGATTGAATACCACTTGCCGAAGTTCGGGCTTATTAAACAGCTTGTACCGGATGGCATGGTCGGCGTTGCTGCCGTCGAAGGCCGAGGCCCTGACGCCGACGGAATCGAAGTAACTTTTGCACTCGACAATTCGCACAAGGTTATCGCGGGCGTTATAGGCAACAATGTCGAGCTCCCATCTCGGGGCAGATGGCAGGCCGATGAGGCGTTTCTCTTCCTTCGTCAGAGCTACCTTGACAGAGGTTCGGACCCAATAACCCTCCATCCAGAGAATCTCGCTGACCAACTGTTCAAAGGCGTCCAAGAGCTCAGTCCCTTCAGGAAACTACATGAATGATAACGTCGTTTAGCATTCACACAAGTCCCCGCTGAACTCTGACAAAAAGCAATTCCTTACTCATATTGACAAGGTTTTTCCATAGGCCGGTCTTCCCCGGATCGAGTTAAGCGCGAGAGTGATGCTCACAGACCGCTACGACGCTGCAACCGTCGTCGAGGCCGGAAACGTTCCGCTCCGGGGGTATTGAAAAGGGGAATAGGGATGGGTCCATCCTGGCCGCCAATGCGGGAGCAGGTGTCCCGCATTTTTCCGTCGCTCTGATGAATGGTGTGCGGGCTGAGAGAGCCCGACGGTTCGAGGAATTGCCCACGCGGGATGGTGCCATCCCCTACGCCGAAGCGGGATCATGGTGACCCGCAAGCTTTTCGGCTTCGAAGCGCGGGCAAAAAGAAAGTTGGTGCGGGCGGAGGGACTTGAACCCTCACGAACCTTGCGGTTCAACGGATTTTCATACCCTGCTACGGCTTTCGCCGCCCCTGCTGCCAGGGTTTGGGGTCTGGACTATCCCTTCACCGTGTCCCGGATACATCCGGTTTTTAGGTGCTGCCCGTCTAGTCTCTACACCTTCCCGGCCGTTTCGGGCCGGGCTTGGCTCGGGATCGCCATGTGACAGGGTTCCCCGACTTTGAGCAGTTCTGCATCGCCGATTTCCCGGCGAGCACTCAAGTTTTCGCTTAAGTCCGATGCGTCTGCCGATTCCGCCACGCCCGCGTGGATGAATAACACTCCCAGTTTATCCTTCTTCCGGCTCGGGCGGTTCGATCTTCTTCCTGCTCTTCTTCTTTTCGCGCGGGCGCATGACGTTGATGGCGGCGGCGTCGAGTGTGTTCTTGAGATGGGACGCGTAGTATTTCTCAATCATCTCCACGCTGGTGCGGCAATTCTTCGCGATCTGGTAGATGTCGGCGCCTTCCATGAGGCGAAGGCAGATGTAGGTATGGCGGAGACTGTAGGCAGTGCGCGCCTGGCCGTCACGGTCCTTCTTAAGATTTTCTTCGTCGAGAATCGTATTGAAGAGTTCGCGGTGGACGCTGGGAAAAACAGGGTCGGTGGGCTGCGGCTTGTTCCTAGCGACCAGACGCTCGAAAGGCCGGACGGCCCCGCTCATGCTCTTGCAATAGCCAACGCCCCGTTTGCCTCGCACCTCGATCTCCAGGATGGTTTCTTTGCTGGCCGCGTCGTCGACGATCTTCACGTCGCGGTATTCGAGGCGGTTCGCTTCGTCCGGCCTCAGGCCCGTGTTGGCCATGAACAGCACGTAGTCGTGAAGCTGTTCCGATTCCCATTTGTAGCGCGCGTTTTTCGGCGTGTGCGCGCGCTTGCGCGTGGCCTCATAAAGTTGCTTGTATTCCTCCGGCGAAAACCATGCGCGGTGGGATATCTTGCCAGAGGCCCTGTAGGGTTCGGACATATCGGGAAGCCGGTCGAGCCATCGGTGGCGCAGCGCGGTCTTGAGGGTCTGCCGCAGGACCACGATTTCCTGGTGCATGGTATTGCGCGCCGGCGGCTTGCCATGTTCCTTGACCGTTTCTTCGTGGCGATGAATCCGGTACTCCTGGATCTGTCCCGGCGTAATCTCGGAAAGGGGCATGGCTCCAAAAAAGGGGACGAGATGCAGCCGGAGGCGCGTGCTGTGGCCCTTGACGTATTGGGCGTTGCGCTGGCCTTCCGTGATGATCTGGAATTCGCGCTCGAATTGGGCGGCGGCTTCGCGAAAGGTTTTTTCGCTGCTGATTTCTCCGGCGCGGGCCTTGCCGCGCAGCTGGAGGTACCAGTCTTCGGCGAAGTCCTTCGCCTTCGAGAGGCTGTCTTCTTTGGTGGAAACCCGGCGGTTCTTGCCGGCGAGGTAGGTGGCGCATTGCCATCGGCTGCTGTTGTCCCGCCGGTAGACGTGGACCTTGCCGCCGAGGATCGTGTGTGTCTCGGGCATATATTTGGCGGTGGGCACTCTGGCCTGAAAAAACAGCCAAAATGTGTAACACCTGTGTAAGTGTATCACGGGCGGCGATGCTCTGCGGATGTCGCTGAGAGGATTGGCTTTAGATTGGAACAAATATTAAAATGATCTGATTTTAAGTCCCTTGCGTCTGCCAGTTTCGCCACCCGGGCTCGATTGATTATAACCGGGGGCTACGTGGATCCCCACACCTTGCGCGTTTGGCACGCGGTGCGGAATTTATCAGTTGCGCAGACCGTATTGGAAGTACTCAGCATCGGAGAATCTAATGCCTATTCCACAACCAAGTGCTTAAGATCCTTCTCGTTCTCACTACAGATGAAGTCCAGCAGATCCGTGTCGAGCGCAATGGTCTGCTCTTCAACTTAACGGTCCAAGGCTTCGTGTATGCTCTGGGATCGTCCACAGTGACTTCGATTTCGAGATTGCCGAAGTTCGGCCGCCGAAAGCGTTCCGTGATTTTTGCGGCATCCGTCAGGGGATTGCCCGTCGAATCGAGCCAGAGCCCGTCGCGGAAGCCGTTGCTGTGCACGACCAGCGTGTCGCCTTCCCAACCGCCGCTGGAGGAGCCGTTCCAGGATGGGTTCGGATCGACCGGCAGCGGTCGTCCATCGGTGAAGATCTGCCTGTAGCTCGCGTTATGCTCGCTGAGGGTGATCAGGAGTCCGGGAGCCTGAATTATTTTCTTGAAAGTGGGAAAGGTGTGTTCCCGGACGATTCCCACGGGAAGACAGTGCGAGAGTGGATCGTTGATGCGCTGTTCGGCGCGGCGCGTCTTCACCAACTCTGCCGCCCACGGTTGATAGGGCAAGCCTTCCTTGATGGACCAACCAATGTTGATGAATTCCTGAGAGACGGGCTCACAACCGGGAGCGGGTGCGGTATTCGTCGGTCGGTTACGCTCCATAAGCCACATGCCTGGATAGATCCGGCTTACCGTCGGAGGTCCGTGGGCAAGCCGCGGAGAGGTTCGGCTTCCCGTCCGGCGTCCGAGGAACATTGGAAGTCGGATAACTAAGCCACTGTCCGGCGAGAGGAAAAGAAGAGAAGCCAACGGCTAGCATTCCGTAAACGACTAGATTCTTCATGTTGACACGATTCTACATTACTTTTGCGCATAGCAATAAGCGAAACCAAAGAGGTAGTCAGGCCCTTCCTCCAGCGCCAACTCAGTCTATACAGATAGCACGGCCTTAAGAAAGAGGGGATGCGCAACCTCTCTGAGAAATATGGGATTCTAACCGTACCGCTACGCATGGATATTCCATAGCGCTACGCATGCGTACCAGGTATTTCTCTTGCGTAGCGCTTCGGATGGAGATATCCTGTCGCAAATGGCTGACGAGAGAAAGAAGAATCCGGCGGCGGTCGCGCTGGGCCGGCTGGGTGGAAGGAAGCGGGCGGCTAAGCTCTCGGCAGAGGAACTCAGTGAGCAAGGGAAGAGAGCCGCGGGAGTTAGGTGGTCGAAGGCCAAACTAACGGGAGAATCCCCGGCTGGCGATGGTTCGAGGCCGGTTTCAGGGAACCCGGAGCCCGTGCGATCAGAGCTTGTGAGAGAAGTGCAAACGAACCTTGATGGCCGGGATTCGAATGTCATTCAGGCCCTGCGAGAACAGGGCTATGAAGTGGGAGAGCCGGCCATGCATCCGGACGGCTTCAGACGGATCAACGTGCGTTCCCACGAGGTTTCTGCTTGGGTGACCACCGGCAAGGAACTGCTGGATCTCGCGGCTGGCCGGGTAACCCTGGAAGAGATCGTGAATCGGCGGCGGAACGAACACCGGACTGCGGCGGCGGGAGGACAGAGGTAGGTGCCGACATGCCGCCCCAGACTGACGGCGAACGACTAGGAATCCCGTTTGCTTACTTTCCTAGCTTCGCCAAACTCTGCTGTGCACGAGCGCCGCTATCGGATGCGGGGGCAACTGTAACCGCCTTGGACCAGTACTCCCGGGCCAAGTCCAAGCGGTTCTGATTGGCGTAGATGGCGCCAAGATTATATAGGCCATCGACCTGGTCAGGATGGTCCACCAGCAATTGCTTAGTTTCCTTTAAAGCGCCTTCGATATCGCCGGAGTCGTACAGCATTCGTCCGAGCTCCAGCCGGGCGTCTTCGTTCTTGGAATCCTGTTCCAGGATCTGGCGCAAGTACTGCACGGCACCGGCGGGCCGGCCCGCATCGCGCTCCATTTCGGCCAGCCGCAATAGGATCGGCGGGTGTCCTGGCTTCTTCTTGAGCTCCTCTTCCAGGGCGGCGCGCTCGTGCGCGGGGTTTTGGGGAACGGCGGATTGAGTTTCAGTGGTCGCTGGTGAAGATTTACTCCCAGAGGGCGACATCATCTTGTTCAGAACAAGCAGCGTGCCAATGCCGATCGCGAGCGGAACCACGGCGATAATCACTTTTCTCTTCATGCCTGAATCCTTGGTTACGCTGGAGTGACTTGCTTCCTGGCCAGTTCGGCTTGCTTTGCCTCGCTGCCAGCCTCCAGAGTCATATCGCGCATTCCGAACTGGACGCCAATCTTCTTGAGGAAGTCATTGGGAGGAGTGCCGCCGGCGAAGACCCATACGAAATCGTTGGGGATCTCTTCCTGCTGGCCGTTCAGATCCAGAATCACGGATTGTTCCCGGATCTCCACTGGGTTGGAGTTGAACATCACTTTCACTTTACCCGAACGCATGCAATCTTCGATACGCTTTGCATTGCGTTCCTTGATCCGGCTGAAGGCGTCTTTGCGATACGAGAGCGTGACCTGATTCCCTCTCTGATGCCCCAGGCCCATGGCCGCCTCGATGGCGCTGTCGCCGCCCCCGACCACGAGGATGCGCTTGTTGATGTAGTGGTCGGCTTCGATTAAGCGGTACATCACCTTCGGCAGCTCTTCGCCCTTGACGCCCAGCTTCCTCGGCGTGCCTGTCCGGCCAAGGGCCAGGATCACGGCGCGGGACCTTAACTCGCCGCCGCTGGTAATGATCGAGAAGATGCCGTCTTCTCCCTTGCGGATGTCGTCCACCTTCTCCCCCGTGCGAGCTTTGAAGTCCGCGCGTTCAAGGATGGTGTTCCAGAATGCAATCAGGTTCTCCTTGGACAACTCGGTCTTCTTGAACTTGCCGTACATGGGGAACTCGACGGGGCTGGTCATGACCAGTTTCTGCCGCGGATACTTCGCCACGGTGCCGCCGATTTCATCCCGCTCAATGGTGATGTAGTTGAGCTTGCTCTCGATCGCGCGCAGCGAAGCGCTGATACCGGCGGGCCCGGCGCCGACGATCACGGCATCGTAAGTATCCGGATCGGATCCGGCCGTCTTGAGGGCACCAATTCGGGCTGTAATGGTGTCGATGCAATCGCGGCCCTGGTTGACGGCATTCTTGATCAGCGCAAGTCCGCCCAGCTCACCGATGATGAACAGGTTCGGGACGCTGGTCTCATATTCGGGCGTGAGATAGGGCAAATCGGCGCCCATGCTTGGGCTGGCCATCACCATCGTGATGGCGCCGACTGGACAGGCCTCGGCGCACAAGCTATGGCCGATGCATTTGTATCCGTTGACGATGACCGCCTTGCCTCCCAGCATCGCAAGCACGTCGCCCTCGGGGCAGACCGTGGTGCAAGACTGACAGCCGATACAGTAGGTGGTATCGATGTGTGGGTGCTGGGATTTGGGCCCTTCGGAATAGAGCTTTCCCTTTTCCTCGGCCTCGCGCGCCCTCGCTTCGCGTTTCTTCAGACTCCTCAAATAGAAGAGCATCGGAATGAGCACGACCAGGGTGCCGAAGAGATACGTCAAAACCGTTTCAGACATAGTCAGCTCAGTAGTAACCCATCATCAGCACAACGGTGACATGAACCACCACCAGAGCAGCGAAAGAGTAACTGAACGGCCGGTGCACCACATGCCACAGATGAAACACCTGATGCGTGCGCTCCAGGAACGCCATCTTGGTGCGCAGCCAGGATTGCCGGCGAACACTGGCGATCACGGTCTCCAGGTCGTAGTGGCTGGACCTTCGGAATCCTCCCAGCGTGGTCAAGATCTCGGATCCGCCGAGTACCCGGCGCCGCAGCCGGCTGACCAGGAATGGACGGGATAGGTCCAATCGAATGAGCGTCGCCAGAACCTTGACCAGCGGCATCGCTCGAATTTCCTTCGCCGACGGCACATTCAGCAAAGGTGCGACTTCCTCGGGACGGAACAACTCCTGCCGCTCGAGTTCCAAGGCCAGATTGGCGGCCTGCTGCTCGAGTTCCCCGAAGGCGATCTGGTCCGCATTCAAACTACGCGGAATCTGTGCGTACATGTAGCGTCCGATGAATCCGCTGAGAGCGACGGCCATCATGATCCAGTACGCCATTCCCGCCAGTCCGCGCAACTTGAAGGAGGCGTGAAACGTGATCAGGATCGGCGCCGTAATTCCCACCAGTACGTGAAAATCCAGCCAGTGGCGCGTCTTGCCGATCGAACCCAGCCACCTCCACCGCTTCCGGATCGGGTACAAGAACAAGACGGCGTAGAGGGCGATCCCGAGCATTCCCAGGCGCAGGCCGACGCTCCCGCTTGGCCGCAACATGGGATGCAACGGCGATTCCGCTCGGCCAGCAAGATCGAGCCGATAGTAGTCAAATCCCCAGATGGACAGCGCTACAATGAGCGACGCCGCGGCGAGGATCGCCACCGACAGCCGGAGGCGATGAGGGAATTCGCCATCGCTGCGTGCGGGCAGATTGTGGGGCGTGGTGAGCGTGGTGGCCATCGCTACTTGTGGACCTCCTTCAATTCACTATCGGCCTCAACCGAGAAAAGCTTGTAGTGCTCGAACTGGTGCGAATTGCGCCAGTGTTGGTGCTGGGTTTTCACCTCGATCAGGGCGCTGTCCGGAAGCCAATAGGCGCGTTCTCCGTGCAGAGGCACTGCCGCATAGTGGACATCACTCAAGAGTGTCTCCAAGCCCAGCTCCGCAGCAGGCTCCTTCCAGTGAGCCTGGATTCGGACCACGCTGACAGTGGAAAGATCGATCCAGGCGGTGCCCTCCCAGGCGATCGGATACTCGTGCCCTTTGAGTTCCATCACTCCAGGCGAGCGCGCGCCATTGAGAGGCAGGAAACTTACAGGCGACAGCATGCGGCCGGCGACGTTTTCCTCCGGCTCGACCGTGAAACGATAACTGGCCTGAAACTCCGGATGGAAAATGAGCAACAAGGTCGCGAAGCCGCGCGTGGCCAGCAGCGCGCTTTCCGGACGCTTCTTCTGGGGCGGCCCCACTTCCAGCCGCGACTCGTCCACCAGGAGCTGCCCCTTGTCCCAGTTCAGGGAGATCAAATAGTCATAAGTAGAGCGGCTGCTGAGGACCGTCTTCCCTTTTTCGTTCAGCTTCTCTTGCGTGAGTTTTTCCGTGCACGCCACGGAGATGAGATCGTCCCAGGCCTGCTTCACACGCTGGCCGATCCGGTCGAGAAGCAACGCCTCGGGCGAAGCATCCGCCGCGACCGCCCGCCCCGCCAGGCTAATAACGATAACCAAACGACAAATAAGTCTGATCATAGCTCTGTACATTTCCACGAAACATGCTCAAGCCGGCCCCTAAAACGTAATGTGCGCCGAGGAATCGATTCACGTTGGAGTTCATCCAAAAGCCGCGATTATGCCCGGAGAATGGGGACTGCAACTCTTGATCCCCACCCTGGATCTCGAAGTGGAGCCGTTCTCCAACCTCCCGGGACAGGGAAATAGACTGGTACCATCCATCGCCGAACGGCCCGTGAAACACCGAGTGGCGAAGATCGGCGCGCACTCGAGACCGAAACACATTACGAAATGCGATACCGTACATCTGATTCAGAGATCCTCGCGAATCGCCTTTCCGCTGGTCCTGTCCCACACTGCCGTACACCGCGATGCCTCGCGGCAATTCCACGCGCAGGCCGGCGCTTAGTCCTGTGAAGAGATACTGGTCCAGCAGTCCGGTACCCAGGAGCAGCGTGTCAAACGTGGGAACCGTTCGGAAGTAATTGTGATTTACGTCAATCGCGAGCCAGGACACGGGCTGCAAACGGACCGTAAGAAAACTCCGGCTGAGCGCGGGACCGCTTTCCGTGTTGCCCAGACGACCCGCGGTGAGGCGATCCTCTTCGAGGTTGTGGAACACGGCCAAATAGCGCCTCCAGTTGAACGAAGTCTCAAAGAAAGCGAACTCCCGTTCGGCCTTCCAGCGGAGGCGTGTCATCGCGATTCCAGCGGTACCGCTGAATCGCACGTTGTCGAAGCTCCCGGCGTCCACGGCCACAAATGCACCGCCCATCTGGCGTCCGGGTTTGTAATCCCATGCTGTGGGATCCGGCGTGGATCCACCGAACGCCCCCAAGGTGGCGAATTTTCCCATGCGGCGGCCCAGGTAGCCACCGTCGATGGTGCTCAAGCTGGGCGCCCATGGCAGGAACACACGGCCCACGCCGATGATGTACTTGGATCCGGGATTGTTGTAGTACAGCCCGATGTGATACGTCCGGTTCAACAGGTCGTGCAACGTCTGCGTTTGAGCCGCTTCTCCGAAACTGTTGCTCAACCGCCCGCGCCAGTAGCCCGTGAAGTTCCAGTAGGTGCCGGCGATGCGGGTAATGTCGGCGCGGACAACCACGCCGTTCTGGTTCGTCGACATTCCCGTATTGCGGTCCGAGATGCTGTTGAATTCGTAGCTGACCAGGCCGCGCGCCCGATTCACCTCCGGAAGCGGAGGCCGTGGAAGGTAGTCGCGCTGTTCCTGTTCCAGCGGATCCCCCACCGTAAATGTGACCACCTGGGCATAACGCCGCGCGGTCTTGGACTCCTGCAAGGTTTTCAGAGTCTCGAGACCATCGCCCAGGACTTCAGCAATGTCTCCCGTCTGAAGTTCCGCACCAGGCGTCTCGATGCTGCATACTGCGGAATGGGCCGCCACGGCCGTGACCACCACTTGTGTAATGGTTTGGGCTGATAACTCCGGCTCTCCCGGCTTGAGACGTTTGACTCTCAGCCGGAAGCCCTCCTGTAAGCCCTCCTCACGGCCCCCGGAGAGGTAAACGGCGCCACTGGCGATGTAGCGGACTTCGAATCTCGTACGCATCTCCGTCGCCTGCGAAAACGCGAGAGTCGCAAACAGTAGTGGCGCCAGCCAGATTCGAATCACTTAACTCTTCCCGTTTGGATGACAGCTATAGCAGTTGATGGCGTTGTAGACGTATCCCTTGACACCTTTATGGTGATTGTCGGTCGTGGTCTGGGAATGACAACCGCTGGTCATGCACGAAAACACCGTGTAGTTGCTGGAATTTGTATGGCAGCTCGCGCATGGCACGTTGTGATTGCCGGACGTGATCGGGAACCAAGTGTGGTTGAAGGTTGCGCCCGGCCACTGCGTGGTGTTGTGACAGGTTTCGCACGTGGTCGGGAAGCCAGCCGCGACATGGTTCGGATTGGTTGTCGATTTATATTCGGGGGTGTGACACGAATAACAGAGCGTGGGAGTGCCTTTGTAGACGCCGTTGATGTGACAGGACGCGCATGCCGTCGAGGTGTGTTTGCCGGTGAGGGGGAAGGCCGTCGTGTTGTGATTGAACGTCGCGCCCGGCCACTGCGTCGTGCTGTGGCAGGTCTCACAGGTCTGCGGGAACCCGGCCGTGACGTGGTTGGGGTTGGTCGTCTTTTGATATTCCGGCAGATGGCAGGAGACGCAGGTTGTCGGTAACGTCGCGTACTGGTTGTTGACGTAGCACGTGAGGCAGGCAACCGTGGTGTGCTTGCCGGTCAGCGGGAACTTCGTCGCGCTGTGATTGAAGGTCGCGCCGGGCCACTGCGTCGTGTTGTGGCATAAAGTGCAATCTTGCGGGAAGCCAGCCGCGACATGATTCGGGCTGGTGGTTTGCTGGTAATCCGGCAAGTGGCAGGAGACACAAGTGGTCGGCAAGGTGGCGTACTGGTTGTTGACGTGGCAGGTCGCGCAGGCAACTGTCGTGTGCTTGCCCGTCAGCGGAAACTTCGTCGTGTTGTGATTAAATACTGCTCCCAGCCATTGTGTGGTGGTGTGGCAGGTCTCGCAGGTTTGCGGGAATCCGGCGGTGACGTGATTTGGGCTGATGGTCTTCTGGAAATCCGGCAAGTGGCAGGAGACGCAAGTGGTCGGCAAGGTGGCGTACTGGTTGTTGACGTGGCACGTCGCGCAGGCGACTGTCGTATGCTTGCCGGTCAATGGGAACTTCGTTGTGTTGTGATTGAACGTCGCCCCCAGCCACTGGTTGGTGTTGTGGCAGGTCTCGCAGGTTTGCGGGAAGCCGGCCGCGACGTGATTGGGGGTCGTCGTTTTCTGATAGTCGGGCAAGTGGCAGGAGACGCAAGTGGTCGGCAAGGTGGCGTACTGGCCGTTGGCGTGGCACTGCGCGCACGTGGCCGTCGAGTGCTTGCCGGTCAGCGGGAACTTTGTCGCGTTGTGATTAAACACTGCCCCCAGCCACTGGGTCGTGTTGTGGCAAGTCTCGCAGGTTTGCGGGAATCCGGCGGCGACGTGATTGGGGCTGGTCGTTTTCTGGTAGTCGGGCAGGTGGCACGACACGCAGGTGGTCGGCAGCGTCGCGTACTGGCCGTTGACATGGCACTGCGCACACGTGGCCGTCGAGTGCTTCCCGGTGAGCGGAAACTTTGTCGCGTTGTGATTAAAGACTGCTCCCAGCCACTGGGTCGTGCTGTGGCACGTCTCGCAGGTCTGTGGGAAGCTGGCCGCGACGTGATTCGGAGTCGTCGTTTTCTGGTAATCCGGCAAGTGGCAGGAGACGCAAGTGGTCGGCAGGGTGGCGTACTGGCCGTTGGCATGGCACTGC
>JAIQFI010000075.1 GCA_020073345.1 Terriglobia bacterium
GCCTTCGCCGGGGTCACCGAGCCTCCCGGAGGGAGTCTCGGCCATACGGTTACGATCCCTTTCGCGGATAGCTACGACAACGTATGTTGACGCTGCTGTCGGCAGCGCCGTGAACGTACAAACATTTACCAGCTCCGGCCCGTGGACGAAGCCGGGGTCAAGAACCGCGTCGTGTAACGGAACCCTTCATAAAAAAACCCAGGCCATGGTGTTCAAGCATGGCCTGGGGGTACTTAATGCTGGGGAGTCTACCTTAACTGGAGGTTAATATAGACGGCCCCGTTTCTTTACTACTAGAGTTTACATCTCTTTTCAAGAAAGACCGACTGTTGCACAAATGTCACGCCACGAATAGAAATGTGGCATTCCGGTCGCGTACGCCGTTGCGGGAGTTCCTGTTTCGGAATAGTCATTAAAGAGGCACTGCCACAGAGGGAGTGCCATTGTGTGAACTGAAACGTTTCTTAAGGAGGGACTAACTATGAAGAAGATACTTCTTTGCTCCGCCGCTGTCGCCATGGGCTTCGCCCTGAGCACGCCGGCGAAAGCTGCTGCGGACGGCATCAAGCTGGGCGCCGGCGGTCAATTCAACGGCTACGTCGTCTGGGGACGCCAGTCCACGGACACGCCGGGCGTTAACAAAGATCGCACGCTGGATATCCTGCGCGACACCGAAGTCAACCTGACCGGCGAAGACACGCTGGATAACGGCCTGACGGTTGGTATCTATAACGAGTTCAACATCGACGGCAACCAAGGCATCGACGGCGTTGCTCCTACCAGCGGCGTTGCGCTGGAGAACGTCGGCACCGTGCAGACCAAGGAAAGTTACGCCTACTTTTCGGGCGCCTGGGGCCGCGTGAACTTCGGTAAAGAAGACGGCGCTGCTTATCTGCTGCAAGTCGCCGCTCCGTCCGCCGACAGCAACCTCGACGGCCTGCGTCAGCTGATCAACCCGGTCAACTACGCGCTGACGAACGCTGCCAACGGTAACTTCAAGCATGATGGCGTTAACCTGGACAAATGGTACAACGCCTTCGGCATCGATTACAGCAACGATGTTACCGGCGACTACAACAAGCTGACCTACCTGACTCCGGTGTTCAGCGGCTTCCAGTTCGGCGTGTCCTATACGCCGGATGTCAACAACTTCGGTCTTGACCAGAACGGCCTGCAGGGCGTTCATTCAAGCAACGGTGGCGGCGCTGCTGCCTTCGGCTCGGCTCTTGAAGGCTCTGGCCGCTATGAAGGCAAGTGGCAAAACATCGACGTTACGCTGGGTGGAGGTTACACCCATGTCGGCGTCGAGAAAAACGTTGCGTTATCAGGTCTCGATTCCTTCAAGCAGTGGAACTTCGGTGCCAATATCGGTTGGGAAGCGTTCAACTTCGGCGCGGCCTACCTGAAGGATAACGGCGGCCAGGGCGGCGTTCCAGGTGTTGATGACAGCAACAAAACCTGGGTTGCTGGCGTCGATTACACCACCGGCCCCTACAAGCTGGGTTTCTCCTACCTGAACAACAGCATGAACCTGGACAGTTCGGTTGCCACGGCGGATACCAGCCGTTATACCGGCGGTCTGGTGTACACCTACGGCCCCGGCATGACGTTCCGCGGTTCCGTGTCGTACGTTACGACGGGCCTGCCGAATGTCGGCGTTGCGACCAGCGACGTTACGGCGACAGATGTTCTGCTCGGCACGCAAATCAACTTCTAATCTTTGATTGGAAGTCTCCATGCGAAGGGGCGCGGGCAACCGCGCTCCTTCTTTTTGTCATTCCTGGCACGAGCAAATCCAGGGAGAGCGCTCAAATTCGGGGAACCCTGAAATGGCAATCCCGAGCCAAGCCCGGAGGGACGATCTGTTCCGACGGGAAGGTGTAGAGACTAGACGGGCAGCACCTACAGCGAAGGCCACGGTGAAGGGATAGTCCAGACCACAAACGCCGGACGGCGGCGGCGAAAGCCGTGGATGGTAAGAAAATCCGTTGGGCCGCAAGGCCCGCGTTCCGACCCCATCCCGCGACGGCCAGATCGATTGACCTGCCAGCACCTGCCTGCCACGCCCGCAGCCGCAAAGTCCGAGAGCCTCCCCGATGCAAGGTATTTCGACGACAAAGTCTGTTTAGCTGTGATTTTCGACGCGGATCAGTGGATTTCGACGCAGGATCGTGATACATTGGTTTTCGACCACATTGCCCCCAAGGCATGCTTTTTCGACGAGCGTAAGGAGTTTTCGACGTATGAAGCTTGAATCGGCACAAACAAAGGTTTTCCAGGAACGGACCGTTCCCGAAGGCAGCAGGCTGGCCGGCTGGTCGGCCCTCGTGCATGCGCTTTCCATCGCGGCGCCGGTGCGGCGACCGAGTTGTGTCTCCGAACAGCATATCAGCCGCAGCCGCCGCGAGGATGGGACCTGGATCGTCTTCGACAAGCGATATTGGCCTGGCGAAACCCTCGCCGATCACCTGACCTTTGCTATCCGCCACGAAGACATTGACCTCTTGATTCTCAGGCGGATCTTTGCGGCCGCACCCGAGGCCGAGATTACGGCCATGGTCCGGGCCGCGCCCACAAGCATTCCGGTCCGCCGCCTCTGGTTTTTGTACGAAACCATGACCGGCCGCACTCTTGACGTTGATGACGCGCCGCGCGCCGTGGCCATCGACCTTCTCGATCCGAAGGCGTATTTCACGGGCAAGCCCCGCCCTTCCAGGCGGCACCATGTGCGCGACAATCTTCTGGGCACCGGCCGGTTCTGCCCCATCATCCGGCGCACCAAGGCTCTCTCGGAATTCATTGACCTCGATCTTGCCGCCAAGGCACGGGAAACCGTGGGCCGCACGGGCGCCCATCTGCTTGCGCGCGCGGCCAGCTTCATGCTGCTCGCCGACAGCCGGGCCAGCTTCGAGATCGAGGGCGAACGCCCCCCGCGCAACCGGCTGGAGAGATGGGGCCGCGCAATCCTGCAAGCTGGCAAGAACCGGCTTACCCTCGACGAAATCACCCGGCTTCACCGCATCCTCATCGAGGACACACGGTTCGTGCAAGCGGGCCTGCGTACCGATGGTGTCTTCTTAGGAGAACGGGATCACCATGGCGATCCGCTCCCGGAATTCATCGGGGCCCGGCCTGGCGATCTGCCCGACCTTATGACCGGCTTGCTGGAAGCGAACGATCGCATGCGCGAAGATTCGCTAGACCCGGTGCTCAAAGCAACCGCGACGGCTTTCGGCTTTGTTTACGTCCATCCGTTCCAGGACGGCAATGGACGCATGCACCGCTGCCTGATCCACCACGTCCTCGCGGAAAGAAGATTCACGCCGCCGGGAATGGTGTTTCCGGTCTCGTCCGTGATGCTCGATCGCATTGATGACTATCGATCAACCTTGCAGGGCCATTCGGGCCCGCTGATGCCCTTCATTGAGTGGAGATCGACGCTCTCGCGCAATGTCGAGGTCCTCAACGACACCGCCGATTTATATCGCTATTTCGACTGCACCGAAGAAGCGGAGTTCCTCTATGCCTGCGTCAGACGCACGGTCGAGAAAGACCTCCCGCGCGAGATCGATTACCTGCGCCGTCACGACGAGGCTATCCGCCGCATCATGGATGCCGTCGAAATGCCTGATCGCCTGGCGGAGAACCTGGTCATGTTCATCCGCCAGAACGATGGAACTCTGTCCAAAAAGCGCCGCGAGGGCGAGTTCAAGAAACTGCGCAATGACGAAGTGACTTCGATTGAGCGGATCGTCAACGATGCTTTCGAGGGTTTCGAAGGTGTCTCCCCTGGCCAGGGGGGACACGACCATGAATGAATCTAGCGGACATTTAAGAAGACTTTAGAAACGCTTAGTTGGCACCAACATGCTGTTCTACAGCATCTTATTGCTTCATCAGAAGAGGACATGGAAGCGGACATCATAAAGGCGGATGTCCTCACCAGGACTGTTTGCAGAGAGGATAGCCCAATCATGCGTTCGATCCGCCGGGAAATAGCGGGGCAGGGGACTCCGATCGCACGAATCCGCGCCCTAGCGCAGACCGGGCTCTACTCCCTCGGCCTCCGCCGGGGTCACCGAGCCTCCCCGCCGCGTTGCGGCGGCCAGAGGGAGTCTCGGCCTTCCGGTAACGATCCCTTTCGCGGGAAGACTAATTTCAAAACGTCGATGACCGCGCAGTGTCGGGATACCCTCCTGCCCTCAATGCTTGTACCTATGCCCGGATGGTGTAACGTGGTGAATTCTGGCAAAGACCGCCAACGAACCTATGGTTTTGCTTATTAGGGCCAGTCGTGTAAAGTTTTTGAAACAAGGCTCTTAACTTGGGCTTTCTCCGAACGAGAGAATCGAACTATTCCATGCCCGATCACAATTACTTTTCTGGCCTAATCTGGCAGATCGCTGATCTTCTCCGTGGTCCTTATCGGCCGCCGCAGTATGAGCGCGTCATGCTACCAATGACCGTGCTGCGTCGTTTCGATTGCGTGCTCGCGTCCTCCAAACCTAAAGTGCTAGCCGAGTTTGATAAGCGGAAAGGTGGCAAGCTCAACGACGACGCGCTTGACCGCCTGTTGAACAAAGCCTCTGGGCAAAGGTTCCATAATCATTCGCAACTTGATTTTCAGAAGCTGAAGGGCGATCCGGACAACATCGAAAAGCATCTGGTCAGCTACATCAAAGGGTTTTCGTCCAACGTCCGCCGCATCTTTGACTTCTTCGAATTCGAGAACGAGATCGAAAAGATGCGGGAGTCGAACATCCTCTACCTTGTCGTCTCGAAATTCTGCGACGTCGACTTGCATCCCTCCACCGTGCCGAACGAGCAGATGGGCCTGATTTTCGAGAATCTCATCAGGCGCTTCAACGAACTCGCCAACGAGACGGCCGGGGACCACTTCACGCCGCGTGAAGTCATCCGGCTGATGGTGAACATTCTGTTCATCAACGACGACAAGTTGCTGGCAACCCCAGGCACCGTTCGGAAGCTCCTGGATCCCGCCTGCGGAACAGGCGGTATGCTGGCCGAGGCCCAAAACTATTTGCGCGACCACCACGGGGCCGCGAAACTCTATGTGTTCGGTCAGGACTACAATAAGCGGGCCTTTGCTACCGCCGCATCCGACATGCTCATGAAGGACGTAGACCAGAACGGAGGCACGGACAACGTCAGGTACGGCGACATCTTCACTGACGATCAGTTCACCGAACCGCCGTATGACAAGTTTGACTACCTGCTGGCCAATCCTCCCTTCGGTGTTGACTGGAAGAGACAACAGAAAGAGATTCAACGGGAACACGACAAGCTGGGGTTCGACGGGCGCTTCGGGGCCGGGCTGCCGCGCGTCAATGATGGCGCGCTGCTCTTTTTACAGCACATGCTCAGCAAGTTCGAACCCGTGCGCCCCAAGGAGCAGAAACATGGTTCTCGCCTTGCGATCGTCTTTTCAGGCTCGCCGCTGTTCACCGGCGGCGCAGGTTCGGGCGAGAGTGATATCAGGAAATGGATCATAGAGAATGACTGGCTTGAGGGTGTCATTGCGCTGCCGGAACAGATGTTCTACAACACCGGCATCGGCACCTATGTCTGGGTCGTTACGAACCGCAAGGAGAAGCGACGGAAGGGCAAAATTCAGCTTCTCGACGCCCGCGAGTTCTACGTCCCCATGCGCCGCAACCTCGGCGACAAGCGCCGAAAGCTTGGCGAGAAGGAAGACGGGCGGGACCAGATCGCCGAAATTGTTCAGTTATATGGGCAGTTCGAGAACGGTGAAATCTCGAAGCTCTTCGAGAACGCCGATTTCGGATATACCCGCGTAACCGTCGAACGACCGTTGAGGCTTCGCTATCAGATGACTGTGGAAGAGAAAGCGCGCTTCCTCGATGCCTACCCGGATCTGTTGGATGATGTGCAAGCCATCGATAAAGTCTTGGGGCGAGAGCCTTCGTTTGACTGGAATGTTACCTGGAGCCGTATTGAAGACCTGCTGCACACCCGAAAGTCGCGCTGGAAGGCAGCAGAGCAGAAGCTCTTTCGCTCAGTGTTCACCCGAAACGATCCTAAAGCCGAGCCAGTGACGAAGAGCGGACAGGAGCATGGTTACGAATCTGATGCCGAGTTGCGTGATTTCGAGAACGTGCCACTCAAAGACGACATCGACGTGTATTTCAAGCGTGAAGTCTTGCCTCACTTACCTGATGCTTGGATGGATCGCACCAAAGACAAGGTCGGATACGAGGTTAACTTTAACCGATGTTTCTACAAGTACAGTCCACCGCGCCCGCTTTCGCAGATTGACGCCGACTTGAAACTGGCTGAGGACGAAATTGTCCGCCTCTTGAAGGAGATCGCGTCGTGATCTCCCAACCTTCTCCTTTTCTTGCTATTCCCGACGGTTGGCGGATGAAGAAACTGAAGTATGTTGCTTCGCTGAAGAGCGGTGAAAGTATCACCTCAGACGAAATCGCCGACAGTGGTGAGTACCCGGTATACGGGGGGAATGGCCTTCGAGGCTATACGTCGAAATATACGCACTCTGGCCATTATGTACTCATCGGGCGTCAGGGAGCGCTTTGCGGCAACGTCAACTACGCCTCAGGGCGCTTTTGGGCATCCGAGCACGCCGTTGTTGCGAGCATACGAGACGAAGTCGATGTCACATGGTTGGGGGAGTTGCTTAGAGCTATGGATCTAAATCAATACTCCCAGTCAGCCGCGCAGCCCGGTATAGCCGTAGATGTAATCGGCAATTTAGAGCTTCCTGTACCCCCTTTGGACGAGCAGCATGCCATCGCGAAATTTCTCAGTGGCGAAACTGCGCGGATCGACACCCTAGTGGCCTCGAAGCAATACTTGCTTACGCTCCTGGCCGAAAAGCGCAAGGCCTTAATAACATCAGCAGTGAGCCGTGGTTTGGACCCTAACGTACCAACCAAGCCTTCTGGAATATCCTGGCTTGAGAGGGTACCGGCACATTGGGAAGTAAAGCGCGCGAAATGGCTATTTAGGGAGCGCGACGAACGAACAACAACGGGCGAAGAGGTTCTATTGTCTCTCCGTATGGAACGTGGGCTCGTCCCTCACAATGATGTCTCGGAGAAGCAGACGATACCGCTGGAATTAGTCGGATATAAAAAGGTTGCTCCAACACAAATTGTGGTGAATCGCATGCGTGCGGCGAGCGGCTTGGTCGCGATAGCTACTCGAGATGGCTTGGTCAGTCCCGACTATGCAGTATTTCAATGTGCTCCTGATATCGATCCCGATTACTATGTCCACTTGTTCAAGACAGAGCTGTTGCAAGCTGTTTTTCGGTCGGAGTCGACCGGCTTGGGCACAGGCTCTTCAGGATTCTTGAGGTTATATTCGGAAAGCTTCCTCTCATTGTGGTTTCCCTGCCCTCCGCTGAAGGAACAGCGGGACATTGTCAAACGCATCAGTCAGGAAGCTTCTGAACTCGACTCCCTACGCTCAGCGACCGAACGAAGCGTCAGCCTGTTGAAGGAGCGGCGAACCGCCCTCATTAAAGCCGCTGTAACTGGACAAATCGAGGTTAACGCGACGCGATGAGAGTGACGCGACTCAAACTTACCAATGTGCGCGCAATCGATGCGATGGAGTTCAACTTCCAGCCGGGTTGCAATCTCATCGTCGGGGTTAATGGCGTGGGCAAGACAAGCGTTCTTGACTCACTGGCGGCGTGCTTGTCAGCAGTGATTAAAGACGTAAACCGTCTGCGAGCGCCTGCCGAATCGCTCACCGTCGATGACATCCGCGTTGGTGCGGATGCACTCGATGTCGAGTGTGAGTTCGCTATCGGACGAGAATCCTTCAGTTACTTGATTCATAGACCACGCGCCACGAACGCACGCCAAGAAAAGAACGTCGGGATGCCGCGAGAACAGGTGCATGAAACACCCGCAGTGGCGAAGTACCAGGGAATCATCCCTAAGCCTTCTACTGGCAGAGAGACCGAGGGTCGGCCGTTGGCTATCCTCTTTTCAACCCGTCGCGCCGTTCCTTCTGAGCGCGCCCCAGCAAAGAGTTCCGCCGCCGGCGGTATACCGGCAGCATACGCAGAGGCCTTCGCAAACCGTGAGCTACGATTGGGAGAGTTTTCAGCCTGGATGCGCGTGCAGCAAACGCTCGTGGATGAAAACCCAGCGTCTGGTAGGGTACTGGCGGCGTTTGAAGACGCGGTAAGACGTTTTCTTCCGGGTTATCGGAACATCCGAGTCGAACACGAGAGTTCCAAACTGCTGGTCGACCACGGTCACACGACACTCGAAATCAGGCAGTTGTCTGACGGCGAGCGCGGAACCCTCGCAATGGTGCTCGATCTCACGCGGCGTCTCGCCCAAGCCAATCCGAAGATGGCCGACCCTGCGGCGGAAGCCGAAGCGGTCGTGATGATCGATGAAATCGACCTCCATCTTCATCCACAGTGGCAACGGCGGATCGTCCGGAATCTAACGGCAGCGTTCCCCAAATGCCAGTTCATTGCAACGACCCACTCGCCGCAAGTTATCGGCGAGGTCGACCACGAGCGCATTCAGATCGTCTCGCACGGGACAGTTCACTCGCCTCCTCAGTCTTTTGGCGTGGATTCTAGTCGTGTGCTGGAAGAGATTATGGACTCCGGTCCACGGACCGAGTCCGTCCAGGATCTGCTGAGCCGCATCTCGCGCGCCTTCGAGGCCAAGAACTACAAATCTGTGCGGGATCTCCTCGCAAGCTTAATTAAGCGAGTAGGGGAGAACGACCCGGAAGTTACACGCACCAGAACCCTCCTTGAGTTTATGGAGGGAGAGTAATGAGACAAATCGTCAAAGGGCAAGAGCCAGCCAGTTTGATTGCGTATCGCAAGACACCCGGTTGCAACTACGATGATTACCGCGAAAAAGAAGAACTGAGAGATGCCCTTGTAGCCGAGCAAGGCGCAATATGTTGCTATTGCATGGGCAGAATTGAGTCCGCTTGGGGATCGATGAAAATAGAACACTGGCGAAGTCAGACCGGCCACCCCACGGAACAACTGAAATATCAGAATCTCCTGGGGGGTTGTACTGGAGGGGAGGGTCTTCCACAACACCTACAACATTGTGACACCCGAAAGGGAAACGCTGACCTGCATTGGAATCCAGCAAATCCGATGCACCATATTGAAACCCGCGTTAAGTACACGCTTGACGGCGCTATCAGCTCGCCTGATCCTGCGTTTGACACCCAATTAAACGAAGTTCTAAATCTCAACCTTCCACAGCTCAAGAACAATCGCAAAGGGGCTTGGGATTCGGCCCTCAAATGGTGGAAGGACGAGAAGAACAAGCTTCACGCTCCTCCGCCGCGGGAGCGAATCGAGCAGATAATGATACGATTGTCCTCCACCCCTTTATCGCCTTTCTGTCAGGTTGCGATCTACCTCTTGCGTGAGAAGATCGCGAGGATGGCGTGATGCATCAGGAGAGGCACTCAGAGTATGCATTCGAGACCGTCATAGACGCTCATTTTCTTGCCAATGGGTACGTCAGTGTCCCGGACGACCGTTTCGACAGGGCGCGGGCCATATTCCCGGATGTCCTTCTCGACTTCATCCGTGAGACACAACCGAAGGAATGGTCCAAGCTGGAATCTTTGCATGGCGACAAGACCGGCGAACAGATTCTTTCCGACCTTTGCAAGTGGATGGACACAAACGGCTCACTGGCCACGCTTCGCCACGGCTTCAAGTGTTACGGACGCACGCTCCACGTTGCCTACTTCAAGGCCGCCCACGAACTTAATCCGGAACTGGAGGCCCGCTACGCGGCCAATCGGCTTGGGCTGACGCGGCAACTTCATTTCTCCTCCCACTCAGAGAAATCCCTTGATATTACCCTGAGCCTCAACGGCATTCCGATTGTGACGGCGGAGTTGAAGAATCCCCTCACCGGGCAAACGATTGAGGAGGCGCGGCGGCAGTATCAAAGGGATCGCGACCCTCGCGAGCCCATATTCGAATTCAAGCGTCGTACACTCGTGCATTTCGCTGTGGACACGGAAGCCGTCCTGATGACGACCCGCCTCGCGGGCGGGGCTACCCAGTTTCTGCTCTTTAATAAAGGATGGAACGAGGGTGCCGGGAACCCTCCCGATCCTTCGGGTCGCACCTACCGCACCGCCTACCTCTGGGAGGAGGTTCTTCAGCGGGACAGCCTGCTCGACCTTCTTGCTCGTTTCATCCACCTGCAAATCGACGACAAGCGCGACGATCAGGGCCGCAAGGTCAAGAAAGAAACAATGATCTTCCCGCGCTATCACCAGCTCCGTGCAGTGCGAAAGCTTGTGGAGGCCGCCCGAAACGAGGGGGTAGGCAATAATTACCTGATCGAGCACTCGGCCGGCAGTGGCAAGAGCAACACCATCGGCTGGCTCACACACCGCTTGGCATCCCTGCATGACGAGAACAACCAGCGGGTTTTCGACAGTGTGATCGTGGTGACAGACAGGGTGGTGCTTGACCAGCAACTGCAAGACACCATCTATCAGTTTGAGCACAAACGCGGTGTTGTTCAGAAAATTGATGAAAGCTCAAGACAACTCGCGGAGGCACTGGAAAACGCAGTCCCCGTCATCATCACAACGCTTCAGAAATTTCCATTTGTTTCGCGGCAGCTCATCAAGATGGCAGAAGAACGGGGCGAGAAGGGGTCCGGAGCACTCACAACGCGCCGCTGCGCTGTCATCATCGATGAAGCGCACAGCTCTCAAGGCGGAGAAACAGCAACAGATCTCAAGGAAGTGCTTGGTGGTCAGGAATTGCGGGAGGAGGCGTCAAAACGCGCGGCGGAAGAGGGCCTCAGCGACATGGAAGAGCTCTTTCGCAGCATGGCCAAGCGTGGCAGGCAGGCTAACCTGAGCTTCTTCGCCTTTACGGCGACGCCCAAGCACAAGACTCTCGCCGTGTTCGGACGCAAGGGCGATCCCGCCGATCGCTACACGATGCGGCAGGCAATTGAGGAAGGCTTCATCCTCGACGTGCTGAAGTATTACACGACTTACGCCGCTTACTTCAAACTGCTGAAGTCTTGCGAGGACGATCCAAACGTCGAGCGCAAGAAGGCAGCGCGAGCCCTAGCCCGCTTCATGAAACTGCATCCTCACAATGTTGCCCAGAAGACGGAAGTGATGGTAGAGCACTTCAACACCATGACCCGCCATAAGATCGGTGGCCACGCCAAGGCAATGGTGGTGACGGGATCGCGGCTGGAGGCGGTCCGGTACAAGCAGAGTTTTGACCGCTATATCAAGGAGAAGGGATATCAGATCAAATCCCTTGTTGCGTTCTCCGGGACTGTTCAGGACGACAAGCTTCCCGATGTGTCCTACACAGAGGAAGGCATGAATCTTGGCCTCGGCCAGAAGGAGCTGCCCGAAAAGTTTGCGAGCCAGGAATATCAGGTTTTGCTCGTCGCAGAAAAGTATCAGACCGGCTTCGACCAACCTTTGCTGCACACGATGTATGTGGACAAGAGGCTTGCCGGAATTCAGGCGGTCCAAACGCTTTCGCGATTGAACCGCATTCACCCACTGAAGGAGGACACCTTTGTGTTGGATTTCGTCAATGACAGGGACGAAATCCGGGAAGCCTTCAAAACCTATTACGAAGGTGCGGAAATGGGCGCGGAGGTCGATCCCTCGCGGCTGTATCAGATCAAAGGGGAGCTGGACGCAACAGGCGTCTATCTTGCGGAAGAAGTCGCTCGCTTCTGCGACGTCTACTTCAAACCCAAGCAAAAGCAAAGCGTCCTAGATCACCAGGCTATGAACGCTGCTCTTGATCCTGCTGTCTCACGGTTCACGGTCCGCCAAGCAGACGATGAAACCGAAGCGGAGGAGTGGAGAGGAAAGCTTCAGGCGTTTCGGAATCTATACGGTTTTCTGAGTCAGGTCATTCCATATCAGGATTCAGACCTGGAGAGGCTGTATGTCTTTCTTAGGCATCTTGCAGCCAAACTCCCCCGCCGCAAGACGGGCACTGCTTATCAGTTCGACGACGAGGTTCGGCTCGAATACTATCGGCTCCAGAAGATCAGCGAGGGATCGATTTCTCTGAAAGATGGCCCGCCTCAACGGCTCGACGGTCCCACCGAAGTCGGGAGCGGTCTGGCCCGACCGCAATCAATGGCGCTCTCGCAGTTAATTGACGTCGTCAACGAGCGATTCGGCACGGACTTCAATCAGGCGGACCAACTCTTCTTCGACCAAATCGTCGAAGTCGCCATGACGGACGAAGGACTACGCCAGGCCGCAGTCGTCAATCCGGCGGACAAGTTTGAACTGGTATTTAAACATCTGCTGGAGAAACTGTTCATAGAGCGCATGGATCAGAACGAGGACATTTTCGTGCGGTTCATGAACGATGCTCCCTTCCAAAGGGTGGTCACTGCCTGGATGGCATCAGAGGCATACCGACGCCTACGCAGCCAAGGTTCAACAGGAGCTGGCAATGAAGCTTGATCTGGCAGGGAAGATCAAGAATACACAGCTTCCGCGCTCCAAGGCGCTATTTCCGATGTTTGAGGCGGTAGTGAATTCGTTTCAGGCCATCGAGGACAGCAAGGCCCCGGCGGCTGAGCCCTTCATTGAGATCGTTGTAGAACGCGACGATGATGTATTACCCGGCGTCGAGATAGACGCCTCCGTCAATGGTTTTGCCGTAACCGACAATGGCGTCGGATTCGCCGAGGACAACGTGGAAGCCTTTTTCACGTCCGACACGCAGTACAAAGTCGGCAGGGGCGGAAAGGGGATCGGCCGCTTCATCTGGCTGAAAGCTTTCCGGTCCGCCGAGATCGAAAGCCATTATTTCGAAGATGGCAAGTTGATGAAGCGAGCATTCAAATTCACCACGACATCAGATCAGCCGGACGGTCCTCCTGTGCCATCAAGTGAGACTGACCCGAAAACAACAGTGCGCCTGGTGGGGATGCAGTCCCCCTACAAGGAAAATTGCCCGCACGGCCTTGCGATCATCGGACACCGTCTCGTCGAGCACTGCCTGCCCTTCTTCCTAGACCCGCGGTGTCCAGCGGTGAGTATCCGTGACAAGAAGGACCGCATCGACCTTAACCATTACTTCCGCGAGACCTTCGCAGCGAAAGCCAGCCAACACACATTCAAGGTTGGTGAGTCAGTGTTCACCCTGAGAGGCTTGCGCCTCTACAACCCTCATGAAACGCAACACCGTCTCATATACGCCGCCAACTCGCGCGAGGTTATCCCCGAGAAACTCGATAAGTACCTCCCAAATCTGCAAAAGAGGCTGACTGACGAAGGCGGCCCGTTTGCGTATCTTGGATTTGTGGAAGGCGAGTACCTCAATCAGAACGTCAACGGCGAGCGAACGAATTTCTCATTTCCGACTGACCAGGCTACGGATGGGATGTTTGGTGAAATAACGCTGGATGCCATTCGAGCGGCGGCTCTCGGCTGCGTGTCTCTTGATCTGCAGCCGTTTCTCGAAGAGATCAACACGGAGAAGCGGACGACAATCAATTCCTATATCACTCAAGAAGCTCCACAGTACAGGCCTCTTGCGCGTTACATGGACGAATTCATCGACCACATCCCGCCGGGGGCCAAAGGCCTCGCCCTTGATATGGCCCTCCACGAGCAGATGTACGCGAAGCAAAAGGAGCTGAAGCAGGAAAGCCACAGGCTAATGGAAGAGAGCACCAAAGAGGCCCTCAAGCCTGAAGAGTATGAAGTGAAACTCAACAGCTTCCTGGAACGCGCGAATGAGCTGGGGAAATCGTCGCTAGCGCAGTACGTTGCACACCGGAAGGTAATCCTAGAGTTTTTTGAGAGGAGCCTTCAAGCGAATCCCGAAACGGGTAAGTACCCGCTCGAAGAGATCATTCACAAGATCATTTACCCAATGCGGACGACGTCCGAGGACGTACCTTACGAGCAGCAGAACCTCTGGATCATTGATGAACGGCTCTCCTATCACTGGTTTCTGACGTCGGACATGCCGCTCGACACGGCAAGCGTGCTGGTTAACGATTCCCAGTCAAGACCAGACCTCATGATCTTCGAGCGCGCCTTAACATTCTCAGAAGACGAAGCAGCGCTCAACTCTCTCGTGATTGTTGAGTTTAAGAAGCCAGATCGCAGCTCTTACAAGGAAGATCCAGTCGATCAGGTGTACCGCCTTATTAGAGAAATCAAGGCAGGGCACTTCAAGGATAAGAACGGAAGGGAGATTAAAGTTCAGTCTGATCGCATCCCGGCGTATGCCTACGTAATATGTGACACGACAAAGGAAGTCGAGATCATCGCCGAAAACAAAGGCATGTGGTCAACACCGGACAATCTTGGCTACTTCGGCTATAACCCGAAGCTTTCGGCGTATGTCGAAATCATC
Organism: Terriglobia bacterium; assembly: GCA_020073345.1. Taxonomy (GTDB): domain Bacteria; phylum Acidobacteriota; class Terriglobia; order Bryobacterales; family Bryobacteraceae; genus Palsa-187. Next base: position 14,408 of record JAIQFI010000075.1, read on the forward strand.
TCCTATGCGAAGCTCCTGCAGGACGCGAAGCGACGGAACCGGATTCTGTTCGACAAGCTTCATCTACCTGGGGGTTTATCGTGAAGCGCTTTAAAGCGGCGATCCTAAACGCAGGCAGCCGTATCGAGTTTTAACGATTGAAGGAGCAGAGCATTGTCCCGTGTATCGCATTTTCAGCGCTTCTCGCAGCCGGAGAACCACGCCACGAACAACACGCTCCTTTTGCTGCGTTATTTCTACCAGTCTTCCCCGTTCAAGATTCAGAGCGTCCTTACCTCCCTGCTTGAAACCGATCTTTCCATTGGCCTCGCCTTCGAACAGCAGATCAGAGGGGATGCCAGCATTCCGGACGCTCTCATTACTCAGGAGCAGATGCGCATATTCGTCGAGACGAAGCGCGGCGGCGCCCTGGACCCCGAACAGATTCGCCGCCACCTGAAAAGCATCGCACAGCATGCGGCGACAGGCCGCGGGGACGGCTCGATTCTGATCGGCCTTACCAAGGAGCCCATAGCCGAATCAGAGCGCAAGGTGCTTGTCGCCGAGGCGGCCAGCCAGGGCATTACATTTGCGGCGGTAACGTTTACGCAAATTGTGGAAGCGCTTCGAACCCAGTGCGCAGACTACGAGCGTGAGCTTCTCTCCATAGTCGAGGACTACGAGAACTATCTCGCAGAGGAGGGGTTGCTTGAAGAGCGGAACCAATGGCTCGTGGTTTTCCCCTGCGGCACTTCCATTACAGAGAACGCGCGTTTCAGCCTTTACTACGAGCCGCCCTCTCGTCCGTGCAAACGCAATTATCGCTTCATCGGAGTCTACAACCGGAAAACCGTCGCGTACGTTGGCACAGTCGAGGCGATAGCGGTGACATCCTGCCAAGACGGCGTAGTCAGCTTCGCCGAGGAGGCTGGACAACTCACGGACAGTCACTGCCAGCGCATCAAAAGCGCAATCGAAGAGACGCGATATTACGACCTCAAGGCCAATCCGCATCGTTTTTATCTCGTAGATTCGTTCGTGGCGACCGACGCCAAGAAAACCTCGCCGGGCGGCATCTGGGGCCTGAGGTATCTGGATCTTTCGAAGATCGTCCCATCGTATCCGTCCGACCAACCCAGGTCAGGCGCGAGCGGCTTTCCATTTGGCCGGGGTGAGTTGCGCGAGTTCCGATAGCTTTCTGTGGGCGAGGCCGGGCAGGACAGCCAGCAGGTAGTCTTTGACGGGAACGCCGAGTCTGCGGCAGGATTCCACCACCGAAAGGATGGCGGCGACCTTGGGTCCGGCCTGCGCGCTGCCTACATG
>JAIQFI010000028.1 GCA_020073345.1 Terriglobia bacterium
CGAGTTTTGCTGGTTTTGCCTTTGGTTTTACAGGTGTGTGTCACGTCGGTATACGGCGCCGATCCCCTGCCGTCGGCTGAATCCGTTCTGGACCGCTATGTCCAGGTCACCGGCGGCAAACAGGCTTACGAAAAGCGCAGAACGGAAATTGCCCACGGGACGGTGGAGTTCTCCGCGCTCGGCATTAAGGGATCCATGACCCGCTATGCAGCCGAGCCCGACAAGTATTACTACACGATCGATATCGAAGGGCTGGGCAAGATGGAGACGGGCGTCAACGGCCCGATTGCCTGGGAAAGCACCGCCCTGCTGGGGCCCCGCGTAAAGACCGGCGTGGAGCGTGCCGAGGCCATCCGGGAAGGCAATATGAACTCGACTCTGAACTGGCGCAAGCTGTATCCCAAAGTGGAAAACCAGGGGATTGAAACGATCGATGGCGAGGAATGCTTCAGGGTGGTCCTGACCCCGGCCGAAGGCCAGCCGATGATCGGCTACTATCAGAAAAAATCCGGGCTGCAAGTGAAGATCACCACGGTTGCCAGCTCCCAGATGGGAGATGTTCCGGTGGAGCTGATCGCTTCTGACTACAAGAACTTCGGCGGCATTCTGGAGCCGACCAGGGTGACCCAGAAGGCCGGGCCCGCGGAGTTCACTATTACGCTTGAGAGCGTGGAAGTCAATCCATCCATCCCCCCGGAAAAGTTCGCTTTACCGGCCGAGGTCCGCAAGCTGGTGGACAAGGCCGCAGCGAAATAGTCCGGGCTCTCTCAATCGTCCGCGAGTGGAGTCGCCGAGCGGTAAAAACGCGACCGGCAACTGCGGCAGCGAAACGGCAGCCGTCCCAAAACTCGAAGCAGGGTCGCCACGACACCGTGGTCGTGAGAACGGCGAACGTCCTGGGATCCGCATTTGGGACAGGCCGGGCGCTCCACTGGGGTCTGCTGCTCTTCATGGATCGGGTCGGGCATCGCGTCGTGGCTTGATCCTCAGGCAGTCTCCATCCAACGGTGAGCATAACATGTGCTGGCCTTTTCTTGCGATTCGGTCTATAAATAAAGAGGAAGCCTTGTTCGAGCAACTCCGCAGGACCGCGATGGGAGGAAAGGGAGCATTAATTTTGCTCGCCATCGTCATTGCGTATGCCTGGATTGCCGTGAGCGGGCCGCAGGGCTTGCAGGCGTTGCTGCAGAAACGCGGCGAAATTCGCCAGCTTCAGGAGCAGAACGCCGAGCTCACCCGCGAGATCGAACACCGCCGCGACCGGATCCGCCGGCTGGAAGGCAGCCGCAGCGAGCAGGAGATGGAGATCCGCAAGCAGTTGAAGCTCCTGCGCCCGGGCGAGACGACCTTCATTCTGCCGGATGGTCCGAAAGAGTCAGACCCAACACCAGCCGCGAACGAAACAAAGTAACACCGCCTCACTTTTCCAGCAGGAAATTCCCCACGAACATCGCGTCGATCCCCGACGAGTAAAAGCTCCGTACCGCATCGCGCGGCGCCGAAACCAGCGGATCGCCGAAGAGATTGAAGCTGGTGTTGTAGAGCACCGGAAGCCCGGTGGCCTTCCCGGCTTCGCGCAGCAGGCGGTGATACAGGGGATTGTCCTTCTCCGCTACCACGTGCGCGCGGATCATGTCCTGGCCCAGAATGGCGGCTTCGAAGGTCTTGCGATGCTTGGGGCGGACGCGCCCCACCGTTGCCAGATAGCGCGCGTTGGGCCCGGCCTCGAAGTATTCCCCGGCCACTTCCGCCGGCACCGACGCCGCGAACTTGCGGAACGCCTCGCGATGCTTGATAAAGACGTTGAGATTCTCGGTGGAATACGGATCGAGCGGCGAGGCCAGAATGCTACGGTTGCCCAGCGCGCGCGGGCCGAACTCCATGCGCCCTTGCATCCAGGCCAGAATCTTGTGTTCCCCCAGCATCCGCACCGCCCGCGCCAGCATGTCGTCGGTGGAGCGAAGATATTGGAAGCGCAGCTTGCAATTCTCCAGCACCTGCTTGATCTCTTCCGCGCCGTAACCCGGCCCGAGAAACAACGATTCCATACCTCCGCGGCGCTTGTGGCGCCGGACCTGGTGCCACACGTGATACACCGCGCCGAGAGCCGTCCCGGCGTTTCCGGCGGCCGGTTGCACGAAGACATTCTTCCAGCGGCCACAGCGTTCGAGGTACTCCACCAGCATCACGTTCAGGAACAACCCCCCGGCCAGGCACAGGTTCTCGCCCTCGCCGGCCAACCCCAGCACGGTTTCCTCGACGGTTTTCTGCAGTCCGCGCGCCACCGCTGGCACCGCGGATGCGGGAATCCGGGCGCCCTCCTCGAAACCCAGCCGCTCAAAGAATTTCGGGCTGAAGCCACCCTCTGATTGCCGGTGCCCGTCGAAAAAAGAAGGATCCAGACGCGCCGATGGCGACAGCACCTCGCGGAACAGAGGCGCGTAACGCTCATCGCCCGATGCCGACTGCCACTGGACCTTGTGTTCTTCCGCTCCTGCGCGGTACCCCAGCAACTGCGTCACGGCGCCATACAGACGGCCCAGCGAATCGGGATAATACCACTCCCGCTCGGCCTGAATCTGCGAATCCTTGGCCTGCCAGCGCGTGCCGCAGCGGAAATCGCCGGCGTGATCGAGCGTGAGCACCGTGGCCTCCTCAAAGGATGAGGCGAAAAACGCCGAGGCGGCGTGGGCCTGGTGATGCTCCACCACCGCGATCTCGGCCTTGGGGAATTGGTCGCGCAGGATGGTGTGCACGTGCGACTCCGGTGCACGCGCGAACGGCCGCACCACGGCCACGCATTCCACATGTTCGCGAGTGGTTCCCGCCAAGCGCAGGCACTCCGCGATCGACGCACGCGGCAACCCCCCGGGCTTCCACACGTGATCGAGCTTGTTCTCCTCGATGGCAGCCATCAGCTCGCCGTCCTTCAGCACGGCGCACGCCGCGTCCCCTAACAGACCACCCAGCCCCAAAATCACCATGAGAAGCCCACCATTATTTGGATTTCGCCTCGATTTTGGCCCACGTGTCGCGCAGCGCGACGGTCCGGTTGAATACCAGCTTTTCGCGAGTGCTGTCCGGGTCCACCGCGAAGTATCCCAAGCGCTCGAACTGGTAGCGATTTCCGGGCGAGGCGTCCCGGAGACTCGGCTCGAGCTTCGCACCGGAAACGACCTCGAGCGAGCTCGGATTCAGGTTCACCGTGAAATCCTGGCCCTCGGGAACAACGTTAGGATCCTCGCGGGTGAACAGCGTTTCGTAGATGCGCACCTCGGCGTCCACGGCGTGTTCCGCCGAAACCCAGTGGATGGTCGATTTGACCTTACGGCCGTCGGGCGCGTTGCCGCCCTTGGTGGCGGGGTCGTAGGTGCAGTGCAGCTCGACGACATTCCCGCTGGCATCCTTGATGACGCCAGTGCAGGTGATGAAGTAGGCATAGCGCAGCCGTATCTCGCGTCCGGGGGCCAGGCGGAAGTACTGCTTGGGCGGATCCTCGCGAAAATCGTCCTGTTCGATGTAGATCACTTTGGAGAACGGAACCTGGCGCGTGCCCATGGCCGCATCCTCGGGATTGTTCACCGCCTCCATGTACTCGGTTTGCCCTTCCGGATAATTGTCGATCACCACGCGCAGCGGGCGCAGCACCGCCATCACCCGCGCCGCCCGGCGGTTCAGATCGTCGCGCACGAAGTATTCGAGCAGCGACAATTCCGTGGTGCCATTGGTTTTCGATACGCCGATTCTGCCGCAGAAGGCCTGTAATGCTTCGGGCGTATACCCGCGCCGGCGCATCCCCGAAATCGTCGGCATGCGAGGATCGTCCCAGCCACTCACCAGCTTGTTCTGCACCAGCGCCAGCAGCTTGCGCTTGCTGAGCAGAGTGTATGTGAGGTTCAGCCGGTCGAATTCGATCTGCTGCGGATGGTAGATGCCGAGCTGGTCGATAAACCAGTCGTACAGCGGGCGGTGATCCTCGAACTCCAGCGTGCAGATGGAGTGCGTGATGCGCTCTATGGAATCCGATTGCCCGTGAGTGAAGTCGTACATCGGATAGATGCACCACTGGTCGCCCGTGCGGTGATGCGACATGTGGAGAATCCGGTACAGCACCGGATCGCGCATATTTACATTGGGCGAGGCCATGTCGATCTTGGCCCGCAAGGTTTTGGATCCGTCGGGAAACTCGCCCTTGCGCATGCGCTCGAACAGGCCCAGGTTTTCCTCGATCGTGCGGTTGCGGTAAGGGCTGTCCTGGCCGGGCTCGGTCAGAGTGCCGCGCTGCTGGCGGACCTGATCGGCCGTAAGGTCGCAGACGAACGCTTTCCCCTTCTGGATCAGTTGCACGGCCCATTCGTAGAGCTGGCCAAAGTAATCGGAGGCGTAAAACAGCCGGTCTTCGAAATCGCCACCCAGCCAGCGGACATCCTCGATGATCGAATCGACATACTCGGTCTCTTCTTTCGAAGGGTTGGTGTCGTCGAAGCGCAGATTGCATTTTCCGCCGAACTCGCGCGCCAGCCCGAAGTTGATGGTGATGGACTTGGCGTGGCCGACATGCAGGTATCCGTTCGGCTCGGGAGGAAAGCGCGTGTGCACTCGGCCTTCATATTTGTTGGTCTTAAGATCGTCGAGGATGATGTCCCGGATGAAATGGGACTGAATGGGAACAGCACCCGGATCGTCTTTTGGCGTGGTCATTAATTCTCTGTCCTTAGCGGTGCGGGCAGCATCTGCAGCGCCTGGTCGATTCTCTTGAGCGTAATCTCGCGGCCCAGCACTTCCAGCGTCTCGAACAACGGCGGCGCGACCTTACGGCCGCACACCGCCACGCGAATCGGCTGGAACATTTGCCCCGTTTTGATCTTCAGTTCTGCTGCCGCCGCGCGAAGAGCCGCATCGAGAGCATCATGGCTGAACTCGGCCGTCCCCAGGACCTGCCGTGCCCGCGCTAGCACCGTCGCAGCCATCGCGGCATCACCCTTCTGTGGGATCAGCTCGGCGCTGTCGTAAGGCGGCAGTGGATCCAGAAAGAAGATGTCGGCCCAGGTCTTCACGTCTCGCAGCAACTGGATCCGTTCGTGGATCAGCGGCGTCACCTGCAACATTTTGGCCCGGTCCGCCGCGAAACCGGCCTCGGCCGCGAAGGGCAGCAGTTGCTCGGCGAGTTGCTCCACAGGCACGGCCCGGATGTGCTGGGAGTTCAGCCATACGGCCTTGGGATCGAAGGGATCTTGTTCCGTGAAGTTGACTGTGGCGTTGCTGTGATTAATACCCTCCAGCGAAAACGCGTCGATCAGTTCCTGGCGCGACAGCACTTCGCGGTTGTCCTTGGGCGACCAGCCCAGCAGGCACACGAAATTGACGAACGCCTGCGGCAGAAAACCGGCATCACGATAGGTGGTGACGCTCACCACCGGACCATGCTTGCGTTTCGACAGCTTGGACCCGTCCGGCGCGATCAGCAGCGGCAGATGCGCGAAGTTCGGCGGCGTAACACCCAGGGCCTCGAAGATCAGCACATGTTTAAAGGTATTCGTCAGGTGATCCTGGCCCCGGATGATGTGGCTGATACGCAGATCGGCGTCGTCGGCACAGGACGCCATGTGATAAGTGGGCACGCCGCTGCTGCGCAACAGGGCGAAGTCTTCGATGTCGGCGGTGGCTTTCGACTGCGGGCCGTAAACCATATCCTGAAACGTCACGTCGGTACGGGACTCACGTGGCACGCGGAAACGCAATACGAACGGCTCGCCGGCGGCCGCGCGCAGGTCGCTTTCTACCTTCGGCATCTCGCGCATCTCGGGATTGAACTTTGCGTGAACGTCGACTTTGCTCAGGTCAAGGTCCTCGAACGTGAAGGTACGGAAATCGCGATATGCGAGCCCTTTGGCGAAGATCGATTCCGCCGCCTTCCGATGCAGTTCGCCGCGCTCGGACTGCCGGTAGAATTCGTCCCAGCTCAGATCCAGCCACTGCAACCCTTCGTAGATCGAATCGAGCGATTCCTGAGTATTCCGCTCGACGTCGGTGTCGTCGATGCGCAGGATCATAGTGCCGCCGTTGCGGCGGGCGTATAGCCAGTTAAAAATGAACGTCCTGGCGCTGCCGATGTGGAGATACCCCGTGGGGGAAGGGGCGAAGCGGACTCGAAGCATCAATCTCTTCAGGATAACAGCCGATGACTCACAGGGATATAATTGGGCAAGACCGAACGGAGGGGATGGGATGAAATCCAACAGTAGGACTTTTTGGACAGGCTTGGCCGCTGGACTGGTGCTGACCGCGCCGATGTTCGCCCAGCAGGTGGCGACGTTTCGCGCCCAAATCCGGGGCGGCGGCGACCACGGGAAGTGCACCATCGAAGTCGACGTGGATGGCGTTGCAGAGATCGAAATACAAGGCGATAAGGGCCGCATGCGGACCCTTTCTGGAAACCCCGCGGGTTGGCGCCGTATGGAGTGCAACCAGCCGCTGCCGCAGAATCCCCAGGGATTCCGCTTCAGCGGCGTGGACGGCCGCGGCCGGCAAACCCTGCTGCGCGACCCGTCTAGCAATCGCGGCACAGCCGTCATTCGGATCGAGGATCCTCAGGGTGGGCGCGAAGGCTACACCTTCGACATCGAATGGGGCGGCGGTTTTCGCGGCGACGGCGGCTTTGATCGAGGTGGTGATCGAGGCGGCGATCGAGGTCGGGATGACGGCGGTTTCCGCAGGGGCCGTAACGGCCGCTGGGACGACGAGATCCGCTTCACCGGTCGCGGCGACGGCAATTTCAATAACTTCCGCGGCCCCGACGACAGACTTTACGATTGCGAAGTCTCGGTGGAGCGCGGCGGCCAGGTCAGGGTCACTTTCCAGACCGCGCGCCGCTCGCAACTGACGTTTACCGGACGGCTGACCCGCTTCGATCGCGACTTGATCATTGCCGATATGTCCGGTATGCGAGTCCGCGGCTCGATGGAGATCCGGCTCAACGGGCGGGATCGCGTAACCGATATCGCGATGTCGGCTAGTGGCCGGGAACGTTTCGAACTGCGCTGGCACCGCTAGGCGTTTAGAAAAAGCCGATCATTCGCCAATAGAACACCCCAGCGATCAACGCCAGGATCGCCGAGAGCGCGTAAATGTTGGCGATGTTGAACAGCTGCATCTTACTGAAGGCCTGTTTCTGGGTGATGCTGTCGCCCATAGCCATCCAGAAGTTCATGTAGGTCAGCCAGAACGGCGCCGAAGCCAGCAGTAAGGGCGCGGTCAGCACCAGCGGCGGAATTCCTGCCTTGGCCAGCGGTTCCTGGAGCGGCAAGAAGATCAGCGGCATCGCGATAAACGCTGTCGGATCCAGGAATCGTAATGCCAGCATCGCCAGTAGAACCACAATCAGCAGGAGCATCGGGGTCGCGATCAGGCTCCCGACGTGGGGCAGCATGAGTCCGGCCATCCAGTCGGTGATCTTGGCGTCCACGATCACGTTCCCCAGTCCGAAGATCCCGCCCAGGAACAGGAGCAGCGTCCAGGAAACGCCCGTGGCAATGTCGGCATCCTGCAGAATTCCGGACATGGCGAACACGGCCATCGCGACCATGCCGACGGCGAAGGTCGGGAAGGAGTGGAGTTTACCGTTCGTAGCCCAAAGAAAGATCGAGACGGCGACGACGATCGCGGTGATCATTTCCGGCCGTTTGATGGAACCGAGCGCGGCCAGTTTCGTCCGGGCGAAATCGGTGGAGGCGCGCAGCGGAGCCTCCGGCCGAAGCAGTAGCCCGTTCAACCCCAAAATCAGCCCGCAGAAAATCAACGTCGGAAGCGCCATCACCTGCGCGTAGCCCGTCCAGGTAATCGGCAGGTGTTTATCAGCGAACATCTTGAGGACCACCGGCCCGTTCAACGATCCCAGCTCGAACGCCAGCCCGGGTACCACCGCCATTTCGACCACCGTGAGCATGATCAACGCCGATCCGCGGCTGCGCGGCGCCAGGCCCAGCGTCTGCACCATGGCCCAGGCGATGGGCGCCATGATCGCAGTGCGGACAGTCATCGACGGAATGCCCAGCGCCAGAACGAACCCGATCGCGAAGAAGGCCGAGAGAATCCCCGCGTAGCTGCCGGGGAATAAGGTCAGAATATAGTACGACAGCCGCTCCGCCAGTCCCGTCTTGCGCATCGCAAAGCCGTAGTAGAGAACCGCCAGCAGCGTCCAGAAGGCCGGATCGGCGAAACCGCTCAGCGCACGCGGCGGCGGGACTTTCACTGCGATCAGCAGCGCCATCATCAACACCGACGCCACGCCGTTGTTCATCACCTCAGTAGCCCACAGGACCACGGTGCCCGCGGTGATCGCGAGCACCAGCTGCCCCGTTCGCGTCAGCCCCTGCGGCGTGGGAGAAAACGCGAGCACCAGGCCCACCACGATTGCGACAGCCAGCCAGATCCACTTGGCTGTCGAGATACCGGAGACGGTGACGGGCGGGTGTGTAGCGGCTGGAGTGCTCATAAGAACCACCTATCCTATCAGCGTTTGCAACGGCATGAAGCCCGGCCCATCGCTTTCGTAAGCGGTGACCGTCCCCTCGCCGATGTGGTACACCCAGCCGTGCAAGTTCAGATCGCCCTGTTCGATCCGGGCCGCCACCGCGGGATGGGTGCGGAGGTTGCCCAGCTGCTCGATCACGTTGCGCTCTGTTACGGCGAGCAGGAACTCTTCGCTGGTGCGCGTTTGTTCCTGCTGCTCGACCGCTTTTCGCGCGGGCTGGGCGTAATTCAGCCAGGCGCTCACACTGGTCAGAGGTTCCAGGGCATCCGGGCTAAGCACGCCTTTCATCACGCCGCAATCGGTGTGCCCGCACACGATCACGTCGGGGACGCCCAGCACGCCCACGGCATACTCGATGGTCGCCGAAACGCCGCCGATCGCGTCCGGATACGGCGGGACAATGTTCCCGATCACCCGGCAGATGAAAAGCTGGCCGGGCTTGGTCTGCGTCAGCATGCAGGGATCGATGCGGGAATCGGCGCAAGTGATGAACAGGGCTTCCGGCCGCTGCCCCAGCGCGAGCTTCTGGAAAAGGTCGCGGTGCTTCGGGTAGACGCGCTTCTGGAAACGCGACAGGCCTTTGAGAATCCGGTCCACGGACAACCATTCTACACGCTGGCCACAGATGGGGACCTCCGGTTGACTTCGTAACTCGTTGAATGTAGGATCGAAAGCGATCCGGAGGGGCAATGAGACATCGCCTTCTTGTACTATTCAGCGCGTTTTTGATCGTGACCGCGGTGTCTGCGCAGACTGCCAAACCGGCGGCCCCAGCAGCGGCAAAAAAGTGGACCGCTCCGCGCACTCCTTGGGGCGATCCCGACCTCCAGGGCTGGTTCACCAACCTCCAGGAAGACGGCACCCCGCTCGAACGCCCCGATCAGTTTGCGGGCCGCTCGCTCGACGACATCAAGGGAGAGGAGCTGGCCAAGATCAAGCGCGACACCCAGAAGCGGACCATCACCACCTTCCAGGGGCCCCTGCATGCTCCCGAGAACTGGTGGCAGAAGGATCTCAATCTGGAGAAGGGTAGCCAGGCATGGCTCGTGGTCGACCCGCCTGATGGCAAGATTCCTCCATTGACGCAGGAGGCCAAGGATCGTGCCGCCGCGCGCGCAGCGGCCCGGCGCGCCAGCGGACGCGGACCGGCGGACTCGTGGGAAGATTTGAGCCTGTACGACCGCTGCATCACGCGCGGGCTGCCCGGGTCGATGATGCCGGTGATTTACGGCAACTCGTATCAGATCCTGCAATCGCCCGGATTCGTTTCCATTCGCTATGAAATGGTGCACGAAACCCGCTTAATTCCTCTCGATGGGCGGCCGCACGCCAGCCCCGAGATTCGCTCCTATATGGGGGATCCGCGCGGCCACTGGGAAGGCGACACGCTGGTGGTGGAAACCACCAATTTCCGCGACGACGGGACCTTTCGCAATGCCAATGGGGCCACGCTTCGGCTGATCGAACGTTTCACCCGCACGGCGCCGGATAAAGTGAGGTGGTCGGTTACGGTGGACGATCCTAAAACCTGGACCAGGCCCTGGACGTTCTCGATGCCGCTGACCATGGACGACTCTCAGCCGGTCCTCGAGTATTCCTGTCATGAAGGCAACCTGGGATTGCAGAACATCCTGAAGGCGGCGCGTGCCGAAGAGAGGAAGGCAGCCAATGCGAAATAGAGTCTTGTTCTTTCTAACGCTGGTAGCGATTCCCGCGTGGGCTCATCACGCGTTTTCCGCCGAATTCGACGACAAGAAACCGCTCAAGCTGGTGGGCCGCGTCACCAAGATGGACTGGATCAACCCGCATGCCTGGATCCACATGGATGTGAAGGGCGATGACGGCAAGGTGGTCAGCTGGATGGTCGAGCTCGGCCCGCCGAACGCGCTGCTCAAGCGCGGCTGGAACAAGAACTCGCTGCCCGAAGGGACCCAGATTATCGTGGATGGCTACCAGTCCAAGGATGGGGAGCTACGGCTGAACGGCCGGGATCTCACCTTCCCCGACGGGAAGAAACTGTTCGCCGGATCGTCCGGCACGGGCGCACCGGACGAACGTCCCGAGAAGTAAAGTAGGGCCGGTCTCCAGACCGGCCATCGGCAGGTCGGCAATCTGATACCATCAGGTGATGATAGTCTCGCCTGCCACCTCGATGTCGATCCGCCGATGATTCCGAGAGGATTTCCACCCCGCCGTCCCAGAATTCGTGAGAACGTCAACGAAGCGATCCGTGCACGCGAAGTGCGCGCGGTCTTTCCCGACGGCACCGTCGAGGTGCTTCCCACTCCTCAGGCCATTCGCAAAGCCCAGGACCTGGGGCTCGATCTGATTCTGATCGCCCCCACGGCCGAGCCGCCTGTCGCCAAAGCCATGGACTACGGGCAGTGGCAGTACGAGAACAAAAAGAAGCAGCACGAGGCCAAGCGGAAGCAGCATATCATCCAGGTGAAGGAACTCAAATTCCGTCCCAACACCGATGATCATGATTACGACTTCAAGAAGAACCACGCCATTCGATTCTTAACGGAAGGGAATCGCGTGAAGGCTGTGGTTCAGTTCCGTGGCCGTGAGATCGCTCACACGGATCTGGGCAGAAAGCTCCTGCTGCGGTTCGCCGGAGACTTAAGTCAATACGGCACCATCGAATCCCAGCCGCGCCTCGAGGGCCGTAATGCGCACGTTCTGATCAGCCCGGTCAAGGTAGAGAAGCCGCATACTTCCAAAGAAAAAGATCCCAAGGAAAAAGAGAAAGACAAGCCCAAGCCCGACGCGGGCAATGGCGTGCCTCCTGCGTCCGCTTAGTTAGCTCCAGGCTTCTTACCGCCAGCGGCCTTCACGATAGTGATAGCGGCCGCCCTTGGTTTCCCAGCGTCCCGCATCCCACCTTGTCCGCCCCCGCGGAGGACGATCCCAGCGGCCTGGAACCCAGGCGTAGCTTCCGCCGCGATAACCCCAGTAGCCGTCGATCCAAACAAATCCGGCGCCCGGCGCCACGCCCCGCGCTTCGACTCGTAGTGGCGGCGGTGGCGTCGACGCATAAAATGCATAGCCGCCACCCGCGCAGCCCGTCAATGAAAGGCCCCCGACCAAAGAAAGCCCGCCCAGTATTACAGCCATTCCTAGTGTCCGTTTCATTGCGCGATCTCCTACCTGTTAGAACGCCCTGGAGCGGAAAGGGTTCCACGGCTTAATGCCTTCTTCACATTAGGAGTACCGCTGGCCCATGCGGTCATAGCTGTTTCTGTGGCAAAATACAAAGCTGGAGGTTGTTTAATGGGAGCCAAAGTTCTTATTCTTGCCGCATCTCTGGGCGCTCTACTGACCGTTCCGATGCTGGCGCATCACTCGTTTGGGTCGGAGTACGACGACAAGAAACCGCTCAAGTTCGAAAATGTCACTGTCACGAAGCTGGAGTGGACCAATCCGCACGCTCGCTTCTACGTCGACGTGAAGGACGAAAAGGGGAAAGTCACCAACTGGAATTTCGAACTCGCCAGCCCGAATGTGCTGAAACGCAACGGCTGGACCAAGAACACTCTCAAAGAGGGCGACAAGGTCACCGTAATCGGTTCGGCCGCTAAGGATGGCGCCAGCCTGGGCCATGCTCAAACCGTCATCGGGGCGGATGGCAAGCGCCTCTTCGCCGGGTCTAACACCGCGGACGGGCAGTAACCGTGAAGAAGAAACTGACGAGCGGGATGATGACCGCCGCGGCGCTGGCGGCCGCGCTTCTGTTGTTGCAGGGCCCGGCCGATTCTCAAGCTCCCGCGGCCGACGCCAAGGCTCCGGCCAAGGGCGGCGGTAAGGGAAAAGGTAAGGGCAAAGCGCGGCCCACCGGTCCCACTCCCCGCATGGCCGACGGCAAACCGGATTTCTCGGGAATCTGGAACGGCGGCGGACCTATCGGCGATATCGCCCAGGGGTTGATGCCGGGAGAAGAGATTTCCCTGACTCCCTGGTCCAAGAAGATCATGGACACGCGGCTGACGAAGGATGATCCGGAAGCGAATTGCCTGCCTACCGGCGTACCGCGCATTGCACCCTATCCGTGGCGGATCCTTCAGACTCAGACCCACATCTTCTACCTATTTGAGGGCAACATCCACAGCTTCCGGCAGATCTTTATCGACGGCCGCAAGCATCCCGCCGATCTCGATCCTACTTGGTACGGCGATTCGATCGGAACCTGGGATGGCGACACGCTGGTGGTCGACACCATCGGATACAACGACAAATTCTGGTTCGATTTCAGTGGGCACCCGCATTCCGAGCAGCTTCACACCATCGAACGCATCAACCGGCCGGATTTGGGTGGGCTGGATATCGAAACGCAGATCATCGACCCCGTGGCCTACACCAAGCCCTTTAAGATCAAGTTCACGGCCACTCTCCGGCCGGGCGAAGAATTGATGGAGTATATCTGCCAGGAGAACCAGCAGGACGCTCAACACCTGCAGGGTCCGGCCGGACCGCCGAGATAAGGCTCTACGGAGCCTTACAGGAGAAGTTGGCGGCGTCGTTCGTGCTGCCGACGCCCTTGTAGGTCGCCACCTGCGGATACGGGCACAGCGGACGCGTCATATCCACCTTGTTATTCGCGACATGCTCGGCCACGATGGACTCGGGGGCCACGCCGGATTCGCGCCATCGCTCCATCGCGCCCATCAAATTGAACTGGTTGGGACCAGGACCGCCCTGGCAGTGCCCCATGCCGGGCACCATGAACAGCCGGTACCAGTTGTCCTGCTCGGGACCCATTTTGGCGAGGACACTCTCGCGATAGTTGATGCTGTTCTCGGGTGAAATCCCCGTATCGTTCCATCCGTGGTAGGTGATGAGCTTTCCGCCGCGAGCCTTGAACTGCGAAAGATCCGGATTTACGGCATTGATGTAGCCGTGCTTTTCATCCAACGCCGCCACGTCCTTGTTCACGTCGAACGTCCTCCAATCCCAGTTGGGATCCTGATGCAAGACTTCCCGATAGCTTCCCAGGGAAAGCGCCGTCGGGGCAGGGCCATTCGCCGCCGACAACAAGCGCCAGGTGCCTTCGCTTCCCATCGCGTACCCGGGATAGACCAAGGCGCCCTTGGCATTCATCAGCGGACCATGCGCCTTCTTGACCGAATCGACTTGCGCCGCCGTGAGGCAGCCATCTGCCTCGGCGCCTTTACATAAGAGCGAGCCGTAATCGAAGTTGCACTTGCGCGGATTGTTCAGAAAGCCATCTTTGATTCCGTCGGCCGCGTCACAGGCATCCAGCACGGCTTTCCCCAGCAGCGTCACTTTGGCCGGCGGAACTGCCGAACCGAATTGCCGCACGGCGGTTTGCAACACGATATCGAAGGCGTGCAGGTGGGTCTGGAAATTGGCGGGTGCTCCGGCGATGATGGCGTCGAAATCTTCCGGGTAGCGCTGCGCTTCCATTAATCCCTGGCGTCCGCCGGTGGAACAGCCATTCCAGTAAGACAAACGAGGACCGCGGCCGTAGAAAGCCGTAATCACGGCCTTGGCCTTGACCGTCATTTCGTGTACGGCGCGATACGAGAAATCGACAATCTTCTCCGGATGGCCTACCGCGAATCTAGCGTTGCCGCCTTCGTGGCCGGTGTCGGTGGAAGACGTCGCGTAGCCTTCCTCCACCGCGTTCGCCAGCGCCGTGTAGCTGATGACTCCGGCCCATCCACCGCCGCCGACCGCTTCATACTTTCCGTTCCACGCCGCGCCGAGAGGGAGCCAGACTTCGATCTTGATGTCGGAATCGGGCGAAGGTTTGAGGGTCGCTAACAAGCGGCAGTATGCCGGCAGCATTTGAGGCGCCGGGGTCGCCGCAGGGGGCGGCGGGGGCGGATCGATCGCGTCCAGCTGCGGGGCCGGTGGCGGCGCGGGATTCACGAACGCCCCGGCCGGCACGGTCGTGACCTTGGTGATGGTCGTGTCGGGCAGCTTCAGCGACTGCAACTGCTCGCACGGAGTCTGGGCAGATACAACCGGTCCCGCGACAGCCAGCAGAATGAGAGCGCGATTCATGAATGGGTCCCCCCTGATGCCTTCAAGTAACTCATTGAAAAACTACCACAACCAGGAGATGGATGCCATGACTGCCCCGGTCGTCAGGTCTTGCAGCGGCAATCCAGGCAGCCATGCTCCGCACAGCTTCCGCAGACGTTGCGAACCTGCTTGCGGAGCGCCTCCCTGGCCCGATGGACGCGAACCGCCGCATTCCCCGCCGTAATCCCCGATTGCTGCGCTAAGTCGTTCAGGCTCCCCTCATCCAGATCGACAATGCGAAGCGCCTCCTGGTATTCGGGCTTAAGCGTCTCCACCAGGCCCGAAATGCACGCGCAGATGTCCCGGTGCAAATCCGGATCTGGTGACTCCTGCCTCTTGAATTCCTTCCCCCAGCCCTCCAAGGCCCGTTCCGTGGAAGCACGGTGACGATAGTGATCGATCACCGCGTTGCGCAGTACCCGATAAAACCACGCCACGGCGCTCTCTTCATCACGCACTTCCGCCCCTTGCTCCAGGCCTCGCACGAAAGCCGACTGAAGGATATCCTCCGCGACCGCCCTGGATTCGACGCGTTGCTGCAGGAACGCCAAAAACTGGCGGTGACTATCCACCAGGCGCTGAATTACGGCAGGCGACAAGGAGGGCGATGGCTCGGGTTCGGGCATCATGACGTAAGGCTATCAAACGAAAGGGTTCCGCAGGACTGTAAGGTTTCTGGCAGACATACGTCAACCTCTATGAAAGCGCACGACGCGCAAGAAGAGAAAGAGGAGAAAGAAAATGTCCAACGTGAAGAATCCGACGACGAAACCTGCCGCGAAATCAGGCTGCGACTGCGGTTGCAAGAGCTGCTCCTGTGGTTGCCAGCCGAACGCTTGCCACTGCAAGAAGAACAACTGCCAGTGCGGGTGCCAAGCACGTTCCTAACGTGATCAGCATCGGCCTCGCCCGGTCCGGATTGCGGCGGGCGGGGCCGCTTCCATATTTGGGAAACAAAGGTATATGCTCCTTAAAAGGGGTGTTTTCAGGGAACCCTTTTGAGCCGGGAGACGTATTGAACGCAAAGGAGCATCGTCAATGAGCTATAGGATCAGTGCTTCCATCGCCCTGGGGATTATGCTGCTGGCGGGCGTGGCATGGGCGCACCACAACATGTCGGCACTATACGACTTCAACAATCGAGTCGCCATGACTGGCACGCTCACCAAGTTTGACTGGCGGAATCCCCACATCGAGCTGATTGTGGATGCCAAAGGCGATAAGGACCAGATGGAGACCTGGACGCTGGAGGGGCCGCCACCCAGCTTTTTCCGAAACCGCGACGTCGCCAAGAGCGATTTCGAGGGCGCTTTTGGGAAATCTGTTTCCTTCGAGGCGAGTCGCGCCCGGGACGGCTCCAAAGCCGGCCTGCTGCGGACTATGACGCTGCCAGGCGGCAAAGTCGTATCGGCGTGTCCGCAAAATTGCTAAAAACTCCATTCTAAAAGTGCACCGTTGGGTCTGGGCGTCCCGCCCAAGGAGGTCTCGCGTGAAGAGGTCTTGCCAGATTGCCATGGTTACCGCAGTGGCTGCATTGGCTGCCGCCTTGATGGTTCCGTTGCCTGGACTCGGCCAGAGCACGGACGACGAAAAGGCCAAAGCCAAGGCGGCCGCAAAAGCCGCCGCCAAAGCCAAACAGAACGCCAAGAACTTCGAGAACAACGCCGCGGTGATCACCTTCTACGACCGCGAGGGGAAGACCGTGGGGACCGCCGGCGAGCGCGCGCTGTACGAGGAAACCGTGCTGTCTCCGGACCGGACGCGCGTAGCGGTGGTCAAGGATGACCAGGAAGCGGAAAATGCAGATCTGTGGATTTTGGATATCGCCACGGGCAAAAGCACTCGCCTCACCACCAGCGCGAAGGACGAGTTTGTACAGGCGCCGGTGTGGTCGCCGGACGGCCGCCAGGTGGCTTATGTCACGATTCGAAAGGGCAGCGAGGGTCTGTACCGGCGAGCCTCGAATGGCGAGGGCCCCGAGGAACTCTTGTACAAGAATCCCGGCGCATTCCTGAACCTCACCGACTGGTCTCAAGACGGACGTTTCCTCACCTTTGCGAAGTCGGACTTATCGGGAGGAGTTCTATACATTCTGCCGCTCGCCGGCGAGGGCGAGCGCAAACCCGTGGAGGTCTTTAGCAGTAAGTCGCGCATGTTTGGACCGCGCATTTCTCCCGACGGCCGCTTCCTGTCTTACCTGGTGGTGAACTCCGGCGCAAGGAACGAAGTCTTTGTGCGGCCGATTGACGCCGGGGCGGGCCAGGGGCCCTGGCAGGTGTCGGAAGGCTCCCGGAGCATCGCTTCCTGGCGCGGCGATGGCAAGGAACTCTACTATCTGGGCCTGGACGGCGCCGTGATGGTGGCGGAGGTCGGCACCTCCCCAGCCTTTACTTTCACAAAACCCAAGGTGCTGTTCCGCCCGCCGGGGGCGGTTCCCGACTTCGTCAATAACATCAGCCGCGACGGCGAGCGATTCCTCACCTTACCGCCGCCCAGAGGACAGCAACTTCAGCAGATCACGGTGTACGACCGGGAAGGAAAGGTCGTGAGCAAAGTAGGCGAGCCCGGCCAGTATTTCCAACCCGCGTTTTCGCCCGACGGGACACGTCTAGCGGTCATGAAGAACGATCTCAAAACCGGACAAGCGGACATCTGGACCTTCGACATCGCCACGGGGAAGGGCACGGCGTTGACCCACGATCTGCTGCCGAAGAATACGCCCATGTGGTCTCCGGACGGCCGCCAGATTCTGTACACATCCTTTCGCGATCCCTACAACGCGGTCTTTCGCCGGGCTTCCGATGGAACCGGCAGCGAGGAATTGCTGTTCCGCTATACTCCGGGCGCGGGTTTGAATCTCACTGATATTTCCCCGGACGGGAAGTTCCTGGCCTGCGCTTCCGGGGGAGTGTTGCTCGTGGTCCCGCTGACCGGGACGGACCCGCTGGCGCGCAAGGCCATCGAGTATTCGCGGGACGAATTCGATTTGAACGCGGGAAGATTCTCCCCCGACGGCCGGTTCATGGCCTACCGCTCGAACGAAGACGATCCCGACCGGGGCGAGGTCTACGTGCGGGCCTTCAATGCGTCCACGGGAACGGCCGGCGAGGGGAAATGGAAACTGTCGAACAAGGGCGCCGCGGGCATGCAATTCTGGCGAGGGGACGGCAAGGAGTTTTTCTTCCGGCAGTTTAACGAACCAGCGATAGAAGACATGGTGGTGATGTCGGCTGAGGTCACGACCACTCCGGGGTTCCAGGCGGAAACACCCAAACCCCTGTTCAAGCTACCCGGTCCGATTAATGGAAACCTTGGAAACATCAGCCGCGATGGGCAGCGGTTCGTGTTCGCCATCAATGTGCCCGCGCGCTGAGGAGAATCATCATGAATCAACCTTGCAAAATTGCGATCGTGACGACGGCTGCGGTTCTGTCGGCCGCCTTGATGCTCGCGCCGGTCCGTGGTTTCGGCCAGGCGCCGGAAGACGAAAAGGCCAAGGCTAAGGCGGCTGCGAAGGCGAAACAAATCGCCATAGTCTTCGAGCAGAACGCCCGGGTGCTTACGGTGTTCGACCGCGACGGCAAAACCGTGGCCACACTCGGGGAGCGCGCGCTTTACAATCAGCCGGTCTTTTCCCCCGACCGGACGCGCGTGGCCGTGGTCAAGACGGATTTGGAGAAAGAAACCTCGGACATCTTTATTTTGGATGTGGCCACCGGCAAGAGTACGCGGATCACCTCCAACGCGATGCGGGAGCCGGCGCAAGCGCCAGTCTGGTCGCCCGACGGCAGCCAGGTGGCCTATGTGGCCTTACGCAACAGTTCCCTGACTGCATTCCGGAGGGCTTCTAACGGCGAGGGACCCGAGGAACTGCTGTACAAGCATCCGGGAGGCAACTTTCTGTTGACCGACTGGTCGGCTGATGGACGATACCTGATCTACTCCTCGACCGATCTCGGGGGCGGAATGCTGTACGCACTGCCTCTCCAAGGCGAGCGGAAGCCGGTGGAACTGTTCCGCTCGACATTCCAGGTGCTGGGCGCACGGATTTCGCCGGATAACCGCTTCATCGCCTACCGGTCGAATGAGACCGGGAAGAACGAGATTTTCGTGCGCGTATTCGACCCGACGTCTAACCCAAGTGGACGGGCCGTGCCCGCGGCGGCCACCGGGCCATGGCAGGTTTCCAACAACGAGGGCGGTCTGGGATTGATCTTCTTCCGGCAGGACGGCACGGAATTGTATTACATGGGTGCGGATCGCGGCGTGAAGACCGTCTCGATCAGCACTGCTCCGGCGTTCGAGTTTGGAAAGCCCAAAACGTTGTTCAAATTGCCGGATGCGATTCCCGTTACGGGCACGCCCGGCGGGCTTGGAAATATCTCACGCGACGGCCAGCGGGTAGTGTTCGTGGTGCCTCAGGCGCCGCGCGCCCAGCAGATCACCGTGCTCGATCGCCAGGGAAAGGTCGTACGCACGGTGGGCGCGCCGGGTTTCTATGCTCAACCTGCCCTGTCGCCCGACGGCACCAAAGTGGCGGTTTCCAGGAATGACCGGGATACGGGCTTCAACGATATCTGGACGTTCGACATGGCGACCGGCAAGAGCACGGCCGTCACCAACGATATGCCGCCGGACAATGGACCCATCTGGTCCCCGGACGGCAAACAGGTCCTCTACGTTTCCAATCGCCCGCCCTACAACAATATTTATCGCAAGGCCGCGGATGGGACGGGTAATGAGGAACTGCTGTTCCGGTTCACGCCGGGTGCAGGCATGCAACTTACCGATGTTTCTCCGGACGGAAAGTTTGTGTCGTTCTCCTCGGGAGGAGTCGTGTTCGTGGTGGCGCTGACCGGCACCGACCCGCTGGCCAGAAAAGCCGTTGAGTTCGCGCGTGAGGAGTTCGATACCATGGAGGGCCGGTTCTCGCTCGACGGGCGCTTTATGGCCTATTGCTCCAATGAGGCGGATCCCGAGAAAACGGACGTCTACATACGGCCTTTCAATGCCGCCACAGGGGCTGCGGCCGAGGGCAAATGGCGGGTGTCCAAAGACGGCGGCAACGGCATGATCCACTTCCGGGCGGACGGGAAGGAGATGTATTGGGTGAGTCTCGATCCGCTGACGGGGGAGGCGTCCTTCATGGCGGCCGACATTTCCACCACGGCTGTATTCCAGGCGGGAACGCCCAAACTCCTGTTCAAGTTGCCCGACGTCCGTCAGAACCTGAGCAGCCCGGGAAGCATCAGCCGCGATGGACAGCGATTCGTCTTTACCATGATGCAGGCGCCGGCGCGATGATCTTCCGGAGCCCCACTGTCGCGTTCCACATCCTGAGAGGGATTCTCGGCTTAGGATTCCTGGCCATAGCCCTGCAGTATGCGCCGATCGTGGGATGGTGGGCCCTGGTGCCGGGAATCGCTGCGTTCGTGTGTTTAGGCGGATGCCCGATGTGTTGGACCGTTGGTCTCGTAGACACAGTACTTCGTCGCAAGGCAAGTACAACCTGCGTGGATGGGTCGTGCGGAAACGTCACGCGCCTGTAGGAACTCTTATCGGGCGGGGATGGCCGGGCTGGGCGGCTCCGGCAGGGGAGCCGTGATGCGCCGGTGCTCCATGGTTTTCTCGTGCTGGTCGCAAAACGCTTCGATGAGCTCGGTGTCGGGCTGCAGTTCGAGCGTCGTTTTGACGGTCCAGGGTTTCAGATAGGCCTTCGGATCCGTAATGGTGATGCTGAGATCCATGTGCCCGAAATCCGTCCGCCGGAACCGCTCGGTGACGCGCAAAGCATCGCTGTTAGGCCGCGCCTTCTTGGTATCGAGCCAACCTCCGTCCTTGAAACCGGTGGTATCGATTACGAATGTGTCGCCGTCCCATCGGCCCACGGAGTATCCCAACCAGGTTGGTTCCCCCGCTGCCATAAGAGGCCGGCCATCGGTGAACACCTGGCGGAAGATCATGCCGACCAAGGTTTCATACAGAATCGCCGTGATCGCAGGCGTCTGAAGAACCTTGAACGGACCGCCCCCGAAATCAATGCGTGGAACACCCGGCGGCAGGCAATAGCCGTACGGATCATCGACATGATCGCGGCCTTCGCGTTGGGCCTGAATTTTCGAGGCCCACGCCGTCATCTGAACGTCATCCGGTTTCAGGTCCTTCGCAAGGTCGAAGAACAGACTTCGCGTAAAGCATCCGCCTCCGTCGTAGAGGGCGCATTCGGCGGCCCAGATGCCGGACAGGTCGGGCCTGCCGTCCGCTAAGCGTGGAGCCGGCGCCGATAGATTGGGCTTGCCGTCGGCAAGCCGAGGAGTTCCTGGTGTTGCATAATTCAGCCACTGCGCGGCAGCGGTTCCGGCCAGGAGGACCGTGCCGACCGTTCTATAGATTGCCAGCATTGTGCACGATCTTCCCATCCACTATAGTCAGGACGGAGCGGATCTTCTTGATCTCGGCATCAGGCACGGCGAAATAATCGCGGTCCAATACCGCCAGATCGGCCAGCTTGCCGCGCTCGATGGAGCCGATCTTCTCTTCCATGCGAAGGAACCAACTATTGTTGCGAGTGAACAGGCGCAGCGCCTCGGCACGCGTGAGCTGCTGGTCGGCGTTCACTTTATCGCCAAACGAATTCACGCCCGTGGTCGCGTAATAAATGTGGAGCCACGGATTCAGCGGCGCGATGTGGACGCCGTCGCCATGAATGCCCACCTGGATGCCGTGATCCATGATGGTTCGGAACGGCGGGCCTGCCACCATCTTCGGATCCGAAGAAGTCACCCAGCGGAACGCGCCCATTTCTACGCCGCAGCCCAGCGCCTTGAGCCGGTTGAGCAGGTCGGCATTGACCTGAGGGACGTGGTGGACCACCCAGCGCTTCTGCGTAATATCGAACTCGCGGTTGACGGCTTCGTAAGCCTCGACCACTTGGGTCAGTCCAGCAAGGTTTTGCACCGCGTTTTCGTTGCGCCAGCCGGCCTCGGCAACCAGCCGCTGGGCTTCTCTCCAAACGGCGCCGCTGGCGAGTGGCGCCGCCCACTCTCCGATCGAGCCGGTCTGCATCATGTCGTCGCCGAAGAACTGGAACTGGTTGCGGAGACGCTCCTTCAACTCGGGCAGATTTGGGTCGCTCTGATTCTGCAGGAAATTCATCTGCAGGCGGATGATGGTCTTTCCTTCGCGGTGGAGCTCGAGCCAGGGATCGTACATGCGGTACTGGTCGAGGTTGGACAGGATCTGGCTCGGATGAAGAGGGCCGGGCGTGGGGAACAACACCTGATCCAGATGCGCGGTGAGGCCGACGCTGGCCGAGTAGTTCATCGCGTCGAGCGTGCTGCGCTTGCGATCCGCGAAGGTCTGCATCCGGCGCAAGAGGAACAGGGCAGACGCCGACGGATTGCCTGCTTGGCCGGCGCCGGCGATCGCACCGGTGGGCGAGACGTTGATTTTCTTGATATCCGGATGGACCGGCGGCGCGGCATCGACAGCGTCGAAGTACGCTTTGCCGAGGCTGTTGGTCGCGCAGGGACCGGTAAAGCGTTCGTACAGCAGCACGGGACGATCGGGAACCGCCTGGTCGAGCTCGGCGAGCGTGGGATGACGATGCTCGGCCCACTGGTTGGGATGCCAGCCGCCCATGGAGGTGATCCACGCGCCTTGAGGAACGTCCCTGCGGCGCGCGGCCAGGGCTTCCTGGATCTCGCGAATCGAGGTGGTGTTCTCGAGGATGGTGTGATAGCCGGGACGGTTCGCGAGGCTCACGCTGTGGATGTGAGGTTCGACCAGTCCGGGCACCACGGTGCGTCCTGCGAGATCGATCACGCGAACGCCCGGCCCGGCGGCCGGCGCCGCGTTCACGGCCAGAAACCGCCCATTCCGGATCGTCACGGACGTGGCGATGGTGTTGGCCGCGTCCATGGTGTGGATCCGGCCGTTGGTCAGCACCAGAGTCTCCTCGGGCGGGATGTTCTGCGCCGAGACGACGACTGCGGCGGGGCCAGCTGCAAGAGCGGCCGCTCCGGCGGTAACACTCAAAAATTTCCGGCGCGATCTTTTCTCTCTCATCGGTCGGATTATAGCGCCGGGAACACTTAGAATGCATGTGTGGCGCCCATTTCAATCCGCGGAGTGACCAAGCGGTATGGAAACCTTCTGGCCGTCAACAATCTGAGCCTGGAGGTGTTCCAAGGGGAGATCCTCGGATTTCTCGGGCTGAACGGCGCCGGCAAGACCACCACCATTCGCATCCTGCTCGATCTGCTGCGGCCCACCAGCGGGAACGCGGTCATCCTGGGACATGATTGCCAGGCGGACGGACTCCGGGCGCGGCAGAACATCGGGTATCTGCCGGGCGAGATGGGGATTTACTCCGATCTGACCGGGCGTGAAGTGCTGGATCTGCTGGCGGGCCTTAACGGTCACACCATTGATAAGTCGTTCCGCCACGAGTTGCAAGGGCGTTTGGAATTCCCCGATAGCGACCTGCGCCGCCGGCTGCGGGAATATAGCACCGGCATGAAGCGCAAGCTCGGGCTTATTCAGGCATTTCAATCCGATCCCCTGCTGCTGATTCTGGACGAGCCGACCGAGGGTCTGGATCCGCTGATGCAGGAGTCTTTCTACAAACTCCTGGTAGGTGTGAAAGAGCGTGGCAGAACGGTGTTCATGTCGTCGCACGTGCTGTCCGAAGTCGATCGCGTGTGCGACCGGATCGCACTGGTGCGGAAGGGCGAGCTGGTGCTGCTCTCGAACGTGGAAGAGCTCCGCAAGCTGGCTGCGCGGCCGGTGCGAGTGTCATTTGCTGAAGACGTGCCTGTCGCGCCGGCTTTGCCACCCGGCATTGAAATCATCGAGACTGGCCCGCGCTCTTGGAGCTTGAGAGTGGAGGGACCGATGGGACCCCTGCTGCGCGCGATCGCGGGTTTGCCGCTGCGGGACATCGAGATCGCGGAAGCCAAGCTCGAAGACGTGATCCTCAAGTATTATCGCGATGGTGCTGAATGAGACGGGCCGCGCTCTTGTTCGCCTATTCGCTCAGGCGCGCGCGAGCTCTGATACTCACCACCGGACTCCTGCTCGGGGCCCTTCAATTGGTCTTGATTTTCGTCGCAGGCGCACTACAGAGCTCGGGGTCGTTCGATCAGCTCAGCGCGATTATTCCTCCCTTCGCACGCGAACTGCTGGGGCCCTCCGTGACGATTGTCATGTCGTTCGGCGGAATCGTGTGCATGGGGTACTTCGAACTAGCGGTGATGGGTGCGTTGATCGCGGTGGCAGTTACGCTCGCCACCACTCCGACGAGCGAGGTGGAAACCGGGTTTATGGATTTGATCCTGGCGCGTCCGCTTGCGAGGCACTGGGTCATCACACGCACAGTCGCGTTGACGACGTTCGTAACTGCCGCCATGGTGGCGCTCATGGTCGGAGGGACATGGGCCGGCCTCCGCATGTTCGCACCGGCGGGCGTCGCGTGGCCTGCCGCGACGCTCATCAACTCACTCGCTGTCAACCTGGGCATGCTGACGCTGTGCTGGGGCGGCGTGGCAATGGCGATCGGGGCGGCATCGACCCGGCGAAGTGTGGCAGGCGGGGCCGCGGGACTGCTGGCACTGGGAACGTTTCTGCTGGACTATGTCGCGCGGCTGTGGCAGCCGGCCGAGAAGGTCGCGTGGATATCGCCATTCCGGTACTACAATCCGTTCGACCTGATCACGGGGATTGCGCTGCCGTACAGGAATCTGGTGGTGCTGGGAGCGATTGCTCTAGCTGGATTTGTGGCGGCGTATGTATTGTTCGCGCGCCGCGATATTTCGAATTAGAGGCCGATCGCTGTCGCTCGCGGTTCCGAAGCGGAGCACCGAACCGCGACAGCTATCGAGCGGCTTAGTCCGGCGGTTGATAGTTGTGCAGCAGGTCCTGATACCCGTTCATCGCCAGGCGGCAGGCCAGCTCGGTGCCGCCGAAACGCGCCCGATGCCAGGTTTCCCGGGGCGTGTAGACGATATCGCCCTGATCGGCGATAAAGATGGGCAGCGATCCGATCTTATACTCCATCTTGCCGAGCAGGATGAACCAGAATTCGGAAGATTCCAGGTGAAAGTGGCCCCAGTCGGTGTCGGGCGCGGGCCTCTGCTTGGTGGGATCGCCGATGATGATGTTGGCCACGGCGCGGTCGTCGGCGATGAAGCGGCGCTGCTTTTCGGTTCCCGCCACTACTTGATTAAAGTCGATGTAGGGTTTGTTGCCCTGATCGTATTTGCCTTTTCCGCTGATCCGCACCTTGACGAAGTTGAATCCCGGCATGGCTGCCGGCCTTTCATCGATCGGATACATCGTTTTGGCGCCGGCGATATTCACTTCGAGCCGAAGCGACGGCTTATCGCCCACCGTTTCCATGCTGAAGACGTTGCGATACGGCACCTGCACCAAGTAGCCCTTGGAGGCGACAAACGGCTCTTGTCCTTCGATGCTGAAGCGAATCTGCCCATCCTGCACGATCCACCAGGCGCGGGTATCGGGATGAAACTGGCGCGGCGTCTTGACGCCCGGCGCCATAGAGACATAGTCGGCGTGGAGCGTGCTGTCGTCGACCACGGTCTGGCTCCAGCTCGGCTGGCCCCTGTGCTTCGCAAGCAGGTCGGACAACTTCCAGATGGGCTGGTTCGGCGCGACCCAGGTGTTCGGCTGTACGGGCAGCGGCGCCCAGGCCAAGGTTTCCCGCTGCTGAGCGCGTAGAACGGAGAATAAGCCCAAGGCCACGGCGGCGAGAACCGCGAATTGCTTCAATCGGCGCATGTCGTTTACCCCCGATCACGATAACATCGCGGCCCACGGGTGTAAACCAGGGATCAATGCTACGAGCGCAGGGTAAGTTCCTGTTCGTGCGCCGGCAACTGACGAAAGAACTCCAGAAACTTGCGGCGGTAGGAGGGTGTTTTCGGCACCTCCAGGTGAGGCACCATGGACTGCGCCAGGTTCAAGATGCTCTGGCCGAGAGCGGACTCATGAGATACCGGCGTAGCGTTCAGGATCGCACCCTGGACGCTGGCGTAGTCGTTGGAGAAGGAATAGGATACCGGCAATCCGACTAATTTCGCCACGTCGGCATCGCTAAAATCATTGCGAACCTTGCGGTTGAGCAACAAACTGACCCGATCGTGCAGGCCTAGATCCTTTAAGCTGGCGAGTCGCACTTTGGCCATATGCAGCGGGACCACTTCGGGGGTCGTCACCAGGAAGATCCTGCGCGACTCCTTCATGAGCGCGACGGAGAATTCGTCCAAGCTGCTGGCCAGGTCGACACAAATCACTTCATATTGCGCGCGGGCCATTGCCAGGACTCGCTCGAGGCTCGGCAAGTCGAGACCGGAAGGCGGCTCGAGCAGGCCGGCGTGCAGGACTTCCAGCCGGTCGTACGTTCCGACCATCTGCGACCATAGGTCCTCGTCCAGATTCCCGGCATGCTTGATGGAATCCACGACCGAGCCGCTTGTGGAGAGTCTTAACAGAAACCGGATGGCGCCAGCCGCCAGATCGCAGTCCAGAAGTAGTGTGCGGGCGCCGAGGTCCTCGGCTAGGGCATGACTCGTGCTCACTGCCAGCGTCGAAGTGCCGACGCCCGGCTTCGCAGGCAGAAACGTATACAGATCGGACTGGCGCGCGGCCGCCACGGGATGAGCAATGAGCCGCCGCCGAGCTGAGTCAATCGCCTCGGCTAGCCCGGGAGCATTTAGAGGAAACCTGAGATGTTCCCGGATTCCAAGGTGCATTAATTTGGGTAACAGATCCGTAGCGTCATGGCTGCTAAAGGTGATGACCGGCAACCCCGGCACCGCGTTGTCCAGGCTGCTAACGATCGCTTCTGACGGCGCCCAGTCATCCAGGCATAGCAGCACGAGATCCGCTTTGCGTACGCGGATCGCGCGCAATAACTCGTCCGGCGATGGATAGGTGGTCCATACCCGAGCCACTTCGAGGTCAGGAATTCTGGACAACAAAACCGCCAGTTGGGCGTTTGCGTCTTCGTTAGGGCAGATCAGAATACAATGAAGCATCACAATCGTCTATCGGCGGCGCACTCTGTGCGCGATAGCCAAAGGGAGTAGGAGGTCGTATACCAATGCGGTGGCACTACGGAAATTGGTGTTTGGTGGCCGTAAGCGCTCTGACGGCATTCGGCCAAGCCCGGGATTACGGGCGGTCGATGGTGATCACACAGCAGGGCATGGCAGCCACCAGCCAGACGCTCGCTTCGCAGGCTGGCGCCCAGATCCTGGCGAAGGGAGGTTCGGCCGTGGATGCGGCCATCACCGCGAACGCCGTGCTGGGCGTGGTGGAACCGATGATGGACGGGATCGGCGGCGACCTGTTCGTGATCTATTGGGACGCCAAGTCGGGGAAACTGACGGGCCTGAATGCGTCGGGTCCGGCGCCGCGCGGGCTGAGCGCGGAGTTTCTGACAAAACAGGGGTTCCAATCGATCCCGGAAGGCATCCACAGCGTTACGGTGCCGGGAGCGGTCGACGGCTGGGCCAAGATGCATGAGCGCTTCGGCAAGCTGCCGTGGAAGGATCTGTTCCAGGCCGCAATCGCGTACGCGGAAGAAGGTTTCCCGGTGACCGAAGACGCCCAGCGTTACTGGGCCGGATCGGTAGGATCGCTGCGAGCACATTCCGCAAACCAGCCGGAAACCGCTCGAGTGTATTTGCCGGGAGGCCGTGCACCGCGGGTCGGCGATGTGTTCAAGAACCCCGAGATGGGACGTGCGCTGCGCATTCTTGCGGAGAAGGGTCGCGATACATTCTATAAAGGCGAAATCGCGGCCGCGATTCTCAAGACCTCCAAGAGCTTGGGCGGGACCATGACGGCGGAGGATCTTTCGACATTTTCAGCCGAGTGGGTGGAGCCGATTTCATCGGAATATCGCGGATGGCGCGTCTACGAGCTGCCTCCCAACAGTCAGGGGATCGCCGCGCTCGAGATGTTGAACATCATGGAAACCCTTCCCGCTGGTAAGAACGGTCCATATACAAGTGACGAATTGCACCGGCGGATCGAAGCCATGAAGCTGGCTTATTCCGATCTGCGATATAACGGCGACCCGCGCTTCGCGGACATTCCGGTGCACGGGCTTCTGTCGAAAGACTACGCGCGCAAGCGAGCTACCGCGATCGATCCGGCGAAGGCAAACTGCTCCGTGGCCGCGGGCGCGCCGGTGTTCGGCGAGACGACGTATCTCACAACCGTTGACAAGGACGGCAACATCGCCAGTTGGATTCAGAGCCTGTACGACTATTTCGGCTCGGGCGTCACGGTGGAGGGTTTAGGCTTTCTGCTGCACGACCGTGGCCAGAATTTCACGCTGGCGCGCGGGAGCGCGAATGTGTTGGCTGGCGGCAAGCGCCCTTCCCACACCATCATTCCCGGCTTCATGGAAAAAGGCGATCAACACATGGGGTTCGGAATTATGGGCGGGTCGAACCAAGCCATGGCGCACGCGCAGTTCGTTTCGAACGTGGCCGACTACGGCATGAACGTCCAGCAGGCGATGGAAGCCGCGCGCTTCCGAAAAAATGGAGCGCCGGGTTGCGACGTCCGCATCGAGGGACGCGTGTCTGCCACCGCGATCCAGGGCTTGAAGGAACGCGGTCATCAAGTCCAAGTGATTCGCGAGTACGATTCAGCGGTTACCGGTCGCGGGCAGGCGATTTTGTACAACTCGACCACCAAGACGAAGTTCGGCGCATCGGATCCAAGGGCGGATGGGTCGGCGGTGCCGGAGCCGATTCGGTGACCGCATGTCCGACGGGCCTGGAGGCCCATCCTACCGGTACAATGAGGGATTCATGCGCGTGTTGTCCTCATTTGTACTCCTGGCCGTGTGCGCGTGCGCGCAGACACTTCCGGTAAACTGGCGTGTTCAACCGGCAGGGACGCAGGTGGCGCTCGATTCGCTGCCGTTGAGCGCGGCCGTTTCGCCCGATCGCAAATTCCTGCTTGCACTGAACGCAGGCAGCCATCCCTCCATCAGCGTCGTCGATACGGGCGCAATGAAGGACACAGCCCGGGTCGCGATACCGGACGCCGGCCTCGGATTAGCGTTTTCGCCAGACGGCCGGCGCGTGTATGCGGGCGGCGGAGCGCGAAACGCCGTGCTCGAGTTCACCTTCTCGCCGGCGGGTGAGTTGAAAGCCTCGCGCGAGATCTCGGCGGGTCCACCCGCCACCATGAGCTTCATCGGCGACGTCGCGATCTCCCCGAACGGCCAAACGATCCTGGCCGCCGATCTCTTCCACGACCGCGTGCTGGTGATAAACGCGCAATCGGGTCAGGTCACCGGCGCGCTCAAGTCCGGGCGGCGGCCCTACCGGATACTGTTTCATCCCGATGGACAGTCGTACTTCGTTTCGAGCTGGGCCGACGCGTCCGTGTACGAGTACAGCCTGCCTTCGGGCACCGAGATGGCGCGCGCGCGTGTGGGCGCGCATCCCACGGATCTGGTCCTGAGCAACCGCAAAATTCCCGGTGAGCAAAGCAACTGGCAGTATCGGTTGTTCGTGGCGGCCGCGAACACCAATGACGTATTCGTGCTGGGCGTGAGCGAGGGTAAGGAGCTGGCCGTGCTCGAAACGCTGAACGCCGGGTTCAGCGCGCTCGCTCCCGCGGGCATGACGCCAAGCGGTCTGGCGCTGAGCGCCGATCAGACGCGGCTCTACATCGCCTGTTCGGATGTGAACGCGGTGGCCGTGGCGGATATCTCGGAAACGCGCAGCCGTCTGGCGGGATTCGTTGCCGCAGGTGCCTATCCCACTGCAGTGCGCGTCGTGAACGGAGGGAAACTCGCGGTGTTGAACGGCCACGGTGGCAGCATGTCTGTGTTCGATGCCCCCGCGGACGAAATGCTTCCCGAGTACACACGGATGGCCATGGCGCTGACGCCGTATCGCGAGTCGTTTTCGGATTCTCTGCCGGAGGAACGTTCCTCGATCGAGCATGTAATCTACATTCTGATGGACGGAGCCTCTTCCGGTCCAAATACCGCCAAGCTCGCTCGCGAGTTCGTGCGGCTGGAGAATTTCCATCCGGCCGGCGATACGCCTGCGGCCGCATTCAACTGGGCCGTGGCGGCCATCGCGCCCGATTTCACAGCAAGATTGGCTCCGAGCTTCGCGGCGGGGCGCCTGCACTACAACGGCTTCGAAGGCGGCGAGCCTGCCAATCTGCCTCCCGCCGGCTACCTATGGAGCAACGCGTTATCGGCCGGATTATCCGTGCGCAACTACGGCCTGTTCATCGATAACGGAGGGCAGGTGGCCCGGGTCAAAGATCCATCGCTCCAAGGCGTCACCAACCTGAAATATCGCGGCGCAGATCCGCAACCGTTTCTCGATGACCTGAAGCAATTCGAATCGGGCACGATGCCGAACCTGATGATGCTCCGCGTGGAGAGCGACGCCGCGCTCGGGCGCATCGTGGAGGCTGTATCGAAGAACAAGTTCTGGCCACAGACGGCGATCTTCGTGATGAACCCCTCGGGACCAAGCCCGATGCTGCTGGCGCTGTCTCCTTACACGCGCCGGGGAGCGGCGGATTCGACGCCCTACGACCAAGTGTCGGTCCTTCGCACCATCGAGCTGATTCTGAACCTCAGGCCGATGACTGTTTTCGATTTCTCGGCCCGCTCACTGGCGGCCGCGTTCGTTTCTACGCCGAACAACGCTCCCTATTCCTCGGAGCAAACCAACTAGTGACCTCTCTTTGTTTCCTATGGCACATGCACCAGCCGTTCTACAAAGATCTGTGGACCGGCCAGTATAAACTGCCCTGGACACGCCTGCACGCCCTGAAGGATTACGCCGGTATGGTCCGGCTGCTGGAAGAATTTCCGAACGTTCGGCAGACCTTCAATCTGGTGCCGTCCATGGTGTCGCAGATCGCGGAATATGCCGCCGGAACGGCGTCGGATCCGTTTTTCGAATGCGCGGCCATGCCCGCCGAAGCGCTGACAGAGGCGCAACAGACCTTCGTGCTGCGCTATTTCTTCCAGGCTAACGTCGATAAAATTATTCGCCGCTATCCACGCTATGTCGAATTGTACGAGCGCCGGCGTGGTCCGATGTCGATCCAGGATCTGCGGGACTTGCAGATTCTCAGCCAGCTCGCGTGGTTCGATGAAGACGTTCTCGCCAAGGACCAAGAATTGCAGGAGCTGATTCGCAAAGGGCGCGATTATTCGCTGAGCGACCAGGAGCGGATGATCAGCAAGCAGCGCGAGGCGTTGGCGGCCGTCCTGCCGGTATACCGCGACTTCGCGGCGCGCGGCCAGATCGAGATCGCGACGACGCCGTTCTACCATCCGATCCTGCCACTCTTGTGCGATTCCGATATCGCCGAAGTCTCGCATCCCGGTGTGACCCTGCCGCGGCGCTTCCAGTATCCGCAGGACGCGCTCACGCAACTGGAACGTGCGCGATCGTACATGCGGGACATGCTGGGGGTGACGCCGGAGGGCCTGTGGCCTTCGGAAGGATCGGTTTCAGATGAAGCCCTGGCCATGGCGGCCGGCTGCGGCTTCAAGTGGGCGGCGAGCGACAACGGGGTCCTGTCGCGGACGCTCGGCATAGCCGCCGGCATTGACGAGACCTATCAGCAGTATGTCTGGCAGCAAGACCAACGCGAGATGCGCCTGCTGTTCCGCGACCACTACCTCAGCGATCTGATCGGATTCGAGTATTCGCGCATGGGTGCGGAAGAGGCAGCGGAACACTTTCTGGCGCGGATCCGCGAAAACACCCGCAACCATGACGTGCTGGTGCCCATCATTCTGGATGGCGAAAACGCCTGGGAATGGTATGAAGCGAATGGGCGGCCGTTTCTGCGAGCGTTGTACCAGCGCATTTCCGACGATCCGCGTCTGGAGGCGACGACCGTCTCGCAGGCGCTGGAACGATACGACACGCGGCCGCTCAGCCATGTGGTTCCCGGTTCGTGGATCAACGCGAATTTCGATATCTGGATCGGAGCGGAGGAGGACAATCTGGCGTGGGACCTGCTGCTGGACGCGCGGCGCGTCTATGACCAGCACGCGGCGGAGACCATGGAAATCGCGCGGCTGCTGGCCTATGAGGAACTGCTGATCGCCGAGGGAAGCGACTGGTGCTGGTGGTACGGACCGGAGCACGGATCCGAGA
The DNA here is from genome assembly GCA_020073345.1 of Terriglobia bacterium. Taxonomy (GTDB): domain Bacteria; phylum Acidobacteriota; class Terriglobia; order Bryobacterales; family Bryobacteraceae; genus Palsa-187. The sequence goes on from JAIQFI010000028.1 coordinate 31,774, forward strand.
ATCGTCCTGAATTTGACCAGCTTTACCGGGATCATTTGTCCAACGTGTACCGGGCGCTGGGTCTGGAACCGCCTCCGCAGCTATCGCACCCGATCCTCAAAACGCAGGATGGTGAATTGCGCGAGCCTCCGTCGAATCCGATCCATGTGACGTTGGACGGCGAAGTGACTTCGGCATTTGAATGGATGGGAGCGGGGCATTACCGTCCGGATTCGCGCTCCGGCGCGATGCACGGCGGAGGGGCGGTGGCGCGCGAGATGTTCTACGGGAGCAACGGGACGGATTTGTTCGTGAGACTGGATTGCGCAGGCACGGGGAAGTTCGGCATCGAGTTCGAAGGTTCACCCACGGAGGTTCGCGTGGTATTGGGGCGGATCGTCGAAATGGAGGCTCCACGCAAAGGCGACCGCTTCCGGATCACCGTGGAGCGGGACGGACTGCCATCGATGACGCTGCCGGCGGAAGGTTGGATAGAGTTTGCTCGTTGATCAGACCGCCTAGATGAACGCGGTGGTCTTGATGCCCGACACATCGAAGCGCTTGCGGCATCGCATGTTCTTGCACAGGGCTTTGTCGTCCAGCAGGACCATGTAGCTCATCCATTTGGCGAACTTGGCGCGATCGCGCTCGTCGGCGCCGCCGGGGATCCGGTCGAGCTTCTTGCGAACCAGCCAGTTCAGCTCGTAGGTATCCGCGGTCCGGCAAAAGGGACAGTTCAACGTTGCCGGCTTAGTGGTCTTCGATTCTCGATAGAACGCTTTTTCTTCCATGGTTAGATCTCTCGATGTGGCTGAAACTGGCGGACAGGCGTTCCGCAAAGTCGTCCACGTCTGATTTCGAAATGTTCATCGGCGGAGTAATTCGGATGACGTTACCGTCGATGCCACCCTTGCCGATCAGCAGGCGGTTTTCGCGCGCGGCCTCCATCAGCGCGGCGGTGGCGGCGGTCGCGGGAGCCTTAGTTTCGCGATCCTCCACCAGTTCGATGGCCTGCATGAGCCCCATGCCCCGCACGTCGCCGATCAGCGGATGTCTCCCCTTCACCTCCTCGAGCCTCCCTCGCAAGTGCGCACCGGCTTCCGCGGCATTAATTAGGAGCTGATTCTCGTCGATGAAATCGATCACGGCTTTGGCCGCGGTAGTCGTCACCGGGTTGCCGCCGAAGGTGGAAATCGTCAAGCCCTTGAGGCCGGCGGCGACTTCGGGACGCGCCACGGTTACGCCGATCGGCAAGCCGTTGCCCAGACCTTTGGCGCTGGTGAGGATGTCCGGCGTCACGCCATAGTGCTCGATGCCGAACCATTTGCCGCCGGTGCGTCCCCAGGCGGTCTGCACCTCGTCGCTGATGAAGACGCCGCCGAATTTCTTGACGATGCCCGAGACAATCTCGAAGTATTCCTTAGGAGGCGTGATGAAGCCGCCGATGCCCTGAATCGGCTCGGCAATAAACCCCGCGATACGTCCAGATGTCGAGGTGCGGATCAGCTCCTCCATGTCGCGCGCGCATTTCACGTTGCAGGAAGGATATTCGAGTCCCAGCGGGCAGCGATAACAATAGGCGTTCAACGCGTGGACGAATCCGGCCGGCGGCGCGCCCCCCAAGCGCCAGGACGCTTGTCCGCTGGCGGCCATCGCGACGGCGGAACGGCCGTGATACCCGTGCCGCAGCGCGACCACTTCATGATTTCCTGTGTAGCAGCGGGCGGTGAGGATCGCAGTCTCATTCGCCTCGGTGCCGCTGTTGGTGAAGAAACTCTTGGTTAGTTTCCCGCCCGGAGAGACTTCGGCGATGCGCTTGGCCAGTGCTGCTTGCGGCTCGGTGGCGAACACCGTCGAGACATGCTGCAGGCGTTCCATCTGTTCTGCGGTCTTGCGGGTGACAGTGTCGTTGCAATGCCCGACGCTGATGGTGACGATGCCGCCGAAAAAATCCAGGTACTGGTTGCCGTCGGCGTCCCACACGAACTGGTCCTTGGCCCGCGCGATCACCAGCGGCTCCTTGAAATAATGGAAGACGCTGGGGAACAGATACTGCTCGTGGGCCAGCAGGATTTCCTGTTTCGTCATAGAGCGCGTTGCAGCCTACTATGATACAGCGGGCGTAAACTAAGAACGTACGCGTGCTCTCTGAAACCGAATTCGACGCCTTAGTCACGCGCGCGCTGCGCCGCATCCCGCCGCGTTTTCGAAAGCACCTGCAAAACGTGGCCATCATCGTGGAACGCGAGCCGTCCCGCCCCGGCCTGCTCGGCTTGTATCAGGGACATCCGCTCACCACGCGCAGCGTCAGCCACAGTTTCACGTTGCCCGACCGAATCACCATCTACCAGGGCCCGCACGAGCGCATGTCGCGGAATCCGGCGGAGCTGGAGCAGATGGTTGCCGACACGGTGTGGCACGAGATCGCGCATTATTTCGGCATGGACGAAACGCGCGTGCGGCGGGCGGAGAGAAAGCACGGCATACGGTGATCCGCTGCTATATAACGCATCGACAAACGTTAGGCGCTGAATCTCTGCTCGACGCGATCGCCCGGAATCTTGCCGCTGGTGTCACCTGGATTCAGATTCGCGAAAAAGATCTGAGCGCCCGGGCGTTGTTCGAGCTGGTGGAGGCGGCGGGCAAGCTGCCGAATCCGCATAGCGCTAAGCTTCTGGTCAACAGTCGGGTGGATGTGGCGCTGGCGGCCGGAGCCGGAGGGGCGCATTTGCCAGCGGGCTCGCCTGCACCCCGCGCCTGGCGCGCGATCGTGCCTCCAGGCTTCCTGATCGGCGTGTCATGTCACTCAGTCGACGAGGTGCGCAATGCGGAGGCCGAAGGCGCCGACTACGCCGTCTTTGGACCGGTGTTCCCGCCGCTTTCAAAACCTTCCGGTCTCGAGCCTAGAGGCCTGGAAGAGTTAGCGCGTACTGCAGCCGCGGTACGGATTCCCGTGCTCGCCCTGGGCGGAGTGACAGAAGAGAACAGTTCGGCTTGTATTTCCGCCGGAGCGGCCGGTATCGCCGGAATCTCGATCTTCCAATAGTTGCTAAAATTCGATTGGTGACGGCTGCGGCGGCGAAGCAAGCGTATTCGAGGGCCGGGACGCGTCGTCTTCTCAAAATCACCGAGCGCCAGCTCAAGAGCTGGGAGCGCCAGAAACTGGTCGCGGCTTCGGAAACCTACGGATTCAAGGAACTGCTCGCGCTCAGAACCCTTCTGAAGCTGCGCGCCGGCCGAGTGGCTCCGGCTCAGATCCGGCGCGCGCTGACCGCGCTCGGCGACAAGCTGCGCGGCATCCATGACCCTCTTACGCAACTGAAGATCTACGCCGATGGGAAACGCATTCGCGTGGATCTCGACGGCCGCGCCATGGAGGCGGAATCCGGCCAGTTGCTGCTGAATTTCGATCCAGTGGAGCTCAAGCGCCTGCTGGAATTCCGCACGCCGGATCAATCCAACGCGGAGCATGTCCGTCGTGCCTCCGCAGAGCACTGGTTCCAGCGCGGTCTGGAGCTGGAGCAGACCGGGGCGCCTCTCGCCGAAGTCATCGAGGCCTACCAGAAGGCCGTGGAGTTGGATCCGACCTCGGCAGGAGCGCTGGTGAACCTGGGAACCATCCAGTTCAACGCGCGCAACTGGATTGATGCCGAGCGGTACTACCTGGAGGCGCTGGAGGCCGATCCGCAATACGCGCTGGCGCACTTCGATCTGGCCAATTTGTACGACGAGCGAGGAGATCGCGTGCGGGCCCTGGAGCATTACCAGTCCTCGCTGGAGATTTCGCCCACCTACGCCGACGCGCATTACAACCTGGCGTTGCTTTTTCAGGCGTCGAACCAGCCGATGAAGGCCGTGCGGCACTGGACCGAATACCTCAAGCTCGATCCCGCGAGCCACTGGTCGAGCATCGCGCGACGGGAGCTGTCGAAGCTCCGTAAGGCGGCCGTGGTGCCGGGCAATCTAAAGACCTTGTAGGAAGGGATTGCGCTCTTTCTCGCGGCCGATGGTGGTGTTTGACCCGTGGCCTGGAATCACCAGCGCCGTCTCGGGCAGTGTCAGGAGTTTCTCGTGGATGGAACGTAGAATCTGTCGGGAATTGCCCCCCGGAAGATCGGTGCGCCCGATGCTGTCGCGGAACAGGGTGTCGCCCGCGACCAGCTTGTTTTCGGCCGGAATCCAGATCGATATGCTGCCCTGAGTGTGCCCCGGCGTGTGGAGGATGTGGAACTCGGCGTCCCCGAGGCGTAGCTGGTCGCCTTCGCGCGCCTCGCTGTCGATCTCGGTCCGCGAAGGGGTCGCCATTCCCAGCCAGGAGGCCTGAGTATCGAGGTGCGCATAGAGCTCGGCGTCATTCTGGTTCATGTACACGGGGGCTCCGGTGAGCGCCTTCAGCTTGGCCGCTCCCCCGATATGGTCGATATGGGCGTGGGTGATCACGATAGCCTTCACAGTGAGTCCGTGCTTGTCCAGCAGGGCCGTAATGTTCGCAATATCATCGCCTGGGTCGACGACAATGGCCTCGCGGGACTGCTCGTCGCCGAAAATCGAGCAGTTGCACTGCAGCATGCCAACGGGAAGGATCTCGTGAATCACATCCCGATTGTATACTCGGGGTATAAGCCCAGGGCTTATGTCCCAATCGGTGGAATCCTTGATGCCCTTCGGCGGAAAGTTGTGAGCGAGTCGGCGGTTCCGGCGCACTATTCTTCATGGCTTGGCATCAGAGCGCGGCGGGCGCTGCCCATGCGCGTAGCTTTTACATTCGCCCCCGGTTTCTTGACACGACTTCGATGACCTCAACGTCCGGATACACCGCTCTACGGGAGCATGCAGCGTGGCTGGATCTGTCCGGCCGCGGCAAGATTCGCGCTACGGGTGAAGACCGGGCGCGGCTGCTGCATGCCATGACCACCAACCAGGTGGAAACCCTTCAGCCAGGCGAGGGCTGTTACGCCTTCTTCCTGAACGCCCAGGGCCGTATTCTGGCGGACGTGAACCTACTCTGTTTCGAGGATCATTTCCTGCTGGATACCGAGCCCGAGACGCGGACCAAAGTTTACGAGCATCTGGACCGCTACATTATTGCCGACGACGTCACTTTGGAGGATCAGACCGATCGGATCGTGACTCTTGCCGTTGAGGGACCGAGCGCGGCAGCTGCTCTGGCGGAACTGGGCGCGCCGGCGCCTGAGGCTCCGTATTCATCGGTGCCGTGGTCGTATGGAACGGTTGCCCGACTGGATACTACGGGCCGGGGCGGGTTTTTCCTGATGATCCCCATGGATGAAAAAACAGCCGTGACTGCGTTGCTGACGAAGGCTGGGGTGCCCGCGGCTACGGCGGAAGACGCCCGCATCGTGCGCATCGAAAACGGCCGGCCGCGCTTTGGCGAGGAGATCACGGAACGCTATCTGGTCCAGGAAACCGGGCAGTTGCAGGCTGTGAACTTCAACAAAGGCTGCTATCTGGGCCAGGAGATCGTGGAGCGTGTCCGCAGCCGCGCGCAAATCCATCGCGTGCTGCGGCGCCTGGAAATCGACACCAGCGAGCCGCCTGCCGCCGGGACCAAGCTCAAATCCGGCGACGCGGACGCGGCCGAAATCGCCAGTGCCGTTTTTTCGCCGGCGCTCGGGAAGACAGTCGCACTGGCGTATGTGCGTACGCAGTTTGCCGAGCCGGGAACCGGAATCGCCCTGGACGGAATCTCGGGAATTGTCGTTTAGCCCGCAAAGGGCGCGGCGCGTGCCAAACGGGACTGTAAGATGATCGCGCCGCGATCCGTTTTGCGGGCTGTTACAGCTACTTAGCGCGACGCCCGCGACTGAGTCTCGGCTTCCACCGGGAACTCGAAGATCTCCGCCGCCGCGTCTACGACCAGCCGTCCCGCACCCAGTGGCTTGCCACCGCTGGGATAAAACACCGCGCCGTCAGTAGATTGTCCAGGTGCGAGCTTGGTGGTCACCAAAGCGATGGCCGATGCCGCCGACGCAGCTTTCAGCCTGGTGGAGCCAAGCGCCATGTAGTCCTGCCGCCGCTCCTCGTACCCGTTGGTGGAATGCACGTGAGCGTTGCCGAACAGCGCCGATTCGTAGGCGTTGATCAGCCGCCCCACGTCGCCCCGGCTGGCGCGATCCAGTAGTTGCTTGACCACGGTACCGGCCGATACGGCTTGAATTTGCTGGCCGCTGTCGCGCTCGAATCGAAAATCTTCCGGCTTGAAGCTCCAGGACGTCGGCGAACCATTGGAGATCGCTACCTGGAGAATCGTATAGCCCAAAACTCGCGTGGGAAGGGGCGCGAACATGATGGTCACGCCGCCGCGCGTCAGCGCCTTGTACTTCAAGCCTCCAGACTCAAACTCCAGAACCTGGGCATGCAGCCTCGCGCTGGAAAGCGCCGACAGGAACAAGAACGCGAATAACCGGAACGGGCTTCGCGATCTCATACCACTATCATAATCGGCTGAGAGCCAGCTTAATCGCGTTTGGGCTTCCGCATGAGCAAAAGCAGCGGAATCATCAACAAAAACACTGCGGTCACCAGCTTGAAGATGTCCAGAAACGCCCGCATGGCGGCCTGCTGCTGCACCAGGCCGAACACGGCTCCATAGGCGCGCTGGTCCGCTAACCCCGGTCCCGAACCCGTTGCCTGGAACATGGATCGGAGAGACCCCAGCCATTGTCCCGTCGCCGGATCGCCCTGGACCACGTGCGAGCCCAGAATGTTGATGTACTTCTGCTGGTAGCGCGTGTTGAGCATGGCGATCACCGCGATCCCCACGGCGCCGCCGATATTGCGCATCAGGTTGAAGAGACTGGTCGCGTTCCCCATGCTCTCGCGTGGCACTCGGCCCATCGAGATGGTGGTCAAGGGCACGAAGATCAATCCCAGTCCGAAGCCCTGGATGAACTGCGGCCAGAACAGGTCCCAGTAGCCGACGTTCAGGTTCATCTGCCCGAACTGCCAGGTGGAAAACGCGCCTAACAGGAGCCCGCCCGCCAGCAGCTTGCGCGGGTCGAAGCGCGGCAAAATAATTCCGACCAAGGGCATGGCGATCATCGATCCCAGGCCGCGCGGCGCCATGGTCAGCCCGGCCCGCGTCGCCGGATATCCCATCAGCGTCTGGAGCCAGATGGGCAGAATCACGATGCTGCCATACAGCACGAATCCCAGCACTGCCATCAGGAACACGCCGGTGCTATAACTGCCCACTTTGAAAATGCTGAGGTTTACCACGGGGTGCTCAGCCACCAATTCCCGGACCAGGAAGGCAATCAGGAAGGTGCCAGCGATTACCAGCAGCCACACGATGAAGGGCGAGCTGAACCAATCCAACTGCTGTCCTTTGTCAAAGGAAAGCTGCAGCGCCGCGATCCACACGGCCAGCATCCCGATGCCCCAGTAATCGATGCGCGCGGTCGCATCGCGCTTGATGTATGAAGGATCGAACACGAACCAATACACCATGAGAATCGACAGGATGCCCACTGGCAGATTGATGTAGAAAACCCAGCGCCAGCTATAGCTGTCGGTGAGCCACCCGCCCAGCACTGGACCAAGGACCGGCGCCGTTACGATTCCCAGACCCCAGAAACCCATCGCCTTGCCGCGACCTTCGGGTGGGAAGGCTTCGAGCAGGACCGCTTGCGAGAGTGGCTGCAGTGCGCCGCCGCACAGTCCCTGAACTACGCGAAAGAGCACCAGCAGAGGCAGTGTCGGCGCGGCGCCGCAGAGGAAAGAGGACGCCGTGAATCCCACCACGCTGGCCATCAAAAGGCGCTTGCGGCCGAAATGGTTCGCCAGCCACCCGGTCATTGGCAGCACGATGGCGTTGGCCACCAAGTACGAAGTCAGCACCCAGGTGACTTCCTCGATGGTGGCCGAAAGGTTCCCGGCGATGTGCGGCAGTGATACGTTGACAACGGTGGTGTCCAGCACCTCCAGGAAGGTGCACAGCATCACCGAGAAGGCGACGATCCAGGGATTAACGTGACGCTCGGACACTACTCTCTAGAGTAGCCTTACCCAATACGCGCTTGACGACCCCGCGAAACAGGCCCATCACCAGTAGCACCAAGCCGAAGGTGCAGACGATCGTCGCGCCCGTGGGTAGATCGATTTTCAGCGAGAGATACACGCCGAGCACGGACACAACCGTGCCCATGGTCCAGCCGATCGCCAGGCGCGAGCCGATATTCTCGGCATAGAGCATCGCGCCGACCGAGGGCACGATCAGGTAACAAAACACCAGCAGCACACCCGCGATCGCAACCGAAGACGTCACCACGAATCCGAACGAAGCGTAGAACAGGAAATCCCAGAGAGGCACGTTGACTCCCTGCTTTTCAGCTTCCTCCCGATGCATCGAGATCAGCAGGAACTTCTTCCGTAGCAGGTAATGGAACAGTCCGACAGCGCCATAGAGCAGCGCGGTCTTTCGAACCTCGGCCCAGGACACAGATAGGATGTTGCCTACCAGCATCTCCTTCAGGTGTTCGGTCTGCGCCGTGGATTTGCTCATGGCCACAATAGCCGCCGCCGAGGCGACCGCATAACAAATGCCGATGACCGCTTCCTGCGGGATTTTAGAATGGTGCAATCTCACCGCCGAGAAGATTGCCGCGCCCAGAAAAGTGAACCCGAGGCTCATCCAGTACGCACCCGTGCCGTGCGGATCTAATCCCGCGAGCACGGCGATGGTAGTCCCGAAGGCGGCGATCTGCGCGAGGGACAAGTCCACAAAAATGACGCCGCGCTCGACTACGTGAACGCCCAGGTAGGCGTGGATACCGGTCAGAATCAGGCTCGCCACGAAGGGAGCCGCCAGAAACATCAAAATATCCATGCTACTTGTACTTTCCGAACGCGGCGATTAAGAGATTGATGTCGTAGTCGAACAGTTGAAAGTACGTCTGCACCTGTTTTTCTCCGCCCACCGAAGGCAGCAGCACAATGGCCGTCCCGCCGACCTGCTGCGCAACGGAATTGGGTGTTTTCATATCGAAATAAGGCTCCACCAGGATCAGTTTGATGTTCTCCTGCTTCATCTTGTTGATGAGTTCCAGAGTGTGGCTGGGCGTGGGCGGAATCCCCGGTTTGGGCTCGACGTAATCCACGATGTTCAGCCCAAAACGCTTGGAGAAGTTTGGAAACGAACGGTGGTAGGTGACCACTTTCCGGCCCTTGTACGGCGCCATCTGCGCGTCCCAGCGTTTTTCGGCCTCGGTCAGACGCTGTTCGAAATCTTTCAGGTGCTGATCGAAATACGCCGCGTCGGCCGGTTGCATTTCTGAGAATTTGTCCTTGAAAGCGCGCGCGATGCGACGGCCGTTTTCCGGATCCAGCCAGTAGTGCGGATTGCCGAGCGGATGCACATCGCCTTCGGCCCTGGTCACCACGCCGGTGGGAAGCTCCAGAACCTCGCACGCCGTGGAGACGTCGAAGTAGCCCTTGTTGCCGACCTGGATCTTTGAATTGCCGCTCTGCGTGATCAGCGGCGGCAGCCAGCCGATCTCCAGTTGCAGCCCGACCACCGCTAGCAGATCGGCTTTCTGAAGCTTGAGCAGAAAACTCGGTTTGGGCTCCACAAAGTGCGGGTCCTGGTAGCCTTTGGCGATGGACTCAATGGCGATATGATCGCCGCCGACCTCCCGGCCGATCGCGGCCAGATCTTCGGTGGACGTCACCACGTTGAGTTTCGACGCGGCCGGGCACAGTCCTGCCGCAAGCAGCGCGGCCAGCAAGGTTCTACGCATGGACATCATGAGTCTCCTAAAACGGGTGCGCTCCATGCGCCCCGATTGAGAATAAGAACTGAAAGAGAATTTCGTTGGCGGTCAGCCCTTCCGCGTAGCGCGTGCTGCGATACTGGCCGCGGATCTGGCTGAACTCGCTGGGCCAATAGGTCAGGACGAAGGAGCCTCCGGTGTCGCGCTCGAAGGCGTTGAGCGCCCGTTCAGACTGATCGAAGCGGACGCCCGCGAACCAGCGCCGCGCGAACTGGTAATCTCCCGACACAAAGTAGCCGAAGGGGGTCTGCTGCCCCGTCAATGTCCGATTCGGCGGCAGAATGGTCGCCAGGCTTATATCGTTGCGATCCCAGACGAATTCCGCTCTTCCGGTAAAGGAATGGTAAATCGAGCGCCGCAGGGGCTTCCAGCGCACCGTGGTGTCGATATCGTAGAGGTTATTGAACAGACCGGGTCCCACGGTGGACGCGCCGCGCGCGTAAGAGAATCCGACATCGACGTTGGTGGATTCGGAAATGTCCCGGTAGCCGTGCACGTGCCCGACCGTATTCAGATTGTTGGCTCGCCAGGCGTGGAAGACGTTTTCGGAATCGCCACGGAAGACCTGCCCGGTAGCTTCCAGGAACAGACCTTTCGGAGCGGGCAGGATGCGGGTGAGCGAGAGACCCGCGTCATCGATGCCGTCCTCGCCGCCCGTCAGATTCTGCATGACCAGGGTCCGATCCACCCACGGCAGCACGTGATTGTGGAGCGTGTTCACCTTGCCGAAGGCCGCGCGCATTTTCCCGGCGCGAAGCTCCAGATGGCCGGGCAGCGCCGGAAACGTAAGGTACCCCTCCTCGAGATTGACGCCGGTCTCGCCGAAACTGATGAAGAAATCCGCGCGCGCGTACGGATCCAGAATCGCCTGAAACGCCACTTCACTCTCATGCATTTCTAGCGCCGGGCTGGACTGCACCGGATTGTGGCCGCCGATGCCGATGAAATCGCCGATCACGGCGATGTCAGGGTTAAAGACCTTGGAGGCCGCCGCTTGCGACGCGGCTGTGTTCGCCGGGGCCGGAGCAGGAGCCAAGGCTGCAGGAGCAGCGGCCGCTGCAGATTCCGGCGCGGCTTTCTGTCCCTTCAACTCCGTCACCTCCGCTTCTAGGGCTTTGATCCGATCTTCCATGGCTCGCATACGGTCCAGCAAGGCGCTGTTATCTTGAGCGCGAGCGGCGCCTCCCACGAGACAGACGGATGCAAACACTAAGAGGTGACGACTCATCGTGGACTCCCCAACATCCATTATTCGTGCGGAAACCGGCCAGATCTAACGCAAAACCCTGAGCGGGACGTGTGCGCCTATGAGCGGGACAGTTTAACGAATTAACGGGCTACCAACGCGCCTGTTCGCGGATGGCACTCGCCAGACGTTTGCTCACTACGGCCTCGAATCCGTTCGACATCTTGAGCAGCCAGCGCCGGCTGGAGAGGGGAGATATTTTGCGAAGGTGATCCGTGTTAATCAGCGTGCCGCGATGGACGCGGCGGAAGCGCGGGCGCTCGAGTTTTTCCTCCAGGGCTTTCAGCGAGTGATCCGACAGATAGCGCTGTCCGGTGGTAATGATGTGAACCAGCTCGCCGTCGGCTTGGAACGCGACGATTTCGGCCGGATCCAGCATGTATAGGTCCGCGCCGCGGCGCCCCACGATTTTCTTCGCACCGTGGATGGCCGGGAGGTGCTTCAACTGCCGCCGGGCTTTTTCGAGAGCTTTTTCCAGCCGCTCCCGGCGCACCGGTTTGAGCAGGTAATCGACCGCGCCGACCTCGAACGCTTCCAGCGCATGACGCTCGTAGGCGGTGACAAAAATAATCAGAGGCGTATGCGCGCCGCGCAAGGAGCGAACTACCGCCAGCCCGTCGAGCTCCGGCATTTGCTGGTCCAGAAGAACAACGTCCGGGTCCAGGTCCAGGATCCGTTGCAGCGTCTCCTTGCCGGTGGACGCCTCGCCCGCGATTTCCAGTTGGGGGATCGCTTCCACATGTTCGCGCAGGACCTGTCGCGCCACCGGCTCGTCGTCGGCGATCAGGATTTTCACCGCCACGCCTCAACCGGCCTGCCCGATGCGACAGGAATCCGGACACTTACTTCCGTACCGGAGGCGCTGGATTCAATGGCCAGACGCGCGTCGCCGCCATAGCACAGCTCTAATCGCCGCTCGACGTTTTCCAGACCGACTCCACTGCGGTTGGATTTCGAGAATCCCGGACCGCTGTCGCGCACGGAAATCAGCAGAGCCCCTTCCGGCCCGATGCTGGCATTGATCTGGATCAACCCGCCGCCCGCCTGAGGCGCGATCCCGTGCTTCACCGCGTTCTCAACCAGAGGCTGGATCGAAAGGATCGGAATGGGAACCACCTGCGCCTCGGGAGTCACGTTGATGTCGAGCTTCAGCTTGTCGCCCAGGCGCAGGCGTTCCACATCCAGATACGCCTTAACGATGTGCATTTCCTCTTCCAGAGGCACCAGCGTTTTCTTAGTCTCGAGAAAGTAGCGGAAAATGTCGGCGAGGTTCAGCACGGTCTCGCGGGCGCCGCGCGCTTCGCGAGGAATGATCCCGTACAACGTGTTCAGCGCGTTGAACAAGAAATGCGGATGAATTTGGGACTGGAGTGCGCGTAGTTCCGCCTGCGCCACCAGGCGCCGCGTTTCCAGGTCCCGATATTGGTCCAGTTGCTCGCCGATCGCAGCGGCCACGCGGCCCAATGCCTGGAAGTCTTCGCTCAGGTAGCGTCGTCCGCCCGTACGCCGTCCCAGTAACACCGAGAGAGATCCACCCGAACCCGTTCGCAAAGGCACTACGGCCTCGGCGCCTTGGTCTGGTGCCTCCACGACCCCGGCTGCGACCCGGGCTGGCGCTCCCATGAATTCGCCCAACCGGGCCACGGCGCCGGCGATGTACTCTTCCTCGCTGCGGATGGGCGTCTTTAGCTCGCGAAGCAGAGCTTCCTCATTCGGCCGGCGAAAGATCAGCCGCGTGAGCGCGCGCTGGACGCCGCCGCGAGCCAGCGCAAACAGGACCAGCAAGAGACACGCTCCCGCCAGTAGCAGCGCGATGTGAAACGGAGTATCGGCCGCAGGGAGGAGTTCCAGACGCCAAGCCTCCACCGCTCCGAACACGAAGACCGCGGCCAGAAAAACGTTCGCCAGAAACCGGAAGAACGCATCCAGCAGAACGAAGCGGTAATCCTGCAGCAACACCAGCAACGCCAGTGGAATGGCCGCGTGATGGAAAGCCAATTCCTGCGACCAGATCTGCTGCGCATGCCCGCTGCCCAGGTGTACGAAAGACATCGCCAGCAGGAATAGCGACATGGTGCCGGCCACGCGCGACGTAGTGGCCCGGTCGTGCTCCTCGCGGTACACAAACACGGCCGCGATCAGCGTGAGAATCCCGAATCCGATGGTGATGGAGCTCAGGGCCCAGCGGTGATAGCTGGCGTCTTCGCGAAACAGCTCGGCGATGTGCAAGCCTGTCGCGAGCATGCTGAGTGCATATCCACAGCGGACCAGCGTATGGTAACGCCGCTCCAAACACAAGTCGAACAGTACCGCGGGCAGCAGACTCAGCACGGAGAACCCGATCGCGATGGTGATTCTGACGAACAGCTTGTCCGGGGTAACGCTGCCCAAAACAATCAAGGACGCCAGATTCCAAACCAGCGCTAGCACCGCCGCCAGGATCGATTTGACGCCGCCGCGCCGCGCCGCGCGGTCCCGCAGCAGCAGCACCAAGAAGATGCCGAAGATCAGCACGCCGGCCGAGTGCCCGAGAGTGTTGACCAGCAGGGACTCGTTCACGGTCCAATCTTACCGAACCGCGACAGTTATGGAGCGGCATCTCGTATAATCAGCGCTTGCCGTCTCGCTTCAAAACCGTTTTGTGGCTGATCTGGGCCGCGATCGCCGTGTGGTTGACCGCCGGAATCGTACGCTGGCACGTCGAATACTTCCGCAGCCCTGGCCCCCAGTTCTACCGCGCGGCCGTCATCGGCTTACCGTTGCTGGCGTTAGGGTCTCTGGCTTGGGCCCGCCTGCGAACCGGATTCCTGTGGCGCTACGAACTGGCGGCGATCGTTGCGATCCCCACAGCCGTCGCGCTGCTGCGCGAACCGCGCGCAACACTTGTAATCGCCGCGCTCTTCGCTGCGTGCTACTGCGCCGGACGAACCTTGTGCGAGCGCTGCGGCTGGAGCACGGACGCGCCTGCCGCCGACCTGGTCTTCTCCACCGCCTCTGGATTCGCGCTGCTGAACACCGCGCTGTTCGTGAGCGGCCTCGCTCGAATTTGGTACCCGTGGTTCTTCGCGCTGCTTCTGCTGGCGCCTCTCATCGTGTTCCGCCGCAATCTTGGGCGCCTGATCGATACCCTGCTGGCGATATTCCGTCGTTGGGGACAGCTCGACGATCTGCGCCGCCCAGTCGCCGGTATCCTGATCCCGTTCGCGGCGATTCTGGCCCTATGTACCACCGTGCTGATGCTCGCTCCCACGCTGTCTTGGGACGCGATGAAGCAGCACCTTCCCTTGAGCCAGTACTATCTGCAGGTTCATGCACTCCAGCCCAAACCGGACCTCGCGTATTCATTTTTTCCGCAAGCCACCGAATCTTTGTTCGCCCTCACCTGGGCGCTGGGCGGACAGTCCGCGGCGCAGTTTATCACACCGCTGTTCTTCGCGCTGTCACTGCTGGCGGCCTGGATCCTGGCGCGCGATTGCGGCGCGGATGCCGCAGAGGCGTTGACCGGCGTGGTGCTTGTGGCTTCTCTGCCTGTCCTGCACTGGGCCGAATCCGTGCCGAAGAACGATGCCGGAGTCACTTTCTTCTTGCTGTGTTCGCTGGTCGCTGCTCTGCGTTGGCGCATCGCATCCGAATTCAAGTGGGTGCAAGCCGGAGTACTCTTCCTGGCCTGCGCGTTTGCAAACAAGGACCTGGCTTTGCTGGGCGCGATTCCCTTAAGCGTCGTCTTTCTCTACGCGGCTTGGCGCCAGCCGCGGCGGCTGCGGGCCTTCGCATCCCTGGCGGCGATCTTCGCCCTGGTCGCACTGATTTGGACCGTGCGGCGCTACGTGCTCACCGGCAGTCCGATCTTTCCTTTTGTGCCCGGGCAGAACATAATCTCGGGTTGGCCGCCGGACCCCAGTTTCCGCGCGACTGTCCTGCGCATCCTTCGGCTCCCCTGGGACTTGCACTTTCACGGGCACGACTTCTCTGAAACCGTACTGATCGCGCCACTCGGGCTCGCGTTCGTCTTCTTCTGGCCTGTATGGCTGTTCAACCGGCGGCCAAACCGCGCCGAATGCCTGTGTCTCTGGTTCGCGATCGCGGCATTCCTGATGTGGGGCTGGCGAAGCCCGTATGTGCGCTATGCAGTGGCGCCGCTCGCCGTGATCGCCGTGCTCACCGGAGTACGCCTGGCCCGGTTCTGGCGAACCTCCCCTCGCATCACGCGAGCCAGCCTGGCGGCCGCGTGTCTGTGGGTCCTGATTCCGGCCATTTGCGCGACCATGATCGTCGAAATCAATGCGCCCCAGCTACGTTACGTTGCAGGCAGGATCGGCCGCGACGATTACCTGAACCAGGCCCTGATCACGCACCGTTCTCTCGTCTGGCTGCGGGATCACGCTGCACCCGCCGAAACCATTCTGGGTTTGGAGAATTGCTCCGACGTCTACGCGCCGCCTTTTCCGCGCTACCAATCTTACTGCGCCTTCGGCCCCCGGACCGCGGCTGAAGTTGAGGCTCCATTGCGCGCGGCGTCTTTCGATTGGCTGGTAGCGCCGCCTGGCGATCAGGAAGCCGACATGGCGGCAGCGCGCGCGATCGGACGCGTGGCGCTGGAAATGTATCGCGATCCGGATTTCGTGATCTACCGGCTGGAGTAGTTCACTTCGGCTTGACCGCGTGCCCGCCGAACTGCTGCCGCATGGCGGCTAACATCCGCGCGCCGAAGGAATTCTCCTGCCGCGAGCGGAACCGCATCATCAGGGACAGCCCGATCACGGGAGCCGGAACGGCCGTATTGATGGACTCCTCCACTGTCCAGCGCCCTTCGCCGGAATCCTCCACCCAAGGCTGCAGATGGTCCAGGCCGGGGTCCTGCTTGAGTGCGCTTGCGGTCAGCTCGAGCAACCAGCTTCGCACCACGCTGCCCTGCATCCACAGGTTGGCGATAGCCGCCAGATCCAGCGGGAAGCGCGATGCTTGCATGATCTCGAAGCCCTCGGCGTAGCCCTGCATCATCGCGTATTCGATGCCGTTGTGCACCATCTTGACGAAGTGGCCCGATCCGACCGGTCCGCAGTACAAATACCCGTCAGGAGGCGCCAGGGTTTTCAGAATGGGTTCCACGCGCCGGAAGTCGTCCTGTTGCCCGCCTACCATCAGGCAGTAGCCGACCTTCAAGCCCCAGATTCCCCCGCTGGTCCCGGCGTCCATGTAATGGATCCCTTTGGGCTCCAGGGCGGCCGCACGGGCAATATCGTCGGTAAAGCGAGTATTGCCTCCGTCGATGATCAAGTCCCCGGGAGACAATAGCTTAGCCAGGGCGTCTACTGTGTCCTGAGTGGGCTTGCCCGCCGGGACCATGATCCAGATCGTTCGAGGTGCCGGGAGTTGCCCTACCAGCCCCGATAGGTCCGTGACCAGCGTGGCATGCATTTCCTGAACCCGCGCAGCGTCCGGGGGGTGAGCGTCGTAACCGATCACCTCGTGGCCACCTTGGGTCAGGCGCTGCGCCATATTCCCGCCCATCTTGCCTAACCCAATCATTCCAATACGCATGGGAACAGTGTATCGGAAGGGAGGTAGAGCGGTCCAAAAAATCTTTGCCTCCATACTTGACACGTAGATACGCAGATTATATACTCTAGTAGAGGTTAGATATTTAGAGGAGAAAACATCATGGCGATCATCAAATATGCACCTTTTGGCGGTTTCGAGACATTTCCTGGCTTGAAAGCCTTTGAGGACACCATGAATCGGCTGTTTGTGGAACCGAACGGTCGGCCATGGGTGCCTCCGGTCGATATCCGGGAAACTGAAAATGAGTTGGTAGTAAAGGCGGATGTTCCGGACGTGAAGTTCGAGGACATCGACGTTCGCCTGGAGAACGGTACGCTGACCCTAAAGGGAGAGCGGAAGTTCGAAGAGAAAAAGGAAGAGGGCGGCTGGCATCGCGTGGAGCGTTCCTACGGTCACTTCGAGCGTGTGTTCACGCTGCCGGATACCGTGAATCCGGAAGGGGTCAAGGCCGATTACAAGAACGGCACGCTCACAATCACCTTGCCCAAGAAGGAAATTGCGAAGCCGCGCCAGGTGAAGATCCAGGTAAGCAATAACTAAACCTGGTAGTTGTCGTTGTAGTTCCTCCTAGAGGCGGGGTTGTGGAGTACGTTTTCGAAAAGGCGTCGGGAACGGACTGCAATTCCGCCTCGTCTTCCTTGTAGGTGGGTCAGTATGATGGGTAATATGAACGGCGTCAAGACTGCGATGTTGCTGGGCTTGGTCAGCGCCTTGTTGTTGTTCGGCGGTGTGATGATCGCCGGCAGGTCGGGGCTGGAGATCGCCCTGGTGATTGCCGTGGTCATGAACTTCGCCAGCTACTTCTTCTCCGACAAGATCGCGTTGGCGACGTACTCGGCCCAGCCGGTCACCCCGCAGGACAATCCTGAGGTGTATGCGCGCGTGTTTCCCCTCGTCCAGGGCCTCACACAACGAATGGGCCTACCGATGCCCAAGCTATGGCTGATCCCCGATGCTTCGCCCAACGCCTTCGCCACTGGCCGGAACCCGTCGCACGCTTCGGTCGCATTCACCGCCGGGATTCTGCAGTTGATGAACGATCGCGAGCTCGAAGGTGTCGTCGCGCACGAATTGGGACACGTGCTGCATCGCGATATCCTGACCAGTTCAATCGCGGCCACGCTCGCCGCGGCCATTACGCACCTGGCGTATATGGCGATGTGGTTCGGCGGCGGACGCCGGGACGACGATGAAGGTAGTCCATGGGGCGGGCTGTTGATGATCATCCTGGCGCCTATCGCGGCGGGTTTGATTCAGATGGCGATTTCACGCTCCCGCGAATACGATGCCGATGCGGCCTCCGCCAAGTACACCGGGTCACCGGACGGCTTGATCAACGGGCTGCGGAAACTGGAACTGGGCGTGGAGCGAGTCCCCATGAATGATGCCTCGCCCGCGACGGCTCATATGTTCATCCTGAATCCGTTTCGGAATGGCGGCATGACGCGCCTGTTCTCCACCCATCCATCGACGGAGGACCGCATCGCGCGCCTGGAAGCCCTGCGCGGAGACGCGTTCCACCTGTCGCCGGCGGCACGGGCGAATTGAACCTCGTAAAAGTAAACCGCAAGGCTGCCGATCGCGCGGCCAGCGGCCATCCCTGGCTCTTCTCGAGCGACATTACCGATCGTGGCGAGGCTCAGCCGGGCGAAGCTGTCGGCGTTGCCGACCCGAAGGGGCGCGTGATCGGCGTGGCGCATTACAGCTCCACGTCGCAGATTGCCCTGCGGCTTCTCACGAACAATCGCGAGCCGATCGACCGGCCGTTCTTCATCCGCCGCCTGACCCAGGCACTCGCGCACCGCGAACGCGTGGTTACGAACTCCAACGCCTACCGGCTGGTCTTCTCCGAAGCCGATCTTCTTCCAGGCCTGATTGTCGACCGCTACGGTCCGTACCTGGTGATGCAGACCCTGAGCCAGGGCATGGATCGCGCTCGCGACGTCATCACGCATTGCCTGAACGAGCTGCTGCGGCCCGCCGGCATTCTGGCGCGCAACGATGCCAGCGTGCGCAAGCTGGAAGGTCTGCCCTCGGAGACGCTCGTTCTTTCCGGCGAAATCCCCGAGCGTGTCACCGTGGAGATGAACGGCTTGAAGCTCGAAGCCGACTTGCTGCACGGCCAGAAAACCGGCATTTATCTCGACCAGCGCGAGAACTATATGGCCGCTGAGCGCCACGCCCACGGGCGCGTCCTCGATTGCTTTAGCTCCACCGGCGGTTTCGCTTTACACACGGCTCGCAAGGCGGAATCGGTCGAGGCCGTGGAATCCTCCGTTCCCGCGCTGGCCATCGCCGAGTCCAACGCGCGCGCGAATGGGCTGACGAACATCCAATTCCGCAAGGCGGACGTGTTCGAATTCCTGGCCGGGCTCGACCGCCGCCATTCAATGATCATTCTGGACCCGCCGGCTTTCGCGCGTTCGCGCAAGATGCTGGACGATGCCGCACGCGGGTATAAGGAGATCAACCTGCGCGCGCTGCGGATGCTCGACCCGGGCGGGATCCTGGTGACGTGTTCCTGTTCGCATCATATGAGCGAGGCGATGCTGTTCCAGATCGTCGCCGAAGCCGCGCTCGATGCCGGCAAAACCATCCGCGTTCTCGAGCGCCGGACGCAAGCCTCCGACCATCCCATCCTTCTGACAGTCCCCGAAACGCTGTATCTTAAGTGCCTGATCCTGGAAGTGCTGGCAGCTTGAACTCCAGCCTTCCTCGAGTCCAGGCGCAGGGCGTGAACTTCACGATTGATCGCAACTGAAATAGCGGCTCAGTTCAACTCACCAGTAGGGCTGGTGGATATCTTGGTTCAGCAAGAAGCGCGGCTGCGTACCGAGATGTGCGGCGGGTGCCCCGGCATGCAGGAGTAACGAGTGCATCAGGATCACGTCACCGGCCGAGGCAGTATTCTCGATGACTTGGAGCGGTATCCCATCGACTTCTTCGACGTATTCGTGAAACCGCGCAATCCGCGATTCAGGATTGCCCACGACCCGCAGATCCCGGAGGTACGGGTGCCGTTCGAGAGATTTACGGAACTGTGCACCCCGAGACCCCGGCGGGCTGGGATTCTCAGAAAACCACCGATGCACAAGGCGATGTGATCCGCTTAGAACGTTCACGCCACCACAACGTGGTCCGACGTCGGTCAGCATCGCGTGCACTTTCACGCCACACGGAGGCAACAGTCGGCCAGTGTAATCACCATCAATGTGCCAACCTGTGCTCGGTATATCCCATTCACGCCCGACAGGGAACTGCAGGAAGAAGGCGCCCCAATCATGCGGTTTCTGCCAGGGTTGGCCCTCCAGTACCTCATCGATCGCCTGGATCGTACGAGCGCTCCCAATAGCGCGAAAAACCGGCGCGGCCTTCAAGTGTTGCAGATTTACCGGTCGCGGGGTCGTCCAGGTTGAAGGATCGTCGCGATGGATTCCCACTCTGGCCAGCGCAGCCCAAATGGCATCACACATTGCGGCCGCGTCTCCGGCACTGAAGGCAGCGGGAATCCGGACCCACCCATATGCCCTAAAGTGTTCCAACATGGATAGATGCGAGTGAGACATCTCAGATCGGTGCCGTATATTTCCCATTAAATCACGCGGTCGTGGCTATACCATTGCCCCAATAAGCGGCATGGTGCTGGCGCACCATGTTTCGGAGGGCTCGTCGCGGTCCTATGGTATTCGGGATCGTCCCGGAATGCCATTCGGCCGCCCCTTGGAATAGCCGTTCAGCTTCTCCTGGCCGGTCTCGAGCGCCGCCTCTTAACATAAGTCGCGTGATACTATTTCCGGGGAGGAGTGCATGCGTCGCAGAGACTTTCTACCCATCCTGGCCGCGCCGCTCGCGCTCGCCCAGACCACGCCCTCGATCCAAAGAAAGAGCCGCATCAAGCAGGGCGTGACCCGCGGAGTCTTCGCGCGCGAAATGAGCCTGGAGGACTGCTGCCGCGAGGCCGCGCGCCTCGGCATCAAGGGATTCGACCTGATCGGCCCCGCGGACTGGCCGCTGCTCAAGAAGTACGGCCTAGTGCCCTCGATGTATCCACCGGGGCCGGGCGGGTCCATCCCCGACGCGCTAAACAACCCGGCGAATCACGCCAAGATCGAAACATCCCTGCGCGCGGCCATCGACGAATCGGCGGTCGCCGGAGTGCCGAACGTGATAACGTTTTCCGGCAATCGCCGCGGCATGGACGATCGCGTCGGCGCGGACAACTGCGTGGCGTTTCTCAATAAGGTGAAAGCCCAGGCCGAAGACAAAGGCGTCACCATCTGCATGGAGTACCTGAACAGCAAGGTGAACCACAAGGACTACATGTTCGATCACATTGCCTGGGGCGTGGATGTGATGAAGCGCGTCAATTCTCCGCGCGTCAAAGTCCTGTTCGATATCTATCACGCCCAGATCATGGACGGTGATATCGTGCGCAACATTCGCGATAACTTCCAATGGATCGCGCACTTCCATACCGGCGGCAACCCCGGACGGCATGACATCGACGATACTCAGGAATTGAACTACCGTTTCATCATGCAAGCCATCGCGGATCTAGGGTTCACTGGGTTCGTTTCTCACGAGTACTCGCCCACCCAAGGGCACGATCCAATCGCTACTCTCAACAAGGCAATCGAGATATGCGACGTGTAGTCGTCCTGGCCTTGGGTTCGTTTTGTTGTGGGAGTTTGTGGGGCCAAGCCGGTCCTTACGTGCGCCAGGAAGTGGACCAGGCCGGCTCGGATCGCGGCAAGCGCGTATACACGCAGTTTTGCATCAATTGCCACGGCGCACTGGCGAAGGGCACCGAACAAGGGCCAGATCTAATTCGATCTCCCCTGGTGCTGCGCGACCGCTTGGGCGATCAGATCGGACCGGCTCTGAAAAAGCTGGCGAATCACAAGACCGATCTGACGCAGGCGCAAGTGGCGGACCTCACGCATTTCCTCAAAGACCAGATCGAGACGACGGCGAAGAATCGCAATCCGGAGCATCCGCCGAACGTGCTCACGGGCAATCGGGAAGCCGGCCGAGCCTATTTCAACGGCGCGGGGAAGTGCAACACTTGTCATTCCCCATCGGGCGATCTGGCGGGTGTCGGACGCAAGTACATGCCGGTCGACCTTCAGCAGCGTTTCCTGTTCCCGCGCCGCAGTAAGCCGATCCAAGTTACGGTGACGCCTTCGGGCGGGCAGCCCGTCACCGGAGCTCTGGAGCGCATCGACGATTTCAACGTTGCTGTGCGCGACGCTTCGGGCGAGTACCGGACGTTTACACGCACTTCCGCGCTCAGAGTCGACATCAATGATCCTCTCGCGGCGCACAATCAGATGCTCGATGTTTACACTGACCAGGACATGCACAACGTGGTCCGATATCTGGAGTCCTTGAAGTGAGAACACTTGCATTCACGCTGTTCTCGATGACTCTTTTCGGGCAAGCGTCATTTCCAGAAGCGTGGCCCAGCTACAACGGCGACACCTCCGGCCGCCGCTACAGCACGCTATCGAAAATCAACCAGTCGAACATCGACAAGCTGTCGCTCGCCTGGGTCTATCGCGTGAATCCCGGCCGCGCTCCGCAGGCCGGCGGCGGGAATGTGAATACTACCATCAAGGGGACGCCGGTCGTCGTAGACGGCGTGCTCTACACCACCATCCCCGATCACGTATTTGCCGTCGACGCGCGCACGGGCCGCGAGATCTGGCATTATGTGTGGCCGTCGAAGGGCGGCTGGCACATCGGCAACCGCGGCGTGGCCGTGCTGCGCGAAACCGTGTACGTGGAAACGCCCGATTGCAACCTGGTCGCCCTGAACTCGAAAGACGGGAAGGAAAAGTGGCACACGCAGATCTGCGATCTGGAGCAGTTCTACTACGCCTCGGTCGCGCCGATTATCGTAAAAAATCACGTGATCACCGGCGTCAGCGGCGACGATCTGGATATTCCCGGTTACATCGAATCGCACGATCCGGACACTGGCACCCTTCAATGGCGCTGGTATGTGCATCCCGAACCAGGCACTCCTGAAGCAAAAACCTGGCCGAGTGTGGAGGCGATGTTGCACGGCGGCGGCATGACCTGGGTACCCAGCACTTACGATCCCGATCTGAATCTCCTGTACTTCGGCACTGGCAATCCACAGCCGGTGATCGCGGGACAAGGCCGCGAGGGATCGAATCTGTACACGGAATGCATCATCGCGCTGAATCCGGATACAGGGAAGCTCAAGTGGTATTTCCAGCCGTCGCCGCACGATACACACGATTGGGACGCGGTGCAGACACCGGTATTATTCGACGGCGAAATAAACGGGCAGCCGCGGAAACTATTAGCGCAGGCCAGCCGCAACGGATGGTTCTTCGTGCTCGACCGCGCCATGGGCCAGCACATTTTGAGCAGTGAATTCGTCAAGACCAACTGGACCTTGGGCGTCGATACCAAAGGCCAGCCGATTCCGAACCCGGCGAAGCAGCCCAAGCTCGACGGAGCGCTGGTCACGCCCAACCAGGGCGGCGCGATCAACTGGCCGTCCCCGAGTTTCAACCCGGAGACAGACCTGTTCTACGCCAATGCCGCGCGCGCCTGGAGCGTGTACTACCTTTACGATGACGACGATAAACCCGAAGGCTGGGGCGGCAACGATCGCAACGGCACTTCCGAGGCGATGCTGCAGGCGATCGACTACAAGACCGGAAAAGTTCGCTGGACCCACAAGTGGCCGGGCGCAGGCGG
This sequence comes from Terriglobia bacterium, assembly GCA_020073345.1. Taxonomy (GTDB): domain Bacteria; phylum Acidobacteriota; class Terriglobia; order Bryobacterales; family Bryobacteraceae; genus Palsa-187. The sequence goes on from JAIQFI010000028.1 coordinate 55,087, forward strand.
GGGCGTTCGGTCGGGGTTGCTGAGCACCGCAGGGAAGCTGCTGTTCGCCGGCGACCCTTCGGGGAACTTCGTCGCGCTTGATCCCGCGACGGGCGAATTGCTATGGCACGCTGCGCTGCATACCTCGTTGACCAACGGCCCGATCACGTATGAACTGGATGGCATTCAGTATCTGGTGGTCGGTGCAGGGGATACGCTGTACGGATTCGCCATGCGAACGCGTTAACCATGAGGAAGTGGCTCTTCGTGGGCTTAGCACTGCTCGCGTTTTCGGGCTCAATAGCAGGGATCAGTCTCAACCTGGCTATTATTGCTAGCGAGACTCCCATGCGCCACGACCGATATCTCTGGACTACGCATGCGGCAGACGTGACCTGGTATGCTGCGCTTGGCGTTCAACTGATCGGCGCCTGGATTACCTGGCGAGGGTTCCCCGTCCCGAATTCGAAGCAACTGAGATTGTCGCTATATGTAGCCGTGGTCATGGCATGTGACATCGGTTCATTCCTGATTTCGCTCTTGTCGTTAGATCACTGGACGTGGACTGTAGTTCGTTCCATGGATTGAGCGAGAGGACTAACCTTGGCCGTTTCGCCAGACTACAATCAGCGCTCGACGACTCGGGATCCAGACCAACTCGCCCAGGCGGCAGGATCGTCCGAGATGTTCTTCTCGGTGATCTCCCGCAGCGCCTGATACACCCACTTTTTCGTGGTCGCATCGAGGTTCGGATCCTGGCTGAAGCGAACCAGTTCCGGTACGGCAAGTTTTCTTTGTTCGCGCGACAGCAATCCGGAATCCGCCAGATTGCAGGCGGCCCGCTCGCGCAGATCGTGCGAGGGATCGTCGTGAAACACGGTCAAGAAAAGAGGGATGGTGTTCTCGGTGCCGAGAAGCGCCAGCCCGTTGATGGCCGCGGCTCGCACGTTCGAATCGGGATCGCGGACCCACAGTTCCAGCGTGTCGAATACTCTCTGCCGCTCGACGCCGCGATTGCCCAGAATGCCCAGGTGAGAGGCGAAGAAATACTTCTTCTGCGGGTTGGCAGCCGCGGAGTCGATGATCTCCTGCACCGTTTCCGGAGTCTTGCGGAACCCTGCTTCGACGCGCCAGATTTCGATGGCCGCGGCGCGAACGCGAAGATCGCTCGAGAAATAGGCTACGTCGGTCAGCTTGGTGAGCTCGGGCGTCGAATGAACCTGCCCGATCCACGCTTCAGCGCGCTTTTCGATCTCTTCGCCCGCGCCGGAATAGTGATTGATGGTCCGTTCCACCAGCCGCATCACCTGATCCTGCGGCGTCATGGCGTTGATTTCTTCGAGTTCGTGTTCGGAGAGGACCGCGGAGGATGCTGGTACAGGAACACCGGACAATTGCAGCAGGACCTCGAGCTTTGAAACCAGGCCCTGTCCCGCGAGAGCGAGCGTGCCTGTGAGCAGAATCGCGAGGCTCAACAGGAGCTTTCGGGAGGTCATGCTTTGAGCATGACAGGCTTGTGTCGGGGACGGAATAGGGCGTATTACTTAGCCGTCCGCGCAGCCGATGGTACTTTTTTACTGTTCGCCGCGGTACATGTGCTTCGCGTCGCGATTGTTTTCCTGGCACACGTATTCGTACATCTCGTCGTTGGGATTCCACGGAATCGCCCAGCCACCCGACCACTTGGCCGTATAGGCGCCTGGATCGTCAATGGTCGCGATGTAGCGCAGCGTGTCGTATTCGGGGCGCTCGAAGGTCTCTGTCAGCTTGAGGTATTCGGTGTGCGGAATGCCCTCCCGGCTAAGCCAGAAACGCTGATTGTAGTTGGTGGTTTCGACCACCAGCTTTTCGCCTTCCCAGTGACCGATCGAATAGCCATGGAAACTCGGATCGATGTCTTTCGGGCGCTCCCGGCCGTCCATGTAGATCACGCGCCAGGTGTGCGGACCGCCGACACCCATCACATAGATCCGCTCAAGCTCGGGGATATCGACGATTTCAAAGCCGTACGGAGTGTGATACAAGCGCGGACCGCCGGACGATTTGCAGCGGACATGCGGGTCGTCGGCGGTGTTGTTGGCTTGCCGCGATTCATACAACGCTCGCGCCCAATCCTGGAAAGGCACATCCGGGATCTTGAGGTTGGTGGGAAGATTGACCTGGTTGTTGTCGAGGCCCCGCCCGACGTTGGTGGCGATGGTCGCGCCGGCGTTGCCGTTCCACACACCTTTTTCTCCCGGCAGCGGACCGAGCAATACATGCCCGTCGGGGCCATGAGGAGTCGGGCGGGAAGGCGGACGCTGCTTGCCCTTGCCTTTTCCCTTTCCGAACTGGCCCTGTTGGCCCGGATTCTGTCCCGGAGGCGGCGTCAAACCCTGGTTCTGCTGCCCAAAGGAGGGCACGGCAAATGAGAAAATCACCGCCGCGGTTGCGACTGCGGCCAAGGCAACAATGTCACGATTTCGCACTTCGACCCTCCCACTGCAATATCTCAAGGTATTCGACCGGCGAGCTCTACGGAATGGTGCCTTCGCTCGAAGCGCCGCCCAGTTTCTGTCCGGTGGTGGCCAGCGTCACAGAGCGCGCGTTGCCGTGCTTGCCGCCGTCCTTGGCCAGAGTTCCGCTGACGATGACCTCATCGCCTTCTTTCATGGTGTTCTTCTTCCAGCCGCCCCGTTCCAGGAGTCTGGGAGGACCCATCTCAAACGCCCAGTTGGCGGTTTTGCCGCTCTCATCCTTCACGTCGATGTAGAAATAGACGTGCGGATTCATCCAGTCGACTTTGGTGATGACGCCCTTCAGTTCAATGGGCTTCTTGGCGTCATACTCGGCCGCGAAGGAGTGGTGCGCCAGCAGCGGGGCCGCCGCCAGAAGAACGCTGGTTACTCCTAGAATCGCAAATGCGCGCAGTCTCATGGTCATAGCTCCTTAGGGTGTGCCTGAAGTCTTAAGGTGTAGAGGTTGTATGTTTACCGGATAAAGACTCGGTCTCGTGATTGCTCTCATCACAAAAATATTCTTCGACGTCGGCAGGAACCCACGAAAGGTTAAAGCTGCCGGTCCAAGGCCGTGTGTAAGCCCCTGGATCGTTTACCGTTACTTCATATTTTAGCGTGTCGAAGTCGGGCCGGGTGATGCGCTCGGTCAACGCCAGTTTCTCGGTATGAGGGAGACCGCCATTGGTGAACCAGAATCGCTCGGTGAACGCAGTAGTGTCGACCACCAGCGTGTCGCCCTCCCATTTCCCGGATGAATACCCGTAGTACGTGGGAGTTACTTCCTCCGGATCGGGGTTTTTGCGCCCGTCGAGGAAAATGAGGCGCCAATTGCGATTCCCGCCCGCGGACATGATAAAAATCCGCTGCCGATCGGGCTGTTCGAGGATCTGGACTCCATAACGATCCTGGAATTGGCGCGGCCCACCAGGCGGGAGGCAGTAAGCCATGGGATCGTCCTTCAGATTGTTGCGCTGGCGATACTCGTATAGCGCTTTCGCCCATGGTTGGAACGGGGCGATCTTACCGGCATCGGCGATGTTGGCAAGCTGACCCTGATAATTCATGCGAATGTTGCCCGCGCTAGTCTCATACAATCCTGCAGGATTGGCATCGGCCCAAAAGCCCTTGCCACCCGGAACTGCGCCCAAACGAACATGTCCGTTCGGCCAGTGAGGAGCCTCTTTCCCGGTGCGCGCGCCAGCGAGCTTGATGGCCGCGGGGTTCGCCGCGGCTATTTTCTTGCCGCTCGCCAGGGTCAGCGATTTGCCGCTGGCCTGCTTGCTCCCGTCGCGCGACAGGATCCCTTCCGCGGTCACGGTGTCGCCCACCTTAACGACGTCGCGGTTCCAGCCATTGGCGCTGCGCTTCAGATCGAGCGTGCTGTCGTACTCGACGGCCCAATTGGTGAACTTGCCATTCGAATCGCGGACGTCGAGATAGAGATAGACGTGGGGATTGGTCCAATCGAACTTGGTGACCGTTCCGCGCAAGGTGATGGGTTTCTTGTCGTCGTACTCGGCCGCGATGGAGTGGTGTGCCCACACCGGCGCGATCACACTCAAACCCAACATCAGATATCTGAACGCCCTGCGTCTCATCACTTCTCCTCTACCGGCCCAAAATTCTTCTCGAGGTAATCCAGGATCAATGAGAACTCCTCATCGGTCACCGGAGCGCCCTCGGAAACCATGCCTTTAATCACGTTCTCCCACTGGTTCCTGGTAAAAGCCTGACCTTTGAGTCTGGCCAATCCGTGGCAAAAACTGCAAATCTCCTCCACCAGTTTCCTGCCTGGACCGTCGGGAAGGCGAGTATTGTCGGCCGCAAGGACGTTGGCGGCAAACACCGCTGCCGCAGCCAGCAACAAAATCGTCGATAAGCGCACGGTGCTTGGTCGCAACATCGGCAAGACTAGTCCCGAGTGAGCTTGAAATCGCCCTTTTGGGCGCCCTGGGTCCAAGTACCGGTAATGGTGCGGTTATAAGAGCCAACGTTGTCCAGCTTCCCGTCGAAAACGGTGTGCGCGGGTTTGCCCGCAGCGTCTTTCAGATCGGCCTCGAAGTGCACCATCCACTTGCTCGGATCGAGAGTAGCCACTTTCAAAGGGATGGAGTTGGCGCCCGGATTGATCTTACCCTCCACGTTCTTGGAGTCCCAGTGCATCAGGAAGACGAACTGGGTCCGCTGGGTGGGAGAAGTACCATAGTCTCCGTGCCAGGATCCGGTAAGAGGGTGACCTTCCTGGGCCATCAAGGCGATGGTGGAGCCTGCGAGCATACCAACCAGAATGCAGGCCAAAATAGCGGCGACTCGGCGCATCTTCTTCTCCTTACACACCTTACGGGTTCTCCTGCGGCACTTTACAGGTCAACATTTTCCGGCCAGCTTGTCAAGGCCGAATGACATACCCAGAAGCTAGACGCTATTTAGACGCCAGAATGTAACAGGTCACGCTCGCCAGATCAGAAAGTCGCGAGCGCGTTGAACGTGGTGGCGGTTCCTCCCGGAATCCGCGTGAACTGAACCGTGGTCATGAATTCCCATCGCTTGCGGGCGGCGGCCTCGCGGGCGACATCCTCGAAATAGCCGTTGTCGACCAGGGGAACCCCCAGTACCGCGATCGCCAGCGTATGCACCGGACGGTTCGCCGCTTCGCCGGTCCCAACGACGCCGGAGGGCTGGACATCATTCACGCCGTCGCTGCCCAACAACGCGACGTCGCGCTGCTTGATCCAGGGCATCACGGTCGCATGCAGTCCGGCGGCCTCGCGGGCGGTGTTCCAGGCGCCAAGTTTAGCCCGACGCGCCCAGCGTCCGGTGCGGATAAAGAGCGCATCGCCGCTCGAGATCTTCACGCCCGCGTACTTTTCCCATGCTTCCAGGTCCGATACGTAGATGGGTGTTCCAGGCTCGAGATACGGCACGCCCTTGAGCAGAGGCAGGTCGACCAGGACGCCGCGCGTGACGACGCCCGGCCCCATGCGGTCGATGCCGTTCGCCTTGCAGCCCTTCTCGTCGAGATCCTGCGGGTGGCCGTTGAAGACCAGTTGCTTGCCGTCGCGAGGGAGGGCGTAGTGGCACAGGGCATCGAGATGCGAGTTGGTTCCGTCGTGGATGCCGAAACTGATGGCGTCGAGCGCGCCGCGGACGCGCCCGGTGTTCGGATCCCGCGAAACCATGGTGTGTTTGGTCTCGCCGAAATTGAAGTTGTCGGCGGCCTTGTCAAGATCGGCAAAGCGTGCGAGCGACACCGTGACACCATCCTTCACCAGGCGAGCGGCCTCGACCTGCTTCTTCGCCGTGACCAGGTTGAGTGCGCCGCGTTCATCATCTTTGCCCCAGCGGCCCCAGTTGGAGAGCTCGGTCTCCCAGCGATTGACCTGATCTATCGTGACGGAGGCGCGCTGGTCCTGCGCGTACGCAGGTGTAAAGATGGAACGAATCCCGCCCAGCGCCACGATCGCAGCGACCCAAGCGATGGTAAGAGCGATTTTCCTGGTCATGATCGGTCTCCTTTTTTTATCGGAACGCCGACTTCCCTTGGCGATCCTCTTCTGCCTTAATACTGGGGCCGTAGAGCTTCTCGAAGAATCCTTCGCGCACCAACCGGTCGACGGCGGCGTTATCGACTACAGCGCGGAAATCGAATTTCTTCAACTGCGCCGCCGATTGGGCGTCCACCGGATGGTCGATCATGTAGCGAACCGCGGCCGCGCCGAGATACGGCACCCGCTCGAAGGTGTTGGTGCGGGCGTAGTAATCATACACGCGCTCGATGTCGGCGGGATCGTCATTCTTGTTGTACTTGAGATAAGCCTTCACCGCGAAGGCCTTGTCCTCATAGAAACGCTTGATGGCTTCGGCGTGGACCTTGATCATGAGCTCGGGCAGCTTTGGATCGGCCGCGGCGAGGCTCTTCTTATACAAGTAAACCGTAGGCGCGTAGATGTCGTCGTAATCGCTGGTGTTCGCTAGGCTCTTGAAACCGCGCTGTTCCAGCTTGAAATAGATGGGCGCGGTGAGCATGGTCGCATCCACGCGGCCACTCAAGAGAGCCGCCGCCCGGCCGTTCACATCCGTGCCAATCGGAACCCACTGGACATCCCTGGGGCCCAGCCCGAACTTGGACAGCAATCCGACGGCGTAGTTATACGGCGCGTCGCCGAGCTGGCTGACGCCGATCGTCTTGCCCTTGAGGTCGCGGACGGTAGCGAAGTTGTCGGACGCCATCAACGCGAACAGGCTCTTCCGGTACGGGCTGCCGATCATCACCAGAGAACCGTCTTTCGAAGACGCCTGCATGGCCTGCTCGAGGGGATAGTTGGTCATCTGCGCGTCGCCGCTGACGATCATCGCGACCGCGGCCGGATGCACCGCGAACACCAGTTTCGCCTTCATCCCATATTTTTCGAAATAGCCGCCTTCCTGGGCAATGTACAGCGGCCAGGTGGTCCCGGTGCGAGTAGCAAAGTTGATGGTGATATCGCGCAGCGGCGTCTGGCCGTACGCGGCGAGGACGGCCAATAATAACGACGTAAGAACTTTGAGCACTATTTCTCCGGCCGATCATAAACGGCGAGCCGCCGAATCCAGATGTTGCGATATCGCACCGGCTGCTGGTGGTCCTGCAAAACCAGGGAATCCTCGGCGGGCTGCGCCGCGTATTGCGCGAGCTGGCGATGCACGGTCGCCCCCATCAACACCTGGCGATTGTGCAGGAGCACTCCGTTAAGGAACACCGTGGCATATGCGGGCTTGACCAATTTCCCCGCTTCGAATTTGGGAGCCTCGAAAACGATGTCATAACTTTGCCATTCGCCCGGCTTGCGCGTCGCATTCGCGAGCGGCGGCCATTGCCCATAGAGCGCTCCGGCCTGTCCATCGGCGTAGGTCGGATTCTGGTAGGAATCGAGCACCTGAACTTCGTAGCGGCCTTGCAGGAAGATCCCGCTATTGCCGCGATTCTGGCTGTTGCCGCGGATTTCGACCGGAGCGGCCCATTCCACGTGCAACTGAACATCACCGAACTTCTGTTTGGTGGCGAGGTCGCCGGCGCCGGGTACTACTTGGAGATAACCATCGGCGACCTTCCAACTTCCACGTCCCTGGCTTTGCCATTGGGATAAATCCTTGCCGTCGAACAGCACGATTGCATCGGAGGGCGCGCCGCCCGCCTGGGCCCCGGGCGTCACCACCGGCGGGTGCGGCCGTTGCGGATCGTGAACGTGGAACGGAAGGCCGGGGAGCATGGGTGTATCGTCGTAACCGAGATCGTGATTCACGCTTTGACCGAAAATCGCGAACGCGGTGAGGAGTACCAGAAGAATTCGCTGCACAGCCCATCCTCCCTGCGCCATAGTAACGCACCTGTTTCCAGCATGCCATCCTTGAACTGAATGCAGGGCTCTTCCACGCGCGCCGCCGGGATTACGCTGGTAGTCTTGCTGACGGCCGCCGCGGCGTTGTGCCTGCTGATGGTCTGGCCGTTTGCCGCCACCATCATCGGGGCGGCGGTTCTGGCGGTGGTTTGTTATCCGCTGCACGAACGGCTTCAGAACCGGGTGACCTGGCCGGGATTGGCGGCTTCGCTCTCGACTCTTCTGGTGTTGATCGCATTTTTGGTGCCGTTTGCTTTGCTCGTGACCACTGTCACGCAGGAGTTACGCGCGGCGTTCCAAGCGCTGGATCCCGGTGCGTCCGGGCAGGGAGCCAGCCGAATTTGGGCGGCGCTCGATCGTCCACTGGCGGCGGTGGGAACATGGCTCGGAATGCAACCCAGTGAACTCCGTTCCCTGCTGGCGGCTCGTCTCCAGGAAGCCGGTGCGGCTGTGCTGGGCAACATCATCGCCGTACTCGGCGCGGCGGGCGGCGGCGTAGTGAAGATCGTCATCGGCGTCGGGACCCTGTATTGCATGTTTCTCTACGGCGGCCGCCTGCACAAAAACGTGGTGGTCTTGTCGCCGCTCGGGCCGCAGCGAACGGAAACATTATTGAACACGGTACACGAAATGGTGATCGCGAGCTTCTATGGTGTCATCGCCGTGGCGGCTGCGCAGGGTCTTCTGTGCGGGCTGGGAGCATGGATCGCGGGCCTGCCGTCGCCGACGCTGTGGGGCGTGGCGGCGGCAGTGGTGTCGGTCCTGCCCCTGTTCGGCTCGGCGCTGGTTTGGCTGCCGGCGGCGATCGTATTGTTCGTCCAGGGATCCATCGGACGAGGTGTGTTCATGCTGATCTGGGGAGCCGGCCTGGTGGGCACGATCGACAATTTCGTCCGCCCGCTCGTGGTGATGACCAAGTTGCCGGTTCACCCGTTGGTGGTGTTCGTCGCCATGCTGGGTGGAGTGGAAGCGTTCGGGCTGATGGGCATTCTGTTCGGTCCCGTGATTCTGGCCGTAACCATGGCGCTGTTTCGCATGCTCCGCGAGGAGATAGGCGGCAGTGAGCGACGATAAGCCCACCTGGCACGGCATGACCGTGGAGGTTGTGGAGCGGCAGCTCCAGACCACGCGCGAATGCGGTCTTTCCGGCGAAGAAGTTTCGCTGCGGCGCGCGCGGCACGGTCCGAATTCGATCCGCGAAGCCCAGCCCAAAAGCCCCTGGCGGATTTTCGCGGCGCAGTTTGCCGACTTCATGATCGTAGTCCTGCTGGCGGCCGCGGTGATCGCCGGATTCCTGGGAGAGCCCGCGGACACCGTGGCGATCGTAGCGATCGTGGTGTTGAATGCGGTGATCGGCTTCGTACAGGAATATCGCGCCGAGCACGCCATGGCCGCGCTCAGGAAATTGGCCGCTCACCAGGCGCGCGCAGTGCGAAGCGGAGAACCAGCCACGGTCCCGGCAGCCGACCTGGTTCCCGGCGACGTTGTGCTTCTGGAAGCCGGTAACGTGGTCCCGGCCGACTTGCGAGTGACGGAAGCCGCACAGCTCCGTATCGGCGAGGCCGCACTGACCGGCGAATCCCAGCCGGCGGAAAAGCATTCAAACCCGGTGGACCCGGACCCGAAGTCCGCGCTGGGTGACCGCGCCAGCATGGCTTATAAAGGGACCATCGTTCACTACGGACGCGGCCGAGGGATCGTAGTGGCGACCGGAATGCGGACCGAGCTGGGGCGGATTGCGGAGATGCTCGACGAGCGCTCCGAAGCTCAAACTCCTTTGCAGCGGCGGCTGGCGCACTTTGGCAGGTATCTGGCGCTGGGCGCGCTGGCGATCTGCGCGGTGATTTTCGCGGTGGGGGTCCAGCGAGGCGAGCCGCTGGTGCGCATGTTCCTCACTTCGGTGAGCCTGGCCGTGGCGGCGATTCCCGAAGCGCTTCCCGCCGTGGTGACCATCACGCTCGCCCTGGGCGCCCGGCGGATGTTGCGACACCGCGCGTTGGTGCGGCGTCTTCCTGCCGTGGAGACGCTCGGCTCGGTCACCTACATCTGTTCGGACAAGACCGGAACGCTGACTGAAAACAGGATGCGGGCGACCGTGGTTTACCTCGCCGGCCGGTTATACACCCTCCCCGCGGAAACGGAAAACGGCGAGCCATGGACGATGTTCTTCACGGCGCTCGCTGTGAGCAACGACGCGCATCGGAACGCGCGCGGGGAAGTCACGGGCGATCCCACCGAAGCCGCGCTGCTGGAGGCAGCGCTCGCCGCGGGTTTCGACAAGGCGGCTCTGCTCTCCACGCTACCGCGGGTCGCGGAATATCCGTTCGATTCGGAGCGCAAACGCATGACCACGCTGCACCAATCGCCAGACGGGGTGGTCGCCTTCGTGAAGGGCGCTCCCGAGGCTGTGCTGGAGCGCTGCCAGAACGTGGACCGGACGGCCGTCGCGGCGGCCGCCGACAGGATGGCCGCCGACGGACTCCGCGTGCTCGCCATGGCGTATCGCGTTTGGCCGAGTTGGGACCCAAACGCGGGCGCCGACGCCGCCGAAGACTCGCTCACGTTCCTCGGATTGGCCGGCCTGATCGATCCGCCGCGCGCCGAAGTGCTGGAATCAGTTCGCGTCTGCCGCCAGGCCGGAATCGTTCCCGTCATGATCACCGGGGATCACCCGGCCACGGCTTTGGCCATCGCGAGGCACTTGGGGATCGCGTCGGGGGATGATCGCGCGGTCACCGGTCCTGAACTGGCGGCGATGCCGGAGCGCGAGCTGGAAGAGCACGTCAAGAAAATACGCGTGTACGCACGCGTCGATCCCGCCCAGAAGCTGCGTATCGTCGAAGCGCTGCAGAAACAGGGGGAATTCGTGGCCATGACCGGCGACGGCGTGAACGACGCTCCTGCCTTGCAGCGCTCCGATATCGGCGTGGCCATGGGCCGCAGCGGCACCGACGTCGCGCGAGAAGCGTCGGACCTGGTTCTGCTGGACGATAACTTCGCCACCATCGTCGCGGCGGTGCGGGAAGGCCGCCACATTTTCGAAAACATCCGCAAGTTCGTCAAGTTCATCATGGCCAGCAACGCGGCCGAGATCTGGACGCTCTTTCTGGCGCCGCTGCTGGGCCTGCCAGTGCCGCTCTTGCCGATTCACATCCTGTGGACCAATCTGGTCACCGACGGGTTGCCGGGTCTCGCTCTTGCCGTGGAGCCGGAGGAGCGATCTCTGATGGATCGCCCGCCCCGGCCGCCCGCCGAGAGCCTGTTCGCCCGCGGCCTCTGGCAGCACGTGGTTTGGGTCGGTCTGATGATCGCGGGACTGTCGATCTTTTCACAGGCCTATGCCATTCGCTCGGGATCGGCACACTGGCAAACCATCGTGTTCACGGTGCTGACCGTTTCGCAGATGGCCCACGTGATGGCCGTGCGATCGGATACCGAGTCGCTATTGCGGCTCGGCGTGTTTTCTAACTTGCCGCTGTTGGGGGCCGTGGCGCTCACGGTGGGTTTGCAGATGGCCGTGATCTATTGGCCGCCGTTTCAGCGAGTGTTCAAAACCGCTGCCCTCAGCGCGGGCGAGCTGCTGTTCACGCTGGCGCTGTGCCTCCTGGTGCTGATCGCGGTCGAAATCGAGAAGTGGCTAGCCCGGCGCGGGTGGATTTACTCGACAAGTTCCAAGACTGCGTGAATGACGTCCTGATCCGGCTCCAGACGGAACCCGAGCAGGCGGCAGATCTCGATCATCTGGAGGTTTTCCGGAAGAATTTCGGCGGTCACGCGATCGAGCTTCTCGGCCCGGGCGATCTCCACCAGCCGGCGCCACAGCTCGGTGCCGAGCCCGTGGCCCTGATATGCATCCGCGATCAGCACGGCCAGTTCCGCCTCGTTGGCGGCGTGGGCTTTGGCCAGGCGGCCCACAGCCAGGATCTCCGTGTCGTGTCTGGACGCGTCCAGGCGCACGGCCACTAGCGCAATTTCGCGATTGTAGTCGTTGAAGCAGATCCGGACCAGACGCTCGTGCGAAACCCGCTCGGCGAGATTCACCAGGTGAAAATAGCGGAGGTACACGCTGCGCTCGGAGAGCTTGCCGTGGAACCGGACCATCAGGGGCTCGTCCTCGGGACGAATCGGACGAATCAGTACCTCCTCGCCGTCTTCAAACTTCCATGGGCGTGAGTACTGCGCCGGGTAGGGCCGGATCGCCGATTCCGGCGGATAAACCACTTCGCGTGGATGCAGAACCACGCGCGCGTCCAGCGCCAGCAGTTGCGCCGGCCCGGCGAGCAGAGGATTAATGTCGATTTCCTTAATCCATTTCTGTTCCACCACCAGGTAGCTGAAGCGCACCAGCAGCCGTTCGAGTGCGACCAGGTCCACGGGCTTGCGCCCGCGCACACCACCCAGCGCGTGAAAGATCATGGTGCGTTCCATCAAACGGCGCGCCAGCGTGGTGTTGAGCGGCGGCAGGCCAATCGCGCGGTCCTTGTACACCTCCACCAACTGCCCGCCTCCCCCGAAGAGCAGAACCGGTCCGAACTGCGGATCGAGGCTCGATCCGAGAATCAGCTCGTAGCCGTCCGCGCGGACCATCGGTTGAACCGTGACGCCCAGAAAGTTCTTAACGCCGGCCGCGCGCGTGACGGCGTCGAGAATGGTTTGGTAAGCACTCCGGACAGCGGCGTCGTCCGGGAGATTGAGCTGGACGCCGCCCACGTCGGTCTTGTGCGTGATCGTCTCGGAATGGAGTTTGAGCACCACCGGATATCCGATGCGCCGCGCTGTCTCTACGGCCTGATCGGCGCTGGTGGCGATCACGGTTTCGACGGTGGGGATTCCGTAGGCCGCCAAAAGCGCCTTGGATTCGACTTCCGTCAGCAACGTTCGGCCCTTACCGCGAGCCTTCGCGATGGCCTCGGTGGCCTGCGCGCGAGCTTCGGCCTTGAGGGCGGCTTCGGGATCTTCGGATTCGAACGCTTCGGGCGTTTCGTACAAAGCCTGCAGATTCGCACTGTAACGCCACATCGACTGGAACACGCGCGCGGCGGAATCGGGATAGCTGTAGGTGGGAATGCGCGCGCGATTGAGCGCGGCCTCGCCCGCGGCGACGTCCTGGCCGCCCATCCAGCTCGCGATGACCGGTTTATTGGGGAGCTTGGCAAACGGCGCGATCTTTTCCGCAACTGCCAGCGGGTCGGACATGGCCTGTGGCGCCAGGACCACCAGCAACCCGTCCGTAGAAGGATCTTGCGCGGCGAGACTCACGGCCTGCGCGTAACGGTCGGCGCTGGCGTCTCCTAGAATGTCGACCGGATTCTGGTGGCTCCAGTGGGGCGGGAGGATCTCGTTCAACTTGCCAATGGTCTCTGCCGACAGCGCGGCGAGCTGGCCGCCGGCGCTCAGCAGCGCGTCCGCGGCTAGCACGGCTGCGCCGCCCGCATTGGTCACGATGGTCAGTTTGGGGCCGCGCGGGCGAGGCTGCTTGTCGAGTGCTTCGGATAAGTCGAACAGCTCGGCGATGGTGTCGACGCGCAGCACGCCGCACCTCCGGAACGCCGCTTCGAGCACAGCATCCTGCCCGGTCAAAGCTCCGGTGTGGGATGCGGCGGCCTTCGCGGCGGCTTCGGTGCGGCCGGGCTTCAGCACGATGATCGGCTTCGATAGTGCGACCTCCCGCGCGGCCGACAGGAATTTGCCGGCATCGGCGATCGATTCCATGTAGATGATGATGCTGCGGGTCTGAGGATCGTCGCCCAGATACTGGATCAGATCGCCCCAGCCCACATCGAGCATCGATCCCACCGACACGAAGGCGCTGAAGCCGACATTTTCCCGCTGGCTCCAGTCCAGGATGGCGGTACAAATGGCCCCGCTTTGACTGATCAGTCCGAGATGGCCGGGGCGGGCCATGGAGCTGGCGAAGGTGGCGTTCAAATGCGCGTGCGGGCTCATCACACCCAGGCAATTGGGCCCGATCAGGCGAACATCTCCATGGCGGGCTTCGCGCAGGGCCTCCTGCTCTAGCAGCATTCCCCTCTCGCCCGTCTCGCGGAATCCTGCGCTGATGATGATCGCGCCCTGGACGCCGGCGTCGGCGCACTGTTTCACGACGCCCGGAACCGTCTGCGCGGGCGTGACGATCACCGCGAGCTCGACGCCCCCGGGAATCGCCGCGACGTCGGGGTAGCTGGTGAGACCCAGCACCGTCGAGTGCTTCGGATTCACAGGGCAGATCGCGCCTGGAAACGATCCCTTCTGAAGATTGGCGAGGATCGCGTGTCCCACGCTGGCGGGTCTGTCGGTAGCCCCGATAACGGCGACATTCCGGGGACGGAAGAACACCTCGAGAGGCGACACGCCAGGCTTCCGCTTGGAAGGCATACTCTGATGGTATGCCTCCGCTCCGGGGTTCTTTCTCGGCTCTGGTCTTATACGACGTCGCCGAACAAATCCGCCTGGATACTCTGCGGTCTCTGACGGGTATGGAGGCGCCGCAACGGGAGCCAGTGTTCAAACACCTGGCGCCGGACTACGTGCGTTTCGAGCGGCCGCCCGTAGTGGAGCACCTGGGTCTGGTATCCATGAGCGCCGGCGAACCATTCCAGGCCCGCATCAAGTATTTCGAGTACGGCGTGGTTAGCGTCGAATTGAGAATGGATTTCGAAGCTACGTGGGAGGATCTGGTGCGGTTATCCGGCCGGTGGATGGCCGAACCGGAAATCGAGAGGCGGACTGCGGAGATCGTCCGCGTCCATCTGGAGCGCCTGCGAGCCGCGCTGGTCGACCCTTACGAGAGCTGGCTGAACGAGGATTACTACATCATTCACGTACGCGAGGCGCTGGACGATCATGGCCAGCCGATGCCTGCGACCGCTTTGCTCGCGGAACACGGGAGACATGTTGCGCAGATCGTCCGCGGGGAAGCCTCACCTCTATCGCAATCCGAACAGAACGAAGCTTTGCAGGCTGCTCTCTCCTACTATCCTAGTGACCTGATCGTGGCTGGATGGGTCGCGGCGTTCGTGTACGATACACCGGAAGGCGCCGCCCCCGCGATTCAGCTCCTGGAATACGCCAATACGCAATTATTGGAATTTCGCCACTATGACGAAGTTCTCACCCGCGTGCTGAATAACGTCTACCGGATGCTGGGGCACAGAGGACGATTCCTGCGCCGCTGGAAGATGGCAGGCGAGGCCGAACGTCTCAACGCCATGCGCCTGGACGTCCGGGAGCTGGCCGAGCGGACCGACAACTCCATCAAGTTCCTGAGTGATATGTTTTATGCGCGTGCCTACCGCGTCGCGGCCAACCGGGTTGGTGTTCCCGATTACCGTAATCTGGTCGATCAAAAGCTCAAGATCGCTGGTGAACTCTATGAGGTCATGGTGAACGAGTTCCACCAAGCGCGGGCGTTCGTGCTGGAAGCCATGGTGGTGGCGATCCTGGTTATCGAGCTCATCGACGTGTTTTCCCGGCGCTGATCTCGAGTGGGGCAGGTTTTCAACCTGCGCACAGGATACAATCCTGTCCCACATGGCCTCTACAGTCTGCAGATCAGCAGTTCGCGCTCGTAGATCATTTCCGGAGGCAGATGATCGTGGAGCGCCAGGAACAGTTCTTCGTGCGCGATTACTTCTTTGCGCCAAGCCGCCCGGTCAAATTCCTGCAGAGCGTCGAATTGCTCCTTGGTGAAGGAAGGCAGACCGTCCCACTCGATGTCCTCATAGCGAGGCATCCAGCCGATGGGCGTCTCCCTTGCCAGAGCGCGTCCATGGGCCCGATCGACGATCCACTTCAGTACACGCATGTTCTCGCTGAAGCCCGGCCACAGGAACTTGCCGTCGGCATCCTTGCGGAACCAGTTCACGTGATAGATCCGCGGCGTCTCGCTCAAGCTGCGCTGCATCTTGATCCAGTGCCGGAAATAATCGCCCATGTGGTAGCCGCAGAACGGCAGCATGGCCATCGGGTCGCGGCGGACTTGGCCCACGGTCCCGACGATAGCCGCGGTAGTCTCCGAACCCATCGTGGCACCCGTGTATACACCGCCACTCCAATTAAATGCCTGATACACCAGAGGCATGGTGGTCGCGCGACGGCCTCCGAAGATCATGGCGCTGATCGGAACACCTGCGGGATCTTCCCAGGCCGGATCGATGGTCGGACATTGCGACGCCGGAGCGGTGAAGCGCGAGTTGGGATGCGCCGCCTTCGCGCCGGTTTCCTTGGCGATCTGCGGAGTCCAGCGGTTGCCCTTCCAATCCATGCATTCGGCGGGAGGATCGTCCGTCATCCCTTCCCACCACACGCCGCCTTCCGGCGTCAGCGCGACGTTGGTGAAGATGGTATTGCGGGCCAGCGTCGACATGGCATTCGGATTGGTCTTGACCGACGTTCCGGGCGCTACGCCGAAGAACCCCGCTTCCGGATTGATGGCGCGCAGGCGGCCGTCGGCGTCCGGCTTGATCCAGGCGATATCGTCGCCGACCGTCCAGACCTTCCAGCCCTCGAATCCGCGGGGCGGGATCAGCATGGAAAAATTAGTCTTACCGCAGGCACTGGGAAACGCGGCGGCCACGTAAGTCTTTTGGCCCTGCGGATCCTCTACGCCCAGGATGAGCATGTGCTCGGCCATCCAGCCTTCATCGCGGGCGATGTTGGAGGCGATGCGCAGCGCGAAACACTTTTTACCTAACAGCGCATTCCCGCCATAACCGGAACCGTACGACCAGATCTCGCGCGTTTCAGGGAAGTGAACGATGTACTTCTCCTCGTTGCACGGCCACGGCACATCCCGATCGCCCGGAGCCAAAGGCATCCCCACGCTGTGCATGCACGGCACCACGCGCGTGTCCGGCTTTTCGATCTCGGCGTAGATCGGCTTTCCAATGCGAGCCATGATCCGCATGTTGACCACGACATAGGGAGAATCGGTGAGTTGGACGCCGATCTGGGACATCGGCGAGCCGACCGGTCCCATGCTGTAGGGCAGCACGTACATGGTGCGCCCGCGCATGCAGCCGTTGAAGAGCTCTTTGAGTTTCCGGCGCATCTCCAGCGGGTTGACCCAGTTGTTGGTCGGGCCCGCATTGTCTTTGGACAGCGAGCAAATGAAGGTGCGATCCTCGACGCGGGCAACGTCGCTGGCGTCCGAGCGAGCGTAATAACAACCCGGCCACAGTTCCTCATTCAGCTTGATGAACGTCCCGTTTTCAACCATTTGGGAGCACAAGGCGTCGTATTCTTCTTGGGAGCCGTCTACCCAGTGGATGTTCTCCGGCGTGGTGAGTTCGGCCATCTTCTCCACCCAGCGGAGAAGGTGCTTATTTTCACTCAAGGGCCGGGAAACGTTACGGGAGGGCTTCGTGGTTACTGTAGACATACCCCCCTATTATCGCGCGAACGCCGCGTTCCTCGCGCCGGCGGATTCTGTCTGACCGAACTAAGCGATCATGACCTTGCGCGGGAACTGGGAGTTGTCCTCCAGGAAGGTTTTCTTCCTGGACAACTCGGCGACGGTCGGTTGGACGACGCCGTTCGCGTCCGTGGCGCGCGAAACCAGGGTGTGCGCGCCGGGAGTAGCGCCTTCCCAGCGGTAGGTGAACAGCTTCCACGAAAATTGCGAGTTGGCGGATTCCAGCGTCGCTTTCTGCCAGGGGCCGTCATCGACCTTGACTTCCACGGACTTGATCGGCGTCCCGTCATTTAACACGAAGCCCAAGACCTGATGTTCGTTGCCGCTCTTGCGCACGCGCGCGATCACGGATTTGAGTTGCATGTGGGTGACTTCGGTCTCTACCCACTGCGTCTCGGGATCGTCATCTTTGCCGGTTCCGCCCACGCCGCGGATGGTCCGGTACCAGCGTGCCTGATAGTTGCCCAGGTAGCGGTCTTCCTGCAAGTGCACTTCCGCGAGCCACTTTACGTTCGCCACGCCGTACCAGCCGGGCATGACCAGACGCACCGGGAACCCCTGGTTGAGCGTGAGCGGCTCGCCATTCATCGCGTAGGCGATCAGTGGCTCCGGCTTCATGGCATTCTCGACCGTGATACTGCGGCCGAATTGCTGATCGAGCTTGTAGGTCTGCTGGCGGAACGCCACGTCCGCCGAGCCGTGATCGGCGCCGAAGAAGACTACTTCCCGCGCCTTGGAGTTGACTCCGAGCTGTTTCAGCACGGCGCTCAGGCGGACGCCGGTAAAGCGGCCACAGGAAGCCAATCCCTGGATCGCACGCGGACTGTTGCCGGAGCATTCAAAGCCATGGACCACCTCGGTGGATTTCATGGCCTTCAGATCAGCCAGCGAGAATTCGGCCGGCTTGTTGACCATCCCAGTGAACTTCAACTTATACGTCGCGCCATCAACGACCGGTTTCATGAAGTGCTGGGTGGTGAAGAACTGATCTTTGGGCGTCAGCATGCCGTCGATTTTGCGGATATCGAGCTGGCGTGTCGCCGCACCCGGGACACCACCCGGGTTGAAGTTGTTGGGAAGGTCGGTAAACGGAACGTCCGTGTCGCCCTGAGCCAGGGCGGGCACAGGCAGGTCACGCAGCAGGGCCAGCAGGCTGGTCGCGGCCAGACCCCGGCGTAATGTTTCTCTACGGCTGATTTGATGGGACATTGTCAGGCTCCTTTAGGTCCTTAAAGATATGGTCTGCGAGGACCTCGATCTGCGTGGAATTCAAACTGAATAATACCACCGGAGTGCAGGGAGCAAAAGCGCCCTTACCCCGGCCCGCCAGACTCTTCGGACTGGTTAGTCAGAACGTGATGCGCGCGACCAGCGTGCCCTGGCGTTCTCCACTCACGGTCCCCGTCGTATTGATGGTTCCGAAGCCGCTGGTATAGCGGCCATCGGGGCCCCGCACCGGGTTGGTACCCAAAAGGCCGCCCACAATGGTGCTTGTTCCAGCGTTGGGATTTACGTAAGTCCCTGCAGTCGTACCAAGCAGCAGCGATCGGTTGAAAATGTTGTTGAACTCCGCGCGGACCTGGAGGGAGACGCGCTCCTTGATGCGGAACGTGCGTCCGAAGCTGGCCAGCTCCGACGGGCGGCGCTGATACCGATAGTCGTTGTAGTAGGCCGCCGACGGGCTGAACTGACCACTGGGGGTATTGACCCAGGCGGCGGGATTCAGCACCTGAGTCTGGCTGGGATCGTAGCAGTGGCAGTTTATATCCACCAAGTAAACCGGCACTCCCGGAACCCGCGTCGCATAGGTGCTACGAAGCAGCGTACTTGCGTTGTTGTTGGTCGGGCTGAGGGGCGCCTGAATCGGCAATCCGCTGCCATATTGCAGCACCGCGCCGAGCGACCAATCCCTCACGGCGTAACTCAGCCAGCGGTTCTCGCTCCACTTGGGTGTTGTGTAGTTGACGGCGAAGGTCATCCAATTCGGCCGCGAGGAGGCCGACAGTTGTTTGTTGGTATCCCGATTGAAGACGTCGTTAATCACGCCCAGGCCTGTATAGTCCTCAGCGCCCAGATCGAGTTCCTTCGAGCGGGTGTAGGTCCAGGTGAAATCCAAACCGTGAGAGAAGCGCTTGGTCGCCTTCAATTGCAGGGCGTCGTACCAGGTCTTCCCCAGGGGCGCGCCGGTCGCGGCGAGACTGGTGAATTGCGGGAAGGGCCGCAGTGATTGCGCCACAGTGGATGTAAGCGGGAAGCCGGCGTATGGAATTTTGTTCTGGAACGGTCCCGCCGCTGCCGAATTCACCTGCGATGCGAGGATGGTGCGATCCGCGGCGCTGTTCCAATCCAAACGGTAGTTCGCCAGAAGAGTTTGCGGCGTCAGCGCGTTGTAGTCGAGCAACGACGCCGTTCTCCACCACACGCCCCGATTGCCGACGTAGCTGGCTTCCACGATCAAATCCTTGGTCAGTTCGCGCTGGAGGCCGATATTCCACTGCCATAGGCGAGCAGGACGCCCGTAATTCTGATCCACTACTGCCGGGCCTGGCCCAGGAGTGGCCGACGACGGGAACAAGCCTGGCCGTAAATCCGGCCAGGCCGTTGGGGGCGTAAGGCCCTGGCTCAGGATCATGGCCGGGTCGCCGAAATTTGAATTAACCGTGGTTGTATTCGCGCCCGCGGAGCCCTGTCCACCGCCTTGAGACATCGAGTAACTGATGCCTATGGCCCCGCGCAAAACCATCTTGGGAAGCACCTGATAGGAGACACCCACGCGTGGAGCATAGGCCCACGGATAGTTCTTGGCGAAGCGGCAGTTGCAGTTCGCTTCAAAGATCGAGGCGCCAGGATGTCCGCCCACCGTGGGGTTAGCCAAGGTAGGCGAAAAGCTGGGAGAACGTCCGTATTGTTCGCGCGGATAAGTCATCAGGTCCCAGCGGATTCCGTAATCGACCGTGATTTTACGCGTGACCTTCCAGGTATCTTGCGCGAACCAGGCGTAGAAGCCCCGCCCGCCGCGCGTATTCGTCGGCTGCGCCAGGATGACACTATTCGTGCGGCCCAGCAACAGGCTGGCGTAGGGGAAACCAGTGAAAAGAGCGCCTTTAGCTTGGCCTTGAAAAAAGGAATTATCGGTCTGATTCGTGCTGAAGGAGAAGTTGCCGCTTGTGTTGGAAGCCGTTGCCACGGGATAACCGTCAAATCGTATCTCGCCCCCGAACTTATAACTGTGGTTGCCTTTCACCCAGCTCAGGCTCAGGTTACCGGTGGGCCTCTGCAAAAGGCTGCGCACCTGGCCGGTGGCCGGACCCATGACTGGCGTTCCGCCCGTGCTGTTCGGGCCCAAAGTAGACCCCCAGACCGGGACGCGGGCTCCATTTTGCGGACCGAGTGTGCCACCCGAGATTCCAAGCACCTTGACCATATCGAAGTTCGTGATGGGCGCCGTATCCCTGAAATCATTGACGACATACCCCGCGCCAAAGTGCAGCAGCATGGTGGGAGTGACCGTGTAATCCAGGTTGGCGCGCCACGTCCGCGAATAGATGTACGTTCCCCGCGTCTGCGTGATCTCGTCCGGGAAACCCTCTGACAGTGCAAATCCCCCTGGAGCGTACTCCACTTCCGTGCTGGTAGAGGACCAATAGCCGGATATCTTGAACCGTGAGCTGATCGAGTGATCCAGTTTAATGGACGGAATCGGAGTGACCCGGTCGCTGGGGAATGGGTTTGAGAAGTTGCTGATCAACGTCGTTGCCGAACCCAGGTTCGGCTTAGGAATAAGATTCTGAAGCTTTACCGCGGACGAGTCGAAGCGGGTTACGGGGATCTGATTACCGGTGAACTGCGTTCGCGCGCGCGTCCCGTTCGGAGCTATTTGCTCTGTTTTGGGATCAAAAATCATCCCTTCCAGCATGGTGTTCCCCAAGCCATCCTTGGCGAGGGCGCCGGTAAAAGCCTTCCCACTCAGCAGCCTGGAGAAGTCGCCCCCGCGATACGCCAGGGTAGGGACGGTCGTCACCTGATCGCTGACCAGGCTCGACTCGCGGAACTGTTCGTAGTTAAAGAAGAAGAACGTCTTGTCCTTGCCGTTGTAGATCTTCGGGATGATGATCGGTCCGCCAAGAGAGCCGCCAAAGTCGTTTCGACGCTGCTTATTGCGGACATGATCGAAGGTGTGGTGGGCCCACAGCGCCTCGTTCACGAAGTAATCGTAGGCCGATCCATGGAAGCCGTTGGTGCCAGACCGGGTGGTGTATTGGATCAGCCCGGAGCCCGCCTGGCCGAATTCCGCGGAATAGTTCGAGGCTTGGATAGCCACTTCTTCCAGCGCATCCACGCTGGGCTGCATCTGCGCCTGGGAGTTCGAGGTGTTCACGCCGTTGGTGATGTCCTGCCCATCCAGCTTGATGCCGAACGTGTTGGTCGGCGCGCCGTTGACGCGCATGGAGGTATTGGGGACCCAGTACACGCCCGCCGTCAGCACCGACGAGGCCAGGGGGTTGCGCACGCCATGGGTACTGGACGTCGCCGGCCCGACGCCCAGAATCGGCAGCGAATTCATCCGGTCCGTGGTGACGTTGGAGTTTACGGCGGCGCTTTCTGTGCTCAGCATCGAGGCTTGCGCCGAGACGGTCACCGATTCCGTGTTCGTGCCCACTTCCAGGACGACGTCGATGCGAATTATCTGGGCCGCCTGGACGCCCAGGTTTTGGCGGACGTGGTTCTTGAACCCGGCTACTTTCACCGTCAACTCATAGGTCGCCGCCGGCAGTTGCGAGAAAGTGTAGTTTCCGGTGGAACTGGTGTTGGTCTGATAAACTGTGCCGGTTTCAACGTTCTTCAGTTCCAGCGGAGCATTCGCGACCACGGCGCCGGCCGGGTCGGAAATAGTTCCGGTGATGGTGCCGGTCGCGGTCTGCGCAAACGCAGCCGCGGAGCACAGGAATAGTGCTGACAACAGACCCAAAAAACGCATTCTGTTTCCCCTTAATGCCCCAAGCACGCCGATCCTTCAAGGATGACGCCAGTCTACGGCATCGTATGTCATTGATGAACGATTGTCAATCATTGTATGCAGGCCGGACCCTGCAAGTTTCCGCCCTCGGAAGAAAGTTTGAAACGCGACGATTCCTAGGGGAATCCCCAGTTTGTATGCCTCAACCGGCTTCCGCCCGTGAACTCGATATTTTGCTGGCGGAAGACAACGAATTCGATGTTCACGTGACGGTGGCTGCCTTCCGGGATGCAAAAACGCCGAACCGTATACACTGTGTTTCTGACGGCGAGGCTGCGATTGCCTTCCTGAAACGTACCGGCGAGCACAGCCGGGCTCCACGCCCCGACCTGATCCTTCTGGACCTCAACCTGCCCAAGCTGGACGGATTCGAGGTCTTGGAGGCGATCAAAGCGGATCCAAGCTTGAGGAACATTCCGGTGGTGATGGTGAGTGGAAATATCCAGGACGGGGACATCCGGCGGGCGTATGAACTCCAGGTTTCTTCTTTTCTGATGAAGCCCCGGGAGGTGGACGAATACTTCGCCGCGATCCGCTCGCTGAAGGAACTCTGGTTTCACGCGGCGGCGCATGCGCCGAAACCGGACTCGCCAACGTGATTTCGTCGCGGCCCTGCCCGTCGATATAATGGCTGCAGGTTATGAATCCGCTGGAAACGATCCGGGCCAGGGAAGCTGAAATCCGAGCTCTGGCTGCAAAACACGGTGCCGGGAATGTTCGTGTTTTCGGGTCGGTTGTTCGTGGCGAAGCTTCTCAGGAGAGCGACATCGATTTCCTGATCGATATCGTGGGACCAACCTCGCCCTGGTTCCCCGGAGGTTTGCTGAATGACCTGGAAGGGCTGCTGGGTCGCCGGGTCGACGTGGTTGTCGCGCGATCGCTCAATCCCCTGTTGCGCGATTCCGTTCTGAACGAAGCCGTCCCTCTGTGAAGGACGACCGGAAGTACCTTCTCCACATTCTCGAATGCATCCAGCGTATTGAGGAGGATGTCTCCGGAGGACGAAGTGCCTTCGACGCGTCTCACATGATTCAGGACGCGGTGCTGCGCAATCTTCAAGTGATAGCTGAATCGACGAAGCGGTTATCAGATGCGCTTAAGGCTACTCATCCCGAGTTCGACTGGAGCGGGATTGCGGGCTTCCGTAACTTCCTGGTTCACGATTATCTGGGCGTGGACCTGGGCGTCGTGTGGAAGATCGTCACTGAAGACGTGCCAAAACTGAAGGCCGTTATACTCCAAATGCTGGGGTGATCGGCTCGCCGGTCTTGAGGGCGCTTTCCAGGTAGCAGCGAATGGCATCTAGCGCCATCTCCGGGCTTCTTCCAGAGTCTCACCGTAAGTGCAGACTTCAGGGATGGCGGGGACAACGACGTTGAAGCCGCCTTCAGGCATGGGTTCGAACAGAGTTGTGTAGCCGTATTCCACGAAGTTTCGCTTCTATTGTAGCGTCCCGCGGCAGTCCGAGCACATCCGTGCCTCGCTGGACGCTCGCCGGAACGGCAGTGCATCTAGAGCTCCGAGCGACTTATCCCACTCTCCCTTTCCGCGCATATTCGTCCAGGTCCATCGGAGGCGCGGTGCCCATCTGTTGCAGCCGGCTCAACAGCCGCAAGAGGAAGAAGATCAGCGCCTGTCCCGGACGACTATATCGAACTCTTGTTTCCGGTCCGCCGTCCGTGCCGATCTCAAACGCCCCCTGGCGTAGCGAGCATCCCAGGTCCAGCAGCTTGTCTCCCTCGAGATACGGAAGCATGCTCGTCATCATCGGTGCGAGGGATGCCGGATCCGCGTCTCCCAGGCACAGGATTCCCGCCAGAATGGGAGGCGCCGCCCTCGGTGGCAGCACCGATCCGGCGCACAACACCGGCGTGGACGTCCTCCTCAGCCGCCGCACGGATGCCGCCTTAGCCGCGGCGTCGCAGAGCGTTTCGGTCGACAAATCCTGCTTGCACTCGAACACGGCATATACGCTCTCGGCGGGGATGTAGGGCTGTACGTCGTCGGGAAAAAGCAGCGGAGAGTAGAACCGGTCATAGATGGCGATATCGATTTGCCGGCTGCGTGCACCCTCGGCGTCTACTACGAACGCGCTCGTGGCTCGGTACCGTTCCGGCAGGTAGCGGTGAAACAGATCGATCCATTGCCGTTCGCTCACGGCTCCGCACGTCGCGCGGTGGTCATACACGCGGCTGGCGTTCAGATTCGCCAGCATCTGTTCCTGGACTCGCAGAAACGCCTGGTGCAGATCGATCCTGCCTCCCTCAGCCCCGTTGCGCATGTCTAACAATGGAGCTGCCGCCGCTGGGCGGTTGCACTCCAAACTCCAAGCCAGTTGAGTCCGTATGAAAAACTCGCCCGCGGCTCCGCGTGATTTGAACCCTGTGGGGCAGGTTTTCAACCTGCGCGCCGGTTTGTAACCGGCGCAGGTTCTCTGTAGAGGACGTTAGCCAACCGTCGCCCGTGTGTGGTTCCACGCGGCCTCGCCAACGCCCAATCCGGACTCGGTGGCGTGGCTGCTCCGCGCCAGTAGGCCGCCGGGGCAGCCAAGCACCACCTTCATCGATACCTGAGCGAGTTCGACTTTCGGAACAATGCTCGTGAAGTCACGGACGCCGAACGCGCGAAGCTGGCTCTCAAGGGAGTCGGCGGAAAGCGGCTGATGTGCCGGGACTCACGCCAAAGCGGTAGCTCGAAGGTTTAACTGGTAGATAATACTTGACTTGTACTTCCCTTCGAATGCATCATAGGTATGGATGGATTCGAAGCGGCCACAGTTGAGCTTCAATTTTGACGGGCCTACCGCTCTACTAACTGTTGCTGAGATCTACGAAAACGCTTCCGTGGAGCTGTTTCGCAAACTCAGCGAAGATCGAAGAATCGAGAGAAAGGCGGCCGGTATCCATCCCGAGAACCTCGGGGAATACTTTTCGATGTGGTGTCAAGGGCGGAGTAAAACTAGACCATTGGGGCGGAGAGAAAGTAGACCGCTTCGTAGGCAGTGGATGCTTTGCTTTGAGGGATTTGCGGGGGCGGCGGGAGCGGAGGCCTGCGGCGCCCGTTAGGGCGGCGCGTTTAGGCAGGAGCAGACGCCGCTCCTGCAAATCGGCGCC
>JAIQFI010000076.1 GCA_020073345.1 Terriglobia bacterium
GGCGGAGCCCCGAAGGGCGGCCCCGGCAAAGCACCGGACCCGCGCGTGCAGCAGCGGAAATATCACTTCGCGGACACCAATGAGGATCTGCCTTACGCGTTGTTCGTCTCTTCCAAAGTCACCAAGGACAAGAAAGCGCCGCTCATTGTGGCGCTCCACGGAGTCTATGGCGACGGTAACGCCTTGCTACGGGGCAGCGCGCTGGATCTGGCAGAGGAAGGCGGTTACATTCTGGTCGGCCCGATGGGCTACAACCCGCAAGGCTGGTTCGGCTCGCCCGTGATCGTCATGAACGGCGGCCCAGGCAAAGGCAAAGGACCGGGTGCGGCAAAAGGCGGTCCACCGCCCACTCCCGAACCTCCAAATCTAGCCGAGCTCAGCGAGAAAGATGTCATGAATGTCCTAGCGATCGTGCGCAAGGAATTCAATGTCGACGATAAACGCACCTACTTGATGGGCCACTCTATGGGCGGCGCCGGAGCCTTATTCCTCGGGCCTAAGTACGTCGACCAATGGGCGGCAGTTGCTTCGATGGCTCCAGCTGCATTCCTTATGCAGCCGGAGAGCCTGGCGCCGGTTAAGGACAAGATGCCCCTGTTTCTGGCTCATGGCGATGCGGATACCGTGGTTTCTATCGATGTCGGCCGTCGCTGGGCGAAGACCGCGACCGATCTCAAGATGAAGGACTTCAAGTATATGGAACTACCGGGCGCCGATCACGGCACGGTGATCACCCAGAGCATGCCGGAGATCTTCAAGTTCTTTAAAGAGCGCAGCAGGTAATTACTTGGCGCTGCAGCCGTAAGACTCCGCAGCTTCCACCGGACCCTTTTTGTTTTTCGGATCCTCCGGATACGAACACATGGGGAGGCTGCAGCCACCGGCGGTTACTGTGATCGATTTCCCCGGCGCCTTTCCGTTTTCCACCCAGTCCACCAGCAACGCGAAACGGTCGAACGTGTTCGGAATAGGCTTAGACTCAATCTGCTTGCCATCGCCATCCGTGTTGTAAATGTTGCCCGAGAGGCCGTGGCCAGTCTGTGGTAGCACAAAGAGGCGGGCGAGACTATCGACCTTCGAACGGCCCATCTTGTCCAACACCGCCTGATAGTAGTCGAGCTGCGAACCTGGCGAAGCCAGCGTATCATTCGTACCGATGGCAACGATCATCTTGCCCCCAGCACCCGTACAGCTGCGCGGCGAGTGATTCCAGGATTGGGCATGGCTTCATGGTTGCACGTTCCTGACTTGATTTCTCGTTCGAGTATATTGAAGGGTCAGGGGCAGGCGATGCCTGCACAACACGGGGAGAAACGCAATGACGAAGCTGCTTTCTGTCGCGTTGCTTATAGCGCCGATCGCGCTATGTGGGGCCGAGGGGGACGACCAGGTCTGGAGCCCGGCTCGCGCCCGGGCGTATCTCGATGAACGGGCGGGGTGGTGGATCGCATGGAAATCGGCGGCGCGCGACCAGGAGACGTTTTGCATCTCCTGCCACACCGCACTGCCGTATGTACTCGCTCGGCCCGCGTTGAGAACTTCCGCGGGCGAGCAAGCGCCGTCGCCGAACGAGCAGAAGATCTTAGATAACGTGGTGAAGCGTGTACGGCTGTGGAACGAAGTACAGCCCATCTACAGTGACGAAAAGAACGGCCCGCCCAAGACGGCGGAAGCGCGAGGCACGGAGTCAGTCATTTACGCGTTGGTTCTCAGCAAGTACGATGCGCCGAAGGGCAAGCTGAGCGCCGATACTAAACTCGCATTTGACAACATGTGGTCTTTGCAGTTGAAGAGCGGCGCATGGAACTGGCTCAATTTTCAAAATGAGCCGTGGGAGGCAGATGACTCCCAGTTTTGGGGAACGGCGCTAGCCGCTATTGCCGCTGGAAACGCTCCAAGAGATTACAAATTATCTCCCTCTGTCGCGGCCGGCATCCAAGCTCTTAGCAGCTACCTTCAGCACGGACAGGAGGACCAGTCGTTGTTGAATCGATGCTTCCTTCTTTGGGCATCCGCCGAACTTCCGAACCTATTAACGCGAGCGGAGCGGGAGGCGATCATCAGGGCCATTACGGAAAAACAACAGCCGAATGGAGGTTGGAGCACTGTATCACTCTTGCCTGCCGGATGGAAGCGGAGAGATTCCACCGCACTCACGAACGGGAGCGACGGATACGCGACGGGTCTGATCACCTTTGTGTTGCAGAAGGTGGGTTTACCGCGGACGGATCCTCGTGTCAAGCAGGGGCTCACCTGGCTGATCGCCAACCAGAACGTGAAAACTGGCTCCTGGGAGGCGGTATCGCCGAACAAGCAGCGCGATCCCGCATCCGATGCGGGGCGGTTTATGACAGACGCGGCAACAGCTTATGCCGTGATGGCTCTCGATGCTGTCAGCCAATAAGACCGGGAGAGTATCCAGCCCTCGAAGTCGATTCTTTAGCCTTCGATCTGGCCCCGTCTTGTCTCGAGAGGACTGGGAAGGCTGTTCATGGATCAACAACGTCGCCCTCGAAGAAACCGGTGGAGGGCTAGGGAGCCAGCCCCGCGCAGCGGTCTATATTGCAGCTATTAAAGGAGCACTCAGTGATCCGCAAAACACTTTTGTACTTGTTGGTTACAGGCTGCGCCTTCAGCCAGCAGAAGATCGCCCCCGAAAGAGAGGCCTCACTGAAAGCCGATCTGGTGGGTCAGATCGACGGCATGAAGAAGCAGGCGCAAGTGATGGTTGACAGCATCTTCAGCTTTGGCGAACTGGGATTTCAGGAGTTCGAAACCTCAAAGTACCTGACCGGGATTCTCGAAAAGGAGGGATTCCAGATCGAGCGTGGCATCGCCGGAATCCCCACAGCGTTTGTCGCGACATGGGGACAGGGGAAACCGGTGATCGCGCTAGGCTCGGACATAGACGACATCCCCCAGGCTTCCCAGAAACCGGGCGTTGCATACCATGATCCGATGATCGAAGGCGCTCCGGGACACGGGGAAGGCCATAACTCTGGCATGCCGCTGAACATTATTGCCGCGCTCGCGGTGAAGAAGGTCATGGAACGGGAGCATCTTCAGGGAACCATCAAACTTTGGCCTGGAGTGGCGGAGGAGGATCTGGGGACCAAGGCCTACTATGTCCGCGCGGGTGTTTTCAAAGACGTCGACGTCGTGCTTTTCTGCCACGTCGGAGACAATCTTCGGGTGTCGATGGGTCCTTCCACGAACACCACCGGACTCGTTTCCGTCGAGTATATGTTCAAGGGCGAAAGTGCTCATGCGGCGGGAGCGCCATGGCGAGGGCGCAGCGCCCTGGATGCGGTGGAACTCATGGACGTGGGATGGAATTTCAGGCGAGAGCATCTCCGGCTAGCCACGCGCGTCCACAACGTTATTACAAATGGCGGCGATCAGCCGAATGTGGTGCCGCCTAACGCCTCTGTCTGGTATTACTATCGCGAGGCCGATTACGATCACATCATGAACTTGTGGCACATCGGCGACAACATGGCGCAAGCCGCCGCCCTGATGACCGACACCACATATACGTCACGAGTGCTGGGAAGCGCCTGGCCAGGACATTCCAACGCTCCCATAGCGGAAGATATGTACGAAAACATCAAGCGTGTGGGACTACCGCAATGGTCGGAAGCGGACCAGACTTTGGCCAAAGGGCTACAGCGCGAGCTGAAAGTTCCGGAACGTGGTTTGGCCGCCAAGATACCCGAATTACGAAGACCCAAGTCCGCAACGGAGATCGAAGCCGATGGCCCTGGAGCGAACGAGCCGACTGGGGGCGGATCCGACGACATCGGAGACGTAACCTGGGCCGTGCCGACCGTCACACTGAACTATCCGTCCAACATTCCGGGCGGCCCCGGACACAACTGGGCGAACGGCGTCTCCATGGCGACGCCCATCGCCCACAAGGGCGTCATCGCAGGCGCGAAGGTCCAGGCGATGACCATGCTCGATATTCTGACGCACCCTGAGCTTGTGCAGCAGGCCTGGGATTACTACAACAACGTCCAAACGAAAGACATGAAGTATAAGAGTCTTCTGCGCCCAGACGATAAGCCCGCGATCTGGCTGAATCAGAAAACAATGGAAGAGTATCGTGCGCGCATGAAAGCCCTCTATTACGATCCGTCAAAGTACGATTCGTACATGGAACAGCTTGGTATCAAGTATCCAACCGTGCGCGAGGAACCTGCGGCCCGCTGAATAGAGAGGATAAGCATGTCGCGTGAACTCATCCATCGTTGAAAGAGGTAAGCCCACATGAGCCAATCTGATTCGCGTAGAAGTTTTCTGGCCGCCGGAGTGGGGGCCGCCGCTTGGGCTGTGACGCCGGCATTTGCCCAATCGCAGGACCTCACGGGTCTGACGTTGAAGAAGGCCTCCGAGCTTTTGCGAAGTAAGGGAACCTCGCCGGTGGATCTCACCGAGGCTTGCCTGAAACGAATTGACAAATACAATCCGGATGTGAACGCGTTCATCACCGTCACCAGGGAGTCTGCTCTCGCCACTGCGCGGGAAATGGAGGCGGAGGCACGCCGGGGAAGGTGGCGAGGCCCCTTGCACGGCATTCCCATCGCCATAAAAGACAACATCGACACCGCGGGCGTTCGGACGACGGGAGCCAGTGAGTTGTTCAAAGATCGTATTCCCAATGAAGATGCCGAAGTTATTCGGATGCTAAAGGGCGCAGGTGCGATTGTTTTGGGCAAGCTGAATCTGCACGAGTTCGCCTACGGCCCCTCGGCCGCAGTCTCATACTTCGGGCCGGTGCACAACCCGTGGGCGTTGGAGCGGATTTCCGGCGGGTCTTCCGGAGGTTCGGCCGCCGCCATCGCGGCCGGCCTCTGCTTTGGCACCCTCGGTACGGACACTGGCGGATCGATCCGGATCCCAAGCTCCCACTGCGGTACGGTGGGCCTGATGCCCAGCTATGGGCGCGTCAGCAATCGAGGAGTGATCCCCATGGCCTGGACGCTCGACCATGTGGGCCCGATTTGTAAGACAGTCCAGGATGCCGCTCTGATATTGGGCATCATCGCCGGCTACGACGAACTGGATCCTACCACCGTGAATGCGCCGGTTCCCGACTACGGGCGCGCTTTCAAGATGCAGGTTTCAAAATTACGACTGGGTTTGCCACGGGCCGGCTTCTTCGACGGCCTGGACCCCGAATACGCCAAGGCGATGGAAACCGCCATCGATACGCTCCGCAAGCTGACGGCCAGCGTAGCAGACGTGCGGCTTCCCCCCGCGGTCGGCCCCCAAACGATTTGGGGCCCAGAAACGTATGCCTATCACGCGAAGTGGCTCACGGAGTCACCCGAGAAATATCAGACCGCGACGCGGGTGCAGATGATCCAAACCAACAACATTGTGAAACAGGAAGTGTACGCTGAGGCGAGGCGACAGGTGGACTTGGTCCGTCGGGAGATCAAGAAGACATTCACAACAGTGGACCTTCTGATCACGCCCACAATGAAAGGCCCGCCGGCGACCATCGCGGCCACGCTGAACCCGCCCGTTCCGAATCCTCAGGCCAAGGGCGGAGGTCGTGGCAATCCTGGTGGGGGCAACATCAACAGTCCCGGAGCGTTCGACGTGTATGGACTGCCTGCCATTACCGTCCCTTGTGGTTTTACGAATTCCGGTTTGCCGATCGGTCTGCAGATCAGTGGCGCTCCGTTTGCTGAAACCTCCATGCTGGCCTTGGCTCACGCGTACGAGCAGGCAACAGAGTGGCACAATAAGCGTCCGAAATTGGGAGGGTTATGAAGCTATTCCTTGCTCTTGCATTGACCGTTACCGGTTTCGCCGAAACCCATCGTTTCGAACCCAAAGAGTTCTACAACACCTTTTCCGGCGCCCACAAGCCGGTCCTTCGGATCAAGCCGGGCGACCGCGTTATTACTTCCACGATCGACGCAGGCGGCACGGATGCGGCCGGTGTGCGGCGCGGCCAAGGCCCCAATCCAGAAACGGGTCCTTTCTTTATCGAAGGCGCCGAGCCGGGCGATACGCTGGTGGTGCATTTGTTGCGCCTCGAGACGAACCGCGCCACGGGTTTCTCCGCGTCGCTTCTGGCGCCCTACGCCGTCGATCCGGCTTTTCTTCGCCTGCAGGCGCTCCGCGATCCCAAGACGGCGAATTGGCACATCGACAAACAAAAAGGAGTGGCCTATCTCGATCCAGCCGAGTTCAAAGGGCCGCGCATCGAATTGCCTCTGCGCCCCATGCTAGGCTGTGTCGCCACGGCCCCTCCTAACAAAGCCGCCATTCCCACATCAACCCCGGATAACTTCGGCGGCAACATGGACTATAACGGGATGGGCGCGGGTGCGACTTTGATGCTCCCGGTGTTCGAGCCAGGCGCGTTGTTCTTTTTGGGCGATGGGCATGCGCGGCAGGGCGATGGCGAAGTCGTGGGCAGCGCCATCGAGACCTCGCTCGACGTCGAGTTCTCGGTAGACCTAATTAAGGGAAAGAGAATCAGTTGGCCCCGACTCGAAAATGAGGATTTCATCATGGTCTTAGGGAGCTCGCGGACACTGAACGAAGCGCTACAACATGCCACCACCGAGCTGATGCGCTGGCTGATGGAAGGTTATGGGTACGACGAGCGCAGCGCCAGCGTGCTGATGGGCCAGGGAATGGAGTACGAGGTCGCGAACGTAGTAGATCCGGAGTTTACTATGGTCGCGAAGATACGCAAACGATTCCTTGGACCGTCACTCTAGCCAATGGACACGGCAGGGCATTTAATATTGTCGTGACCGAACAGTTGCAAGTTCTTGCATGCTGTTGAGTACGAATGGACGAACAGCTACGAATTCGACTACATTGCCCGATTTTCACTGTAGATGATGCGCGGCCAACCCATTGAAGGTACGAACCTTACGAGATTTTGCAGAGCACGCGTTCCGATGCCTTGGGCGCAGGGAGTCGCAGGTTCAAATCCTGTGGCCCCGACCATTCACATGTGTTTTCAGTTGCGTAGCAGCTCGAACCCTTCGAACCAGCGACCCTCTGCGCTCCTCCAGGTGACCTATTAGTAGGTTATGGGTCCTGAGGTTGCCTCAGGCTTCTCGAAAAGGCTTGGCAAGATCCTCATATCCCGGGGTTTCTAGCGAGATTCTCAAAGTCGAGCGAAGGGAATCGCGTCGCGTCCGCCGTGCCCGAGACTGCCTTCCTGAGAAAAGCATCCTAAAGGGATCGGAAGCGGCAGAGCTACTTGCCCTTGCCTCCCGCCGCTGGTGCATTGATCCGCGCCTCGTCCCAGTGTTCCTTGATCAACCCGTTCTCCATCCGCACCACATCGAAATGATTCCACTTATATTCTCTGCTGGGATCATCAGGATCCTTAGCTGTGCGTTCCCACATCATCAATGCGTAAGGACCGTTCGCCAGCGTCAACACCGGCTCGTTCACCCATTCCTTCTTGATCTCCTTCGGAACCCGCCCAGGGACCCGGCTCATGAACTGTTTGAAGCCATCGCGCCCTTGCGGAACATTGGGATTGTGCTGAATATAGCCCGGATCCATGGTCTTGTCTGCCAACTCCAGGTGCCCGTATTGCAGCATGTCCTTCAGTTCCTCGGTTGCCATGGTCAGTGTCTTTTCCTCGTCCTTGGAGTGCTTGCCGATGTTCCACTGCATCGGAGCCTTCGGTGAAACGCCGGTGTCGATCTTCCCGGACCCGGCTACCTTCTGAGGACTGTCCCAATGCTCCTGCACCTTGCCGTTCTCGATACGCAGCACGTCGAAGGTATTGTAGTGATACGTATTCGCCTCGTTGCGTGGGTCCTTGGCTTCGGCTTCAAAGATCAGCCACACGTAGTCGCCCTTAGCGCCCATCACCACTGGCATGTTCGGCATGGTCGCCGGGATCGGGTTGATCGGCTTGCGTCCCAGCTTGGTGAAGTAATCGACGAACGCCGCCCGGCCCGTGTTGATGTTCGGATTGTGCTGAATATAACTCTCGGCCTGATACTTGGGCGCCAGTTCGAAATGGCCCGCATAGATGCATTCCCGCCACCAGGTCAGCACCATGTCCAGATTCTTCTTCTCCTGCGCGTTCATGGGTGCCACCTGGGGCTTCGTCGGCGGATTAATCAACTCGGCCTGTGCCGGCGACCCAAGCGCGAGCGCCAAAACGCCCGCCGCTACAACGTACAGTGTCGAATTCATGTTCTTTCTCCCCCTTTGAGAATTGTACTTCCGATCCATTATGTACAGACCAGGCCAAACCAAAGATTGTGTTTGTACCCGCCCAGCCTGAAGGCCAAGGTGGCCCTGAAGGCTAGAGAATACGATCGTCTGCGATCGAGAATGCCCTGCCAGCCTGTCCATGGCGAATTGATAAAGTCATGCGGCGATGGGAGTCTGGTATAACCCTCGACAGTGCCTCTGCCACCGGTAGGAGCCGAAGTCTATAGGCGATGCAGATCTGCCAAGAGCCGGTTTGGGCAGGCGTCCATCCAATCCGGCGTGCGTTCGATGGGCGTTATAGTATTGCTGGAAATCGAATAGTTTCGTTTAAAATAGGGTCCGGTCGAGGTACTCGCGCCGCACCGCGCCGATCAGTCGCTCAACAAACGGATGCGAAAGCGGGACGTAAGGAACCGTTTTAATTTCCGTCACCTCGAGTACTCGAAGATTGGCTTGCCACTGATGGAATCGATACAGCGGATCATGGTCGGAGCTGAGGTATTTGGGCAGATTTTGCCCGCGAATCGCTCGTTGGAACATCCCGCACACTGGGGCTCAATCTTCGGCGATCCGATCATTGCGACCGCGATCCTGGACCGCCTGCTGCCTCATTCTACGACCATCAACATCCGCGGTGAGAGTTACCGGTTGATAGACCGGCGCAAGGCCGCGCGAGCAGCCCTCCGAGTGAGAATCTAAATATTGGACACTATGGGCCGGCTTCACACGTCTAGAAGTCGGGTCTGGCAATCTAGTCGATTTTCGTAGCTGTTCACTCCCCAGAGATCAATCGCCTTTGGGAAGGCGACATCGTTCACTTGCGTTTGATGTTTTCGATGAACAAGTCGCAAGCTTCCCGGCGCAGCCCTTCGCGCACCGCGGGACCTTGGGCCGTCAAGTCCATGTAGGGGCGCGCGGCGGGATCAAACTTCGGCCACTTTGGAAGCGACCCCCCGTTAGGATCCCCCGTCTTAGCGAAGTTCGTCCAGTACTGCTGTATTTGCGTGGAAACAGCGGCATCCGTTGCATCGTATTTGGGCGCACTTCCTTTGCCCGCATTCCCCTCACGTCCCGCAATCGAGAGCGTCCCGAATACATAAGGAAGTTCGCTCCCGTGCGCGGCCCCTACGGCTTCCCGGCCCGGCGCCACGCGAGAAAACTGGAATTGATAGGACCGGTTACCCGCGCGGGAATGCCAGATGAGCTCCGCGACGGTGCCGCATCGGAATTGCGAATCGGTGGCCCATTGCGCCATGGTGCCGCCAAATACGGGATCGGGCGCGGCTTCCTTGCCGTCTTTCACGCCGTAAACTTCCAAAGCGCGGGGCGTCAACGGTCCGAACTCGGCTGCGATGCCTTGGTTGAGTCCCTCGACTGGAAAGAAGGGGCGTGTCAGCTCGCGCGCATTGGTTCCGAGCAGAAGGTCAACATGATGT
Source organism: Terriglobia bacterium (assembly GCA_020073345.1). Taxonomy (GTDB): domain Bacteria; phylum Acidobacteriota; class Terriglobia; order Bryobacterales; family Bryobacteraceae; genus Palsa-187. The sequence continues at coordinate 9,651 of JAIQFI010000076.1, forward strand.
TCTTGTCCCGCTTCGAACACCTCGAAGGGAGGCTTGGGCACAACCCAGCCATCGACGACCACACCCAAGATGGGTCCAAGAAACGACAAGCCCTGTCCCGTCGCTTTCTGGAGATCCGCGGCCGGAAGCGCGCGCATGGCTTTCAGCGAATCGGCCTTCAGGCTCGCCGCCACACTCACTCCTTTCTTTTCTCCTTCGGCCAGCGAAGGCGGCGCCACCACGGGGCCGCTTTCGCCGATGAGCCGCGCGTACAAGCCTTTCGCCAAAGGGGAAGCCATAAGGACGTTGATATCCAGCGCACCCGCCGACTCGCCGAAGACGGTCACGTTGCGCGGATCGCCGCCAAATCGCGCGATGTTGTCGCGCACCCATTGCAGCGCTGCGACCTGATCCATTAATCCGTAGTTACCCGACGCATGATGTTTGGATTCCACGGTCAATTCCGGGTGCGCATAGAATCCGAAAACCCCCAGGCGATAGTTGGCGCTCACGAGCACCACCCCATGTTGCGCCATGGCTTCGCCGTCGAAAATGGCTTCTGATGACGCACCCGCGAAGTTCCCGCCTCCGTGGATCCACAACATCACCGGTTTGCGCGCTTTCATCGGCCATTCCGGCGTCCAAACATTGATATAGAGACAGTCTTCGCTAACATCGGCGCCAGACTGCATACATCGCGCGCCAAAGCGAGTGGCGTCGCGCGTGCCGGTCCACGGTTTCACGGGCATCGGTTCTCGCCAACGTAGATCGCCCACGGGAGGCACCGCAAAAGGGATCCCCTTGAAAACCGCGCCGCCGCCCTTGACAGTGCCGCTTTGAATCTTCCCTCCAGTGACAGTAACCGCCGGCGGCTCCTGTGCCGAGGCCGCCAGCGCGAGCAGCGCCAGTGACCCTAAGAGTGAACGTGTGGATTTTCTTTGCATAATATGCCTCGCCCCCGACTATAGATTACTTTCCGCCTGTTGCACCAGGCAGAACGGCTCATCACGTAGCTGAACACTCATCATCTGCCAGGGGCATCACGGTGGCCCCATCGGTTCCCGCACGGTCCTTAGTAAATCGCAAATGTGTTACGCCACGCTGCTGCTTGTCGCCGGCACCACCATACGATACCAATTGACACCGCCCGGGGCTAGTGTTAACTTTCATACGGCTGGGGGCAGTCGTATTTCCAGTTGATTGGAGGATGGAGCATGAAGACGAAGACTGCGTTGTGGTTGTGCTTCCTGGGAGCGGCATGGCTGGCAAGCGCCGCCGCCGCGCCGGTGAAGACGGAAGGCGGCTTGGTTGAGGGGACCGTCGCGGACGGCCTCACGATTTATCGGGGTATCCCTCTCGGCGCACCGCCCGTCGGATTTCTGCGGTGGCGTCCTCCGCAACCTGCCGCCAAATGGTCCGGCACCATTCAGGCCGACAAGTTTGCACCTTCGTGCATGCAGGGCGGTGGCGCCCCCAATGCAAAGGCCAAAGCGCCGGCTCCGCAGGGACCCGGCATCAGCGAGGATTGCTTGTATCTCAACGTGTGGACCCCGGCGAAGTCGGCCAGCGATCGTCTGCCCGTGCTGGTTTGGATCTATGGGGGCGGATTTACCGGCGGTGCAACATCGGTTCCGGTCAACAGCGGCGAGCAGCTCGCCAAGAAAGGCGTGGTGTTTGTCAGCATCGCGTACCGCGTAGGCCCGCTGGGTTTCATGGCGCATCCAGGTTTGACCGCCGAGTCAAAGAATCATTCGTCCGGCAACTATGGCACGCTCGATATGATCGCGGGCCTGCAGTGGGTTCAGAATAACATCGCGGCCTTCGGCGGCAATCCGGGCAAAGTCACCATCATGGGCGAATCCGCCGGTGGCATCGCCGTGAGCCAGCTGTGCGCATCGCCGCTCGCCAAGGGGCTGTTCCAAGGAGCGATTTCAGAGAGCGGCGGCTCTTTCGGGCCGACCCGCTCGATCGGGATGCCGGGAGAGAACATGGTGCACCTCGCCGATGCGGAACGCGCCGGAGAAGCCTACGCCAAGACCGTGGGAGCTGCCTCGATCGAGGATCTCCGCAAGCTTCCGGCCGAGAAGGTCCTCGAGACGGCGCGCGGTCAACAAGGTCTCGGTTGGCCGATCGTGGACGGCTGGGCCATTCCCGACGATCAATACCGGCTGTACGAGGCGAAACGCTATAACGACACACCCATTCTGGTCGGCTATAACTCAGACGAAGGCGCCAGTTTCCAGCCTCCGCGCACCCCCGAAGCATATATCACGGCCACGCGCCAACGCTACGGACCGTTCGCCGATAGTCTCCTCAAGCTGTACCCAACGCAGGAAACTGTCGTTCCCAAGACGGCGCGCGATCTGACCCGGGATGCCGCGTTCGGTTGGCAAACCTGGACCTGGGTGCGGCTGCAATCGAAAACCGGCAAGGGCAAGGCGTTTCTGTATTATTTCGATCAACACCCGGACTATCCGGCCGACTCACTCCAGGCGGGTCGCGGATCTCCGCACGCTTCCGAGATGAGTTACGTCTTTCAACATTTGAATGCGCAAGCGACACCCGAGGATCACGTGATCTCCGACGCGATGGCAACGTACTGGACAAACTTCGCCAAGCGCGGCGATCCCAACGGGGAGGGCGTGCCCAAGTGGCTGGCATTCAGCGACGCAAATCCGTCCGTCATGTATTTTTCCAAAACGGCCCACGAGGGTCCGGTGCCCAATACCGAGGCGGTCAAGGGGCTCGACGCATATTTTGCGTGGCGCCGCACGCCTGAAGGAGCAAAGTTCGGCAGCGGCAAGTAGCGGAAGTGACTGGAGCGCGGGATTGAAAAAATGATGGGTAACGCCTGGTAAGGGCAGGCCGGAGATGCGGCCCTAGCTCGCCGTATCCGCTGCTTGTTCGTAGTAGTAAAAGACGATGTCCGTCGCGGGCGGCGTCACGCCAAGCTGCCGTAGCATACCAACGATTTGGCCGCGGTGCAGCGTGGCGTGGTTAACCACATGCATGACGATCTGCCATGCTGGAAGGCCCGCGTTGCCAACGAAACGTGATTTGAAGGGAACCTGGCGAGCGACGTCGTCGTCGCTGGCGGCATCGGACCAGGCTTCCCACTTGGCCTGCAGGCGAGGCCATTCTTCGATGACGAACTCAAGCGGGGGGAGCGCATTGTGGGATGGCACGGGATAGCTGGAGTCGGCGATCCGCGAATACCAAATGGCGTCTGCGAAATAGATGTGGGTCAGGGTTTTCGCGATGCTTCCATGCGAGACGCTCATCGGCTTGGCCAGGTCCTCGGGCGAGAGGGCGAGCGCAGCCGCCAGCACTTTGCGCGAGGCCCAGCCGGAATATCGAATGTGCGTGCGAGCTTCACGGGCTGTCATGCGTGTTTTCTCTTTATATCGCATGCAGGAGTTGCCCGGCACTACGGGATCCCGGTGAAGATCATGTCCGGATCGGAAAGGGGCACACCGAGGGGCTGAAACCCGCCATCACGGAACGCCTGGTCCACCTTATGCTCTCCGCGAAGCGGCGATCTTGATGGAATTCATGGAAGCGAGACACTAAATGGATATGCGAAAGAGTGTGGCAGTGATTCCCGTGAGCCTTGCGAGCATCGTCTGCGCGATTCCACTACTGGCGCATCACGGAACCGCGGCTTCCTACGATCAGAAAAAGGTGCTTACCGTGAAAGGAACGGTGAGCGAGTTCCTATGGAGGAATCCGCACTGTGCGCTCTTCCTGGACTTAAAGGAGGAAAGCGGAAAGGTGGTGAACTACTCCATCGAGATGTTCAGCCCCAGTCTGATGGTGGGTCGCGGCTACACCAAGAACGTGCTCAAGCGCGGCGACGAGGTGACCATTGACGTCCATCCCTCCCTGGCCGGAACTCCCTCGGGCGAATGCTTGGGCTGTAGACTCCTGGTGAACGGCAAGGATCCGGCAGTCAAGCAGTAAAGCCATGCGGCATCAAATCCTATCCTTCACCGCCGCGGCTTTGGTTTTGCTACCGGCCGCGCACGCACAAACGTCAGCTCCCGATTTGAGCGGAGTCTTCACACGCTCCGGAGGGGGTGGTGCACGCAATCCGATGAGCGAATGGAGCGCCGAAGCTCTTCCCTTTACGCCCGACGGGCTGGCCCGGTTCAATGCCAACAAACCGGGGAAAGGGCCGCGGCAAGTCCCGCCCGCGTTGGGAAACGATCCGCTCGGAGATTCCAATCCGCCCGGTCTGTATCGCACCCTCATTTACAACAGGCCATTTGAGATGGTGCAGACTCCCGGCAAAGTGCTGCAGCTCTTTGAGTGGGCCAAGATATGGAGGGTGATCTGGACGGATGGCCGCCCCGTTCCTGTCGATATTCCAGCCGGCCCGTACTGGTACGGATACTCGGTGGGCAAGTGGGAAGGGGATACCCTCGTTGTCCAGACGCTCGGTCTGGATGACCGGGCGTGGCTGGACGAATGGGGAACTCCTTTCAGTGATGACGCTCGCATTGAAGAGCGCTGGAAGCGCACCAGCCCGGACAAAATCGAATTGACGATCACCGTTCACGACCCCGCGACGTATGCCAAGGCCTGGACCAGCAGTCCGGTCGTTTATTCGGCCCAGCGCAAGACAGAGGTCCTGGAAATGATCTTCGCTCCGATTGATGAGAAAGAGTTTAATAAGAGAGTCCGGGATCCCGCCGCGGGCGTCGGCAAGAAGTAACAGCCGTCGCCTCGGTATAGTCAACTTGGCGAGCGAAGGCGTTTGGTTCGCAATGGCGGTTGCCATGCTCTCTGCCTTCGCCTGCGTATTGCCGGAATTTTTGCCTTGCCTCGATACCGCGGCACCTTCCTAACTAGGCAGGGATTGCGCCGGCTCAGGCGCCGGGATTCCGAGCGCGCAGGGCTTCACTCCAGCTCGGGCTTTCGATCCAGGAATCCCGGCGAAAAAGCGATAAATCCCGGAGCGTGATGGCAGCTCCCTCGCAGTGAAGAGCCTTTCCCTTACGACGGGCAGGGGCTACTTGCCAGAAATCGGGTAGTCCTGCCACACATATTCCAGAGCTTGTGGCAGTGTCTGACGGATTACTTTCCCGTCGACGTGACCCGCATTCTTGGCGTACACGAACTGGTAGTAATAGCCCTTGGCTTTCAGCACACCTGCAAGGCGCTGGTTCGCTATCACCCAATTGCGCCGCTCGGCCGAGGCGGTGTTTGCGCCGATATCGTTTTCCGAAACATGCATCCAGATGCGGAGCGGCTTCACCGGCATATTGGGAAAGAAATGTTCCGGGTACTCGTAGGCTCCGTGCGGTGCCTCGGGGCCCTGGCGTAGATCGACGAAAGTGCCGGAGTAGGACAACACGCGATGGTAACGCTCGGTGCGGAACCAGGCCATGGTGAGCGCCATCGCTCCTCCGGAACTGCCGCCGTAGGTCATGCGGCCTTCG
>JAIQFI010000077.1 GCA_020073345.1 Terriglobia bacterium
CCAGGTTTGCTGGTGAACAATGAGATGGCACAACGGTCAAAACCGGCGCTCTCTAAACCCGAATCCGGTAGCGGTCTTCCAAGACTGCGTAGCTAAATGGGAAGAGAGCGCAGCGCATTCCATCCTGGCCCGGAGTACTCTTACTCCACAAAAGGCCGTATACATTTGCGCAAACCAACCCTGTCCCTCTCATTTTTCGCTCGAATCCAGGCGGCGGACCATACATGCCGGATGGCTGACCGTCCGAAGGAACCCCAAATCCGCTAATGGAGTGTGGCGGTGCGGCTACTGTACAATCACGGGAGTTCACTCCGAGGAGGTATTACGTCCATGCAAAGAATCCTTCGACCCGTGAGCCCCTTCTTCGCGGCGGCTTTGCTGATCGCTGCCGTGGTCACACAGGGCCAGGCCCAGCAGGGAGCAGCCAAGGGTCCGGCGCTGAGGGGCGCTCCTCCGGCACAGCCTCCGTTGGGAAGCACGCCGAAACCAGCGATTCCGAACGCCAAGCCGGTGCGCACTTGCGAGAGCCTGGCGATGGTGGCCCTGCCGAACACGACGATCGAATCGGCGAAAGTCGATGCGAACAATGCCGACGAGTGCCGTGTGACCGCAATCACAACGCATCCGCCGGCGGGGGACAAAATACGCATCTGGGTGGCGATTCCGATGTCTGGTTGGAACGGCCGTTTCCTGGGAACCGGCGGCGGCGGGTTCGTAGGCGGCAGCGAGGCAGGAGTGAATCAACCGCTGGCGCTCGGCTACGCGGGCGGAGCGACAGATACCGGACACGTGGGCGGCAGCGGCAGCTTTGCGATGGACTCCAGCGGGCACCTGGACTGGCAGCTTGTGCGGGATAACGCGCACGTGGGAATACATGAAATGACCGTCACGGGAAAGGCACTGACACAAGCCCTGTACAATGCGGCGCCGAAGTACTCCTACTTCAATGGCTGCTCGACGGGAGGACGGCAGGGATTAATGGAAGCGCAACGGTATCCGGAAGATTACAACGGCATCGTGTCGGCTGCGCCCGCGATCAACTGGCCGAAGCTGATGATGCAGTCCATCTGGAGCACGGCGGTGATGAACGCGGCCAAGAATGCGGTTCCCGCATGCAAGCTGCAAGCGGCAACGGCGGCGGCAGTAGAAGCATGTGACGTGATTGACGGCGTGAAGGACGGGGTGATCGAGGATCCGGCTCGCTGCAGTTTCGATCCGAAGACTCTCGTGGGCAAGCCTGCAGGCAGCTGCGGCACGTTCACGGAAGCGGATGCCGAGGTCATCAAAAAACTGTTAGAAGGTCCGCGGCGCGTGGATGGAACATTGATTTGGCACGGGCAGCCGTGGGGCGCCGACATGACGGCGCTGGCAGCAACCAGAGGAAATCCGCCTCAACCACAGGCGTTCACGTTTACTACAGACTGGATTCGGTACTGGCTGCTGCAGAATCCGCAGTTCGACGCGAACACCCTGACGCCCGAGCGTTTCGATCATTTCTGGGACCAATCGATTGAGCAATACGGGATGGTGATCGGCACGGATAACCCGGATCTGAGCGCGTTCCGCGACCGCGGCGGCAAGATCGTCTTGTGGCACGGTTGGGCGGATCAATTAATTACAACCCAGGGGACGATCGACTACTATAAGCGTGTCTTGCAGCAAATGGGTGGGGCGGAGAAGACGGCGCAGTTCTTGCGTTTCTTCCTTGCTCCGGGCATTGGACACTGCGCGGGTGGTCCTGGAGCGACGCCATCGGGGCAGTTGGATGCACTGGTGTCATGGGTCGAAAACGGCAAAGCTCCGGCAACGCTTCCCGCGTCGAGGCAGACGCCGTCGGGACCTCGCACGCGCATTCTTTGCCAGTATCCGCTTGTGTCGAAGTATAAGGGCAAAGGCAACACGGACGATGCAGCGAACTTCGCGTGCAGTACTGGATTCTGACAGAACCCACGACCACGATCGTGGTCGCCAAATCGCTACCGATAATGTAGATTATCGGGCCGTCGGCGCGCCATTTGGGGTCAAATCTCCGGTTAGCCACATATCGGACTTGACCGGCTATTTCATCAAACCCGTCACCCAGTTCAGTACCACGCTAAAAGGCCGTGCGAAGGCGCATGACAGCTTCACCGCCCTAGACTATAAGAGCTGGAGGAGAATAATGAGCGAACCACAACGGCATGTTCTGATCTGGGTAGCACCGGAGTTCTTAAAATCGTCAGGTATGATTCGACTCTTCACGGAAGCTGGTATCTTTTCACCCCCTGAGAATGACCTGGATGGATACATCCGGTCCGCAGAAGCGTCAGGCGGCTTTGCCATGACCGGCAAGCTTGCGGAGGCGAATCATGGCGCTGGCGTCTGGATTTCTCCAGTCAACGTTCCGGGGCTAGAACTGATGATTCCCTGGCAATTCGTCAAAAGCGTTGTAACTGCCGAGAGTCCGCAGTCCTCCAAGGCATTCGGCCTCATGGACAAGTTGACGCAGCCCAATGGGTCCGCTACGAAGCAGCGTCAGAGGAATCCAGGCCGGAGTAACGTAAAGTAGTTTTGACCCCGGCGACGCGGTTCGTGGCGATTTTGCTTCATACGCGCTCACCCACAGGTTCTCATGACCAGTTATCAGATAGATTCGCAGCACACCGCCGCGCACTTCAAAGTGCGGCACATGATGATTTCGAACGTGAAGGGCGAATTCAGCCGCGTCACGGGCTCCGTTGAGTTCGATCCTCCCAACCTGGCGGGCTCTCACGTTGAAGCCTCGATAGACTCCGCGACCGTCAACACCCGCGAAGCCCAACGAGATAGTCATCTGAAAAGCTTCGATTTCCTTGACGTAGGTAGATATCCCGTAATTACGTTCCGCTCGAGCAAGATCGTTTCGGCGGGAGAGAACAGCTACGAAGTCACCGGAGACCTGACCATTCGCGGCATCACCCATGAGGTAAAACTTGCCGTGGATTCGCTTACATCTGAAATCCAGGATCCTGACGGACTCCTGAGGCGCGGTGCGAGCGCCATCACGCGGATCGCGCGCAAGGACTTTGGATTAACTTGGAACGCCGTTCTCGAAAGCGGCGGTTTCGTAGTGGGTGACGAAGTGGAAATTACTATAGATGTCGAACTGATCCGCAAAGCAACTTGAGGTTTTGCTGGGCGCATCTTCCGACAATGCCAATAACGGGCGACAATCTACGCCTGTAGCAGGGCAGCGGACCATCCCATAACGCGAGCGCGAGTGGACGATTACAAAAAATAATGGACGGATGGCCGACGATACATCCGCTATCAAAATCGGAACCATACAGCCCTTAGGGATCGACACCTCACCTGGGCGAACCATGGTACTCATGGCTGACACAAGCGTGACAGAAGCCTGATTGAGCCCTGAAGTGACGCTTACAATATAAGACTGTCCGACCGAGCTATGCGATGAACCCAGGCAAATACTTGGCAGCTCCAGCTAAGCTCCTGTTGCAGCTCGTCCTGCTGGCGGGCATCCCACTGGCGGCGCTGGGATGGCTGGGGAAGGGGTTGCTACAGCAGGATCGAGAGCTTGAAAGCCAGCGGCAGCGCGACCGTGTAGAAAACACCGCCAACGGTTTGGCCGATCAGTTTGATCGTGGTTTGTCCTCTTGGGAAAACAGCCTGCCTGGGGCTGGTCCGGACAGTCCGGTGGTGCTCCCGTTCGACGCAATCTTCCTGCTGTTCGATACGCGAGGCCTGGTGCGGCAGCAGGGCGTTCGCCTTCCGTACTATCCTGTGACGCCCCCCGAACCGGAGCTTCCCGGCAACTTATTCGCCTCGGCCGAGGCCCATGAGTTCCGGGAAGGCGATCCCGCAAAGGCGGTGGAAGTTTATCGCGTCTTGGCGTCCAGTCAAGACCCCAGCTTGCGAGCCGCGGCGCTGATGCGGCTGGCCCGGTCGTTGCGCGCGCAACAGAAGATTCAGGAGGCGCTGCCGGTTTATGGCGAGCTTGCGGCGATGGGCGGGACTCGCGTGGCCGGGGAACCCGCCGAACTATTGGCAGAGCGGGAGCGGATTACTCTGTTCCACATGGCCGGTGACGAGCGATCCGCCGAACGTGAGCGGAAATCGTTGTTCTCCGCGCTTTCGGAAGGGCGTTTCGCCATGGACCAGGCGACGTTCGATTTGTACGCGCAATCCGTTCCGCACGTCGATCCGCCGAAGAATACAGCACTGGCCGAAGCGATCCAACAGTTCTGGCCGCGTTGGGAACAGGAGCCCCAGGGCCGAGCCGCCTGGGCGAATGAGGGGACCGCCTTCGCCACCGTGTGGCGTAAAACTTCGGCGGGAACAGCGGCGATAGCGGGCTTTACTCCGCCTGATCCCCGTGCAGCGGGAGCCTTCACCAAGCGCCGGAATCTGCTGGCCGCTGGTTTCGGGTTGATGGTGCTGATCGTCTGCGCCGCCAGTTATTTCATGTTCCGGGCTATAAACCGTGAACTGGGCGTGGCCCGCCTTCAGTCCGAATTCGTCTCGACGGTTTCTCACGAGTTCCGCACTCCGTTGAGCGCGATGCGCCATCTCACCGAGATGCTCGAAGAGGGTGATACGCCTGGAGAGCGGCTGCCGCGGTATTACCGCGCGCTGTCGAAGGAAACCCAGAGGCTTCAGGCCCTGGTCGAGAATTTACTGGATTTCGGACGCATGCAGGCGGGCCGCCGGACATATCGAATGGAAGACACCAGTGCGACGGAACTGGCCGGGCAAGTGGTGGACGAGTTCCGAGCGTGCGCTGCGTCCACCGATCATCATTTGGAATGGCATGCCGCTTCCGATCCCCTTCCGATCCGGGCCGATCGTGAGGCTCTGGCTCTAGCGTTGCGCAATCTGCTCGACAACGCAGTCAAGTATTCGCCCGAAGCTTCCACGGTCAGCGTGTCGGTGGACCGCCAGGACGGCCTGGCCGGAATCTCCGTTCAGGATCAGGGAGCGGGTATACCCAAGCGGGAACAGCGCGACATTTTTCAAAAGTTCGTACGCGGAACCTCGGCTCGGACTCTCAATGTGAAAGGAACGGGAATCGGACTAGCCACGGCGGACCAGATCGTCAAGGCTCACGGAGGGCGGCTGGAACTGGCCAGCGAGCCCGGCAGCGGAAGCCGGTTCACGATCTTGTTGCCGACCGAGCCGGAGAGCACATGAGCTCGCACAAGAAGCGCATTCTTATTGTCGAAGATGAGCCGAGCATCGCGATGGCGCTCGAAGACGACCTACGGGACGAAGGCTATGACACTGAGCTCGTGTCCGACGGGGACACGGCCGCCGCGAGAGCCGTCTCCGGAAAGTTCGATTTGATTCTTCTGGACGTCATGCTGCCCAAACAGGACGGGTTCGAAGTTTGCCGCCAGGTCCGGCGCGCGGGCGTCGAGACGCCTATACTCTTGCTGACGGCGCGGACCCAGGAAGCCGAGAAGGTGCTCGGCCTGGAGCTGGGGGCCGATGATTACATCACTAAGCCATACGGCGCCCGGGAATTGCGTGCACGGGTCAAGGCTCATCTGCGTCGCACCGCGCCGCGAACCATCGAGACCTATCGTTTCGGGGACGCGGAGCTGGATTTCGTTCGCTGCGAATTGCGGCGGGCCGGGAAGGTGGTGGACCTCTCGGCGCTGGAGTTCAAGCTCCTGGCGGCCTTCGTCACGCGGGCCGGATGCGTCCTGTCGCGGGCGCAGTTGCTTGACGCCGTATGGGGACCCGGAACGAACGTGACCGACCGCGTAGTGGATAACCAGGTGACCAATCTGCGAAAGAAGATCGAACCTCGGCCGGAACGGCCGCGCTACCTGATTTCGCTGCGCGGGCTGGGTTACCGATTCGATGGCCAAGGCGTGACCGAAAGATGACACTCGGGCGATTGACGCCTGAGGCAAGTCCGGTAGCCTTCCTCATGGAGGTGGCAAGTATGCGAAAGACATGGGCGGCTGTGGCCGCATTAGTAAGTTTGGGTCTGGGGCTGCTGGTAGCAGAAACGTCTCGTGGCCTGGAAGCGCAGCTCAAAGTGGCCCAGCACAAGGCGCAGGTCGAAGGCGATATCAAGGGCGCCATCGAAGACTACAAGAAGCTGGCTGAAAGCGGCGATCGAGCGATCCGCGCCAAGGCAATCCTCGGGATGGCCCAGTGCTACCAGACGCTTGGCAAGGCCGAGGCGAATAAGCTCTACGAGCGCGTGGTCCGCGAGTTCCCGGATCAATCCGATGTGGCCGCCGAAGCTCTCAAGCGGTTGGCTGTCCTGGATCGTTCGTCGACCGATGTGGGATTGTCCGTTCGCCGGATCTGGCCGGACGCCCCTGGTTCGATGATGGGCGCACCGGCGCCCGATGGAAGCTATCTAACGTTTACGGACGCGGATACAGGCGATCTTTCCGTTCGCGACCTCGCCACGGGCGCCATCCGGCGCGTTACCGCAAACAAGTCCGCCGATGATGGAGACGCGGAGGATTCCATTCCCTCGCCGGACGGCAAACAGATCGCGTACGCCTGGTTTCAGAACGGACACGGCGATTTGCGCGTGATCCACTTGGACGGCTCCGGAATGCGCGTGCTGTACAGCGACCCGGCAGTCCGTTACGTCGAGCTTTACGATTGGTCGCCGGATGAAAAGAACCTTCTAGTCGTTCTGCAAAAGGAAAACCACCAGAAGAACGAAATGGCCCTCATCGGGGTAGCTGATCGCTCCGTGCGCGTACTCAAGACAATGGGATTGCCGCACGCGGACCGCATCCGGTTCTCTCCCGATGGACATTACATCGCTTACGACACGCCGCAGGCGAAAGATTCGAAAGAGAAAGACATTTTCGTGATGTCGGCCGACGGTAGCCGTGAGACCGCTCTGGTGCGGCATCCCGCCGACGACTACCTGCTCGGCTGGGCGGATGGACACCACGTGCTGTTCGGCAGCGACCGTCTCGGCGGCGCCATGAGTGCGTGGAGCATTCGGGTGGTGGATAGCAAGCCGCAGGGCGCTCCCGAACTGGTGAGGAAAGACCTGGGGCCGGTGAAACCCATGGGTCCATCGATGACGAAGACAGGCGCGTTTTATTACAGCATCAGGACCGGCACGCAGGAGGTCTACACCGCCGAACTCGATCCGGAGACGGGCAAGGTGGTGACGCAGCCCGCGCCTGCCGCGCGCCGCTTCGTAGGAGGCAACTCCCGACCGCTGTGGTCCCCCAATGGGAGGCAGTTGGCGTACCTGTCGCATCGCGGAGAGGACTCGGATGCGGTCATCACCATTCTCGATCTCTCCTCCGGCGAAGAGCGCTTCCTGTCGCCTCACCTTCCGAACTTGCTGTTGAATTCGTGGCTGCCGGATGGCCAGGCGCTGGCCGCGACCAGCCGGCCCACGGCGGTGGAGCGCAAACTCCACACCATAGACGCGAACACGGGCGCAGTGACGGCTCGCGCAGGCCCTGCCCCGGCGAAGCCGGACGCGAAGTGGAGGTTCCGAGTGAACCAAAAGACGCTGTTTGTCCGCGACGTGCAAAGCAATGAGGGAAAGACCCTCTACTCGCTGACCGGCGATGAATGCTTTTGTGCCATCCAGCCGTCGCCGGACAGTACCCAGATCGCCATCCTCACTAACAAGAAGATCGTCTCGATTCTGGTCCCAGGCGGCGAGGCCCGGACGCTGGTCGCGATCAATTCGAACGATCCTCAGGAGTTGGCTTGGACCGCCGGCGGCTATGTGCTCTTCGTGAAGAAAGGAAAGGATTCGAATGAACTTTGGCGCGTTTCCTCGGCCGGTGGAGCACCGCAAAAGTTAGATATCGCGATGCCCGGGCTAACCGAGCTGAGCGTACATCCCGACGGGCGCAGGATCGCTTTTAGGGCGGGTGTCCCGAAGTCGGACGTTTGGGTGATGGAAAACTTTTTGGGAAAGGGAAACTGAGATGAAGCGCCGATTCGCACTCTTCACCGCACTCATCCTCGCGGCGGTCACGATCCGCGCGGAGCAGATCTCTGTCCTAACCAGCCGCATCGCGGACTTGGCGGCCAAGGAACCGCCCAACACAGCCGTCGAGACCCTGCTGCGCGCCGCCGACCTGTTGAAGCCCGTTAACCCGCGGGCGAGCCAGAAATTCCAGTCCCAGGGAATCGATCTGCTGCGCAAACATCCCGAGGTGTTGCGCGACCGGACCATCGTCAACAGCCTCTTCTCGCTGGACCCGAAGAACGCGGAGAGCCTCATCATGGCCGGCACGAACCGCGTGAACGCCTACAACGAGCTGCTGCGGTACTCGAACCAACGAGGTCAATGGGACCGGGCGGCGAACGTTTTCCACGAGGCGCTCGGAGATCGCACCATCGCTAACCATGTCGAGGATCTTTGGGCCACCGGAATTATAGACAACCTGGTTGGCGTAGACTCGAAGAGGGCCTCGGCCCTCTTGGCCGAGGTCTCGGCGATCACCACAACTGACAACGCTCGAGCGAGACTCTCGAACTCCCTCAACAACCTGCTGTTGTCTTTCGGTGGCACCACGCCGGATCGCCTTCCCGAGATCCGCGACGCACTACTGCTCCTTCTGCCACAGGTTCGCGAGCTCACTGTTTCCAGAGCGCCGTTTCCCGGCAGAAAGTTCACCGTGGGGAATCAGGTGGTGGAGGTCAAGAATGGCCAGGAACGTCTGTTGTTCCGCTTTGGCGCTTTTCTTCACGCGCTGGCGCCTGACGCTTACATCAGCTCGAAGGACCTCTTCGGGCCATGGGATTCGATACTTGCCTCCGTGAACACCGTGCAGGAAGCGGCCGCGGTGCCGTTTTCGCCGGGGGGAAACTCTCTAGCAGTAAACCCTGCGGCTGCCGCGCCGCCGGCCCTGCCGGCTGCGGTTGCGGCCGCGGAGAAGGCACCGCCCGGTGCCTCGAAAGTAGCGGCTTACGGCATGCTCATTGCGCGGCGGGATCTGCCACTGGAGAAGCGGGCGGCACTGATACCTCACGCGGTCGAAGCGTTGCGCTTGATTCCGTTGCCCTCCGATGAGCTCCCGCCGGCCGAGAATCTGCTGGACATCGTCGATGCCGTCGCCTGGACGGACGGAAGCGTGATCAAGCCGGTCGTCGCGGAATATCTCGACGTGACCCAGAAAACAGGCCGGCATCCCGGTCAGTACCACTGGATCGCGAGGGACGAGCGAGGGGGAAAGTTCGCGCTTGACTCGGACGATCCGTCTCTGCTGGCGATGCGCACGATCATCGATCTGGAAGAGGCAGTACTTCCCAACTACGATTTCACCTTGACGGATTTGGATGGCAAAGCCCGTCGGCTGAGCGAGCAGCGCGGCAAAATCGTACTGCTGAACTTCTGGGCCACCTGGTGCGGGCCCTGCCGCGCCGAGATGCCGCTGCTCGACAAGACTAATCAGGATTGGGCCGCCAAGGGACTGGCCATGTTCAACATCACCGACGAGACGGCGGAGACGGTCACGTCCTTCCTGAGGCAGTTTAAATACAGCCTCCCCGTGATGCTGGACAACAGCCGCAAGGTGTTTGACCGCTACGACGTTCTGGGCATTCCCAGAACTTATATTCTCGATCGTTCAGGCCAGATCTTTGCCACGCTTCCTGAGGCGTTCACGGAAGCGGAACTTGACCGGGTACTCAAATCCGCCGGATTGGAGTAGATCACATGCAGAAACGATCCTACCTACCCCTTGCAGTCTTGCTGGCCGGCATTGCATCTGCGCAAGACTGGGACAGCAACATCATAAAAAAGGTCGCCGAGATCGAGTCGCAGGCCGCGAAACAGAACGCCGCCTTGCGCATCGACGCCCTGCTCGAAGCAGCGATTCAGGTAAAGGACACGCATCCAGATCTGTCACAACGCATCTCCACGAAGGCTTTGGCCGAGCTCAACAGGAACAAAAATGTGGTTCTCAGTTGGCGCATCGTGAGCAGCCTAGTGACATTGAAGGGGGAGGAAGGCGCCGCTAAGGTACTGCCTCCGGGCCGCGACCGCTCGAATTATTACTCCTGGGTGATCTATAGCGCGATGCAGCGAAACGATCTTTCGGCGGCGGAGGCCTCGTCGCGGAAAGCTATTGCCGATGGGGCTTATGGAATCCAGAGCACCGTCAACGTTCTCAGGCGGCTTTCGGAAAACGACCCCGCGGCGGCCGATGCGCTCTTCGCCGGCGCGGTAAAGGCATTTCCATGGAAATCCGCTAAGGTTGGCCATTACCTCTGGATACTGAATTGCGCTGCCGCGGTCGCCGACAAGAATCCTGCGGCGGTGGCTTCACTCGCGGCTCGGATAGCCGCAGGTATGGAAATGGCGGATGAGCATCTTGGTGTTGATCACCGCCTCGTGGCCAAGATTCCGGTGCCATGGTTGTATCCGACTCCTCGGGCGTCCGGAAAAGGAATCTTCACGATCACCGCAAGGGATCTCATTCTGTTCGAAGCCGCCGCATTTCTGCGCGTCTTGGATGTAGGCAAATTTGAGGCTCAAAGCAAACAATTTCAGCAGTTCTCAGATCAGATGGAGGTCATCAAGACATGGAAGGCGTCCGATCTCGCGCGACTCAGGCCGAACTTCATGACCTATGAATCGAAATCGGACCCAGTGCCAGGTCCCTCCTTACCAGCAGCCACGACGTCGTTAGAAGATGGAGTCTCGGCGATCGAGCGCGCCGAAATGCCAGCGATGAGAGTCAAGCTTCTGGTGAATAACTTCGGCCGCGCCAATTTGACTCCTGAAGAACTCGCATTTCTCACCAAGCACGGCATTGCCGCTCTGGATGCCCTTCCCTACGGCCTCGATCGAATGGAGGCTGCAAGTTCTCTGTTCTTTGACGGCTTCGATTATCCAGTCCCCCCGGAGATGCACGACAAAGCAGGCAAGGCATACTTGGATGCGTTGTCCAAAATCAATGGGCGGCAGAGTGAGTTGACTAAGCAGTATCTTCAACGCGGACTAGGGCCCGACGAACCTGTCGCCGACGGACTCATGACGTTTGCATATCACTGGCCCGATTACCATGCGGACGGACCAATGGCGGAACCGCTGGAGCTCTATCGCAATCTGTGGGCGCTGAGGAATCTTAGAGACGAGAAGATCGACTTTCAATTGACCGGCCTTGACGGCAAGCCGTATCGATTGAGCGACTATAGGGGGAAGGTGGTGGTCTTGAATTTCTGGGCCACCTGGTGTCCCCCTTGCCAGCGTGAGATGCCGACTCTCGAATCACTTCACAAGAGTGGGAACAAGGATCTTGCAGTGCTGGCGATCTCGGATGAGGAATCCAAGATCATCTCCGAGTATGCGGCCTCGAAAGGCGGATATACCATGCCTCTCTTGCTCGACAGCGGCGGCAAGCTCCACGATCGCTACGGACGCCGAGGAATCCCACACACGATCATCATCGGGCGCGACGGCAAAATCGCGGAACAATTCTACGGCATGAAGAGCGAGGTTGAGCTGCTCAAGGACCTCCACGCCGCTGGACTCCCCTAGCAGGCGGGAATGCGGCGGTCTCGGAGGTACGGAGTCCCCGTACCCGGCAATGGGGGTATCGGTGAGATATCACGGCTTTGATTTCGTCAAAGAGGCGGCACTTGGCTGATGGATCCCGCAGTCTTGCTCTTTCCGCCGCGCCGCCGAGTCTTGTTTCGAGCCGGCGGACAGCGGCATATGATTGATGCAGTTGAGTTTATCAGATCAAGAAGTGGATTGTGCCCGAGTGACGGCGTATCCGTCCCCTACTTTTCACATTCCGCGTTTGGCGTAGAGTTGAGGACCCGCCAAAAAGTAGTGGAAGAGTAACCGACCACTCGGGAGCTATCCGGCTATCCGTTCCGGACTATCCGTTGAGCGTGGAGCTTTCTGAAGTGGGCAGGAAAAGTGACGGTCAGATGGTCGGAATCGGAAAGGGACCCCCTGACTTGGCTGTTCAGGTGCTCTCGACTGAGCATGGCACGGACAGCATTTAGAAACATTTTGACGATTCTTACCCTGGCCCTGGTAGGCGTCGATGTCGGCGTTGCGGCTGAGAGGCGCGCTCAGCAAGTGGCTTGGTCGGATGTCCATTCGGCCGTCGCCGGTGCCAAGATCAAGATGGTCTTGCCCAGCGGCACCGAGATTCAAGGAAGACTGTTGGAGGTAGGACCCGAGGCACTCACCATGGACGTGACCAAGACATCCAACAGCAAGGAAATCGGGAAAGGGAAGGCGTCCATTCCACGTGCTTCCGTGTCCGCGATTGACGCTCGAAAGTGCGGGATTAAATGGCGGTTGGCTCTAAGTATTGGTCTTCCAGCCGGCCTGGTGGGCGCAGCCGGAGCGGCCATCAATACCCAATCGCCGACCGTTAAGGGCCAGGATGCCGCCGGTGTGATTCTCGGGATAGGAGCCGGTAGCGCGGTCGCCGGTTACTTTGTTGGCAAACAGCTCGACTGCCGCGACACGGATATCACGGTGATTCCAGAGGGGCCGGGCGATCGCTAGCCGAGTCTCTGATCCAAGCAACATGGACTGCGCTTAGACCGCAAAACTTGCGCCATTTGGCGCGCAACTCGGCCTCACGCACCGTCAAGACTTCTGTATTTGCTGCACCAACGGGTTGGAGAGCAAATTGCACCTTTGCCGCCGTACGGGTTCCTTCACGAAACGAGAGCCATGAAAAAGAGGCTGTTCGCTATGGTGTTTTCCACTGCGGCGATCACTTTCGCGCAGCGAGCGGAGATCGGCGGATTGATCGGTGGCGGAGCTTTTGGAGTCTCCAGCGGCGGAGCCGCTGCGCGTGGCCAAGCGGGAGTGGAAGCTTGCCTGTTTTGCTCCGGCCGATGGGGTCTTTTTGGAGAATATAGCCATTGGTTCTCCGGGGATGCCACGCAAAGTGCCTTTCGCGCCGATCGCGTCGCGAGCGCGGATCTCGGCGGTGCGGGACTAAGAATCCAGGGCCGGGGTCGCGTGCGAGGTTTTTTCGATGTTGGCGCGGTGGCGGGACGGGATGAGCACGTTACCGGCGGCGGAGGCGCTATCGGCGGAATCGTGGTAGGGTCGGGAGTCGAAATTCCTTGGCGCCAACACTGGTACATTCGCCCGCAGGTCCGCGTGTATGGGCTGTCTCCACACAGTATTGAGGGCCTGGGCGTGCACTGGGCGGTTAGCGGTGGGGCCGGGATTGGCTACCGGTTTTAGGCCAATCCGGATACAGTAGGCCTGCCCGAATGTTAAAACCGAAATACAGTATTCAGATTGGGCAAGGAGAGCAGATGCGACGGTTGCTGTCTTTAGTGCTGGCCGCGGCAATGCTCGCCCGTGTGGTGTCGGGGGCTCCCGACACGGCGAGCATTAGAGCGCAAATCGTTGGCATGCCGTTAGGCACACGCATCGAACTTCGCCTCAAGGATAAACAAAAGGTGCGAGGCGCCAGAGGAGCGGTGTCAGACTCCGGTTTCACGCTTGTGGATGCGCGCTCCGGAGAACGTCAAATCGCCTTCGACGATATAGCCTCGGTAAAGCCGGTCAACACGACGTCACATACCGGGCGCAACATACTGATCGGCGTGGGAATTGGGGTCGGCGTAGTAGCGATCGTGATCATCGCATTGGCCCACAGCGGAGGATATTTATGAGCTTTCGTCAATCCAAATGTGAAGCGTGGGGCCGGGCAGGCTCGATACCAAGCGGAACCATGCGTGCGACGGGGCCTGGATTGGGCGCTGATTCACCGACGCTGGAATCTCGCCTACCGACACTCCCAGCCTGAGTGTATACTGACATCATGGCGAGCCAGCTCACGCAGCTAGCGAGGAGAACGTTGGCCCTGTTCATCGCATTTGTGCTTTGCATGCTCCCGCTGACTGCTGCTGATGTGGATGCAATCAAAGCACGTTTCCGCGAACTGCGCGCCGATGCAGCCGAGGTCCGAATCAAACTCACAGACGGGGCGAAGCTGAGCGGTAGCATTCTGCGTCTCGAAGCTGACACCTTCACCATCGCGCAAGAGAAGACGGGCCAGGAAAGAACCTTGCAGTACGCCCAGGTAACCGAGGTCAAAAAGAAAGGCCTCTCTCGCGGCACAAAGGCTATATTGATTCCCGCGGCTATTGGTGGAGGCGCGCTCCTGGTTATGTGTGTCGCGCCCTTCCCTATTGGCTTCTTGTGCCGGAAAGACCCATCCTAATGCGCGCCTGAGCGCTCCCACGATATTCTCGGCCGTTCGCGTCCGACTGGCTTGCGTGTCACTCAGGGGAGGGCAGCCGTTCAGTCACATCGCCGCCCACGCCCTATCCGTACAAATGTAGCCTCGAGGCCAGAATGGATTCGCTACTCTCCTTTTCCGTAGGGCTCTTTCATTCCCTACAACATGCCGGTTCATCCCGGCGCTCTCCGAGTAGCCGAAAATCCACCCGGAACCTCGAGTCTTGCGGGCGGCATCGTGACGTGTCGCTTGAAGCGTAGATAGAGGCATCAGTGGGCGGGGCTATTGAGCTTCGAAAAGCCGTTGGTACAGGATGCCGACTCCCTTCCGAGAGAAGGAAGGCAACACGACTGTCACGTTAATCGCGAGTGGCATGTTCGGTCCTGCGTAGTCTAAGAACCCATGCACGCTGAGAGACAACATGCGCGAGAACCGGGAGATCTCTTGAACGTCTTGGCTAACACAGCAAGACCGCTCCGCGAAGGCCACAAACCGAACGGCGGACGTGTACGTTCAGGACTTCTCATCGAATGGCTGGGCCATCAGCGTGTTCTCGCGCAGACCGAGTTTGTCGCCTGCAGAGAGCGGCATACGAGTGATTTAGCTCAGTTTAGCTGATCGGAAAGCGAATAGCGCCTGAATGACGGCGCATCCGGTATGTATGGTCCGCCGCCTGGATGCAAGCGAAAAATGAGAGGGACAGGGTTGGTTTGCGCAAATGTATACGGCCTTTTGTGGAGTAAGAGTACTCCGGGCCAGGATGGAATGCGCTGCGCTCTCTTCCCATTTAGCTACGCAGTCTTGGAAGACCGCTACCGGATTCGGGTTTAGAGAGCGCCGGTTTTGACCGTTGTGCCATCTCATTGTTCACCAGCAAACCTGGCAG